>NZ_JAHVIO010000009.1:0-659810 GCF_019801675.1 Halomonas sp. DP8Y7-3
GCTCACCCCCATGCGAGAGACATTGATATCTAAGCGTCATCGTCAGGCATTTATTCAGAAGAACCCCGATTATCGAGAGATGGTCGGGGTTTCTTAATTTAAAAAGCCGCATGCATGGGCTCTTGATACGTTCAGCCGCTCTTTATTTGTGGGGCCGCGCCGATAACCGCCTCGGCGCGGTCCGGCCACTCGCAGGCTCGTGGCGTTCGCCACCCCTTGCAGCTTCGCTGCAAAAGCCAGGGTGGCTCACCCCCATGCGAGAGACATTGATATCTAAGCGTCATCGTCAGGCATTTATTCAGAAGAACCCCGATTATCGAGAGATGGTCGGGGTTTCTTAATTTAAAAAGCCGCATGCATGGGCTCTTGATACGTTCAGCCGCTCTTTATTTGTGGGGCCGCGCCGAATACGCCTCTCGGCGTGGACCGGCCTGGTCCTTCTCAAGGGCGGGCTCGTGGCGTTCGCCACCCCTTGCAGCTTCGCTGCAGCCGTTGTAAAGAGCGCCAGGGTGGCTCACCCCCATGCAAGAGTTGCTGTAGCCACAGCGTCATCGTCAGGCATTTATTCAGAAGAACCCCGATTATCGAGAGATAGTCGGGGTTTTTCTCATACATGGGGAGGCCCGCTCTTTATTTTTGGGGCTGCGCCGATAACCCCCTCGGCGTGGTCCGGCCTAAGCCCTTTTCATCAATGACACGTCGATGACGGGGCTCGGAGGATAGGAGAAATCCCGATGTTGAGGTTTTCTCGGAGAAGGAAGGACTATGTCGGGAAGGTCTATCCAGGGAAGGTCTATACAAGGCTCTATGCAAGGTTCTATGCAAGGCCTATGCGGTGAAGGTCGCAAGGATCAGGTCGGAGCTTTCCAGGGCGCGCAAGAATAATCGATCACCTGGCTCTACCATCAGCATGTCCTGGCAGTTGATGATGTCACCGTTGACCAGCTCGAGACGCCCCCGTTCCAGATAGATAGCGCGAACCAAGGCTTCCTCGCGAGATAGGTGAAGCGTTTCCCGTAGTGATAGATGTTGATGGCTGATGTACCCGCGATTGCCGTAGCGAAGGATCAGATTGAAATCCCGATAGAGGCCGAAGCTCTGGGTCTGCCAAGCGCCGTCAAACGTGCTTGTCTGGAAGCGGCTCAGTCGGTCGCTACGCTGCCCTTGGTGCACCAGGTGTGCTTGCCCCTCCAATACCATCAGGTGGCGCTCGTAGCCAATCAAGGGGGTGAACATGCTTTCTTCACTTTCGACCGTCGCCGTGCTCAGGCGTATGTGAAAGTCGCGTCGTGCGTAGTCACTGCCCTCGGGAGCAATGAGCAGTTCTCTTGTTGTGCCGCCAGACCATAGCCGCATGGTCACTTCTGTGGAGCGTCGGATCAGCATGGGCGGTGGAACCAGCGCAAGCTGGACCTCTTGTGACGACGTATCACCTCATCGTCTCAGTGGCCTATGTTGATGTACTTGATCTGGCTCAATAGAGCATGAGGATTCGCTCGCTTCCCAAGGGGAAACGAGCGGATCGGCATGATTTTAGAAGATGCGCGGGAGGGTTAGAACGCCAGTTCTACACCGGCATAGACAGCACGGTCAGGTGCTGGCTCGAAGTAGCGGTCGTTGCTGGCATTGATGCGGACGTTGGCATAGTGATCTTCATCAAACAGATTGCGGATGCCGAGATACGTCGACAGTGTCTGCTCACTGCCCAGACGCCATCCCTTGCCAGCCCTTAGATTGGCTAGCCAGTAGCTGTCGACGTCGACGGTATTGGCGTTGTCCGCCACCATGTCTCCTACATACTGGGTTTCCAGGGTCGCAAAGGGGCTGGTGTCACGGTCGCTGGAGCCATACCAGGTCAGCTGGTTGACCCAGGTGGTCTCGGGCAGACCTGGAAGTCGGTTGCCCTTCAGACCTGCCCCTCCCGCGCTATCAAATTCGTAGCGGGCGAGGGTCAGCGCGGTATACAACTCGAGGTGAGCAGATGGCGCCCAGCCAAGGGCGAGCTCGAGGCCTTCGCGACGGGTATCGCCGAGATTGCTGTAGAAGGTGCGGTCGCTTCCCTCGATCTCGTAAGGCACCAGTTCATCTTTCACCTCGATGGAGAACAAGGTGATGTCGTAGTCCAGGCCACTGGTCAGGGTGCCTCGCGCCCCCACTTCGCGACTCCAGCTCTGCTGTGGCTCCACGTCTGGATTGAAGCCTCCACCTGCTGGATTGGCAAACTCAGAGAAGGTAGGCGTCTCGAAGGCCGTCGAAGTATTGGCATACAGCTGGTGATTCGGGTGATAGCGATAGCTGATGCCGAGGCTGCCATTGGTATCCTCAAAGGTCCGTTGACCGCTCTGGTCGCCATCGCTGGTGAAATCGTCCTCGATGTCCAGCTCGACGCGGTCATGGCGAATACCGGCCGACAGGGTCCATTGCTCGTCGAGCGCAAGATCACCCTGAGCAAAGATTCCCAGGCTTTCGGCAGTCTGCGTCTCATCCGCCACCTCACCGGTAATCTCACCGCTGAAGGCCACCTCCTGCCGGTGTCGATCATCTTCCTGACGCGCGGCATCAACGCCGACCATGCCGTCCAGAGCCATGCCGCCAACATGAAAGCGCTGATGGTACTCCGCGCTACCGCCGAAGTACTGCCGACGGTAGTCAATCAAGCTGGCACCGGGATAGGGCAGCTGTTGCTCGAAGTCGCGCCAGGTGCTGAACCCTTTCACATACAGCTCACCGGGACCGAACCCCAGGTCCTGGTAGAGCAGCCCGAGGACCTGCTGATCCACGTCTTGTCCGGTGTCATATTCCTCGGTGAAGCGACCCGCTTGTCGGCGATCGGCATCCACCTGTTCCGCGGTCAGGGCTCCGGGATCTTCGGCGCGCGGATTGTCCAGCAGGTTGACGATCGCTGTCAGCCTTCGTTGATCGTCCAGCTCCCGCGAAACCTTGGTGTTGAGAAGGGTCTTTTCAGCGCGGCTATGGTCGCGGTAGCCTGCCAGCTCAAGACGCGACGCATTGATGTGATAGGCCCACTCGTCATGCGTGCCGCCCGTCGACACGGACTGCTTGTTGTAGCCGTCGCTGCCAACTCCGACGCGGATGCGGGTACTGTCATCGGATTTGCCATCGCGGGTAGTCACCGCAATGACACCCCCCGACGCATTGCCGTACTGCACGGCAGAAGGGCCACGAATGACTTCGATGCGTTCTGCGCTATCCAGATCAATGGCATCCAGCTGCGCCTGACCATCGGGCAGGGTGTAGGGGATGCCATCCACCAGGATGGTGACGCCACGCACGCCAAAAGGTGCGCGCGCGCCGAAACCGCGAATGGAGACCCTTGCGCCCTGTGCAAAGTTGTCGCGGTTCTGGATGAACACGCCGGGCACCCGCACCAGAGACTCATCGATCCGTACGCGCTGCTGTCCACGCTGGATCTCCTCTTCATCGACCACTGACATGGCCATGGGGGTCGTCAGCAGCTCGCGTGACAAACGCGAGGCCGTCACGGTCATCGTGGATCCGTCAGTGTGATCAGCCTGCGGTGCAGTGCTCTGTGACGTGGTTTGATCAGTGCTCTGAACAGCGGTGTCAGCCACGGCGGGTGAGGCCAGCAGCAACATCAGGGGGAGGGCAATACCCGGGCGAGGGGGAGTCATGATCGTCCTTGAGGGGAGGGCTGTATCGTTTCAGCACACAATTTTAGTGAAGCCATCATCTAAGTACCACTTTCGCCCAAGGACTTTTGCTCAGGGGCTTTTTCTCAGGGATGTTGGCTCCAGGGCTTCTACTTCAGGACTTTTGCTTCAGTGCTTGTGTTCAGGGCTTTTATTTCAAGACCTGGGCGCCGGGTAGGCGGCCGGTGTTGATGTATGTATCGACGTCTATCGCTGCCGAGAGAGACAGCGTGGGATACCTCCTGCCCGCGATACCGAGTGTCGAAAAGGTCGAGAGAAGCGTGGAGTCGCTGGGTCCTATACCAAAGTCGCTTTTCGTTCGCATTGCGGGTGGTTTACCTTCTTCAACACAAATAACGAACGCATGTTCTCTATGCGAACATTGCCGTCATTGACGCCAGTGCAGGGAGCCACCTGTTGACGTCAGGCAGTGCCAATAACGACAACGACTGGAGGAACCCCGATGAAGACACCGCTCGCCTGCTTAATGGCAGCGTCGCTGACCGCTTTGGCATGTGCTCAGGCCCAGGCTGCGACGACACTGCGCATGGCGCACTTCTGGCCCGGGGCATCCGGTATCAATACGCAGATTTTCGAACAGTGGGCAAAGGCGGTCGAGGAGGATTCTGGCGGAGACCTGAAGGTGCAGCTGTTCCCTTCCGGCACGCTCGCCAAGGCCGATGATATCTATGAGGCGACGGTCAACGGTATCGCCGATATCGGCGCGACGGCCCAAGGGTACACGGCTGGGCGCTTTCCTCTGTCTCAGGTAGTGGAGCTTCCCGGTGTCTCCGACACTGCGGTACAAGGGTCGTGCATCTTGCAGACGCTCTATGACGACGGCCAGATTGCGAGCGAGTACGACGACACTCACGTACTGTTCATGTTCACCACGGGGCCGGGGTACATCCACACTGTCGACACCGACGTGCAAGCGCCCCAGGACCTCGCTGGGCTGCGCATTCGTCGTCCCACCGCGGTGGCTGGGGATATCCTGGAAAATATGGGGGCCAGTCCGGTAGCGATGCCAGCCCCGGACATCTACAGCTCGATGCAGCGCGGTGTGCTGGACGGCCTCAGCTTTCCCTGGGAGGGCATGAAGGGGTTTCGTATCAATGAGCTGGTGGAGTACCACACCCAGGTACCGTTCTATTCACTGATTTTTGTTGCCACGATGAGTCAGCGCGCCTATGAGCGACTGACGCCGGAACAGCAGGCGGTCATCGATGACAACTCCGGCATGAAGTGGGCGACGAATGCGGGTCAGGTCTTCCATGCCATTGATGAAGTTGGCCATCAGGAGGCAGTGGATGCGGGGCACACCATCCGTGTGATCGACGCGCCTCTTGAGGATGCGGCTTGGGCGCCGCCCCTCGAGCAGGGCATCGACGACTATCTGAGTGGGTTGGAAGAGCGAGGCATCTCACAGGCCCAGGACGTGTATCAGGCGGCGCTTGCCGCACGAGACAGCTGTGGCTCGGTGGAGTGACATCATGCAGCGTTTGATGCTTGGTACCAGCCACTGGCTGGCGCTGCTGTGCCGTGGGCTTGGCGGTATTTGTCTGGTACTGATGCTGGCCATCACCGTGGCGGATGTGGTCACACGCTATGCACAGCGCCTGTCGGACGGAGCCCTGTCACTTCAGGTCTTCGGCAGTGTCGAGATGGTCAGCTACCTGATGCTGTTTGCCCTGCTGGCGACCATGGCGGCGGCCGTCGAGAAAAGCCAGGTGGTGGTGGAGGCATTTTCTCATCGTCTGCCTACGTCAATTACCGCGCGACTGCATGGCGGCTACCTGCTCGGCTTTGCACTGTTAGGCGCCGTATTGGCCAGCGGGCTGGTAGGCGCAGCCCACAGTGCGACAGAGTATGGCGAAGTCACTCAGGACCTGCGCCTACCGCTGGGGCCGATCTATCTGACAGCGGCCGTCTTGAGTGCCGTGATGGGCCTGCGCAGCCTGCTGGAGGGAATGCTGGCCATGATCACTGGCCGTGGAGGTGAGGTTTCCCATGGCGACTGAATGGATCGGAGCGATGGGCTTGGCGGTACTGCTGGGGCTGATGATCCTGCGGGTGCCGGTGGCCCTGGCCATGCTGGTGGTGGGAGTCGGTGGTTTCGCGCTCATCATCGATGCAGGCGCCGCTGTCTCCATGCTCAAGTCAGTGCCGGTGGAGGTGCTGTCCAATTACAGCTTCAGTGCGGTCCCCATGTTCATCCTGATGGGTGTATTGGCGGCGCACTCTGGCATGGCCGGTAAGTTGTTCCAGTCGACGCGGGTCATCTGCGGCGGCTGGAAAGGTGGCCTGGCCATCGCCGCAGTGGGGTCCTGCGGAGTGTTTTCGGCCATCTCCGGCTCATCCCTGGCAACGGCCAGTACCATGACCCGTGTGGCCTTGCCAGAGATGGAGCGCTACGGCTACCACCGAGGACTGGCCACCGGCGCGCTAGCGGCTGGGGGCACCTTGGGCATCATGATCCCTCCCAGCATTGCCCTGCTGATCTACGCCATTCTGACGGAACAGTCGGTGGGCGACATGTTCATGGCGGGCCTGATTCCAGGGCTACTAGGCCTGGTCCTCTACGCGCTCACCGTCAGTGTTGTCATGCGCGTAAAGCCTGGCCTGGCGGTGGCGGGCGAGCCGACTGGCTGGGCCGACAAGCTGGCATCGTTGGGAGGGCTGGTCCCTTTCTTTGGTGTCTTTCTGGTGATGATCCTCGGCATCTACCTGGGCGTCTTTACGCCGACAGAAGGCGCGAGCGTGGGCGCATTTGCCACCTTGCTGTATGCACTGGTCAAGGGCCTGCGTGGCGCCCAGCTGTGGGCAGCGGTTCAGGAAACGCTGGCGCTGTCCGCCGTGGTGTTCTTCATGCTGGTCGGGGCGGAGGCGCTGGGTTACTTCATTTCGCTGTCACGTATCTCGTTTTCGATCAGTGATGCGCTGTTTGCCCTGGAGCTGTCGCCCATCTGGGTGGTCCTGTGCATCTTGTTGATGTACTTCGTGCTGGGCATGTTCATGGACTCCATCGCGATGCTGGTCATCACGGTGCCTGTGGTGTTCCCGATCATTCAGGTGCTGGGTATCGACCCGGTATGGTTTGGCATCATCACCGTGCTGACGGTAGAGCTTGGTTTGATCACCCCTCCGGTGGGCATGAACGTCTTCGTGATCAAGGCCATGGCGCCGCATGTCGGGTTGGGCGAGATCTTCCGTGGCGTGTCGCCCTTTATCGTGTCTGACCTGGTGCGCCTGGCATTGCTGTTGCTGTTTCCCGTGCTGACGACGTTCTTTCTGATGTAGCCGCTGCCTTCCCGTGACGGACAAGGGCCGCCTGTAGGCGGGCCTTGTCCGTCACGAGGCTCGCTCATGCTCCTGGCGGCGGCGCTGCCCGCTGCTGTCGCTGACGAAAATCCTTGGGCGAGCAGCCCGTCAAGCGTTTGAAAAAACGTGAGAAATACGCCGGCTCTGAAAATCCCAGCCCATCAGCGACCTGGGCGATGGTCAGGTTGGTGTAGGTGAGTTCCCGCTTGGCCTCCAGTAGTACCCGCTCATGCATCAGCGCCTGTGCGCCGCGACCGGTAAGGCGCCGACACAAGGCATTGAGATGGGCGGCACTTACGGTGATTTCCGTGGCCAGCTCGGAGACCCTGGGGTGCTGGCGAAAGCGCTGCTCGACCAGCGCCTGGTAGCGCTGTAGATGAACGTGACCCGGGTCTGGTTTTACCCCTGAGATGCGCTGAGAAGGTGGGGTGGCAGCACGTGCCGCCTCCACCGTCAGTGCCTTGGTCAGTGCATCGAGCAGGACACTGCGGTCCCGTGCCGGCCGGCGGTACTCCGCATCGATGTGATCCATCAACCCCACCAGACGCTTCCCCCCTGTGCCAAGGGGCGTTGCCCCTGCCCGGGTCCACACGCGGCTGGCATCGGGAAGTTCGCGGCGCAGATGGACCAGCAATGGCGCGGCCAGCGTCAGGATGTGCCCCTGAATCCCTGGCGAGAACGTAAAACCGTGGACGCTAAGGGCCGGTACCAGAATCATCAGCGGCGCCTGGCAGGACAGGCGCTTGCCCTCGAGTTCAAGCTCCACCTCCCCTGATGTCAGCAGCAGCAGATGGCTCAGGTCACTGTGGCGATGGGGATGGATGCGCCAATCATGCAGGCGGCTGCGTTCAGCGATGGATTCGCAGTGAATCAAGTCAGGTGTTGGCCAGCCTTGATGCTCTCCATAAAGGCTAAACGTCGGAATCGGCAGGGGGAGCTCAGAGGTGGTTGACGGCGTCTGCATGGATCACCTCGCGACGGGGCCAGCGCCCATCGACCAGAGTGGTCTGAAGTGCGCACCTGTACGACAAAAGTCAGATGAGTATCTTCGATAAGTCCAAGTAAAAGGGCTTTTCATGCCTTATTTGGCGGTGCTTTGGAGCGAAAAATATCATCACAACCATAACGTCTTCCAACCCCGCTGACGAGGCCACTGCCATGCTTGACTCGATGACTGCATCCGCCCACGAAGATATCGACGAGACGATGACGACCCAGGTGGCGATCATCGGAGCGGGTCCTTCGGGCTTGCTTCTCGGGCAATTGCTGGAGCGTGCTGGCATCGCTACCGTCATTCTCGAGCGCAAGAGCGGCGACTATGTATTGGGACGTATCCGTGCCGGTGTGCTGGAGCAGGGTATGGTCGACCTGCTGCGTGAGGCGGGTGTCAGTGAGCGGATGGAGGCCGAAGGGCTGCCCCATGAGGGCTTTGAGCTGGCCTTCGACAATCGCCGTGCGCGGGTGGATCTGGCGGCCATGACTGGGGGACAGCGGGTCATGGTGTATGGCCAGACGGAGGTGACGCGAGACTTGATGGCGGCGCGTCAGGCGTTGGGCGCTACGACCTTCTACGAGGCGGACGAGGTGGCGCTGCACGACCTGGAGAGCGACGCTCCTAGCGTGACCTTCATCCACCAGGGTAAGCGCTACCACCTGCACGCCCAGTATGTGGCTGGCTGTGATGGATACCATGGGGTGTCACGTCGCTCGATTCCTGACGAGCGATTGAAGACCTTCGAGCGGGTCTACCCCTTTGGCTGGCTCGGGCTGCTGTCCGATACTCCGCCGGTGACTCATGAGTTGATCTATGCACGCCACGAGCGGGGCTTTGCGCTGTGCAGCATGCGCTCGGTCCAGCGCAGCCGCTACTATCTCCAGGTATCACTGGATGACACGGTCGATGACTGGTCCGATGAGCGTTTCTGGCAGGAGTTGAAGCAACGCTTGCCGAGTGATGTCGCTCGACAGCTGGTCACGGGGCCCTCGATCGAGAAGAGCATTGCACCGCTTCGCAGCTTTGTGGTGGAACCGATGCAATTTGGCCGCCTTTTCCTGGTGGGGGATGCGGCGCACATCGTTCCTCCTACCGGAGCCAAGGGGCTTAATCTGGCGGCGAGTGATGTCAGTACCCTGTACCGCCTGATGGTCAAGGTGTTCGAGGATGGCCGCACAGACCTGCTGGAGCGCTACTCGGAGGTTTGCCTCAGGCGTATCTGGAAAGCCGAGCGTTTTTCCTGGTGGATGACGTCGATGCTGCACCGCTTTAGTGATGAAGAGACTTTCGAGGAGCGCATGCAGCTGGCCGAACTCGATTACCTGACAGGGTCACGGGCAGGCTTGACCACGCTGGCTGAAAACTATGTGGGGTTGCCCTACGAAGCGCTGGAGTGAGTTGTCGTTGACGCCGAGGTGTTGCCGGCGGCCTTGCTGCTAGGCAGCCCGACATGCTTCGCGTAAGGTCAAGGATGACCCGTCCATCGACCCAGACACCATGAATCAAGAGCGTCTATCTCCGTTTCAGATCCTGATCCTGATCCTGTCCTTTTATGTTATTGGCGCCATGGCTGTGCAGGAGCTGCATGACCTGCCGCCGGAAGTCGATGATCTGATTTCCAAGCTGGACTTTGTTGTCTGTGGCTTCTTTCTCGCGGACTTTGTGATCCGTTTCAGCCAGGCAGACAGCAAATGGCGTTTCATGCGCTGGGGATGGATTGACCTGCTCGCCAGCATACCCGCCAGCTTCTTTATGGCAGGGCGATTGGTGCGGGTGGTGCAGGTGATCCGGATGCTGCGTGCGATCAAGTCGCTTAGCCTGATCTGGAATTTGCTGTTCCGCAACAAGGCCAAGGGGATCTTTGCCTCGGTGGCATCCGCGACGGTGCTGCTGCTGATCTTCGGCTCGGTGGTCATCCTGGTCGTCGAGGGGCCAAATCCCAATAGCCAGATCAATACCGCTGAAGAAGCACTGTGGTGGGCGTTCGTGACGGTGACGACGGTAGGGTACGGCGACTTCTATCCGGTCACGACCCTGGGCCGTGTGGTGGCTGCCCTGTTGATGGTCGCGGGGGTCAGTCTGTTCGGTAGTTTCGCGGCGTATGTCGGTTCGCTGTTCATCGGCGACCAGGAAGACGAAACCAGCCGATTGCACCGGGCGCAGCGGGACATGTTGCGAGAGCTCGCTCGGGAAGTACGCGAACTGAAGACGGAAGTCGTGGCGTTGCGCCAAGAGCTGGCACAACGAGACGACCAGCGCGATACGCCCCGGGATGACGTCAGTCGCTGACGGTCCATCCAGGGGCGCCGTCTATCAGGATGACTTGACCTCGCATTGCCCCTCCCAGACTCGCGCAGAGTCGTGATGCGCGGCACGGCTGGTCATTCCAGGGGTGATGTCATCTGCATGGTCTGCGCGGTAGGTTTCCATGCGTTTTTTCATGCGGTGGCGGACGAAGGGCATCAGCGCCAGACCGACGAGACTCAAGGTCAGGGCCATCAGCGTCGCGAAGACCAGTGTGACCATGCCGATCAGACTGACCAGTACGAGTCGCAGGCCGCTGGGGCGCCGCGTGGTTCGGGCTTGGCGAGCGCGCTGCTGCCATTGGGACGCCGCCCTCCAGGCGGCGTTCTGCTGGTATTCGTGGGTAAAGCGCGATTGATCAGTCGTCATGCTGAACTCCAGTGACATCGAAGGTATCTCGATCAAGACGAATCTCGATCTCCTGATGTTGGGCGTCGTAGCCTTCGATCTCGATATCGCCCATACGGTCGACATCCAATGAGCCGAACAGTTCCAGACCCGCCTGCTGTGCGGCGTCCAGGGCCTGGGAGACCTCGTCGCCACTCAGGCTCCACTCTGGGAGCTGACCCTCTCGCTGCTGCTCTCGCAGGATGCTGGCGTCGTCCAGCGACATATCGACATCAAGCCGCCAGCCGTCGTCACGCCAGCCTTCTGCCTCAAAGCGATGGCCATCGTCGACGCCGAGTTCGTCGTAGCTGGCGAAGCCGTATTCGCCGGTACTGGTCAGCAGCCGATCGAGCTCTTCGCGGCTGATGCCTCTGTCATCGGCCAGCGCCGAGGTGGCGAAAGCGCCGGTGAGGGTCAGGGCGGCCAGGCTGAGGGTAACCGTTCTGTTCATGTGCGGACTCCTTGCGCTGTTGAAGGTATGCTCACCACATGCTGCTGTCCGGTGAGTGAGGCCATCCTGTCACGGGCAACCTGTCACCAGCCTGACGTTGTCGTTCATGTTTCGTTCATCTCAGCTACTTCAGACTGTCTGTCATGAAATATGTAAAACACTCTTTAGTCGTCGCGCTGCTAGTGGCTAGCGCCCTGCAGCTGCCTTACCTGGCCCAGGTCGACGGCCTCCAGCATCTTGCACGCCAGTCGCTCGGCGTGGGCGACGCCATGGCCGATGACGACTGGCGTAACCTGCATCAGGAAGTTCATGAAGGACGTCTGGTTGCACTGCCCACGCTGCTGGACTGGCTGGATGAGCGCTACGACGGACAGGTGCTGGAAGTCGAGCTGGAGCGGGAAGATGGCGTAGCGATCTACGAGATCGAGATGGTCGGCGCCCAGGGACAGGTGGTCGAGTTTGAATTCGACGGTCGCAACGGTGAGCTGAAGGCGATTGAAGGGGTGGGCATCGATGCGATGAGACGTCAGCCTTCAGCACCTTAGCCCTCGCCAGCCTTTATCGAGTAAGCACTTTTCTAGTGAGACCCTGTCGATCAAGCCCCTCTCTAATGAGCCCCTTTCTAATAAGCCCCTAGCGAAACGGATGTCAGGAGACGTAGTCATGAAAATTCTACTGGTCGAGGACGACCAGGCGTTGAGTGAGGCGCTTGCGGAGTCTCTCGGCGAGGGTGGGCTATTGGTGGAAGCGGCGACCAATGGCAGTGATGCGGACTTCCTGCTGCGAACCGAGCGCTATGACGCAGTGATCCTGGACCTGGGACTGCCGGACGGAGACGGTACCCGCTGGCTGGCGCAGTGGCGCGACGATAGCATCGACTTGCCCGTCCTGGTGTTGACCGCCCGCGAACGCTGGTCGGACAAGGCGGCAGGCTTTTCAGCCGGGGCAGACGATTACGTCACCAAACCCTTCGAGACCGCCGAGGTGCTGTTCCGATTGCGCGCCTTGGTGCGGCGCAGCCACGGTCACTCTCATCCGGTACTGAATGCCGGTGCCTTGAGTCTGGATACCCACACCGGTGCCGTATCCGTGGCCGGACGGCCGGTATCCTTGACGGCCCACGAATCGCGCCTGCTGTCTTACCTGATGCACGCCAGGGACCGTGTGGTCAGTCGTACGGAGCTGGCTGAGCACGTCTACGATCGCGATCACGAGCCTGACTCCAACGTTATCGATGTGCAGATCAGTCGGTTGCGGCGAAAGCTGGGAAGTGAGCGCATTGTGACCCGTCGCGGTGAGGGTTATCGGCTGGTCACGCCAGATAACGAGTCTACGTCGTGAAGGCCACCACAGGCTCGCTGGCGCGGCGCCTGATTGTCGCCTCGTTGGTGCTGGTGCTGGTGATCGTGCCGCTGGTGGGGGCAGGACTCTCCTACAGCTTCCGTGAATCGGCCTCGGCGTCCTTCGACGAACGGCTGTCATCCATGCACCGAGTGCTGCTGGCCGCCCTGGAGCGGGATCCGGTCAGTGGTGAACTGATCGTCACTGACAGCCTCGGCGACTCGCGCTTTGGTCAGGTGTTTTCCGGCTGGTACTGGCAGATCAGCGATGGCCAGGGTCTGTCCCGGGGCTCTCGTTCCCTCTGGGATCAGCGCCTGCCGACGGACGGCCGTGCGGGTACCCACTGGCGCAACATCGAAGGCCCGCGAGGCCAGCCGCTGCGACTGGTGGAGCGCACCCTCACGCTGTCCCACCACCCCCATCCGGTGGTGATCAGCCTGGCGGTCAGCCGACAGGAACTGGATACCGAGGTCGCTCGCTTCGAGTGGCTGCTGTGGTTGTCCTTGCTGGCGCTGGGAACGCTGCTGCTGGCTGGCCTGGCAGCACAGATTCGTTGGGGGCTGGCGCCACTTCGCTCGCTGTACGCGGACCTGGCCGCGGTCAAGGCGGGGCAGCGTGAGCGCCTGGACACCCAACTGCCAACGGAACTTGCCGAACTTGCGGCCACCATGAATGACGTGCTCGATCATGATCGTCGCTTGATCGAGCGAGGAAGGGCAACCGCCGGCAATCTGGCGCATGCCTTGAAAACCCCGGTCAGCGTGCTGATGACGCGTGTCGAGAAGCTGCCTGCGGCAGAGCGGGACAAGATGCGACAAGAGCTTGAGCGCATCAATGCCGCGGTTCGCCATCACCTGGCGCGGGCCAGTGCTGCGGGCAGCAGCGCGCTCGCCGCCGAGGTACACGTTGGTCAGGTGCTGGCGCCCGTGCTGGAGGGACTGACCCGCCTGGCGGATCGGCGGGGCGTTCGGGTCAGTATCTTGCTGGCCGACGAGCTGGCACTGCGTATCGATCCCAACGACCTGCAGGAGCTGGTAGGCAACTTGCTGGAGAACGCGATCGACTGGGCAGCATCGCGAGTGACGCTCAGCATTCAGCGTGAGTCGCGAGCGCTATGCTTGTGCCTCGATGATGACGGTCCTGGCATGAGCGAGGATGAGCGCGCCGCGGTCCTGCGTCGGGGCGTGCGCCTGGACGAGCAGCGGCCTGGCAATGGGTTGGGACTGGCCATCGTGGAAGAGCTGGTAGAACTGTATGGCGGTGAACTCGCGCTTGAAGCCGCGCCGCTGGGGGGCTTGCGCGTGACGGTCAAGCTGCCGGCTGGCGCTTCGTCGGCGCAGCGCTAGGCGCGTCCATTGTGCCAGTGCGGTTGGCTTGCGATGATGCGCTAGTGGATCAGTGAGAGAGATGGCGTGTGGACAAGTTCGAGGTCAAGCTGGATCAGGCTGCCAGGGCCGCCTGGTTGTCGTATGTCGGTGGTCAGACCCAAGATGAAATTGCGGCGCAGCTTGGCGTATCTCGTCCTGGGGTTCAGCGTCTGCTGGCGTTGGCCCGGCAGGAAGGCCTGGTCAAGGTCCACATCGATCATCCGGTCGCCCACTGCACAGCCCTGTCCCAGGCGATCCGCGAGCGCTTTGCGCTCGCCTATTGTGACGTCGTGCCGGTGGCTGCAGGTACGACTGACAGTGCCCCCTATCTCGCGGTAGCCGGCGCCGAGCGTCTCTCCCGCATTATCGAGCGAAGCGAGCCGCAGACGCTGTCACTAGGCTCAGGGCGCTCGATTCGCGCCATGGTGGAAGCATTGAGCCGCATCGAGCGTCCTCAGCATCGCTTTGTCTCGCTGGTCGGCAACGTGGCTCGCGATGGTTCCTCCAACCGCTATGACGGCGTGATGGTGGCGGCGGACAAAACCGGCGGCGAACGTTTTCTACTACCGACCCCGGTGGTGGCCAGCAGCGTCGAAGAAAAGCGTGCTCTGGCCGCTCAGCCGCTGTTTCGCGCCATCGGTGAGGTGGCAAGCCAAGCCTGTGTGGCGTTTGTCGGGGTAGGGCGCATTGACCGCCAGGCCACGCTGTTTCAGGACCACTTCATCAGCGAAATCGAGCTCGAGGAGCTGCTGGCGCTCGATGCGGTGGGTGAGCTGGTTGGCTGGCCGATGGACGCCAATGGTGTCCTGATCGACTGCTCCACCAGCAGGCGGGTCACCAGCCTGCCCCTGCAGACATTGCAGCATCAGTCACTGGTGGCGGTGGCTGGCGGACGCGACAAGGGGGCGGCCATCCTGGCGGCTCTGCGAGGAGGCTGGTTGTCGAGTCTGATTACCGACGACCAGGCCGCTCGCTATATCGTGGATCGGTTAGCCTCCTGACCCTCTCTTGGTCACCCCAGTCATGTCCCCGCTGTCATCGCCCTGATGGGGCTTCCCGCCGTTGCACCGTAAACCTTTGAGTAGGGCGCATTATTCTGTGGACGCTGCCACGGGGTTTGCCCGGCAAACAGCGCAAAGCGATCAGGCCTACCGCTAAAGTCTAAGGGTCTGCGCTTTGCGTTTTCTGGTGTCCTGTTCGATCATTTGATCATTGCTTGATTTGATTGATCAGAAATCAGCGTAAGGATTCCACGCGGGTTCCATGGACCACACGCTGAAGGGTTGATCACAAGCCTATTGGTTGATCGGAAGCAGGTGAGTTGGTCAGAAGTGGATGTGTTTCATCAGAACGGGCACGTGCAGCGCAGCAGCGAACCCGATGCGCGTTACCTGCGGTACTGAGCCAATGGCTGCCGCGCTTCCGCCGCTAACCCCTGGTGGCTCTGGTCACACAACAACAAGCCCCGCAGGGGCCAATAACAGGAGTACGTCATGAAGCAGTGTCATTCTCAGCCCTACGCTAGCCGCTATCCCATCCGTTATCCCCTTCACTCTCCCATCCGCTATCTGTCCGCGCTGGCATGCCTGTCGGGCAGCGCCCTCGCCGTCAGCGTCGGTGCCGCCCAGGCCGATACCATCACTGTTGCCACCGTCAACAATAACGACATGGTGATCATGCAGAGCCTGACCGAAGAATTTGAAAAGGCACATCCTGATATCACCCTCGATTGGGTGGTGCTGGAAGAGAACGTGTTACGCCAGCGCATGACAACGGATATTGCGACCCAGGGTGGTCAGTTCGATGTCATGACCATTGGCAGTTATGAAGCCCCGATATGGGCCGAGCGTGGCTGGCTCGAGCCACTGAACGACCTGCCCGCCGACTACCAGGTCGATGACCTGCTGGGACCGGTGCGTGATGGCCTGAGCCATGACGGCACGCTGTACGCGGTGCCGTTCTATGCAGAGAGTTCGATGCTGTACTTCCGCAAGGATCTGTTTGCCGAGGCAGGTATCGACATGGTCGAGCAGCCCACCTGGACGCAAGTGCGGGACTGGGCCGAGCAGCTCCACGACCCAGACAACGATGTCGCGGGCATCTGCCTGCGTGGCAAGCCTGGCTGGGGTGAGAACATGGCGTTCGTCTCGACCATGATCAATACCTTTGGCGGTCGCTGGTTCGATATGGACTGGCAGGCACAGATCGATAGCCCGGCCTGGCAGGAGGCTGTGTCGTTCTACGTGGATCTGCTCGACAACTACGGCCCTGCTGGAGCCAGCTCGAATGGATTCAACGAGAATCTGGCCCTGTTTTCGCGCGGCAACTGCGCCATGTGGGTCGATGCCACGTCGGCCGCGGGCAAGCTGTTCAACCCAGAGGAGTCCGAGGTGGCCGGTGAGCTCGGCTTCGCCCCGGCGCCAGTGGCCGAAACGCCCAAGGGATCCCACTGGCTGTGGTCCTGGGCGCTGGCGATTCCTACCTCCTCCGATGCCAAGGAAGCGGCACGCACTTTCGTGACCTGGGCGACCTCCCAGGAGTACGTGGCACTGGTTGGCGAGCGTGAAGGCTGGACCAGCGTGCCTCCTGGCACCCGTCAGTCTACCTACGACCATCCCAGCTATGTCGAGGCCGCACCTTTCGCCAGCTTCGTGGTCGACGCGATCCGCAATGCCGACCCCCTGGACTCGAGCCTCGAGCCCAATCCCTATGTCGGGGTCCAGTTTGTCGGTATCCCTGAGTTCCAGGCCATTGGCACGCAGGTCGGCCAGATGGTGGCCTCTGCGTTGACCGGCGATACCAGCGTCGAACAGGCGCTGGCGGCAGCGCAGCGTGCAACGGAGCGCACCATGGCACGAGCGGGTTACACCGACTGATACATGCACGCGGGCCGGCCGTTCGGCTGGCCCTAGGCCTTTCCACCCGGGACGCCGTCCCGGGGCTCGAGCAGGCATGACCCTTATGAACAAGAATCGAACTTCCGGACGTACCGTCGGGGGCTTGAGAACCCTGTCGCTGCAGGCCCCGGCTGTCACTCTACTGTTGCTATGGATGATAGTGCCGCTGGCGATGACCATCTGGTTCTCGTTTCAGCGATATAACCTGCTGATGCCCGGCATGACCGGCTTTGCCGGCGTCGAAAACTACGAATACCTGCTGACAGATCCGGCGCTGTGGTCGGCGATGGGAACGACGCTGCTGCTGGTGGGATGGGTGCTGGTCATCACCGTGGTCGGCGGCACCTTGCTGGCGGTGCTGTTCCAGCAGGAGTTTTTAGGACGAGGCATTGCCCGGGTGCTGGCCATCTCGCCGTTCTTCGTGATGCCGACGGTCAGCGCGCTGGTGTGGAAGAACATGATGATGCACCCCGCCAACGGCGTGCTGGCCTGGTTGGCGGAAAGCCTGGGACTGCCGGCCCTGGACTGGTTTTCCAGCCTGCCGCTGACCTCCATCATCATCATTGTGTCGTGGCAGTGGCTGCCCTTCGCCCTGCTGATACTGCTGACCGCCATGCAATCACTGGATGACGATCAGGTCGAGGCGGCGCGCATGGACGGCGCGGGGCCCCTGGCCATCTTCTTCTACATCACCCTGCCTCACCTGAAGCGCGCGATCAGCGTGGTCGTGATGATCGAGATGATCTTCCTGCTGACCATCTTCGCCGAGATCTTTGTGACCACGTCCGGGGGACCGGGGCTGGCGACCACCAACCTGGCGTATCTCATCTATATTCGGGCGCTGCTCGACTTCGATGTGGGGACCGCGTCAGCCGGTGGGGTCATCGCCATCATTCTGGCCAATATCGTTGCCATCTTTCTGGTGCGAATGGTCGCCAAGAATCTCGAACAGTAGCGCCTTCTGCGCCTGTCCGACCACCCTACGTTCATGAGGTGCCTGCCATGACCACGTCTCCCTCCACCGCCTCGGCCATTCGCTCGGCCCCGGCCGCTGCCGAGCGGGGCGCCGCCGCGCAACGCGCCCAGCGCTGACGCAAGCTGGGTATTACCCTGCTGGGCTGGGGTGTGGCCCTGACGATCTTCTTTCCGATCTTCTGGATGATCCTTACCGGCTTCAAGACCGAGGCCGAGGCAATTGCCGACCCCAGTCTGATCTTCACGCCGACCCTGGACAGCTACGTCGAGGTTCAGGAGCGTGCCGACTACATCAAGTTTGCCTGGAACAGCGTGGTGGTGTCGTTCGGTTCGACCTTGCTGGCACTGCTGATCGCGATTCCTTCTGCCTACGCCATGGCGTTTCTGCCGACCAAGCGAACCAAGGGCACGCTGCTCTGGATGCTGTCGACCAAGATGCTGCCGTCGGTCGGTGTGCTGGTGCCTATCTACCTGCTGTTTCGTGATATCGGCCTGCTGGATACCCGCCTTGGCCTGACCATCGTCTACACCTTGATGAATCTGCCGATCGTGGTGTGGATGCTTTACACCTTCTTCAAGGATCTGCCCAAGGACATTCTCGAGGCAGGCCGCATGGACGGCGCAGGCACCCTTCAGGAGGTCTGGTATCTGCTGCTGCCGCTGACGCTGCCGGGAATCGCTTCCACCGGCCTGCTGTCGGTCATCCTGAGCTGGAACGAAGCGTTCTGGAGCCTCAATCTCACCACCTCCCAGGCGGCGCCGCTGACCGCCTACATCGCGTCGTTCTCCAGTCCCGAGGGCCTGTTCTGGGCCAAGCTGTCGGCGGCCTCGACCATGGCCATCGCGCCGATTCTGATCTTTGGGTGGTTGACGCAAAAGCAGATGGTGCGCGGCCTCACCTTTGGTGCGGTCAAGTAGTCGCGGTGGCAACGACTCGATGCGATATCAGTTTTTTGCGGTGGCGTCGTGACGCCCCGAACGGAACAACGAGGATAACAAGATGGCGACACTCAACCTCCATCAGGTCACCAAGAGCTTCGGCGATACCCACGTCATCAAGGGCGTCGACCTGGTGGTCAAGGATCAGGAATTTGTGGTTTTTGTCGGCCCTTCGGGCTGTGGCAAGTCGACGCTGTTGCGCATGATCGCGGGACTCGAGAGCACCAGCGGCGGCGACATCGTGATCGATGACCAGCGGGTCAACGAGCTTGGCCCGGCAGAGCGTGGGCTGGCCATGGTGTTCCAGAGTTATGCGCTCTACCCCCATATGACGGTGGAAGACAATATGGGCTTCAGCCTCAAGCTGGCTGGCGTTTCTCAGCAGGAGCGTCGCCAGAAAGTGCTTGAGGCGGCAAAGATTCTGCAGCTTGAGCCGCTGCTGGAGCGCAAGCCCAAGGCCCTGTCCGGCGGCCAGCGCCAGCGGGTCGCCATCGGCCGCGCCATCGTCCGCAATCCCAGCATCTTCCTGTTCGACGAGCCGCTGTCCAATCTGGATGCGGCGCTGCGTGTGCAGATGCGCATTGAGCTGGCGCGCCTGCACGAAGAGCTCAAGGCGACCATGATCTACGTGACCCATGATCAGATCGAGGCCATGACCATGGCCGACAAGATTGTGGTCCTGCAAGGCGGCGTGGTCGAACAGGTGGGATCCCCGATGGAGCTGTATCACCATCCGCGCAATCGCTTTGTGGCGGGTTTCATCGGTTCGCCCAAGATGAATTTCCTCAAGGTCGAGGCTCGCTCCTCGGATGCCCAGGGAGTGACGGTCACAGTACCGGGGGGCGAGAGCGTCAAGGTACCCGTGGAAGGCGACGCCATCACCGCGGGGCAGGCACTCGAGCTGGGCATCCGCCCTGAGCATCTGATGCTGGATGACCAGGGTCCGCTGGCGGCCAGGGTCAGCGTTATCGAACGCCTGGGCGGCCAGACGTCGCTGTACGTGGAGATGGATGGCGAACTGCTGACGCTGATGGTGGACGGCGATGTCGGTCACCGCGTGGGAGATCAGATTCGCTTCGGTTTCGCACCGTCCCGAGCCCACCTGTTCGATGAGCAGGGGCTGGCGCTTGCCGGCCTGGAACGCCACCCGCTGGCCTCGCTGACCCGTCAGGATAACCGCGCTGCCAGTACCGCTGACGCGTGAGGAGCCGCTGCATGATGCTGATATTCGATTGTGATGGAGTGCTGGTGGATAGCGAAGTCATCGCCGAGGCGACCCTGGCCGAGCGGCTGAGCAGCTGGCTGCCGGATCTGGATATCGAGGCCGCCCTGAACGCGGCCTTGGGGCAGACCACCGAGGCGATATTGGCGTCCCTGGAGTCACTCAGCACTCACCAATTGCCCTCAAGGGCGCTCGAGCGGCTGGATGATGAGATCGAAGCGCGGCTGGCCGAGCAGCTTCAGGCGGTGGATGGCGTAGCCCAGGCCCTGGCGGTCATCCCACAGGCCAAGGCCGTGGTCTCCAACAGTCGGCGCCAGCGGGTGGAAGCCTCGCTGGCCCACACCGGGCTGGATCAGCTGTTGGCTCAGGCCCCGATCTTCTGTGCGGAACAGGTCGCACGGCCCAAGCCAGATCCTGCCGTTTATCAGCTCGCCGCGGCGACCCTGGGCGTGGCCCCTGAGGCCTGCCTGGTGGTCGAGGACTCCCTGGCGGGGGCAACCGCCGCACGCGCGGCGGGGATGACGGTCATTGGTTTCGTCGGCGCCAGCCACCTCGCGCCAGGCCATGCCGAGCGCCTGGAGCACCTGGGAGTCTGGAAGGTGATGACCCACATGGACCAGCTGCCTGGCTTGTGGGGCATCTGGCGCCAACAGCAGGAGCAACGAGCATGATGAACGGCCAGCTCAAGGACAAGGTAGCGGTCATCACCGGCGGTGCACGTGGCATCGGTCTGGCGATCGCACAGCGCTACGCTGAGGAAGGCGCCACAGTGGTCATTGCCGATATCGACCAGCGGGCGATCGACCAGGCGCTGGAAGGTGTTGCCCCCGAGCGGGGAATGGGGGTGGTGCTGGATGTGCGTGACCAGGCTTCGGTCGACGCCATGGTGCAGGATGTGCGGCAGCGCTTCGGCGGCATTGATGTGCTGGTCAATAATGCGGCGGTATTTGGCATGGCGCCGGTGTTGGAGGTCACCGAGGCTGACTTTGACCGTCAATTTGCCGTCAACGTGAAAGGGCTCTTCTTCACCCTGCAGGCGGTGGCGCGAGCGATGGTGGAGGACGAACGCCGAGGTGCCATTATCAATATGGCGTCCCAGGCGGGCCGTCGCGGTGAGCCGCTGGTGAGCACCTATTGCGCGACCAAGGCAGCCGTCATCAGTCTGACCCAGTCCTGCGCGCTCGACCTGATCCGTCACGGGATTCGCGTCAATGGCATCGCGCCGGGAGTGGTGGATACCCCCATGTGGGATGAGGTAGATGCGCTGTTTGCGCGCTACGAAGGACGGCCTCAAGGAGAGAAGAAGCGACTGGTGGGGGAGTCGGTACCCTACGGCAGGATGGGACGCCCGGAGGATCACGTGGGCGCGGCGGTGTTCCTCGCCAGTCGTGAGAGTGACTACATCGTCGCCCAGACACTCAATGTCGACGGCGGCAATTGGATGAGTTGAGCCGCTGGCTCTCGGGAGGTAAACGATGACCCCTACCATAGCGTCCATCGCGGACGAACTGCTGGCGCGCAGTGACGGCAAGGACCGTTTCATCGTGGCGTTGGCAGGCCCTCCCGGCGCGGGCAAGTCGTTTCGATCCGCCTGGCTGGCCCGACAGCTCAATGAGCGTCTGCCGGGCATCGCCGAAGTGGTGCCTATGGATGGCTACCACTACGACAACGCCGTGCTCGAGCCCATGGGGTTGCTGGCGTTGAAGGGAGCACCAGAGACCTTTGACGTGGAGGGATTGCGTCATGACCTGACGCGGCTGAAGCGAGCCGA
The DNA here is from genome assembly GCF_019801675.1 of Halomonas sp. DP8Y7-3. NCBI lineage: Bacteria > Pseudomonadati > Pseudomonadota > Gammaproteobacteria > Oceanospirillales > Halomonadaceae > Halomonas > Halomonas sp. DP8Y7-3. Next base: position 21,641 of record NZ_JAHVIO010000009.1, read on the forward strand.
CCGCCCGGTGGCGGTACCCGTGTTCGATCGTCCTCTCGATCTGGCGCGCGCTGGCGCAAGGGTCATCACGCCCCATCACCGTCTACTGATTGTCGAAGGCAACTATCTGCTGCTGGATCATGGTCCATGGCAGGCGTTGCAGGACTTCTTCGACTTCAGCCTGTTTCTTGAAGTCGATGACAGCGAGCTGGAGAGGCGCCTGATCGAACGCTGGATCGGCATGGGCCAGGATCCCTCCGGCGCCATTGCCAAGGCGCGAGACAAGGACATGCTCAACGCGCGTTTGATCAAGACCCGGTCGCGGCGCGCCGATCTTTACTGGCACTGACCCCCGTCGTCGACGGCGGCGTGGCCCTTTCCCGGGACACATCTGCATCCATCGCCTGCACGTCTAATCAGATTGGCGTGGCGCAACGTTTTCTTACTGCAACACTGGCGGAGAGCCAATATGACTCGACTTTCCAATGCGACACTGGCTCATCTCGATCCGCACGTGTCGGTGCCATCGTACCGGCGCACGGCGCTGACTCCCGGGATGGCGCACATCGGGGTAGGGGGCTTTCATCGCGCCCACCAGGCCATGTATCTGGATCGCTTGATGGAAGCAGGGCAGGCCCACGACTGGGGCATTGTCGGCATTGGCGTGATGCCGGGTGACCGTCGCATGCAGGAGGCGCTGGCCAGCCAGGACTACCTGTACACCCTGGTGGTAAAGCACCCGAACGGGGTGCTCGAACCGCGTGTCATTGGCTCGATCATCGACTACCGCTACGCGCCGGATGACCCGGAAGGCGTTATCGAGATGCTGGCAGACCCTGCTATCCGCATTGTGTCGCTGACGGTCACAGAGGGAGGCTACAACGTTCATCCGATCACCGGAGAGTTTGATCTGGAAACGGCCGATGTGCTCCATGACCTGGAACATCCGATGGCGCCTCGCAGCAGCTTTGGCCTGGTGGTCGCGGCGATCGAGCGTCGCCGGGATCGCGGCCTTGCCCCCTTTACGGTGATGTCCTGTGACAATATTCCCGGCAATGGCGATGTGGCCAGGCGGATGTTCGGCGCCTTCGCCCACGCGCGGGATCCGCAGCTGGGGCAGTACCTTGAAGCGCAGGTACCGTTTCCCAACTCGATGGTGGACCGGATCACGCCCGTGACCACGCCGGCGGATATCGAGGAACTGCATCAGCGCTTTGATCTCGAGGATGCCTGGCCCGTCATCTGCGAGCCGTTCACCCAGTGGGTGCTGGAAGATCATTTCGCGATGGGGCGCCCGGCCCTGGATGACGTGGGGGTGCAGGTGGTCGAGGATGTGGAGCCTTATGAGCTGATGAAGCTACGGCTGCTCAACGCCAGTCATCAGGCCATGTGCTATCTGGGCTACCTGGCGGGTTATCGGTATGCCCACGAGGTGTGCCAGGACCCGCTGTTCGTCGAGTTCCTGCTGGGCTACATGGAAGACGAAGGCAGCCCGACGCTGCCGGAAGTGCCTGGCGTCGACCTGGACCAGTACCGACATACCTTGATCGAGCGCTTTGCCAATCCCGAGATCAAGGACACCTTGGCACGGCTGTGTGCCGAAAGCTCTGACCGTATTCCCAAGTGGCTGGTGCCGGTGATACGCCGCCAGTTGGAACAGGGCGGCGCGCTGAAGCGCTCGGCCACGGTGGTGGCAAGCTGGGCGCGCTATGCCGAGGGTGTGGACGAACAGGGACAGCCTATTGCCGTTGTCGATCGTCTCAAGGACCAGCTGACACCGATTGCCGCCTCTCAACACGCGCGGCCCACGGCCTTTATCGAGAACAGAGAGCTGTTTGGCAGTCTGGCGGAGGCCCCACGCTTCGTCGACGCCTATGTCGAAGCGCTCAAGCGCTTGCAGCAGCAGGGGGCACGCGCCACCCTTGAGGCATTGGCCGCTGACGAGACCCGGAGCCAGGTATGAGACAAGCGACGAGACAAGCGACGAGATAAGGAGACAGCCCATGTATCTCGGTGTGGATTGCGGCACGCAGAGCACCAAAGTGGTGGTGGTGGACCTGGAAAGGGGAGCATGCCTTGGTGAAGCCAGCCGACCTCACCGACTCGATGAAGGGGCCAATGGGCGGCGTGAGCAGTGGCCAGAAGATTGGACGGAAGCGTTTCGAGGGGCGTTTCACCAGGCGCTTGACCGCGCTGGCGTGACGGCTGCCTCGGTGCAGGCGATCGGGATTTCCGGTCAGCAGCATGGCATGGTGGCGCTGGATGAAAGGGGCCAGGTGCTGTATCCCGCCAAGCTCTGGTGTGATACCGAAACCCACAGGGAAAATGACGCGCTGATCCATGCCCTGGGGGGGGAACAAGGCTGTCTCGAGCGTCTGGGACTGGTGCTGCAGACCGGTTATACCGCCTCCAAGGTCGCCTGGCTGCGCCGCCAGCATCCCGAGGTGTATGCTCGGGTCGCCAGCGTGCTGTTGCCCCACGACTATCTCAACTATTGGCTGACCGGAGAGCGGGTGGCCGAGGCAGGGGACGCCTCGGGCACCGGCTACTTCGATACTCGCGCGCGACACTGGCGCCCCGATGTATGGTCGCTGATCGCACCGGAGCTCGACCCTGAGCGGGTGCTGCCGCGGTTGATCGACTCCCGCGAGGTCGCCGGGCAGGTGCGGCCCGCCCTGGCGCGAGAGCTCGGCTTACGCGAAGGCGTCATCGTTGCCAGCGGTGGCGGGGACAACATGCTGGGGGCCATCGGTACCGGCAACATTGCGCCCGGCATGGTCACCATGAGTCTCGGCACCTCGGGCACGGTATGTGCCCATTCTGCGCAGCCGGTAAAGGCCGAATCCGCCATGGTTGCCAACTTCTGCGCCAGCCACGATGGCTGGCTGCCGCTGGTGTGCACCATGAATACCACCTCGGCGACCAATCGTGTGCGAGAGCTGTTCGGCCTCGACCTCGCCGGCTTCAATCAGGCGATCCAGTCGGCACCGATAGGCGCCGATGGAGTGACGGTGTTGCCGTTCTTCAACGGCGAGCGGGTACCCGCGCTGCCAGAGGCGAGCGCTTCCTTTCTGGGATTGAACAGCCGCAATACCTCGCCTGCGCATCTATGTCGTGCGGTGGTCGAGGGCGCGACCTTCTGTTTGCGCTACGGGCTTGACCTGCTGGGCCCATTGGCCGATCAGGCCAGTCAGATTCGCCTGATCGGGGGCGGCGCCCACAGCCCCGCCTGGCGTCAGATGGTAGCGGACGTCACCCAGGCAGAAGTGGTGTGTCCAAGCGTCACTGACGCCGCGGCGCTAGGTGGTGCCATACAGGCGGCCTGGTGCAACGGCGAGGGCGAACTCGACAGCCTCTGCCAGTCGCTGATTCAGTTGGATGAGACCACGCGCTGCGTGCCGGATCCGGAGGGTGTGAGGCGCTATCGTGACGTGTACCCCGGTTGGCGACAGGCGCTAGCCACCCTGCACGGAGGACACTGAGGCGCAGGGGCTGTGCCGTGTCTGGCGTTGTATGGAAGAATTCTAATCTAAAGCTTACGTTATCTGCGCTATCGGTCATGACACGTTGACCTGGAATCACGCGCTGCCCTACTGATGTATATAACGCAGGGGCTTCTGGTATTTTACGGGTCGGAAGGCGCTGGCGGATCTTTCCTCGGCGTCTGCATGGCCCTCTGTGTCATCACGTTTCCTGGCCTGGTAGGTCGGGCCCGGGCTCCGGGCCATGCTGGTCGCCGTCACAACAACAAGTGTGGCATTCAAGAGGCTACCAACATGTCGACTCCACAGCGGTCCGTGGCAAAACCCTCTGGCTCTGGCCGATCCTTCTCATCATTCATGCAGCGCCTGGGTGATGGCGCTGCTTCCTTCGGTATCCGCTGGATTCCCGATCCCTTCGCCCTGGCGGTAATCCTCACGCTGATGGTGTTCGGCGCTGCGCTGGCGTTCACTCCGCATGGTCCTGTGGAGCTGATCGACCAGTGGTACGGCGGTTTCTGGCGCCTGCTGACCTTTGCCATGCAAATGGTCTTGATCGTGGTCACCGGCTTTGGCCTGGCCACTGCACCGTCAATGCAGCGGGCACTACGCTGGGTGGCCTCGCTGCCCCGTTCACGCACAGGCGCGATTGTGGTGACCGCGCTGGCGGGCAGCATTTTGTCTTTCCTGCACTGGGGGGTAGGTCTGATCGTCAGTGCCTTTCTTGCCAGAGAGGTGGCGCGCTACGCCCGCGACAATGGTCTGGCGGTGCACTTTCCTCTGCTCGCTGCGGCTGCCTACGGAGGTGGGGTCATTTCCCAGACTGGGCTGACAAGTTCGGGCGCCCTGCTGGTCAATACCCCAGGGCACTTTCTGGAATCCAGCATCGGCCTGATCCCCCTCTCCGAGACGATCTTCCAGCCCTACAACCTGATCTTTGTGCTGCTGACGGTGGTGGTCACGCCGCTGCTGCTGGCACTGCTGCATCCATCGCCCACCACGACCGTGGTCTACGCGGGCCAGGACGATGAAGACAGCGTGGAAGAGCCGCTCTCCGACGAGGAGCGGCGCCTGCCCGCCAACCGGGTAAACCGCAGCCGCGTACTGTGCTGGGCCATCGCCTTGGCCGGTCTGTTCTTCGTGGTGCGCTACATCCTGGCGGAAGGCCTGCTGGGGCTGGATCTCAATGTGCTGAACTTTGGCTTTCTGATGCTGGGCCTGCTGATGCACGGCTCGCTGGGCAACTACTCCCGAGCCATCATGCGGGCGTCGTCTGCCGCAGGTGGCATCATCCTGCAGTTCCCCTTCTACGCCGGCATCCTGGGGCTGATGGCCGGTAGTGGCCTGTTCAGCATGATTGCAGACTGGTTTGTCAGCATCTCGACGCCAGACACCTTTCCGCTGTACAGCATGATCAGCGCTGCACTGGTCAACTTTGCCGTGCCCTCCGGTGGCGGGCAGTGGGCCGTTCAGGGACCGATCGCTACAGCGGCGGCGCTGCAACTTGGCCTACCGGCCCATCTTGCCGTCATGTCGGTGATGATGGGGGATCAGCTGACCAATCTTGCACAGCCCTTCTGGCTGCTGCCCATTCTGGGGGTGACAGGGCTCAAGGCCGGTCAGGTGATGGGCTACACCATCCTGCTGATGTTCGTGGTCTTCATCATCAACGCGGCGTGTTTGCTGTGGCTGGTGTAGGGCCGGTTCGGGTAGGCTCGGAAAGCCATGTCACAGTCCCATGGCTTTCCACCAGACGTCCAATACAAGGGCCTGTACAAGGTCCAACAAGACAAGGATGAAGGCATGCCAAGCGATCAAGGGTCCATGCACCAGGATGCACTGCTGTCACTGTCCGCCAGCGAGCTCTCGCGGCAACTGCACGCCAAGGAGCTGAGCTGTAAAGACGTCATGGCCGCATATCTGGCGCACATAGATGCCGCCAATCCGGTGGTCAATGCCATCGTGTCCCGGCGCGATCCTGACCTGCTGATGGACGAAGCCGGCGAGTGCGATCGTGAGCTGGCGGCAGGGCGTTCTCGCGGTTGGTTGCATGGCATCCCCCAGGCGATCAAGGACCTCTCGGCCACCCGGGATATGCCGACCTCGATGGGATCCCCCTTGTTTGCCGGTCAGGTGCCCGAACAGGACGGCATCATGGTCGAGCGCATGCGTCGAGCCGGGGCCATCTTTATCGGCAAGACCAATACGCCGGAATTCGGCCTTGGCTCCCACACCTACAACCAGGTCTTTGGCGCCACGCGCAACGCCTATGATCCTCGCTTGTGTGCGGGGGGATCCAGTGGCGGTGCCGCGGCGGCGCTGGCCATGCGAATGCTGCCGGTGGCGGACGGCAGCGACATGATGGGATCACTGCGCAACCCTGCGGCCTATCACAACCTGTTTGGCTTGCGCCCTTCCTTTGGGCGGGTGCCCCATGGACCGGGCCCAGAGATATTCGGCCACCAGTTGGCGACCGAGGGCCCGATGGGGAGAAGCGTCGAGGATGTGGCCCGCTTGCTGGCGACCCAGGCGGGGGCACACCCCAGTGCGCCCTTGTCATTGCAAGATGATCCGGCGTCACTGGCAGGCCCACTCGCCCAAGAAGATGCGATCAAGGGTCTGAGAATCGGCTGGCTGGGCGACTGGCAGGGACATCTGGCGATGGAACAGGGGGTGCTGGAGGTGTGCCAGGGGGCATTGGCGGTATTCGAGGATCTGGGTGCCCGGGTCGAGGCCCTGGACCCGGGCTTCGACCCTGCGAGACTGTGGCAAAGCTGGCTGGTATTGCGCCAATGGGCCATCGCCGGCAGCCTTTCCGAAGTGTGGCAGGACGTGTCGCGCCGAGACGCATTGAAGCCAGAGGCGCAGTGGGAAATCGAACAGGGTATGCAGCGGTCGGCGCTGGATGTTCACCGTGCCAATGTGGCGCGAAGTGCCTGGCACGCTCGTCTGCTCGAACTCTTCCAGCAGTATGACGCCCTGGTCCTGCCAAGCGCTCAGGTCTTTGCGTTTGATGTGGAGACCCCATGGCCACCCCAAATCGCAGGGCGCACCATGGACACCTATCACCGCTGGATGGAAGTGGTCATCGCTGGGTCACTGTCGGGTTGTCCGGTGATCAACCTGCCTGCAGGTTTTGATGCTCGAGGACGTGCCATGGGCATCCAGGTGATCGCCCCGCATCGCCAGGATCTGGCGCTGCTGCGTTGGGCCCATGCCTTTGAACAGGCCGGGCCCGACTGGCTGACGCGTGAGCCCAACTGGCGTCACCTGGCTGACTGAGACAGGGGCTCAGCGAGGGATTCTCATGCCTGCCGCCATACGTCACTCACCAGCTGGTAGCTGTTGAGGCGATCCTCCAGGGCATAGGTATCCGTGTTGAGCATCAACTCGTCGGCCTGGGTGCGCTCGAGCATGCGCTCCAGGCCGTCGCGCACCGTGCTTGGGCTGCCGATGACCGCCGCGCCGAGAAAGCTCTCGACCTGGGCGCGCTCCATGGGGTTCCAGTCGAGCGAGCGGACCGGTGGCTTGGCGCGTCCCCGCTGGCCGCGAATCAGGCCAAGAAACTTCTGCTGTGCGGTGGTGGAGAGAAAGTGCGCATGTTCGTCGCTGTCCGCCGCCAGTACCGGCAGTCCGACCATGGCGTAAGGCGCCTCCAGTACGGCTGAGGGCTGGAAGTTGCGCCGATAGACCGCCAGAGCATCATCCAGCTGCGCCGGGGCGAATTGAGCGGCAAAGGCAAACGGCAGACCCTTGTGAGCGGCAAGTTGGGCGCTGTAGAGGCTTGAGCCCAGCAGCCAGATCGGCACCCGGGTTCCCTGGCCCGGCACGGCCTGAACTCGCTGTCCCGGACGCGCCTCATCCAGGTAACCTTCCAGTTCTTCCAGACGCTGCGGAAAGTCGTCCACCCCCGCGTGGGGGTCGCGACGCATGGCTGCCATGGTGGCAGCATCAGAGCCGGGGGCGCGGCCCAGGCCGAGATCAATTCGCCCAGGATATAGCGTCTCCAGTGTCCCGAACTGCTCGGCAATCACCAGAGGAGGGTGATTGGGCAGCATGATGCCGCCGCTGCCGATACGAATGCGCGACGTTTTCCCGGCAATGTGGCCCATCAGTACCGAGGTTGCGGCACTGGCAATGCCTTCCAGGCTGTGGTGCTCCGCCAGCCAGTAGCGAGTGAAACCCAGCGACTCGGTCAAGCGGGCCAGCGCCACGCTATCGCTGAAGCTATCGGCGATGGTGCCGCCGTCACGGATGGGGGCCAGGTCGAGAACAGAAAGAGGGGTAGTGCTGAGGCGAGTCATGAAGCGTTCCTCCGCGATCCGGCATGTTTCGTCAGGATAAAGAGACATCCTGAGTGTCGATACCGGCTGATTTTTTGCCGTCCCGGCTTATGTCTAGGGGAAGATGCTGGCAATCGCACCCAATTCATTATGATGACACTGGGGTGCGTGAAGCGCGCCTTGTCGTCCTTCACCGTGGCATCCACGGCGCGGTGTGAGCAAACGCCTTGCCATGACGTCAGCACCTTCGAGACGGCGATGGCTAGGTGGGGATGATAGATAACAAACTAACTGTTATCAAAGCATAGGTCTGCAAAGGCTGCTCGGTGAGTCTCCGGGCAGAAACGTTCTCTCGTGAGCGTCCGCGCGAAGTTCTCGCCGGAGCGGCGCTGCACAGGCCTTCCAACAAGCAGTCGAACAAAAGGAAGGCGATATGCAACGTGATGAAGGACAACGGGTCTTTTATGCCTCCGCCGTCATCATACTGATACTGGTGGCGCTGGGAGCGCTGTTCCCCGAGGGCTTTGGAGAAGTCGCCAGTCGTGCCCTCGGTGGGGTGTCCCACTATTTTGGCTGGTTCTATCTGCTGTCGGTGACCGGCATCGTGGTGTTTCTGCTGGCGCTGGCCATGGGGCGGTACGGCAAGATTCGGCTAGGCCCCCAGGACAGCAAGCCGGAGTATGGCTTCTTCTCCTGGATCAGCATGCTGCTGGCCGCCGGTTTCGGCGTCGGGTTGGTGTTCTACGGCATGGCGGAACCCATGACGCATTACATCGCACCGCCCTATGGTGACGTCGCACCGGAATCCGCGGCGTCAGCCCGCTATGCCATTCAGTACAGCTTCTTCAACTGGGGCATCCATCAGTGGGCGTCCTTCGCGCTGGTGGGGTTGATCATTGCGTACTACCAGTTTCGCAAGGACCAGGCAGGACTCGTCTCGGTGGTACTGCGACCACTGACGGCCAAGCGTCCGGGGTTGCGTCGTTTCAATGGCGCGCTGGATGTGTTTGCGGTCGTGGCCACGGTGATGGGGGTGGCGACCTCGTTGGGACTGGGAGTACTGCAGACCAATGGTGGATTGCACGCGGTGTTCGGGGTGCCTGAGAGCGGGCTGTGGCAGTTCCTTATCCTGTTCTGCATGTTTCTGGCGTACATGGCCTCGACCTGGTCTGGACTGGACAAGGGCATCAAGCGCCTGTCGAATCTCAACATGATCATGTGCATCGCCATGATGCTGTATGTGCTGTTCACCGGGCCGACCATCAAGATCCTGGAAACCATCACCCTGGGCCTTGGCGACTACGTGCAGAACTTTTTCGTCATGAGTCTGCGCATGTCGCCTTACAACAATGATCCCTGGGCGCAGAACTGGACCATCTTCTACTGGGCCTGGGTCATCGCCTGGGCACCCTTTGTCGGCACCTTCGTCGCGCGGATTTCGCGGGGGCGTACCATCAAGGAATATGTCTTTGGGGTGCTGTTTGTGCCACCGCTGCTGGCGTGCCTGTGGCTGGGCGTGTTTGGCGGCACCGCCATCCATATGGAATTGGCGACGGAAGGGCTGGGGCTGGCCCAGGCGACACAGCAGAACATCACCGTGGCGCTGTTCGAAATGTTCGACCTGATGCCGTTCTCGGGACTGCTGTCCGTCATGGCCATGCTGTTGATCTTTATCTTCCTGGTCACCTCGGCAGATTCGGCCTCGTATATCGTGGCCCAGATGACGGACAACGGCTCCATCGATCCGCCGCTGTACAAGCGGGTGTTGTGGGGGGTGCTGATCGCCGCCATCTGTCTGACGCTGATTGCTGCCGGCGGCCTCAAGGGGCTGCAATCAGCCTCGGTGCTGGCGGCGCTGCCCTTCACCTTTATTCTGTACATGATGGTGGTCGTCATGGTCCGCGAGTTGCGCAAGGATCGTAAGCTGATGCTCGAGGGCCTGCGGCAGCACTACCGTGAGATGCCGGTGGGGGCAGATGCCTTCGAGGCACGTGATCAGGCCAAGAGTGATGGCATGCCGCCTCCCGAGGAGGCCCTCAAGGAAGATGATGAAACGGCCGAGAACGACACCGCAACGCTGGTGGCGCCGAAGCCTCAACCGTGACGCCATTACGCCAGCGAGCGGGTAGCCGCTGTGACGTTCGCTATTGATGCCGCTATCGATAGCCATGCCGGTGCCTTGGGGCACCGGCTTTTTTGTGCTCAAACGAATATTCACCTACCGTGATGGACAGTCCGACTTTTGTTAGGGTGCTACGCCCTGATTCTCATGACCGCCGTTTGGCAAGGAGTGTCCATGAACGGTCGAACGATACAGGAGCGTCTACCGCTCGCTGGCAAGGATCGCGTCTTCCGTCTGTCTGCCCTCATCATCATCGCACTGGTGGCCGTTGGCGCCAGCTTCCCCGAGGCCTTTGGCGACGCCGCCAGTGCCGCGCTTGGCAAGGTGACCCACTACTTTGGCTGGTTTTATCTGCTGGCAGTGTTCGCCTTTGTGATCTTTCTGATCGGCCTGGCGGTGAGCAAGTACGGCAAGGTACGCCTGGGTCCTCAGGACAGTACGCCGACCTATGACACCTTCTCGTGGATCAGCATGCTGCTGGCGGCAGGCTTTGGTGTCGGGCTGGTGTTCTATGGCATGGCCGAGCCCATGACCCACTTTGCCGTACCCCCCTATGGTGCGGTCGAGGCGGAAAGCGTGGAGGCCGCGCGCTATGCCATTCAGATGAGCTACTTCAACTGGGGAGTTCACCAGTGGGCGGCCTTTTCGCTGGTGGGGTTGATCATCGCCTACTTCCAGTTCCGCAAGGATCAGGCCGGGCTGGTGTCGTCAGTGCTGTCCTCGATGACGGCCAAGCGACCTGCCATCCGCCCCTACACCGACTGGCTGGATATCTTTGCGGTCGTGGCCACCGTGATGGGGGTCGCGACGTCGCTGGGCCTGGGCGTGCTGCAGATGAATGGCGGTCTCAATGCCGTGTTCGGTCTGCCGGAGAACGGTTGGTGGCAGGCGATCATCCTGTCGGTCATGTTCCTGGCGTACATGGCATCGACCTGGTCCGGCCTCGACAAGGGCATCAAGCGCTTGTCCAATCTCAACATGGCCTTGTGCATCGCCATGATGCTGTACGTGCTCTTCACCGGGCCGACGGTGAAGATTCTCGAGACCATTACGCTGGGGCTGGGCGACTATCTTCAGAACTTCATTGGCATGAGCCTGACCATGTCGCCCTACAATGACGATCCCTGGGCGTCGCAGTGGACCATCTTCTACTGGGCCTGGGTCATTGCCTGGTCGCCCTTTGTCGGCACCTTTGTCGCTCGTGTCTCGCGTGGACGCACCATTCGCGAGTATGTGCTTGGCGTGCTCGTCGTTCCGCCGTTGCTGGCCTGTCTGTGGATCGGCGTCTTCGGTGGCGCCGCCCTGCATATGGAGTTGGGGGGAGATGCCGGACTGGCGGCGGCGACACAAAGCAATATCACCGTGGCCCTGTTCGAGATGTTCGACCTGATGCCCTTCTCGACGCTGCTGTCGGTGGTGGCGATGCTGCTGATCTTTATCTTTCTCGTCACCTCTGCAGATTCTGCGTCATTCATCGTGGCTCAGATGACCGATAACGGTTCCATCGCCCCTCCGCTCTACAAGCGAGTGTGCTGGGGGCTGCTGATCGCTGCCATATGCCTCACCCTGATTGTGGCGGGGGGCCTCAAAGGGCTGCAGTCCGCCTCTGTACTGGCGGCGCTGCCGTTTTCGTTCATTCTATTCGGCATGATGTTCGTGCTGGTCAAGGAATTGCAGACGGATCGTCGCAACATGCTGTCCCAACTCTATCGCCAGCATGGCGAGACACCCGTCGGCGCCGATCCCTTCGAAGCCGGCAACATGGCGGAAGAGGAGCGCTTGCGCCGGGCACCTAACGTCGTCAACCGGCGCATCAATCACTAGCCGAGACCCGCCGGCAGCGGGGGCCGCTTCCGAAGCGCCCCCGGCTGTCCACAGGCCATCATCCGACGGCGCCATGGCGGTGGCGCCTAGCGCCGGTCGCCTCCTTTTATTAGGCAATTGCGGTATTCTGGATGCTTTGGTGGTCAGGGAGGCCGCCAGCACGTAAGCTCAAGGTATCGTCGGAAGGATCTCGGCCATGAATTCTCCACCTGCCCGCGGCGCCACCCGCCGCAGGGCATCGTCTCGTCGCAGACGCCTGTCATTCACCTGGACCAGTTTTGATCGCTGGCTGGATCGCGTCGTCACCGTAGCGGTGCTGACGGCAGTGGCTGTGGGACTCGTGGCGTTGGCAATGTCGTTGTTGGTGGAGCCGTAGGCGGCACTTCAGACCGCCGCCAATGAGCTCAAGCGCCAGGGAGGGGGAATGATCCAATGGCTGCTGGTGATGCTGCTGGTGCTTGGCATTGCGCTGGACAAGGGCATTATCGTCATCCCTGACCGCTACAATCCCTGGGCTCCCATTTCCTTGGACGCTTCTCCTGGCCCCTGGTTTCGCTACAAGCTGTCCCGCCTGGGCGATGATCCCGAGGCGTGTCGCAGCGTGTTGGCCAGTGACCCCGCTCAGCGCTTCTCTGCGATGGAAGATGCCACCGTCGGCGACTGTTCGCTTACCAACCTGGTGCGCATGCAAGGCGGTGATGTCGCCGTTCAGCCGCCGGTCATGACCCGTTGCCCGCTGGCGGTTGCGTGGGCGATGTATGAACGTGGGCTAAGCGAGGCAGCGAGCCGCCAGTTGGGCACCGGCATCGCCCGCATCGAGCATATGGGCAGCTTCGCCTGCCGCAATATCTACGGACGGGCGACCGGCCGGCGTAGCCAGCACGCTACCGCAGAGGCGTTGGATGTCGGGGCCTTCATCACCACGGATGGTCGCAGGATAAGTCTGCTCAACGACTGGGGTGAGGGGGCACCGGGGCGATTCCTCGAGGAGGCAGGAGAGCACGCTTGCACGGTGTTCGGTACCGTTCTGGGGCCCGATTACAATGCCGCCCACGCCGATCATTTTCATCTCGGCGTGGGCGGCAGGGTGTGTCGCTAGTGGCGTTTCAGAGCATCCGCCGGTGTTGCGGCGGCGGTCTGATCAGCGGCTCAGGTCGATGTCATTCGAGTCGGTCGCCGCTCCGGTGGCAGCGCCAACGCCGCCCCCGATAACCGCGCCCTTGCCGACATCGCCACCGGTGATGGCGGCAGCACCTGCGCCGACCGCGGCGCCAACGCCAGCGCCGCTCAGGGCTCGCTCACCCGTGCCGGTTCCGCACGCCGCTAGACCCAGCGCCAGTGTGGCAGCCATCAGACAGCTCAGTGTCAGTCGTTTCATGCCGAGTTCCTCATTGGTATCGGAGTTGCTCATACCTTAGGCCGGTGGGTTAACTGTGCGCAAGTGGAACAAATTTGAACGAAATGTCTCCAAATTGCGCCAAAGTGATCGGCGAGACGGAGGCGTCGTGTCGAACGGGTCAGGTTGACATGCCCCGGCGACACGACGGATCGACATGCCAGACGCCGTCGGCGGTTAAGCGCGACGGCGTCTTGGTGCTGTCGTCCGACAACGGCTCGGATGCTGTCTGATCCATCGGGATCAGTTGTCGAGGTCGATATCGTCCTCGTCGGTGGCAGCACCCGCAGCAGCGCCAACGCCGCCGCCAATGACAGCGCCCTCGGCCACGTCTCCGCCGGTGGCGGCGGCAGCGCCAGCGCCCACGGCAGCGCCAACACCGGCACCGCTAGCGGCACGCTCGCCAGTGCCGGTGCCGCAGGCGGCCAGGCCCAGGGTCATGAAAGCAGCCAGCAGCAGGCTGGAGAGTGTCTTGATGGAACCCTTCCTCATGATGTTTCTCCTTTGCTGTTATGTGCCTTTTCGAGCCTATGGATCTTGGCGTTGGAGCACAAGCCCTTGATTCAGCGCTGGCTGTCTCCTAAAGGAGACGCTTTCCGTGGTGAGCGAGACACTCAGGGCCGTGGCTGTTGCTGGGTGATGCAGTGAATGTTTCCGCCGCCCAGCAATATCTCGCGAGCGGGCACGCCAACCACACGGCGGTCCGGGAACAGGCGCGCCAGGATGTCCATGACGGTGGCGTCATGGCGCGGATCGAGCTGGGGCATGACCACGACACGGTTGCCGATGTAGAAGTTGACGTAGGACGCCGCCATCCTGTCGCCGGGGCGACGTGGGTGGGAGCTGGCCAGTCGATCAATGCCGCTGGCCTCATCCTCTGCGATGGTCAGCGGGCCAGGCTGTGGCAAGGGGTGCACAGTGATGGCTCTGCCCTTGGCATCGGTACTGGCCTCGAGCACCGCTCGGGCTTCCCGGCAGATGGCGTACTCGGGATCGGTGTCGTCGTCACACCAGGTCAAGGCAACTTCGGCCGGGCCAACAAAGCAGCACAGGTTGTCGACGTGGCCATCGGTTTCATCGAGATAGCAGCCCCTGGGCAGCCAGATGACCTTCTGGATACCCAGGCTATCCTGGAGCCGGCGCTCCATGGTGGCGCGATCCATGCCGGGGTTGCGATTGGGGTTCAGCAGGCACTCTTCGGTGGTGATCAGGGTGCCTTCGCCGTCGACATGAATGGCGCCGCCTTCCAGCACCACCTCCACATCAAAGCAGGGAATGCCCAGCATCTCCGCGATCTTGGGCCGAATCCTGCGGTCCTTGTCCCAGGGGAAGTAGAGCCCATCCTTGAGGCCGCCCCAGGCGTTGAATTCCCAGTCGACCAGAGCTAGGCCCTTGTCCGGATGCACCAGGAAGGTCGGGCCGACGTCTCGCATCCAGGCATCGTTGCTGGAAAGTTCGACAACACGGACGTGGGCCGGCAACTGGTGCCTGGCATTTTCATACTGATCGTCGTTGACCCCGACGTAGACGGTCTCGCTTTCGGCAATGGCACTGGCGACAGCGACGAAGGCTTGCTGGGCGGGTTTCGCGCCGAGGCGCCAGGTGTCGGGACGCTGGGGCCAGAGCATCCAGCACGCATCGTGGGGGGCGAATTCCGCCGGCATGACATAGCCCTGTGCGGCGGGCGTAGCGGCGGACGGTGCGACAGAGGAAGGGCAGTGTGTAGGGTGCATGGCAGGACTCACAGCAGACCAAGGATCAGAAAGACGCCGGTGGCGAGTGCCGCCGCGATCAGGACATAGGGAATTTGGGTCAGGGCGTGGGCCATCGGGCTGCAGCCGCTACCCTGGGCCGAGAGGACGGTGGAATCGCCATAGAAGCAGGCGTGGCTGCCGAAGGCGCTGGCCGAGATCAGTGCGCCAACCACCAGCGGCATGTTGGCGTCCATGCTCATGGCGAGCGGCAGGACGATGGGCATCGCGACTGCAAACAGTCCCCAGAACGAGCCGGTGGCAAAGGCCAGGAAGGCCATGGTGACGAACACCACGGCAGGCAGCAGACCGGCGGTCATCAGCGGTTCGACGGCAGCGATGACAACCTCGGTCAGGCCGAGCACATCGTTGACTTCCTTCAGGGCGAAGCCTGCCACCAGGGTGCCCAGCGGCATGATCATCGCCTTGAAACCCTCCAGCGCCGTATCGAAGGTGTCGTTGAAGCTCAGCAGTCGCTGCACGGCGATCAGCACCAGGGTGACCGCCAGGGCCACGATGACGCCGCGCAGGATATCGATATCGAAGTACCAGGTGGCGACGATCAGGCTGGCGATCGGCAGCAGGAAGTTAAGCAGGTGAGGGCTCTTGCCATCGTACTTGGTGTCGATCTGCAGAGCATGCTCTTCCCCGCCATCGGGGACGGGCTGTCCGCCCCGGGCACGCGCTTCGGCCTTCTTCATGGGACCAATATCGGGCAGCCAGCCAAGCGCTACCAGCGGCACGATAGCGGCGGCGACCCAGGCATAGGCCATGTACGGAATGGAAGAGATGTACAGCGACATGCCGTTGCTGGCGACGTCGTTGTCCTCCAGCAGTCCCGCGAAGAACACCGCCCAGGTCGAGAAAGGCACCAGAATGCACACCGGCGCCGCGGTGGAGTCGACGATGTAGGCCAGCTTCTCACGGGATACGCCGAAACGGTCGGTGATCTTCTTCATCGAGGCGCTGATGGTCAGTGCATTGAGGTAGTCGTCGACGAAGATCACCAGGCCTAGCACCCAGGTGGTGAGGAGACTTTGCCGGCGGCTATGCAGGCGGCGGGTCATGGCGTCGCCGAAGCTGAGCACGCCGCCGGTCTTGACCAGCAGGGCGATCAAGCTGCCAAACAGCCCGCAGACCAGAATGATCCAGGTGACGGTGTCGTTACCGAGCACGTCGAGCAGAATATCGGAGCCCCGCGTAATGACTTCGCTGGGGGCGATCATCAACAGGCCGACGAGGCAGCCAGTCAGCAGGGATTCGATGGTACGTCGGGTGATGATGGCGGTCACCAGCACCACCAGGGTCGGAACCAGGCTCCATGCGCCGTAGGTGTCCATGCAAGCTCCTTGTTTCGCTTTAGGCGAGCGTTGTTATTGAAGGGAGCGGTGGCCGCCACCAAAGGGAGTCCTCGACAGGGTGTGTCGCTGAGGCGGCCTACTCAGGTGATGTGCTGTTCCCTGCCAGTCATTGGCAGGGAACACCTCGGCTACAGGTAGCCGTCTTGCCTGAGCGATGCGCTGGTGGCTGCCAGCGCTTGATCGAGTATCTCCACGGCTGTGTCGACGGTGTCGCGGGTCCAGATCAAGGGGGGAGAGATGACGTTCAGGTGGCCCACGGGGCGAATGATCAGGCCACGCTTCTGGGCCTCGTGGGCCACGCGATCGCCCACTCGCGCCTCGACGGGGAACAGGGCCTTGGTGGCTTTGTCGGCGACGTTTTCGATGCACATCATGAAGTGACTGCCGCGTACATCGCCGACGGTATCGTGGTGGGCCAGCGAGGCCAGGGCCTGTTCCAGGTAGGGGCCGACTTCACGCACGTTGGCGCAGAGATCTTCGCGCTCGAGAATCTCGATGTTCTTCAGTGCTGCGGCACAGCTCACCGGGTGACCGGAATAGGTGAAACCTGTGCTCAGGACGCCGCCCTTGCCCTGAGGAGTGCCGAGCACTTCGTAGAGGCGGTCGGAGATCAAGGTGGCGCCGAGTGGCGCGTAGCCGGACGACAGTCCCTTGGCCAGGTTGATGATATCGGGCTGGGTAGCGAAGACCTCGCCGGAGGCGAAGACGTGGCCGAGGCGTCCAAACCCCGTCACTACCTCATCGGCGATATAGAGGATGTCGTGGTCGCGACAGACCTGCTGCATTCGCGCGTGGTAGCCGCGAGGAGCGACCAGCACGCCGCCTGCCCCCATGATCGGCTCGGCGATGAAGGCGGCTATCTGGTCGGCACCGATCTCATCGATGGTGGCGGTCAGCTCGTTCACCAGATGATCGCAGTAGGCTTCTTCACTCATCCCTTCGGGGCGGCGATACATGTTGGCTTCGCTGAGGTGGGTGACAAGCTGGTCGAGGGTGTCGAACTCCCAGTTGTTGCTCTCGATGCCTGTCAGGCTTGCGGCCAGGTAGGTGGTGCCGTGGTAGGCATTGCGCCGCGAAAGAATGCGCTTTTTAGAGGGTTTGCCCAGACGGTTGAAATAGTAGTGAACCAAGCGAATGGTCGCGTCATTGGCGGTAGACCCACCGCAGGTATAGAACACATGGTTGAGATGGTCGGGGGCCAGGTCGGCCAGCTTCGCCGCCAGTTGCGCAGCCGGCGCGTTGGACAGGTTGTTGAAGGTCGAGAAATAGGCCATGCGGGTGGCCTGGTCCGCCATCGCCTGGCCGATCTCGGCACGTCCATGGCCAACGTTGACGCACCACAGTCCGGCGATGCCGTCGATGAAACGATTGCCATGGACATCCTGGACGTAGATACCCTCGGCGTCAGTGATCAGCTCACAGCCCTTCTCGTGGAAGACGCTGAAGTCGGTGAACGGATGGATGAAGTGATCCTTGTCCTGTTGCCATAGGGTTGCTGCATCCAGAGGGGCAGTGGCTGGCGTGGAAAGGGGGGAGTGGGCTGTTGTCATTGGTGGCCTCCTTGTTCAGGCCATCAGTCTCTCCAGTCTCGCCCTGTCGGTGACATATCCCCATGAGGGTATAAAGCTGGCGGCAAGCTTCTTTGATCTAGCGCAATACGCAGCAAAGAAACATCAGCCGCACAGGTGCGCAATGATATAAAGCTCCTTTGCTGCGTAGTCTTGTGGTCATGTCACTACAGGCTACGCTGAACTGACATGGCAGCGGCAGGATGACGACAGTCTGGCTCCGCTGCGGGTGTTGATTTGCTGTTGGATATGTCGCCATGCCCGTACCTGTTCCCTCTGCACATCGTCTTTTGGTCATTGCGGTGGCCATTGTATCGGGGGCCCCTCTCTCGGCCTTCGCCGCTAACTGCGGTGCCTCAGGTGGCCTGGCGTTCATCGGAGTGACCCACGACAACTCGCGGTCCGTCTGGCTTTCTGGAACCTCTGCAGGGGACTTCGGGCTGGAAGCCGCCCAAGGTAAACAACGGGTGGACGAATGGAGCAAGAATCCAGGCGGACTGCACCTGACATTGTCGCCCGTGGTGTCCAATGGCAATGGTGGCGTGCACAAGCTGCTGGATCTGGGAGGCAACAAGGACTGCCAGTTGGCCACGCAGAATCAGAAGGGCGGTTTCACGCTGCCTCCTGCCGGACAGATTCCTTTGCCAGAGCGGCCCGGTATCACACCTCCGATCGGCAAGATCTTTCCTGACTTTGCTCGGCCTGAGGGAGTGACACCGCCTATCGGCACGCTACCGCCGTCGGGAATCACGCCGTCGCTGCCGCCCCATGGTGTGACGCCGCCTATTGGCTCCTTGCCTCCCCGTGGCGTTACGCCGCCTATCGGCACGCTGCCGCCGTCGGGAATCACGCCGTCGCTGCCGCCCCATGGTGTGACGCCGCCTATCGCTACGCTGCCACCATCGGGTGTCACACCGACGCTGCCGCCCCATGGCGTCACACCGCCTATTGGCACGCTGCCGCCGTCGGGAATCACACCGGCGTTGCCGCCCCATGGAGTGACACCGCCTATCGGCACGCTGCCGCCGTCGGGAATCACGCCATCGCTGCCGCCCCATGGTGTGACGCCGCCTATTGGCTCCTTGCCTCCCCGTGGCGTGACGCCGCCTATCGCTACGCTGCCACCATCGGGTGTCACACCGACGCTGCCGCCCCATGGCGTGACACCGCCTATCGGCACGCTGCCGCCGTCGGGAATCACGCCGTCGCTGCCGTCCCATGGCGTGACGCCGCCTATTGGCATCTTGCCTCCCCGTGGCGTGACACCGCCTATCGCTACGCTGCCGCCGTCGGGAATCACACCGTCGCTGCCGCCCCATGGTGTGACGCCGCCTATCGCTACGCTGCCACCGTCGGGAATCATGCCGTCGCTGCCGCCCCATGGTGTGACGCCTCCCATCGGCACGCTGCCCACTCCAGATCGCCCGCCCGTCGGCGTGACGCCAGAGCTTCCTGCTCTCGGGCAATGGCAGCTGCCTCCCGATAGGGGGCGTCCTGGAGGTGTCGTTCCGCCTATTGGCGAGCTGGGGCCCGAAGGCATCACACCTTCGCTGCCGACCAGGCCCACGCCCGATCTCCCGGAGGGAGTATCGCCCCCCATCGGTGTGTTACCGGGAGGGCGTCCCACTCCTGAGCCGCTGCCAGGCACGGTCGTCGGCAGGGTGGACGCCGCACAATGGATGGCAGGTCATATTCCCCTGCCGCGAGACTGGTGCATCGACCCCCGTCATGATCCAAGACTCGGTGGACAGCCACTGCCAGACGGCAGCCTGCCCGTGCTGACCTGCCCCGAGAATGTGCTGCGCGAGCATGCTCAAGCACGAACACGCAATGCGCTTGAAGCCACTCTGGCTGAGCAGGTGCCGATTACCGAGGGGCGTCAAGGTGAACCGGGATCCCCCTGGAATACCTGGGTCGATGCACGCTACACCGACATCTCGGATGACCGCGATGGGCAGGATCTCGACGGAGACTCTCAGGTCGTAGCGGTTGGCGTTGACCGGTGGGTGTCGGATCAGGCCGTGGCAGGGGTCAGCTTCAGCGTCGACTCGAGCCATGCGGATAACTTTGGTGGTGCCTGGGAGAACGACAGCGACGGCTTCAGCGTCTCCTCCTATGTCGCCTATCGTCTGTCTGACCGGTGGGCGCTGGACGCTTCACTCATCTGGCGGTGGGGCGATAACGACAGCGAGCTGGCGACCCTTGAGGGGAGCTACGATACTCGCAGCTTTGGCGGAGCAGTCAACGCACACGGCCAGTACCGCTGGGGACAAGCTCTGCTGCGTCCTACGCTGTCGCTTTTCTACTCCCACGAGCGTAGTGACGACTACGACCTGCAAGGGAATATCCTCGGAGTACCCGTGGATGTCGACGTTCCGGGGGACTCATACAGCACCGGATTGGCCACCGCCAGTGGCGAAATCAGTCGTATCTACAGTGCTGCTGATCATGGCCTGGTCATGCCTTACGCAGAGCTTGGGATCAACTGGGCCTTCGAGCAGCCCAACGATGGACGTTATCTGAACGACGACCTCGAGTGGGAGGACCCTTCAGACCTGATGGGGACGCTGCGGACGGGCGCACGCTGGTTCTTGGACGATACGCTGCTGCTGGAAGCCAGTGCAGGGTATTTAAGCCTGGGTCACGATGACCTGGATATCTGGGAAGGCAAGCTGTACCTGTCCTACCGTTTCTGACCTCCGGCTTATTCCCGCTGGCGCCGGGAGATCAGGGCAACGTGATCGAGAAAGGCGCGGAACAGCTCTGCCTGGCTGGTCACCGACAGTCGCTGATAGATGTGCTTGCGGTGGACCTTGACGGTACCGTCACTGATGCCGAGTTGACGCGCAGCAGACTTGGCCGAGTGTCCCGCCAGCAGCAGTCGCACGATATCCTGCTCGCGCCGGGTGAGTACGCCCTGACCAAAGCTCGAGAACGCCAGGTCGACCGGCTCGTCGTCCGGTGCGGTCGATTCGACGGCGGAGCGCTGCCAGGTCCAGTAGTGGCGCAGCAACGCTTCAATGACCGGGGTGAGGTGGCGCAGTGCCTGGAGCATGCGGCGTGTCAGCGTTGGGGCCTGAAGGCGAAAACCGAGCGACAGCACCATGACGGTGTCGTCACTGACCCGGGCAAACAGGCCAACTTCATCCCTCAGCCCCAGGCCGCGATAGTAGTGATGGTAGTACTCGCTGCTTTCGAAACGATCCGGTGCCAGGTCGCGTAGTCGATGAGCGCCACTTTCCACGCCAGCCTCGATCGCCTGAAACATCGGGTCTAGCAGATAGATGCGGCTCAAGTAGGGCTCGATGTCCCGCTCGCGCCGCTCTGGTGGGTAGTTGTCGTGAATCACCTGTGGCCTGCCACGTCCCTGGTAGGCATGCAGAATGAGTGCGTCCATGGCCACCAGTTCGGTCAGAGTGGCATCCAGCTGCTGGGGCAGGTCGCTGCGATCGGCGCCTTGAATCAGGCCAGCCAGCCGCTGATGCCAGCCCTGGGCGGCGGCACTGGCCAGATGATCGATGGAAGTCATTCAGCTCACATGAGTGTCAACGTCGTGCGCCATACTCTACCATTCTCAGGCTCTGTCACCCTCGGTCGTTGTCAACCCTCTGCTCAGTGATCGTTGACAGGCCGAGGGCTGACCGGCGTCGCGCCAGGTGCGTGCTCCCGTGGAAGGCCATGCTGCCCAAGGCGCATGAACGCCGTGGCCCCGGGCAGTGTCCGACTGCTATCTTGAACCCCTTTGCCAACAGGAAGGCGCGATGAGCGTGAGCAGCATTATTCCTGCCGCCACTGACCGAGTGCGTCGGCGAGAGATCTTCGGCTGGGCGATGTTCGATTTCGCCAACCAGGCCTACACCCTGCTGATCATCACGGTGGTCTTCGGCGAGCTTTTTACCACGGTGATCGTTGGTGATCGGGGGGATGGCTATCGACTGGCCAACCTGCTGTGGAGCCTGGCGCTGGCGCTCAGCTTTGTGCTGGTCGTCGTGACCGGGCCGTTATGTGGCGCGGTGATGGACTACCGGGCCGAGAAGAAGCGTTTTCTGTTTGCCAGCTACGTGGCCACCATAGCGACGACGGCGATGCTCTACTTTGTCGAACCGGGCTATGTGGTGATGGGCTTCGTGCTGATCATCCTGTCCAACTATGCCTATTCCATGGGGGAGTCCTTTATCGCCGCGTTCTTGCCCGGGCTTGGACCGCCGGACAAGCTAGGGGCGATTTCAGGGTTTGGCTGGGCACTGGGCTATGTCGGCGGACTGGTAGCCGCCGGCTTTACCCTGGCGGTACTGGGCGAGGCGACGGCGGACAACTTCGAGCGGATTCGCTGGGTGGGCCCGTTTGCCGCCGGGTTCTTCCTGGTGGCAGCCATTCCCACTTTCCTGTGGCTAAAGGAGCGGGCCGAGCCGCAACCGCTGCGTCAGCGGTTCAGCCAGATTGCCTGGCAGCGCATCTCACTGACCTTCCATGAGCTCAAGAGTTTTCGTGATCTGGGACTGTTCCTGATATCGGTACTGTTTTCCATGGCCGGGGTCTACATCATCATTGCCTTTGCCTTCATCTATGGCGCCCAGGTGATCGGTTGGCAGGAAAGCACGCGTAATCTGATGTTCATCATTGTGCAGATCACGGCTGCCGCCGGAGCGCTGGGGTTTGGCTTCATCCAAGACCGTATCGGCACCTTGGTGACGTACCTGCTGACGCTGGTGCTGTGGGTCCTGGCCATTCTGGCCATCTGGGCGACCCCGGAGGTGACCGCCTGGCTGAACGCCACCTGGGGGCTCGACTGGCAGGCGGAGCAGCTGTTTCTGTTCGTCGGCTGCCTGGCCGGGCTCAGCCTGGGCTCAAGCCAGTCGGCCAGTCGCGTGATGGTGGGATTGTTCTCGCCACGCCAGAAGGCGGCGGAGTTCTTCGGTTTCTGGGGCCTGGCCAACAAGTTGGCGGGCATCGTCGGTATCGTTGGCCTGGGCTTGCTGCAAGCTGCAGTCGGTCTCAAGGCCTCGATCCTGCTGTGTGCTGCCTTCTTTATCATCGCGATCATACTGTGTGCCGGGGTCAACCAGCGCCGTGGGCAGCAAGTGGCCGGTGACTGGGAAGCCAAGCGGGAAGCTGAAGCATGACACCCTCATGCTGAGCAGTGGCGTCATGTCGCTGGCCCTGCTGGCGCTGATCTTCGTGCTGGCAGGGCTGGTGAAGGGAGTGCTCGGCATGGGCATGCCGACGGTGTTGCTGGCGCTGTTGACGGTAACGCTGGGGCTGCCCGACGCCATGGCGCTGATGCTGGTGCCGACAGTGATCACCAATGTGTGGCAGGCATTGGTGGGAGGGCAGCTGCGGTCGCTGTGTCGTCGCCTGTGGGGGTTCCTGCTGATGGCCTGCGTTGTCGTCTGGCCCGGGGTATGGGTCCTTTCCCGTGTCGATGCGCGCTGGCTATCGCTGCTGCTGGGCGGTCTGCTGATCCTTTACGCCGCGCTGAACTTGAGCGGCCGGCAGCTGCGCTTTCGCGGCAGTCATACCCAGGCGGGGTGGCTGGGTGCGTGCAACGGTCTGTTGACCGGGCTGACCGGCTCCAGTGTCTTTCCTGGCGTCCCTTTCCTGCAGTCCATCGGCCTGCCTAGAGACGCCCTGGTGCAGGCCATGGGCATGCTGTTCAGCCTGTCCACGCTCAGTCTGGCGCTAGCGCTGGGGGAGCGAGAGCTCTTGTCCATTGATCAGTTGCAGGCCTCCTGCCTGGCCTTGCTGCCGGCAGGGCTTGGGATGTGGCTGGGTGCCGAGCTCCGGCGACGACTCTCCGAGGCACGTTTTCGTCAGGTTTTCCTGATGGGATTGCTGGCCATGGGCGGATACCTGGTGATTCGCTCCCTGCTTGGGGGCTGATGCACTGCCGGGTTCCCCCTGGACAATCGAGCCGGCGCCGAATGCTGGTTACTTGGGACGTTCCAGCGCGAACAGATCCGTGCAGCGAATATAGTCACTGCCGGCCATGCGGCCGATGGGGGCAAGCGCCTCGCGGCCTACGTGGCGTCCGTCCCACACCTTGGGATCGGCGTGAATCACGGTCACTTCGGCCAGCACCAGGTTGCCTGAAAGCGGCTGATCGCCAAAGGTAAGGATGTCGTGGAGACGACAGCCGAAGGCGATCGGCGCTTCGCTGATCCGGGGAACCCGAAGATCGCCAAGGGGCGCCTTGGTGAGCCCCGCGTGTTCGAACTCATCGCCGTCTCGCGGCAGGCTGGCGCTGGTGGTGTTGAGCGCCTCCGCCAGGGCTTCCCCGCCGATGTGCACGATGCATTCGCCCACCTCTCGCAAATTGGCAACGGTGTCCTTGGTGCCGCCCTCACCATTGAGCAGCGGCGAGAACGCCAGTATGGGAGGGGCAACACTGGCCACATTGAAAAACGAGAAAGGCGCCAGGTTGGCATGCCCTTCGCTACTCAACGTTGATACCCACGCAATCGGGCGCGGTGCGATAGCGCCGGAAAACAGACGATAGATCAGACCTGCATCCAGGTCGGCAACCTGGAGAGTAGCGTCATGACTCACGGTGAACTCCTTGTCGATATGCCTGGGAGTACCCTGAAACGGTGCTCCCAGGATCAGTAACCTCAGACCCCCGACCATCCCAGCATGGCTGCCTGCTAAGGTCCAGTCATGGGCACCTTGCCCGCTGATGCCATGGCCATGCGCGAGGGTGCCTGAGCTGACGCTGACGGGTGGTGGGCGTCGATGGCGCTGCAGCCGTCGGCGCGACCATCAGCGCACTGGCGCTTCGAGAAAACCGCGCAGTTGATCGGCGGCTTGCTCGATACTGACCACGCCATCAAGGTGCCCGCGATCTCCCTTCAGCGTGTGCAAGGTAACCGGGGTGCCGTCAGCCTGAATCATGCGGGCCGTGTCGAGCACGTTCTCTGCTGGAAACACCAGGTCATCTGCGCTGTAGAGCAGCAGGGTGGGGGCCTTTATGGCGGCCAGGCCAGACTCGGCGTCACCCTCGGTTCCGGTCACGAAATTCTGGTTGGCCCGAACCAGATACAGCAGGTGGTTGGCGTCTGCCTTGCTGGCGCGGGCGGCGGCAATCTCATCGAGTGTGGCCACCACCTCAAAGTCGGCAGCGAGATCGTCTTCAGGTGACGCCAGTGGGTCCGCCCAGTCGCGATCGAAGGTGGCATCAGCCCAACGCCAGTGGTTGGCCTGCAGGGTGATCAGCTTGAGCGATTCTCTCAGGCCGTCGATGGGCGGGCGGTCATCATCGTAGTAGTCACCGTCGCGCCAGTTGGGATCGAGGCGAATCGGAGCGGCCCAGGCGTCGAGGCTGGCGATCAGCCAGGGATCGGCAACGCCAGCGCCAATCACTGCGATGAGACGGTCGACCCGATCAGGGTACGCGCTGGCCCACTCATACGCTTGCAAAGCCCCCATCGAGGCCCCCATCACGGCGTGCAGGCGTTGGATGCCCAACTCATCCATCAGCGCCTTCTGTACGTTCACGAAGTCACCAATACCGACCAGGGGGAATGTCGTACCCCAGGGCTCGCCGGTGGCGGGGTTGAGGCTGGCGGGGCCGGTGGTGGTGACCCTGGGGTCGCCAGCATTGAGGTTGACCAGGGTGTCCGAGGACACCACGAAGTAACGGTTGGTATCGAGTGGCTTCCCCGGACCAATGATGGCGTCCCAATAGCCGGCAACGTCTTCTCCGGAATAGCGACCTGCGGCATGGCTAGTGCCCGAGAAGAAGTGCGTGATCAAGATGGCATTGTCAGCGGCGTCATTGAGCTCGCCATAGGCTTCCCAACCCACTCTGACCGGCGCGATAGTGTCGCCTCCCTGCGTGGTGTAGTGGGACATCTCGAAGACATGCTTGTCGACCGCATCCATGGAGGTCGTGGGCGGAAGGCTAGCGTCTGCGCTGCTACCTGGGCTGAACATCGCCGTGAGCAGCACGGCCAGGGTCGTGCCCAGAACCTGCCGGAAAGGATGAGAGTGATGAAAGTGATGAAAGTGTTGAGAGGGGCGGTCGTGGAGTACGTCAGTAGAAGCTGTCATCATAAACCCTCCTTGGTGTCATTCCGATGGGATGCGCCTGCCGTATAAGAGGCTACGCCTGGCACTTGTGCCGTGATCTGCCGCTTGTCGCGTAGCGACTGGCATCAGTACAGCGGTCGCCGCTCGGCTGCGCCATGCTGCCTTCGTCGCTTCTGGCGACGTGGTGTGTTCGTCAGCAAGGAGAATGGCATGACCCGTCGACATGGGACCCGTGGCCCAGGTCTCGCCATGATGCTGTTATTCTGGGTGGTGTTCATGGCACTGGGTGGCTGGTGGATGTCTGTCTGGCTGACGCAGAAAATGCACCCCAATGCCCAGCTTGAAGCGGTGGCAGAAGGACAGCCGCTGCAGCTCAAAAGAGGCCCTGGTGGACACTTTGTAGCGCCGGGCAGCATCAATGGCATACCTGTGACGTTCCTGGTGGATACTGGTGCGACGCGGGTCGCTCTTCCCGGGAGTCTTGCTCGACAACTGTCGTTGCCGGATCATGGCAGCGCTTGGTTTCACACCGCCAACGGGCGTGCCCGCGGCACCCTGACCACGCTGGAATCTGTGACCTTGGGGGGCTTGTCCGCGTCTCGCGTCGATGGTTCCATCAGTCCTGGCATGGAGGGTGAGACGGTATTGCTGGGCATGAGCTTTCTTGGCCGTTTCGATTTGGCCATTCGTGGCGATATTCTGGAGCTGCGACCCCGTGAGGCGTCGTTGAACAACGAGGCCGCCGCTCCACATAAGGAGATTCAACCATGACCAGCCTTGCGCGACTTCGCTTGAAGCGCCCCATTTTTCAGGCGCCCATGGCAGGGGCTCAGGACGAGACGCTGGCGATCGCGGTGACGGCTGCAGGTGGCCTGGGCGGACTGCCCGCAGGCATGCTGTCACCGGAGGCGCTGGAGCACGCGCTGGCGGCGATCGAGGGGCATGGCCCCGTCAACGTCAACTTCTTCTGCCACACCACTCCTGAGGCGCAACCAGAGCGCCTGGAGCGTTGGCGAGAACGTCTGGAGCCCTATCATCAGGAGCTCGGTATTGCTCCTCCCCCTCCTAGCGACAGCCCGACCCGACGTCCTTTCGATGAGGCCTCCTGTGCCATTGTCGAAAAGCACAAGCCCGCAGTGGTCAGCTTTCACTTCGGCTTGCCGAGCGCCGAGCTCGTCGAGCGGGTCAAGCGCTGTGGTGCCCTGGTCATGTCCAGTGCCACCACCCTGGACGAGGCCCGCTGGCTCGAGGCCAATGGCGCCGACGTCATTATTGCGCAGGGCACCGAGGCCGGCGGCCATCGAGGGCATTTCCTGAGCGATGATCTCAGCCTGCACCAACCCTTGGCCAAGCTGTTGCCGAGTATCGTGGAAGCGGTAGCGGTGCCGGTGGTGGCGGCAGGGGGAATCGCCGACCCTCAGGGGGTTCGATGGGCGCTTGATCAGGGGGCTGCCGCCGTACAGATTGGCACAGCGCTACTGTGCTGTCCGGAGGCCGCTGTGCGTGCCGTTCATCGCAAGGCGCTGCTGGATCCTGCTTCAACGACCGAGATCACCAACGTCTTTTCTGGCCGACCGGCCCGGGGAATCGTCAACCGGGCCATGCGAGAGCTGGGCCCCATTTCCCGTGAGGTACCGGACTTCCCCCTGGCGGCCAGCGCACTCTGTGAACTGCGCGCGGCCCACGAATCCCGCTGCAGCGGTGATTTCTCACCGCTCTGGGCAGGAGAAAATCGCCAGCACTGCCGTGAGATTCCCGTCGCGGAACAGCTAGAGTGGTTGGCCGGAGGCCTGGCAGACTGAGCTGGGCTTTCCGACTCGGCCATGTCAGTGACGCCTGGACGTCTGTCGCCGTGGCGAGGGGGAATAGGTGAATCCCAACAGACGAGCGCCGAAGACCGATAGTGAAAATACGACAAAGCCGCAGCACATCGCTGCGGCTTTGTGGATGGGGGCTTTGTCAGCTAGCCCCACCCGCGAGTCTTAGCACTCGCCTTCGGCGCACTTCTCGGTTTCGGCCAGGTCGGCGGCATAGATGATGACGTCGCCATCGGACTCGTTCTTCCACCAGTGCCAGATCTCGTTGAACTCGGCGATGATGGACGGAGCCCGGTGCACACGCGGCTCCTCGTGCTTGGAGTTGTACTCGACGATTTCACCCTGGAACACGAACAGAATGGCCGGGCGGTTTTCGTGGGAGTGGTAGGGCACGATGCCGCCGGGTCCAACGTCGACACGACGGAAGCGCAGATGACGCTGCTCCAGCGGTGCGGCGCCAGCGGGCAGCTTGACGTCGGCCAGGTCGATGAATGCCAGGGTAGTATCGGTTTCGTCAACCGGTTCCATGGGCGGATTTTGCTGATGGTCAAACATGGCGTGACTCCTTTTTACGCTACGTTGGGGTGGGTCGTGTATCACCGGGGTGATGTCATGACTCGGGATAGATGTCTTTGACGGCGAGTACGGCATTGATCGTCACGGGGAAACCGGCGTAAGGCGCAAGCTGCATAAAAAGCTCGACCAATTCGTCACGGCTGAATCCTAGGGAACGCGCAATACCGATATGAATGCGCAACTGGGTGTCATGGCCGCCGCAGGCCAGGGCCGACAGCGTGGCGGCTTGGCGCACCTTGGGCTCCAGCCCGTCACGACCGTACATTTCGCCAAACGGAAATTCGGCCACCAGGCGCATCAGGTCCGGCGCAAAGTCACCGAGCTTTTCTTCCAGCGCCTGGGCGGCGGCAGGATTGTGTTGCCTGAAGAAGGCGAGGCCTTTTTCCATATTGGGTGATGTTGGGTGTGAGCTCATGATTCCTGCGTCCTCGTTGTGCATGTGTGCATGGGATGACGCGCATCCACATCTACCGGTAGTTGAGGTCTGTTTAAAACATACGACCGTTTCATATCGTTGCATCTGTCGTGCCCGTGATGGCCTATCTTTCATCCGGCACACTTCAACTGATCTTCGTGTCTTTCTTTGCTGTTTTGCGCCGCACTCTTCTTGTCTTGGGTGCACCTCGGCAAGCGTGATATCAGGACTCTCGATGGCCATTGGCTGGTTGAGGCAGCGCTCCACAATGGCCCGGCTTTGTCAGCGCCAGAGGCCATGCCTTACTGGCGCTGCTATGCTCTTTCGCTTTTCCGAGAGAGGGCGCGCTCTGCTCACTCGCCCCGCGCCAACAGGCGTGTCGTTCCCGTTCCCTTGGATCAGTGGATACCGTCAAACATCTCTCTCAGGTCGACGCTATCTCGCTTGCCGATATCGTCGTAGTGTTGCTCGATCCAGGCCTGGGCACGTTGGCGACCTCTGTCACGAAGCAGACACAGGAACTCCCACTCCGCATTGAGCTTGGATGAAGCGCCCAGCGGCTTCAGCAGGTCCTGGCTGTCGATGATGTGGACCAGCATGTCGCGATAGGTGTCCGGATCAAGATGGCCTTCATGGATCAAGCGCTTGACGAAGGCCAGGGCTCGCAGCTCTTTGAGCAGGCTGGCATTGAAGGTGATCTCGTTGGTCCGATTGAGGATCTCCTGCGCGCTGATGGGTGATCCTTCGCGCTCTACCGGATTGATCTGCACGATCAGAATGTCGCGAGACTCTGTTGTCTGGTAGAACGGGAACAGCGGAGGGTTACCTGAATATCCGCCATCCCAGTAAGGCACGCCATCGACTTCCACAGCCTCGAACAGAAACGGCAAACAGGCAGACGCCATCACCATGTCCGGTGTCAGTTCCTGGCGGTTGAAGATCTTGACCCGTCCTGTTTCGGCATTGGTGGCGGCGACGAAGACCTTCATCTGGTCACAGCCGCAGACGTTATCGAAGTCCACCTGCTCGATGATGATGTCCCGAAGGGGGTTGTACTTCATCGGGTTGAACTGACTCGGCGAGAAAAAGCGCGTCATCAGGTCGAAGTAGACGTGGCCCGGTGAGTAGTCGAGACTC
Source organism: Halomonas sp. DP8Y7-3 (assembly GCF_019801675.1). NCBI lineage: Bacteria > Pseudomonadati > Pseudomonadota > Gammaproteobacteria > Oceanospirillales > Halomonadaceae > Halomonas > Halomonas sp. DP8Y7-3. Next base: position 51,374 of record NZ_JAHVIO010000009.1, read on the forward strand.
CAGTTGCCACTGAGCCGGTCCCAGGGGGTGCGCTGCAGAATGCTGAATCGTGCTGCCTTGGAGACCGCTCTCCAGAAGGTTTCCAGCTTTTCCCTGGCGGCTTCGCGCCCGCCCTGAACCAGGCCATCGGCCAGAACAACGGCGTTCATGGCACCAGCGGAGGTGCCTGAAATGGCTTCGATCTCGATGCAGGGGTCGTCGAGCAGGGCGTCCAGAACCCCCCAGGTGAAGGCGCCATGGGCGCCTCCGCCTTGTAATGCCAGATTGATCTTCTTGGGTGGCTTGGCCATCACCTTCTCCTGTGGTGCAGCGGTCTTGCACAAGACCGTCCTTAAGACCTTCTTATCAGACCTTCTTGTAAGACCTTCCTATAAGGCCTTTTGTAAGGCCCTTTCAGCTGACCGCTTAACGCAGCCGTGACGGTCGATGTGCTGTCTACGCATCATCAGCCCAGCACAAGGAGGGTCAATGTGCTGTCCAACCGCCATCCACCGGCAAGGCGATCCCGGTCATGGAGGCGGCGCCGTCAGAACACAGGAACAGGGCGGTGGCCGCCAATTGCTCTGTGGTGACGAATTCACGGGTGGGCTGGTTGGCCAGCAGCACGTCGCGAATGACCGAATCCTCGGAGATGCCGCGTGCCTTGGCGGTATCGGGGATCTGCTTCTCGACCAGCGGCGTCAGCACATAGCCAGGACAGATGGCGTTGACGGTAATGCCCTGTTCGGCAACTTCCAGCGCTACCGTCTTGGTCAGACCCAATACCCCATGCTTGGCGGCCACGTAGGCCGACTTGTAGGGAGAGGCAACGAGGGCATGAGCCGAGGCAATGTTGATCACTCGCCCCCAACCGCGGGCCTTCATGCCCGGCAGAGCGGCCTTGGTGAGGTGAAAGGCCGAATTCATATTGATGGCGATAATGGCGTTCCACTTGTCTTCAGGAAATTCGTCCACCGGTGCCACATGCTGTATGCCAGCGTTGTTGACGATGATGTCGACGGCGCCGAACGTGGCTTCGGCGCGCTTGTGCATGGCGCTGATCTCGCTCGGCTCCATCATGTTGGCGTTGTCGTAGACCACCTTGACGCCGTGTTTCTCAAGCTCCAACCGGGTGGTCTCCACGTCTGACGCCGCTTCGATACCGTTGATGACCAGGTTGATGCCTGCCTTGGCGAACCCCTCGGCGATGCCAAGTCCGATACCGCTGGTCGATCCGGTGATGATGGCGGTCTTCTGTTGGGGCATGAGTCGCTTCCTCTGTCTCTCGATCAGTACGTGGTTGTCGATATGTTGTCATCAGTACGGGGTATCGGCGCCTTGGTATCTATCTACTATCTATCTAAGGCGCTTGCGCTACCTGCCGCTATCTAAGTCGCTTGCGCTACCTGCCGCATGTTCCGCCGTTTTCAGTGTCACCAGCATAGACTGGCATTACAGACTCGGCTTTTGCTGAAATGGCTTTCTGTAGCAGTTGCTCATCAATGCTTAGCAGCAAAAGGAAATGTCCATGGCGGTAGCGGACATATTCCTCTTCCGTTGCTGGCGATCAGCAAGACGGCGAGTGAAGTGTCCGTCAGTGGGCGCTTGGGCGTGATAGGGCATCCTTGATAAGATGCCGCCATGACTCCTGACCTGCCGCAGCTACCTCCAGACCTGCGCGACGACCCCTTCTATTACCTGCGCCATTTCCAGTATGTGCTGGCGTGGGTGAGTAGCCGACACGGCGATCTGCTGGCCGCCCCTGAACGTGATTTCATCGCGCAGTTCGGTGGTCTCCCCGAACCTGCTCAAGCCCTGTTGGTGCGCATGGTGTCGCGCAAGGGAGAGCTGTTTCGTACGACCCGGCTCGATTACGTGGAAGTGGGGGATCTTGGCCTCGCCCTGGAAGAACTGGCCGCCGCCGAACTGATCGCGGCGGACCCGGTAGTGAGCCATGACGAGCTGATGACGCAATTGCGTCTTGCTGAGGCGCGACGGGTCCTGGTGCCACGTTTGCCGGATCATCAGCTCCCGGCCTCGGTATCGAAGACCCGCTTGGCTCAGGCGCTGGCGGATGCCCAGGATAAATCGGCGGATGCCTCGGATAGGTCGGCGGATGAGACGCCGTCCTTGCTGGGTCCCCAGCGCTGGAGTCAGTGGTGGCCGAACAGCGACGATGGCCTGTGGAGACTGACCGTGATGGAGGTCTGTGATCGCCTGCGCTTGATGTTCTTCGGCAACCTGCGGCAAAGCTGGTCGGACTTCGTCATGGCGGAGCTCGGGCACATGCGCTACGAACAGGTGGCACTCGATCCCGCTTCTCGCGGCTTTCAACAGCGACAGGAGGTCGACACCTATCTTCAGCTGCACCACCTGCGCGAGCGCCTCGAGCAAGGCGAGGACGTGGCGTCGGTATGGGCCGATGTGCCTGAGCTGCCTGATGACAATGCATGGCTGAGATCGCGACGGGCACGCCTGCTGCTGAGACTGGGTCAGCAGGCCCAGCGTGCTGGCCACGACGCCCTGGCCTTGGAGGCGTATGCCTTGGCGGGTCCCGGTGAGGCCAGGGTCAAGCGGCTGCGCCTGCTGGAGCGTCTTGGTCATGACCAGCAGGCCATGGAACTGGCGGAACAGGCGCTCGAGTCGCCGCAGGATGAGGCTGAGCACCAGGCGTTGGAGCGCCTGGTGCCGCGGCTGAGACGCCGGCTCGGGCTGCCCCGGCAGGAGCGCGCAGCGCTCGCGGATATCACGCTGTGGCAGCTATCGCTGCCGTCCCGTGCGCTGAATGACAGCGGTTGCGTCGAGCGCGCTGTGCGAGATCATCTCAGCGAGGATGGCGCGCCGGTGTTCTACGTCGAGAATCACTTGATCGCCGGACTGTTTGGCCTGTTGTGCTGGGATGTCATTTTCACCCCCTTGCCGGGGGCCTTCTTTCATCCGTTTCATCGTGGGCCTGCAGACCTTTATCGCGCGGACTTCGTGAGCCGTCGCCGAGAGCGGTTCGATGCCTGCCTGTCTGCGCTGGACGACCAGGCCCACGTCTCCCAGATACGTCGGCGCTGGGAACAGAAGCGGGGCATCGCCAATCCGTTTGTACACTGGGAGGTGCTGGATGCCACGCTGCTGGATGTGGCGCTCGAGTGCATCGATGGCGCAGATCTTCGGGTCTTTTTCACCCGCATGCTGGAGGATGTAAAGGCCAATCGGGCCGGCTGGCCAGACCTGATCCAGTTCTTTCCAGCGGCAGCTGAGGGCGAGCCCCGCTATCGCCTGATCGAGATCAAGGCGCCAGGAGACCGTCTGCAGGACAACCAGAAACGCTGGCTTGAGCATTTTCATCGCCACGGGATTGCGGTGTCGGTGTGTCATGTGCGGTGGCATGATGAGTGACGACTTGCGCTGCCCGGACGATCCAGACGCTTTGCCTGAGGCAGAACGAGAAGGGCTATCCGGCAGTGTCGCTGACGATAGCCTGGTGATGTCGGTGGCGGTGCGTGAGCTGTGCGACTTCACGGCACGTCGGGGAGACCTTGATCATCGCTTTACGCCAGCCCCCAGCTCCCGCGAGGGCATCGACGGTCATGCCCAGGTGGTGGCCCGCCGCGGTGAGGGCTACCGCAGTGAAGTGGCCGTCGAAGGAACGCTGGCAGGGCTACACCTGAGAGGGCGCATCGATGGTGTGGCCGACGACGGTTCACGGCTCGAGGAAATCAAGACCCACCGCGGGCGCCTGGATCGCATGGCCGACAACCAGCGGGCGCTGCACTGGGCGCAGGTGCGCGCCTACGGCGCGCTGTGGTGTCGCCAGCAGCGGCGTGAGCGCATCACCCTGGCCTTGGTCTACCTCGATCTGGTGACAGGTCGTGAAACTCTTCTCAGCTGTGAGGCATCCGCCTCGGAGCTGTGGCAGGAGCTCGCTGCGGCCTGTCACGACTATCTGCACTGGGCCAAGAGCGAGGCGCGCCATCGACGCCGCCGCGACAGTGCCCTGCAGGGCCTGCGCTTTCCGTATCTCGACTTTCGTCCCGGGCAACGCCAGATGGCGGAAGCCACCTACAAGGCGGTGGCCACCGGCAAGGCCTTGCTGGTCGAGGCGCCGACCGGGATCGGCAAGACCCTGGGCAGCCTGTTTCCGGCGTTGAAGGCCATGCCACGGCATGGCCTCGATCGCGTGGCTTTCCTGACCATGAAGACCACCGGGCGGCAGCTGGCGCTGTCAGCCGTCAATCAGCTGGATCCAGGCCCCGAGCGGCGGCTTCGTGTGCTGGAGCTGGTCGCGCGAGACAAGGCCTGCGAACACCCTGATCTGGCCTGTCACGGTGATAGCTGTCCGTTGGCGCAGGGCTTCTATGATCGACTGCCCCAAGCGCGCCAGGCCGCCGTAGCCCACGCCAGGCTGGATCGCGCCGGGCTGCGAGAGGTGGCGCTGGCGCATCGTCTGTGCCCCTACTATCTGGGCCAGGAAATGGCACGCTGGTGCGACCTGGTGGTGGGGGACGTCAATCACTACTTCGACTCTAGCGCTCTGCTGCATGGCCTGGCTCAGGCGCGCCAATGGCGCCTGGCGCTGCTGGTGGACGAGGCGCACAATCTGATCGATAGAGCGCGGGGCATGTATTCGGCCAGTATCGATCAGCGCAGTCTGGCACGCCTGAGCAAGGAGGCGCCTGCCGCGCTGAAACAGCCTCTGGCGCGGGTTGTGCGGCAGTGGCAGGCGGTGGTGCGGGAACATGGCGGCGACCAGCCGGGCTCTCGGGATGCACCGCGCTGGATGACCCTGGGGACGATTCCGGCAGAGTTTCTGCAGGCCCTGCAAGGGTTGAGCGGTGCCATCGGTGATCATCTGGGAGAGCATCCTGAAGATACCCGGCCCGCCCTGACCGATGCGTTGTTCGAGGCGTTGGCATTCTCTCGCCTGGCCGAGCGATTCGGCGACCACTCCATGTGCGAGTTGACCCGCCGGGGGCGAGGTCGCGCCCGACTTGCCATCGTCAATCAGGTGCCTGGCGACTTTCTCGCTCCGCGCTTTGCAGCCGCCCATGCCAGCGTGTTGTTCTCGGCGACGCTGGCTCCGCCACGCTACCAGCAAGACTTGCTGGGACTACCGGCCCACAGCGTGTGGGCCGAGGTCGAATCTCCCTTCACTGCCGAGCAGCTCGACGTCAGGATCTGCACCCATCTGTCGACCCGCTACCGCCACCGGGAACAGTCGCTGCCGGGTATCATCGAGATGATGGCAGCCCAGTATCAGCGGCGTCCCGGCCACTACCTGGCGTTTTTCTCGAGCTTTGCCTATCTGGATAGAGTGGTCGCCGCCATGGCCGATGCCTACCCGGAGATTCCCCGGCGGGTGCAGCGTCGCGGCATGGACGAAGCCGAGCGGGAAGCGTTTCTGGCCGATTTCGCACCGGGAGGCTTTGGTATTGCGTTTGCGGTGTTGGGCAGTGTCTTCTCGGAGGGCGTGGACCTGCCGGGAGATCGGCTGATCGGTGCCTTTGTGGCGACCCTGGGCTTGCCTCCCAGCGACGCTCGCCAGGAGGCCTTGAAGTCACGCCTCGAGGCGCGCTTTGGCCAGGGGGACAACTACGCCTATCGAATTCCTGGGCTGATCAAGGTGATTCAGGCCGCCGGACGTGTGATCCGCGGGCCAGAGGACAGCGGCACGCTGGTGTTGCTGGATGATCGCTTCGCCTGGCCGGAGGTGCGCGAAAGGCTGCCGTCCTGGTGGCAGCCGCGTCAGGTGAGTTCGCCCGACCCTTAGCGTTCAGGGGGATGGGAGGCGGGGGGCTCGGTGCTGGCCCTCGAAGGAATTTCATCGACCCTGCGCAGGATGTCTTCGTCCGCTTCGTACAACGTCTCGAGTTCCTTGGCCGCCTGTCGGATGGTCTGCATCTGCTTCTTCTCATTGCCGAAGACTTCGAGCTGTCGCCGCAGGGTATCTTCATCATGGGGGCGGAAGGTATCGATGGTCTGTTGGGCCTTGTCCCGCGGAATGCCCAGCCCGATCAGCACTTCTCGGGTCATCTCGAGACTGGCTGGCAGCAGCTCGCGCAGCACGTAATCCACCTTGGCTCGCATCAGCCGCTGGGCATGCTGACGATCCCGCGCGCGAGCGTAGATCTTGAGGTGGGGAAAGCGCTTGCTGGCACGCTGGATGATACGCATGGAAATCTCGGGATCACCCACCGCCACTACCAGTACCTGGGCCTGGCGAGCCCCTGCGGCCTCCAGCAGGTCGAGACGGGTGGCGTCGCCAAAGTAGACCTTGTTGCCGTAGCGTCGCACGAAATCCACGTGGTCGGCGTTGATGTCGAGAATCGTGTAGGGAATCTCGAGTCCCTGGAGCGCGCGTCCCATCACCTGACCAAAGCGACCGAATCCCGCCAGGATGATCCTGGGTGAGTCGTCGTCCATGGCGTCGAACTGGCGCTTCGGACGAGGTTTCTTGAAGAGCGGGCGGATCCACCGCTCATAGCCGAGAAACAGTACCGGCGTGGTGGCCATGGACAGCGACACGACCAGCACCAGCAGGCTGACGAGACTGGTCTCCAGCAGCGCTGCGCTGCCGGCCGCGGTCAGTACCACGAAAGCAAACTCGCCACCTTGAGATAGCAGCACCCCCAGGGTGGTGGTCTCGCGCCAGCCACAGCCATAGGCGCGTGCCGCCAGCATCAGACTGGCGCCCTTGGCCACCAGCAGCAGTGCGGTCAGCCCCAGGACCAGCCCCGGGGTCTCGGCCAGCAGCCCGATCTGGGCGGTCATGCCCACGGCCATGAAAAACAGACCTAGCAAGAGGCCTCTGAAGGGCTCGATATCTGCCTCGATACTGTGGCGGTATTCAGAGTCGGCCAGCAGAATGCCGGCAATAAATGCCCCCAGGGCCATCGACAGGCCTGCCAGCTCCATCAGCAAGGCGGCACCAATCAAGACCAGCAGCGACATGCCGGCAAACACCTCGCGGCTTTCGGTGGCGGCCGCTCTGCGAAACAGCGGCGGCAATAGCTTGCGTCCCCCGAAGATAAGGCCGGCGAAGGCGGCGACCGCAATCGCCACCTCCTTGAGCGCTGACATCACTCCTCCGGCGGCCAGGCTATCCGCGCCGAGGATCGGGATCACGGCCAGCACCGGGATGGCGGCCATGTCCTGAAACAGCAACAGGGAGAACGCCTTGCGCCCGTGGCGACTGTTGAGCTCCTGGCGCTCACCGAGCAGATGCAGGACCAGCGGGGTGGAGCACAGTCCGAGGCTGAAGCCGACGACGGCCGCCGCGACCGGAGACAGGCCTAGCGCGAGAGCCGTGACGCCGAGCACGAGGGTGGTGATGGCGACCTGTAGCGATCCGAAGCCGAAGACCGGTTTACGCATCAGCTTGAGACGCGCCGGCTTGAGTTCCAGGCCGATGACAAACAGCAGGAAGACGATGCCGACCTGGGAAAACTGCAGCACGCCTTCCGCGTCAGGCACCAGGCCGAGGGCAGACGGGCCAATCAGTACCCCAGCGATCAGGTAGCCCAGCACCTCTCCCAGTCCCAGGCGCTTGATGACGGGTACCACCACCACGGCTGCAGCAAGAAAAATCAAGACGTTGAAAAGGAGGGCGGTGGCCAAGTCGTGACTCCGTTACGGCGTTGCAAGAAGCCACCAGCATACCTGATATCCGACAATGAGAGATGACCGACCGGGCCGGTCGGTCATTGACCATGGCCACCTCAACGGCTCAGGCAGGGAGCGCTTCGTCACCGAGGGAGACATAGCCTGGCAGCGCTTGAATGCGCTCGAGCCAGGCCCGTATGCCGGGAAACGTCGACAGCGAGAAGCCGCCTTCATGGGCAACGTGGGTATAGGCATACAGCGAAATATCCGCAATGGTCGGGCGGTCGCCGACCAAATAAGGCGTCGCTTCCAGCTGACGCTCCATGACCTTCAGCGCCTTGTAGCCGCCCTCTTTCTTGGCTTCGTACTCGGCCTTGCGTTCATCAGGCAGGCCGAGATACAGCGAGATGAAGCGGGCAACGGCGATATAGGGTTCATGGCTGTACTGTTCGAAGTATTGCCACTGCAGCACCTTGGCATGCTCAAAGCGGTCCTGCGGTAGCCAATCACTGCCGCCGGCCAGGTAGTGGAGAATCGCGTTGGACTCTGCCAGAAAGCGTCCGTCATCCAGCTCAAGAAGGGGAATCTTGCCGTTGGGATTACGCCCGAGAAAATCCTCTTCACGGGTGTCACCGGCCAGGATATCGATGCCGATCCACACCATTCGGATGTCGAGCAGTGAGGCCAGCAGCTTGATCTTGTAGCAGTTTCCCGAACGGGTATCGCCGTACAGATTCATCGGCGTGTTCCTCTGGAGCAACGGATGGATGGCACATCATGCCATGTTCGTCGCCTCACGCCAGGCATTTGGCGTGCCTCTGCACGGTACGCCACGAGGGTGGACGTAGGTCGCAGTGATCACCGGCAGCTTCTATTCTGAAGCTGCACGTCGCGAGAGCTGAGGCGACGACTTGCCTCGTGGCCGTCAGGGACGAAAGGAGATGCACTCAATGGATAACCGTCGGGCTGCCAAGGGGCCTTCCATCATGCTGGGACTGGTGCTGGCTGTAGTGGCATTGGTGCAGCTACTGGCGGGAGCGCTGCTGCTGGCTCAGGGCGGCAGTGTCTATTACGTGGTATCTGCCGCGGGGCTGGTGGCAGTGGCCGCAGGGTTGATGGGGCGCTGGCGCGGCACCTTGACGGTGTATGCGGCGTTGCTCGCCGGCACGCTTGGTTGGGCGCTGTGGGAGGTGGGGCTGGATGCCTGGCGCTTGATACCTCGGCTCTGGGCCCCGGCCTTGCTGGGACTGGTGTTGCTCCTGCCATGGTGGTCTCGCGGCGCCACTGGCCTCGGTCGTCAGGGAACCGGGCTGACGTCGATCGTTGGTCTGGCGCTACCGCTGCTGGCGGCGGCACCGCATATCGTCGAGGCGTGGCAGCAAGGTGATCGTGCTCATGCGCCGTTCGCACTGACCGACGTCTGGCACACCGAGCTGACGGCAGGGGTGTCGTCCCTGGCACTGTCGGATGATCAGCAGCAGCTGTTTGTCTGCACCCAGCAGGGAGTGATGGCACGCCGAGCCACCACGGGAGAGCCGCTATGGGCCTACCAGTGGCAAGGCGATGTCGCCGGGGAACGCTGCGCGTATCTGGCCTTTCATGATGCCTGGCAAGGCCCCGTCGAGGGCGCGGCGGGGGTGTTTGTACCCATCCCAGGAGAGCAAGAAGGGGATCCCCTGGAATTGGCATCCACCCATGAAGGCGCCGGTGAGAGCGGTATCAGCGAGACCGACTTGATGTGTCCGCAGCGGCTGTTTGTCGCCTCCTCATCCGGCACTTTGCTGGCGCTGGACGCCGACACCGGCAGGCCTTGCGAGAGCTTTGCCGCGGCCGGGATGACCACCGTCGAAGCGACGTCGCTGGCGGCATTGCAGGTGACCGATGGCGCGATAGTGGCATCTGCCATGGAGGATGGCCCCGCCCTCCAACTGCTCGACAGCGGCTCGGGAGAGAGCCTGTGGAGCTGGGGAGACGCGGCAGGTGGCGACAGACTGCTGGCGGTCGATCAGGCACTGAATCGCCTGATCGTGTCGTCCGCCGCCAGGGTGCCTACTGGCGACGCAGGAAGCCTGATACAGGCAGTGGATATCAGCGATGGCACCGTCCTGTGGCAGACCGAGATGCTGGGCGGTATCACCGCGTCTGGCACGGCTGCCTTGATGACACTGACGGCAGAAGAGGCAGGTCTCGCCGACGCTGGGGAAGATGCCGGCGGCAGAGAGGAACAGCCTGACGCGACAGCGCTGGTGATGGTGGCTGACACCGCCGCCGGGTTGACGCTATTCGACCGGTTGACCGGGGAGATACTGTCCCACGAGGTGCTGGCCGCTTCACCGCCCTTGGCCGAGGAGCCTTGGCGCAACACAGCGCTGACAACGGCTGGCGCGGCTGAGCGAGATGCCTGGGGGCTCACCCCCGTTGATCAACTCTGGTGTCGACTGCGCCAGCGCACTCGGGATCACGGCCTTCCCAGTGCGCTGCCGGCTCCGCTGACAGACCTGCTCGCGGACCTGCTCGTGCATCCGCCCATGGCACCGCCCTGGTCACGACAAACGATCTTCGGCTCGCCGGACGAAGGATCTTACCTGCTTGCCAGCACTGGCCTGGTCAGCCGCGACGGGGGCAGGCTTGCGTGGCCATGGTGCCAAACGCCCCCTTGGGGGGCGGTGGCGCGTGTCAGCCTCGGGCCTTCGACAACGGGGGAGTGGGTGTCCACGGTGGCGGGCCTGGACGTTCACCACCTGAAGCCGTCGCGGTTCTCACCGCGACGTTTGATGGGGGCGAGTGGCTTGACCGCGCCTGTCACGATCGACAACACCGTTGTCGTCGGTGCCAGCAGTGCCTCGAGGCTGTTTTTCCTGCAGCCCGACACTGGCCAAGCCTTGGGCACACAGTCCCTTGCTGGCGGTGCCGTAGAGGGGCTCTGGACGTTCACCGAAGCGCCCGGGACGTCGTATCTCGTCGTGGCGCTGAAGCATCGGCAAGAGGCGTCACGGCTGATCGTGATGGCGCCGGATGCGATGCCTGAGTAGCGAGTCGCCGTGTCACGCGCAGTCATGGCGATGACTGGCTGCGTCAACATCCATGGCAAAGCGCCGTCGGTGCGCTTTGCTCGACTGGCAGGAGGAGGGGGAGATGCGTCTGCTGATCATGATCATCATTGGCGTGGCACTGGTCTTGCTGTTGCTCTGGACCTGTCCAAAGCCTCGTCAGCATACTGCGATGTGGGTCTTTAGCCTGGCATGGCTGGGAGTCTGTGCCTGGAACTTAAGCGTCGGGTTGTCACACGGCTATGCCTTGGGGGAGGAGCTGCTGGTGCATGCGCTACTCTTCGGCGTGCCGGCAGGACTTGGCTGGTGGCGGGTGTGTCGGGAGCCGTCTTCCGCCTGATCCTTGGATGACGGAGTCTGGGTGACTGGATCAGTGTGACGGGGTCAAGGGTGGCTGGATCCAGAGTGACAGAATCAGCAACGCGTGACAGCGGTCAGCGATCGACGGCTCCAGGGCGTGGCAAACGCGAACTAGTGTGCCGTCGGGACCTTCTTGTAGTGGCCCGGGACCTTTACCCGTTCACCGTTGGGCAGGGTCTTGACGTGGGTGGGAACGTAAACGCGCTTGATGACACTCTTGGATGTCGCCATGACGGACCTCCTGCATGTTCCATGGAGAGGACCTCCGACAGACATCTCTATCAGAGCCTGGCGGGGTTGTAAATGAGAGGGTATCGCTTCTGCCAAGGAAGTACGTTTGACCTGGATCAGCTGGCGCCCAGGTTTCCAGGGCGACGGCGCGAGGGCTAGACTGAAGGTGTGGCTTTGGGACATGACCTTGCAATGATGCTTGACGCTCCAGTAATCGAACGGCGTAGCTACCCGGATAGGGTGCTCAGTGACCGGCATGACTACCAGCAACTGCTGCTGGGGCAAGGTGGCATGGTCGAGCTGGAGGTGGCCGGTCGGTGTCTGCGGGTAAGCGAAGGCGTGCTGGCACCAGTCCCCAGCGGTGACCTGCATCATTATCTCGCCCCCGCGGACAACGACGTCCTGGTGCTCGATCTCCCGGTGGAGTGGTGCCATGCCCTGGGTATCGAATCCTTGTTTGAATCCGGTCGAGGGGCGAGCCGCCGCCTGTCGGGGATCAAGGTCCCCACAGCACTGGCGACCGCCGCGCCTACGGGCCCTGCGGATGTACCTCGGCTGGCTCAGTGGCTGCTGACCTTGGCGACAGCGCTTGACGCAGGGGGGGGCAAGCCGTTGCCGTCCCAGCGGCTAAGTCTGCTCAGACTGTTGCCAGAGGTCCGTCGTCGTCTGGAGCAGCCATGGCGGGTCAGCGACATGGCCAGCCTCTGTCACCTGTCCGAGGCCGTCTTTGCGCGTCAATTTCGCGTCCTGATGGGCATGGCACCGGCGGCCTGGCTACGTCGTGAGCGTCTGATCCTGGCCCGTCAGCTGCTGATGGGCCCTGGCGCCCAGGGGAGGGCCATGCCCGTTTCCCTCAGCGAGATTGCCCTGGCCTGTGGTTTTCACGATGCAGCACATTTTACCCGGGTCTTTGGTGAGGCCCACGGGATGCCGCCAGGGCGCTGGCGACAACAGACCGCCCAGCAGGTCTTGCAAAGGTCAGAATCGTACAAGACATGATGGCGTGCGCCGCACACACTCGAGTCCTCGTCTGTGTGGAGGTCCTCATGTCTGTTTCTTCATCCTCATCCAGCAGTGACATCGCAGTGCGACCTGATCTGCGGCGCCGGGCCACCTTGATTGGCGCTACCACCGTGCTCAATTGGGCCATGCTGTCGCTGTTCACCCAGCTGGCCGGTCCGGTGCCGCCATTTCTATTGACCGCCTTGGCGTTTGCGGTGGCCTTCGTCTGCTTCGTGGTCTATCAGCGCGTGCGGGGAGAGGCGGTCATCGCGCCGATGCGCCAGCCGCCACTGATCTGGGCGCTGGGTGTCGGTGGGTTGTTTGGCTATCACGCCCTGTATTTCGTCGCTCAGCAGAATGCTCCGCCTGCCAACGCTGGCTTGATCAGCTACCTGTGGCCGCTGCTGATCGTGCTGATGGTAGCGTTGTTACCCGGCGAGCGCCTGCGCGGCTATCACGTCATCGGCAGTGTGCTGGGCTTCTGTGGTGCGGTGTTACTGATCGGCGGTGATGTCAATGCCGGTGGCAGCCTGCTTGGCTACGTTGCCGCCTTTGCCAGTGCCTTTGTGTGGAGCGGTTACTCGGTACTGTCCCGGGCCACCAGCAAGGTGCCGACCGCCGCCGTGGGCGGCTTCTGTCTGGCCACGGCGATACTCGCAGCGATCTGTCACCTGGCCTTCGAGACGACTCGTTGGCCCGAGGGCAGCGCTTGGCTCGGTGTCATTGCCCTGGGTCTGGGCCCGGTAGGCAGCGCGTTCTTTACCTGGGATATCGGGGTCAAGCAGGGCGATCTACGCCTGCTGGGCTTCCTCGCCTACTTTACGCCGCTGCTGTCGACGCTGGTGCTGGTGGTCACTGGCTATGCCGCCCCCAGTCTGTGGCTGGCCGGTGCCGCGGGGCTGATTACCCTGGGCATGCTGGTCGGTAGCGGCTGGATCGGGCGTCGGCGCAGCCGCTGAGGTTGGGCGTGTCACAGGCTGGATGAAACGCCATGCGACAGCGCTCCCTCGCGGTGATGACCGTCAGTGAGCGCTGTCACTTCTCTCGAGGCCTTAATGGCTGGTAATGCGATGTCGTGACAGCCGGGTAAAGCGAATCGGTGGCGTGCTGGCCAGCCCCATGCGATCGGTGTCCGGCTGAGCGCGCCAGCCACGATACAGCGCCCAGCGCTTCAAGGCGTCCAGGTTCAGGTGGGGGTGGTGATCATCGTGGGGGTCATATTCAGGGGCGGGGAAGGCGTGGGCCAGGTGGTCGTAGCGAGCCAGGGCGCGCTCGCCGCCATGGGCGGCCAGGGCCTGGTCCAGTGCGGTCTGCCAGGCGCGAGTGTCGTGCTGGTGCTGCTGTGGTGTTGCGTTGGACACTGTCATGGTATTGCCCTCTCACTAGGTGGCTAGATCTTGGGGTCTCGCCATACACTTTCTGGGCCAGTAATTTTCTATCTCAATCGACCTGCTTTTGCTTTCCGTACCAGTGCTCACTTTTTCTAAACAATGGACTGGTAGTGGGGGAGCGGCCTGTGCGCTCCCCCGTTGAAGAGATTACTTAGCCTTTTCCTGCTGCTTTCGAATCGTACCGATCTTTTTGTCTGACCTCGTATCTCTACCATCAGGGTTTCTGATTGATCCTGGTGGCAGCCCACGAGACTTTTCAAAAGAGCCCACGGTACAGTCACTACGAACCTTCCTAACCATTCTGCATATCCTCTTTTTAATCCCAGCTCAGTGCGCCGCCGACCTGATACTCGGTGACGCGGGTCTCGAAGAAGTTCTTTTCCTTGCGCAGGTCGATGATCTCGCTCATCCACGGGAAGGGGTTCTGGGCGCCGGGGAACTGCTCTTTCAGGCCAATCTGGGCCAGGCGGCGGTTGCAGATGAAGTGCAGGTACTCTTCCATGATGGCCGCGTTCATGCCCAGCACCCCTCGAGGCATGGTGTCACGCGCGTAGCTGATCTCGAGCTCGGTGCCCTCGAGGATCATCTGCGTGACCTCATCCTGAAACTCGGGCGTCCACAGATGCGGGTTTTCGATCTTGATCTGGTTGATCATGTCGACGCCGAAGTTCAGGTGCATCGACTCGTCACGCAGGATGTACTGAAACTGCTCGGCCACGCCGGTCATCTTGTTGCGACGGCCCATGGACAGGATCTGGCTGAAGCCGCAGTAGAAGAAGATCCCTTCGGTGACGCAGTAGAAGGCGATCAGGTTGCGCAGCAGTTCCTGATCGGTCTCTACGGTGCCGGTGTGGAAGTCCGGGCGCGCCAGGGACTGGGTATGTTTCAGGCTCCAGGCGGACTTGGCGGCCACGGAAGGCACTTCGCGATACATGTTGAAGACTTCGCCTTCGTCCATGCCCAGCGACTCCACGCAGTACTGGTAGGCGTGGGTGTGGATCGCTTCCTCGAAAGCCTGACGCAGCAGGTACTGGCGGCATTCCGGGTTGGTGATCAGGCGATACAGGGCCAGCACCAGATTGTTGGCGACCAGGGAGTCGGCGGTGGAGAAGTAGCCCAGCGAACGTTCGACAATACGGCGCTCGTCGGCGGTCAAGCCGTCGTTGCTCTTCCATAGCGCGATGTCCGCGTTCATGTTCACTTCCTGGGGCATCCAGTGGTTGGCGCTGCCGTCCAGGTACTTCTGCCAGGCCCACTCGTACTTGAACGGCACCAGCTGATTGAGGTCGGCGCGGGCGTTGATCATCTGCTTGTCATCGACCTGGATACGCGCCGCGCCCATCTCGAGCTCTTCGAGACCTGCCGCCACGTCGAGCTCCTCAAGGGCCTGGCGTGCGCGGGCCAGGCGGTTGTGGTCGGCGACGCCATAGTGGCCAGTGCTTTCGCGCACCGCCTCCTTCGCCTCGACCGCCGGTTCGGTGACCGGAGCCGTTGCCGGCTGTGGTGCCTTTTGCGGCTCCGGTACCTTTCGCGGTTCCGGAACTTCGGCGGTGGCGGTGTCGTCCTCGTGAAACTCGTCCCAGTTCAGCATTGTGGCTCTCTCCCGATCGTCTGATCGGCCGACGCGCAGGGCGTCGGCAGGGGTGTCTGGTCGCCTCGGCCTGGCCTGCGGGGGCTTGCCCACAGGACCGAGCGTGGTGGTCCGGATTACTGGCAGGCCTCGCAGCCTAGTTCATCGATATCGCCGGCGGAGGGAGGACGTTGGCCGCCCTTGCCCTTGAGGAAATCATCGATGCCCCGGGGCTCTCCCTCGACTGCGGTGTCGATACTGGGCGAGGGAGCTGCGGTGGGCGCGTCAGTGGAAGCGCCGTTGGCGACGGCATTCAACTTGCCGCGGTTGACCGTGGATTTCTCCACCGAGGTGGCGCCCAGCGCCCGCAGGTAGTAGGTGGTCTTGAGTCCTCGAAACCAGGCCATGCGATAGGTCACGTCCAGTTTCTTGCCGGATACCCCTTGGATGTAGAGGTTCAGCGACTGGGCCTGATCGATCCATTTCTGACGTCGCGCGGCCGCCTCGACCAGCCACTTTGGCTCGACTTCGAAGGCAGTGGCGTACTTGGCCTTGAGGTCGTCCGGGACACGATCGATAGGCTGGACGCTGCCGTCGTAGTACTTGAGGTCATTGATCATCACCTCGTCCCACAGGCCGCGCTGCTTGAGGTCGCTGACCATGTAGGCGTTGACCACGGTGAATTCGCCGGACAGGTTCGATTTGACGAACAGGTTCTGGTAAGTCGGCTCGATGGACTGGGTGACGCCGCAGATGTTCGAGATGGTGGCGGTGGGAGCGATGGCCATGACGTTGGAGTTGCGCATGCCCTGCTGCTGCACCTTGCTGCGCAGGCGTTCCCAGTCCTGGGTCTGGCTGGTGTCGACCTCAATGAAGCGCTCGCCTCGCTCGGCCTTGAGCCTGTCGATCGAGTCGATCGGCAGAATCCCCTGACTCCACAGCGACCCCTCGAAGCTGGCATAGCGCCCGCGCTCGGCAGCCAGGTCACTGGACGCTTCGATGGCGTGATAGCTGATCAGCTCCATGGAGCGATCAGCAAAGGTGATTGCCTGCTCGCTGGCGTAGGCGATGCCCTGGGCATACAGCGCATCCTGGAAGCCCATCAGGCCAAGACCCACGGGACGGTGCTTGAGGTTTGACTGTCGCGCCTGGGGCACCGCGTAGTAGTTGATGTCGATAACGTTGTCGAGCATGCGCACGGCGGTACGCACGGTCTTTCTCAGCTTGCTGGCCTCCAGCTGGCCCTCGACGATGTGATTGGCCAGGTTGATGGACCCCAGGTTGCACACCGCAATTTCGTCAGCGGAGGTATTGAGGGTGATCTCGGTACATAGGTTGGAGCTGTGCACAACGCCAGCATGACTCTGCGGGCTGCGAAGATTGCAGGCATCCTTGAAGGTGATCCAGGGATGGCCGGTCTCGAACAGCATCGACAGCATCTTGCGCCACAGGTCCTTGGCCTTGACCCGCTTGTACAGGGTGATCTGACCGTTGCGGGTCATTTCCTCGTACTCGGTGTAGCGCTTCTCGAAGGCAACACCGTACAGGTCATGCAGGTCCGGGCAGCTGGACGGCGAGAACAGGGTCCACTGCTCGTCGTCGAACACCCGCTTCATGAACAGGTCCGGCACCCAGTTGGCGGTATTCATGTCGTGGGTGCGACGCCGGTCGTCGCCGGTGTTCTTGCGCAGTTCGAGAAACTCCTCGACATCCAGATGCCAGGTCTCCAGGTAGGCGCAGACCGCGCCCTTGCGCTTGCCGCCCTGATTGACCGCCACGGCGGTGTCGTTGACGACCTTGAGAAACGGCACTACTCCCTGGGACTTGCCGTTGGTGCCCTTGATGTAGGAGCCCAGGGCGCGCACAGGAGTCCAGTCATTGCCGAGACCACCGGCCCACTTGGACAGCATGGCGTTGTCACGGATAGCGCCGTAGATGCTCTCGAGGTCGTCGGACACGGTAGTCAGGTAGCAGCTGGAGAGTTGGCTGCGCACGGTGCCTGCATTGAACAGGGTGGGCGTCGACGCCATGTAGTCAAAGCTCGACAGCAGCTCGTAGAACTCAATGGCGCGGGCCTCACGCTCAGTTTCCTTCAATGCCAGGCCCATGGCGACACGCATGAACATCACCTGGGGCAGCTCGTAGCGCACGTTGTCACGATGCAGGAAGTAGCGATCGTAGAGGGTCTGCAGGCCGAGGTAGGTGAACTGATTGTCGCGGCGGTGATCCAGGGCTTCGCCGAGACGCTCCAGATCGAAGTTGGCAAGCTCCGGGTCGAGCTGTTCGAACTCGATCCCGCGCTCGACATAGCGCACGAAGGCCGGCGTGTAGAGCCTGGCCATGTCACCGTAGGTGGCGTCTTCTGCCACCTCGAGGAACGACAGTGCCTCGCGGCGCAGGTTGTCCTGCAGCAGGCGAGCGGTGACGTAGGTGTAGTTGGGGTCTTTCTCGACCAGGGTGCGGGCGGTCATCATCAGCGCTTGCGACACGCCGTCGATGGTCACGCCGTCGTAAAGGTTCTTCAGGGAGTCTTGAACAATCTTGTTCGGGTCGACGTTCTCGAGCCCTTCGCAGGCGTCGAAGACCAGGGTTTCTATGCGTCCCAGGTCGAGGGGGCGGCGGCTGCCGTCGGCGGCGGTAACGTTGAGCGTGGGGTGAGGCTTGGCGATGCCGCTGTCCTGGCGGGCTCGGGCATGCTCTTCACGATAGAGCACGTAGGCGCGGGCGACCTTTTGCTCGCCACTGCGCATCAGCACTAGCTCGACCTGATCCTGAATATCCTCGATATGTACGGTGCCTCCATCCGCCAGGCGCCGGGCGAAGGTGTGTTCGATGGCCTCTGCGGAGTGCTTGACGAAGTCGCGTACCCGACTCGAGGTGGCGGCGTTGTCTCCCTCGACGGCGATGAAGGCCTTGCTGATGGCCACCGCGATCTTGCCGGCATCGAAGGGCACCACATCACCGGTGCGCTTGATCACGCGCAATGTGTTGGGCGCAGTGACAGAGACAGACGGTCGATCCGGGCTTGCGATGGTTTCCATGGCGCCGAGGCTCCCTGTAAGGCGAGAAGAGTCGTGGAAAAGGGCATGAGAAGGCGTCGTTCCGTGCTGATTGACAGCCTTCGGTGGACTTGCTAGAGGCACACTATGTAGTGCCTTGGCGGGCCACGAACACAAGATAGTGTGCATTTTTGCCTTCATCAAGTGGGTAATGTCACGCCGGTCGCAGCGCTTGGGAGAGGGGCATCCCGGGGCGTCCAGCCAGGCCAGTGTTGGTGCCGCTGGCAGGCGTAAGGCAGCGTCAGGACGGGACCGAAGAGAGGGCAGGCGACGGCGAAAATTTCGGGTATCCTTGTGTTATCGCGTGTGACATTGCTTAGTATCAGTCGTCTGTCCGGCATGCTTCATGCCCGGTACTCGCCACAAGGAATGAGAAACCCTATGGAAGATCGCTCAGAGCAACGAGAACAGGATCACGTACTCATCATCGAGGATGATGAGCGTCTCGCTGGTCTGACACGGGACTACCTGGAAGCCAACGGCTTTCGCGTGAGCCTGGAAGAGGACGGCGGTAAGGGAGTCGATCGCATCCTGTCGCTGCAGCCGGATCTGGTGATCCTTGACCTGATGCTGCCGGGGGAAGATGGCCTGTCCATCTGTCGCCGTGTACGCAGCGACTACTCAGGCCCGATCCTGATGCTCACCGCTCGCACGGATGACATGGATCAGGTGCTGGGACTCGAGATGGGCGCCGACGACTACGTGCCCAAGCCGGTGCAGCCGCGTGTGCTGCTGGCACGCATGCGCGCGTTGCTGCGCCGACTCGACGGCGCAGAGGCCGGGGGCGAAAGCCGGCTGTCGTTCCAGGATCTGGACATCGACAATGCGACCCGGGAAGCCTGGTTGAAGGGTGAGCGTATCGACCTGACCAGTGCAGAATTCGATCTGCTGTGGCTGTTGGCGAGCCATGCCGGACGCGTGTTGACCCGGGAAGAGATCTTTTCTCAGCTTCGCGGTATTCGCTACGACGGACAGGATCGGTCTATCGATGTGCGGGTATCGCGGATCCGCCCCAAGATCGGTGATGACCCCCACCATCCGCATCGCATCAAGACCGTCAGAAGCAAGGGCTATCTGTTTGTGAAGGATAGCTGAGCGCATGCGTCGCGCCCTTGCCGACAGTACCTTCCTGCGGGTCTACGTCATGCTGGCGGCGACTCTGGTGCTGGCGCTTGGCGTGGCGATGTCGGGCATGACGTTGATCGACAAGATCCGTATCGAGCACTATCGCGAGACGCTGGCTGAGGCTCCGATGAATCTGATGGCGACGATGATCGATCGTTTGCCTCGATCGGAGCGTCGCCAGTGGATGGAAGAGCGCTCCGAGGCGCTCGATATATCGATGTCGATCGTGTCCCTTTCGTCCTTGTCGCCGAGCTACTTTACTCGCCTGCGGTTACAGCGCGGCGGCGTATTGGTGGATCGCGACAGTCCCCATGACTGGCGCTTCTGGCGGTTGATGCCGGGAGGCGGGGCGGTGCTGCAGGTGGCGCTGTCAGGGCTGTCGGAACGCCAGCTGCGGGGCCTGACCCAGCTCAGCGGTGAGTGGCTGGCGAGTCTCCCGGCCAAGGATCGTCAGTCCAGCCTCGATGGTTTGAGTTCAGGGGATCTGGCGGTGTCGATCAGTCAGTCGCCGCCGACCATGCTGGATGAGCGTCACCTGTCGCGTCTGGCCGGGGGCGAAGTGATGATGCAGCTGCTGCCCGAGCACTGGTCAGTGGTGCTGTTCATGCAGGTCTCGCCACCGGGAGAGGCGCCGTTCTGGCTGACCGTCGGCCCCATGGCAAGTTACGAGGCGCTGCCGCCTGCGCTGCTGGCTTCCATGCTGGTCTTGCTGATGGGCGCTCTGGCCATCGTTATCTACTTGATCGTACGCGGCATCGAGGCGCGCATGGCGCGTCTGGAAATGGCTGCGACACGACTCGCCAGTGGTCGTCTCGATACCCGAGTTAAGGTCGAGAGTGGCGACTTCCTTGGACGTGTCGGCATGGCCTTCAACGGTATGGCGTCCCAGGTGCAATCGCTGTTACGCGCCCAGCAGGACATGATTCGTGCGGTGTCGCATGAGCTCAGGACGCCGGTGGCGCGGATACGTTTTGCGGTGCAGATGGTCGAGGACATGTCCGAGGACGCCCTGGTTCGGCGTCAGCTGCAGGGGGTCGATAGTGATATCGATGAGCTTGATGATCTGATCGACGAGATTCTGACCTACGCTCGCCTGGACAGCGAGACCATCCACGGGGTGGATGCCACACCGGAACCGGTGGAACTGCGCGATACCTGCGAGCGAGTGATCGATGCCTTGATGCCGTTGCACGGCAATCTCGACGTGCAGCTGGCGGCGGGACCGGAAGTGGAGATACACGCGGACTTGCGCTATCTGCAGCGTGCCATCCAGAACCTGGTGGCCAACGCCTGTCGCCATGCCCGCTCCCGCGTCAAGGTCAGCCTGTACGATGAAAGCCGTCTGGTGCGTGTCGACGTGGAAGATGACGGCGAGGGGGTGCCCCCCGAGGCCCGCCAGGATATCTTCAAGCCCTTTGCGCGTCTCGACGATAGCCGCACCCGCCGTTCGGGGGGATATGGCCTGGGTCTGTCCATCGTGCAGAAGGTCATGGCCTGGCACGGGGGCAGTGTCACCGTCGATGAAAGCCCGACCCTGCAGGGCGCCCGCTTTACCCTGATCATTCCCCGGCGTTTCTGACCCTTGAACGTCGCGCTGCGTCAGGCAGGCTTGATACCTTCGAGCACCGCGAACGAGGTTTCACGAGCCGTGCGCAGAAAGTCCACCATCCAGGGGGCCTCCCTGGTGTCTTCACGAATTGCCGCAAAGAGCGTGCTCCAGACGCCGGTCTCGCCCAGCGTCACGGCCTTCACATAGTCCCGCTCCAGATACTCTGTCATGGCCCAGTTAGGCAGTGAGCAGACCCCACGGCCGCTGGCGACCAGCTGCATCATCATGATGGTCAGCTCGGCGGTGCGTACCTCACGCGGCGTGACTCCCGCTGGGTCAAGGAACTGCGTGAAGATATCCAGGCGCGAGCGCTCTACCGGATAGGTGATCAGCACCTGGTCGGCGAGATCTGCCGGGGTGACGTGGCTGTTGCCTGCCAGGGCGTGCTGACGAGCGACGGCCAGCAGGCCTTCGTAGCGGAACAGCGGCTCGTAGTGCACCCCCGGGAGAGGTTGGGGGTCGGCGGTGATGACCAGGTCGAGCTGTTCCCGGGCCAGCGCGGGCAAGGGATCGAAATGATGTCCCCCGGGGATGTCGATCTCGACCTCGGGCCAATGGTCGCGGAAATGGTCCACGGTGGGCATCAGCCACTGGAAGCAGCTGTGGCACTCGATGGCCATGTGCAGGCGGCCGTGCTCGTTGCCGGCCAGTCTCGCCAGGTCCCGCTCCGCCATGCGCACCTGGGGCAGAATCTGCTCAGCCAGCCCGAGCAGACGAAGCCCCGCGCGGGTGAACTCGACCGGTCGCGTCTTGCGCAGGAACAGCGGACTCCCCAGTCGCTCCTCCAGGTCCTTGAGCTGATGAGAAAGGGCCGATTGTGTCAGGTGCACTCGCTCGGCGGCTTCCACCAGAGAACCAGCGTCGCGCAGGGCGATCAATGTACGCAGATGACGGAGTTCAAGCATTATCGTGAGCTTTGTTCATAATAAAGATTAAGAAGTTTAGTTTGACTCACCCTTGCGGGGCTAGTCCAAATCTGTGGAATCGCTCATGTTCCGTGAGATAGAGCATGAGCCTGGTTCATTCTGATGGCGTGATAAAAGGCGCGGTTCGGGGTCTTGATAGGGGCATTCAGGACTGACGCTTGGCGGTGGAACGTGGATAGCTCTCTGCCTGCGTCGATCACCGACCGTGGCGAGGGCTTGGGTGACAACACCTTGCTTACATAGCGTGCTGAATCGGGAGGGATTGTCCGGGGAAAATGGGTCACGATGGGCCTGGCGGTGGTATCGTGTGGCGTCAAAGGACCGTTTTGCCGCTGTTATCGAAGGAGCTTTCCATGCGCCGATCCGTTATCGCTTCGACTCTTTTAACCGCCGCGCTGGCTGGCCTGGCGGGATGTGCCTCCCAGTCAGGTCAGGACGCCGGATCGGATCAGGCTCCCGCGGTGGAGAGGCGCGGATCCTTCACTGACGCTCCTGTCGAGCAGCAGGCACCGCTATTGCCATCGGCGTACTTCGTTGGCGACGGCACTACCTTTGTGGGCTGGCACTGCACACCACGCCAGGATGTGGTCACCGCCACTCAGGGAGACTCCCTGCGGCTCTGGACGACCCATGGCGCCGAGCAGCTGCCCCAGGCGGTAGTGGACCAGGGCGAGCGCTATCAGCAGGGCGAGCTCAGTGCCCACGTGATCGGTGATCGTGCGGTGATCAAGAGCGGCCGTGGACGGCTGCAGTGTGAGGCGACTGCCCGGCGCGATTCGCTTCGGCGCACGGATAAACCGGGTGTCATGTTCTATGCCCGTGGCAATGAGCCCGGGTGGCATCTTTCCTTGGCCAACGACGTGCCGCGCATCGACATGTCGCTGGACTACGGCGAGCGTGAGGCGAGCCTGCCGTATCGGGTCACCACGCTGGATAATGAGGCGGGCCGAGTAATCTTGCAGAGTGGGCGTGCGGACGCCCCCTTTGAGCTGCGTATCGAATCTGGTGCCTGTTTCGACGACATGGCCGGCACGCCCTGGCCTGCTCAGGTGACGCTGACGGTCAATGGCCAGCAGTTGCAGGGATGTGGCCAGGGCATCGCGCCCTGAACCAGTCGTTACCCGGCGTCGAGGACGATGTCAGGAGCGCCCGACAGGGCGCTCCTGTCGTGATGTAGCAGGCGTTTTCTTTCGTTTTTATAGAAAGATAGGCCCGTATTTTTTCGCTTTTCGTCAACTTTTTAGGCGG
Source organism: Halomonas sp. DP8Y7-3 (assembly GCF_019801675.1). Taxonomy (NCBI): domain Bacteria; kingdom Pseudomonadati; phylum Pseudomonadota; class Gammaproteobacteria; order Oceanospirillales; family Halomonadaceae; genus Halomonas; species Halomonas sp. DP8Y7-3. Next base: position 74,517 of record NZ_JAHVIO010000009.1, read on the forward strand.
TAAACTGATCGGCAGATACCTCTTCTTAGGGAGTTTGCCATGACCCGCGTATTGCTAGTGACGTCTTCGATTCTGGGTGAGCATGGTCAGTCCAACGACCTGGCCCGACAGTTTGAGCGCCAGGTGCGTCAGCGCAGCGATATTCAGCTGACACACCGCGATGTCGTTGCCGACGATCTGCCGCACTTGACTCTGCCAGAGCTGTCCAGTTGGCAGGTCGCACCAGAGGAGCGCAGCGAGCAGCAGCGTGAGCTGGCATTGCGCTCCGACGAGCGGCTCGACGAACTGCTGGCCCATGACGTGGTGGTGCTTGCGGTGCCAATGTACAACCTGGGCATGCCGTCCCAGCTGAAGGCCTGGTTTGACCGCATCTTGCGCGCCGGCAAGAGCTTCAAGTACACGGAAAATGGTCCGGTGGGCTTGATCGAAGGCAAGCGTGCGATACTGCTGGGAGCCCGTGGCGGGCAGTATGCAGGTAGCGAGCTGGACACCCAGACGCCGCATATTCGTCACCTGTTGGGGCTGATCGGCATCAGCGAGTTCGAGGCGGTCTATGCCGAGGGCCTGAACATGGGCGATGAGATCAAGGAAGCCGCGCTCACCCAGGCCCACGCAGAGATCGCGACGCTGGTCGAGGCGCTGTAACGCCGGCCGATGCCAGGCCGGCTGGCAATAACCCGCCCGGTTGCTTGGCAATGTCCCCCTAGCAACATCCCTTTAGCTATACCCCTCCAGCCATTCCCCCAGGCTAGAGGCCATGCCGCGACGGATGCTTTCGTCGCGGCATTGTTGCGTCATTGCCCTGAGTGATGGACCGCACAGACAGCCGTATCGGTCGCCAGGTGCCAACGTGGTGCCACGTAGTCACCCATACAAAGTCTGGGCTGTGGCGAGATGATGCGTGCCAGTAAACGCCCGAGAGGACGCTGCTGAGCAGACATCGGCAACTGCTGGCTGGGCGACAGGGCGACCCAGCGATCCCCCTGCCATCGGGCGAGCGCAAAGCGAAAAGGGTGAAATCCGGGAAAGCCTAGACGCAAGTCAGTGGCGATCAGCAGGGTGTCATCCTCGGTGGTCAGCGTCTCGTAGCGGAGAAAGGGCCCGGCAAACCATTCCAGGCGTTGGCCGCTGGCCAGTGATGTGGCGGCTTTCTCCAGGGCTGCACCGCGCTGGAACAGCTCTACCTGAGGCTGGGTGTCACCATCCAGCAGGCCGATCAGCATCTCGGCATGACGATCACCTTTGATGGCCGTTACTCGCCATAGCAGGGTCGAGAACGGTGCCGGCTGGACCAGCACCTGCGCCGAGGCCATGTCGATTCGCTCCAGCGCGGCTTGTGCCCGCAGCTCTACCCAACTCTTGGCGCCCATCGCAGCCAGCAGATACAGGCTCGAGATGATCAGCCCCGCGCTGGCGGCACGCTGGAGTGCAGAGCGCGTGGTGCTCGGCCACAGGGCCACGCCGAGCGCACCCAGCAGTACCAGGGTGTACACGGGATCAATGATGAACACTAGCGGCGTGGCGCTGGGTGCCACCACCTCAAGCGGCCACCATAGCTGGGTGCCATAGGTCGTCAGCGAATCCAGCAAGGGGTGGGTGACGAGACATAGCCAGAAGAACAGCCACCAGCGCAACGCGGGTATCGTCGCGGTGACCGCCCATCGCTTGCCAAGCCGCGTGGCGGCAAAAGCGAGCGCCAGTGACACAGCGGTAAGCACAAACAGCGAGTGGCTGAAGCCGCGATGATAGGTGACGTTGGCGACCGCGTCGCCATAGTCGATCAGCACATCCAGGTCCGGCAGGCTGCCGACCACGGCACCGGCCAACAGCGATTTTCGCCCGAGTTGACGTCCTAGTGTCGCGCCGCCGAGGGCTGCGCCCAGTGCCGCTTGTGTCAGTGAATCCACTATCTCTTCCTGGCGCCGCTTAGCCGGGCGGGTTGGTGTCGGAGGCGGTTTGCGTCCATGCCGGGGAGGCGGCCAAGACCTGCTGCTGCACAGGGCACTGATCATGATGGGCCCCGGGGAGATAGCCGGTACTCATCAGAAATTCCTTGACGATCTCGGGGCCGGTGAAGCGGAAGTGTCGCCTGAAGAGTTTGACCCACTGTGCGTGGGGAAGAGGGTGATGGGCATTCAGCCAGGCCTCGAAACCGCCGTGAGACACGCGTAGTTGCTGGATCACCTGGGCGTTGTGAATCACCGCGTCGATCTTCTGCCGATGTCGGATGATGCCCGCATCATTGAGCAGTCGCGCCCGCTCCTCATCGCCATAGGCGGCCACCCGGTCAACCTCGAAGTGGTCGAAGGCATGGCGGAAGGCGTCGCGTTTCTTCAGTACCGTCAGCCAGGAGAGCCCAGCCTGGTTGATCTCCAGCACCAGTCGTTCGAACAAGTCGGCCTCGCTGGTGATGGGGAACCCGTATTCCGTATCGTGGTAGGGCCCATGCAGGGGGTGCCCCGGTGCTACGTTGCAGTACTCACTCATTCGCTGGATTCCTCGGTAAGCAGCCACCGTCAAAGAGTTCGTCTTAAAGGAGGCGATGTAAAGGGGCCCGGTATATGCCGTCTTTTCCTGTCGTTCTGGCCGGTATCGTCTTGACGGAGGCGTGGTGGGCCTGTGCCTCATGGCTGAGTTCTGGCATTTCCCTTCTGACGACCTTCTGCGATGCTGTGTCGACTCACAGACTTACGTTGTTCAGGAGATCATACGCGATGGCTCACTCTTTGCGCGCCCTGGGCGCGGGGTTGCTCGGCGTTGTCAGTCCACTGGTCATGGCGGCGGGACTGGACATGCACAAGGATCCCCACTGCGGCTGCTGTAGCGCCTGGGCCGACCATGTCAGAGCGGCGGGGTTTGAGGTGTCAGTGCTCGAAGAAGCCGACATGGGCGCCGTGAAACGCGAACTTGGCGTTCCCATGGCCCTGGCATCCTGCCATACCGCCGTGCTGACCACGGACGCCGGTCAACACTACCTGATCGAAGGGCACGTACCTGCCGAACAGCTCACTTGGCTTCAGCAAGCGTCGCCAGACATCGATGGGTTGGCGGTTCCCGGTATGCCCCATGGTTCCCCAGGCATGGAAACCGGACGCGTGGATGACTATGCCGTGCTGAGCTTTACAGCGGGGGAGGATCGCGCCAAGGTAGTGGCCCGCTATCCGTAACGGCAGTGGTGTCTGCGCTGCCGGTGAGGAAGAGCCCCTGACTTGGAGATACAGGCCATGCAATTTCTACACACCATGGTGCGTGTCAGCGACCTCGACGCGTCGCTGCATTTCTACTGCGACCTGCTGGGCCTCAAGGAGGTCCGGCGCAAGGAGAACGACAAGGGGCGCTTTACCCTGGTCTTTCTGGCGGCGCCAGAAGATGAGTCGCGCTCCAGCGAGCTGCAGGCACCTGAGCTTGAGCTGACCTGGAACTGGGATCCGGAGGAGTATCAGGGCGGACGGAATTTTGGCCACCTGGCCTACCGTGTCGATGATATCTATGGGCTTTGCCAGAAGCTCCAGGACAACGGTGTGACCATCAATCGTCCTCCCCGTGACGGTCATATGGCCTTTGTGCGAAGCCCCGATGGTATTTCGGTGGAACTGCTGCAAAAAGGCGATGCCCTTGCGCCCCAGGAGCCGTGGGCATCCATGGAGAACACGGGGAGCTGGTAGGGGCAAAGCGTGGCGGCAGGGCGTGCCAACTGCGCTGCCGTCAGTTTTCGGGCGTGCTTCCCATGGACAGACCCTGCTGTCTGCGCAGCGCTCATCCTTGCCGCCAACCCTGCCGCCAACCCTGCCGCGTGGCGATAGGGTTGGCGATGCTCAGCGGTTGCTGTCGGCAAGGGCTATCGGCGAGGGAAAGGCATCAGCCGTGGGCGCTGGCCGCGCCGGTCAGTCCGCCGGCAGATGCTGCCCGGCGCGCGATGTCGCCCAGTGCCTCGTCGGTGGCGTTGAGGTCACGGAAGGCCCCCATGGCGCCTAGCAGGGCCGAGCTTTCGTAGGGAACGAAGACCCGCTCACCCTGCTTGGCCATCTCTGGCAGCATGGCGATGTAAGACTGACCCAGCAGATAGCCGATGACGGCCTTGGAGCTTTTTTCGCCCTCGCCCATGGCATTCAGTACCAGCTCGATCGAGCGACTTTCCCCCTGGGCACGAAGAATGGCGGACTCCTTGTCGCCCTGGGCATTGAGGATGGCGGATTCCTTCTGGCCCTGAGCCTTGGCAATCGCCGCTGCCTTGTCGCCTTCGGCCTCGGTCACGGTGGCCCGGCGGCGACGTTCGGCTGACATCTGCAGATGCATGGCCTCCTTCACTTCCGCTGGCATCTCGATGTCCTGCACCTCTATACGGTTGATCGCCACCCCCCACTTGGAGGCCGGTTCTTCCATCTGTTCCTTGATCTTGGCGTTGACCTCGGCACGGGACTCGAAGATCTTGTCCAGCTCCATCTGGCCTACCACGGAACGCAAGGTGGTCTTGGCCAGCACCTCGACCGCCTGACTCATGTTCTCGATCTTGTAGACCGCATTGGCGGGATCGATGATCTGGAAGTAGATGGCGCCATCGATACGTACCGTCACGTTATCGGTTGTCACCACCGGCTGGGACGGAAAGTCCATGACCGATTCGCGCAGATCGATGCGGGTTTCCTGACTCAGTACCGGGGTGAATTCCTGGCCCTGACGAATGTAGCGCACCATCTTCATGGGCCTGGGCTTGTCGAAGAAGGGAATGATGAAATTCACCCCTTTCTGCAACGTGCGGTTGTAAGCCCCGAGGCGTTCGATCACGATCACTTCGGACTCCTGCACGATCACCAGTCCCTTGATCAGCATGATCAGAGCAATGACGACCACCACGATGGCCAGCAACAGGCCTGGGCTAACGACATTCAACAACATGCAAACACCTCCTTGGTAGCAAGGGCATCATCCGTCAAGCCGGCCTGGCTGCCCGTCGGGAGCGGCGATGTGCCGCCGTGGGAATCCGTGCTCGTTGGTTGCACGGGATAGGGAAGCGGATAGGGAAATGGATAGGGAAGCGTATAGGTAAGCGCTAGAGCTGGCGCCAGGGCATGCGATAGAAGGAGACGACAGCGCTGACCGGATGCGTGAACAGGAGTCACGGCAAGCGGATCTCTCAGGAGCCTTCTCCGGCTGGGCGCACGATGGCCTGAGTACCTTCAAACCGTAACAGGATGACCTCGTCACCTGGACGCAGGGCAGGGGCCTCGGCATCGGTTTGTGCCAAACAGGCACGAAACAGGTCTCCGTCCAGCTTGATGCAAGGAGCGTCGTCAAAATCCCGGCTGACCAGCACGAAGCGCTCACCCTGGCGGGTGCCGCCACCGGCCACGCCAAACGTTGGGTGGGGGCCGTAGCGACGCTTGCGCAGGCGCCAGATAGCCAGGGGAACGAGCACACCGCAGGCCACCGCAAAGGCGATCAGCTGCATGATGATGTCGCCACCCGACCAGGCGACCAGGGATCCCACGATCAATGCCGCCGCCAAGGCAAGCAATACGTAGGAGCCACTGAGCAGCTCGAGGATCAGGGCCGCGAGCCCTGCGAGCAGCCACCATAGCGCGGGGGAGAGGAAATCCATGGCCAACCTCCAGACGATACAGAAACGACATCCTGTCGCTGTCGATTCTGCGCCGGGAAGGGACGTCAGGCAAGCCAACCGACAGGCCAGACGACAACGCCACCGCAAGGCGGTGGCGTCTCGAGGTGGGGCCACGGATCGCTAGATGGGCTTACCAGTAGCCGAGCACCTTCCACCACAGGCTGCCGACCCCGATCCAGATGGTGAGGTTGACGATGCTCATGATGAAGCCGGCCTTCCACCAGGTGCCGAGTTCCACATAGCCTGAGCCGAAGATGATCGGCGCGGTGCCGGTGGCGTAGTGGGTCAGCGACATCATCAAGGATGATGCGCCGGCCAGCAGCAGGGCGATGTAAAGGGTAGGGATGCCGAGCGCCATGCCGGCAGCCAGGAAGGCGGCGTACATGGCGGTGATATGGGCGGTGGTACTGGCAAAGAAGTAGTGGGCATAGAAGTATACAGCGGTCAGCGCCAGCGCCATGCCGAACCAGCCCATGTGGAGGCTACCGATGCCTTCTTCGATGACGCCTGAGAACCATCCAATCAGTCCCAGCTTGCCCAGAAAGCTTGCCATCATGACCAGGGCGGCGAACCACACGATGGTGTCCCAGGCGGATTTTTCGCCAAGGATGTCATCCCAGGTCAGCACGTCCGTCACCAGCAGGATGGACAGACCGAGCAGCGCCACGGTGGTCGAGTTGACCTTGAACTCGGGGCCAAACAGCATGGCCGGGATGCCTGCCCAAAGCGTCAGCAGCAGACCGAACACACCGATCATGATTTTCTCGGCGCGAGTCAGGGCGCCCATGTCATCCAGCTGCTTGCGGGCGAAGGAGGTAGCGTCGGGAGTGCGCTTGAGTTCCGGTGGATACAGTACGTAGAGCACCGCTGGCATCAGGGCGATGGCGACCAGGCCAGGAAGGAGTGCCGCCAGCGCCCATTGGGTCCAGGTGATCGAGATGGCGGAGCCCGTGGCCTTGGCGATCAGGTCGACGATCAAGGGGTTGGGGGCAGTGGCGGTGATGAACATGGCCGAGGTGATTGGGTTGGCGTGATAGTTCACCAGCGCCAGATACTCACCGATCTTCTTGCTGGTACCGGCGTCAGGTGACGAGCCGAAGCTGTCAGCAATGGAGCGCATGATCGGGTGCATGATGCCCCCGCCCCGCGCCGTGTTGCTGGGGGTAATCGGCGCGATGGTCAGCTCGGCCAGGGAAAGGGCGTAGCCGATGCCCAGGGTGCGCTTGCCGAAGGCGGCAATAAAGGCGTAGCCAATGCGGTTGCCAAGCCCTGTCTTGGCCAGCCCCCGCGAGATCATGATGGCCAGGCCGATCAGCCAGATCAGCGGGTTGGAAAACCCCGACAGGGCATCCGCTACCGCGGCCTTGGAGTTGTCCGGGTTGGTGACACCGGTCAGAGCGACCAAGGTGATGGCGATGATGGCCAGGGCGCCGATGCGCATGGTCTTGCCAATGATGGCAGCGATGGTGGCGACAAAGATCGCCAGCAGGTGCCAGGCTTCGGGGGTGACGCCGTCTGGAATAGGGACGGCAAACCAGATCGCCAGGCCCAGGGCAATGGCGACCAGGGCGGGGATGGGCTTGAACGCGAGCATGATGGGCTCCGTGTGTCGGCTAGGGCAAAACGTCTTCTCTCGCGAGAGAGCAAACCTGAACGTGTCCTGCTTATTTACGCACAGTTAAGCCAAGGGCTAGATGACACTCATCAAGGAGACGTTCGACGTTAGTTGAGCTCGGCCCGGACGTGCTGGTGCTGGACGGGCGACGGCAACAGGACACCGCCTGGGAGGTGGGCGGTGTCGGGGAACGCGGGTTGGCGAGGATGTGGCGTTGCTTGACAGCGAGAAGGCGCTGCAGCGCTCAGTCGGGCTTGAGCGCGGTGCGGCCGCTACCGAGGAACATCATGGCCAAGGCGCCAAACAGGAACATGCCCTGCAACTCCAGGGCCCAGCCGCCGCTGCTGGCCAGACTGAACAATTCGCCCATGTGAGCCAGGTAGATGGCCACGACCATGTTGCCTGCGATCAAAAGGCCCGCGATGCGGGTGTTCCAGCCCAGAATCGCCATCAACGGAGCGACGACCTCGCCCAGCAGAACGCCGTAGGCCAGCACCGTCGGTAATCCATGGGAGGCCAGAGTGTCGCCGATCCAGGAAAGGCTGCCGGGATTGATCAGTTTGTTGATGCCGTGGAGCAGGATCATGATGCCCAGCGCCAGGCGCAGGATCAGCTTTCCCAGGTCGTCGTTGTCGAGGGCTTTGAGCATGGTGAGGTCCTTTTCACGATGGGCTTGAGTGGCCATGACAGAACACCGTGCCGATAGCGCAGTGCCCAAGAGATTTGGACAAAACCGGGCGAGATGGCGCGGTTTTCTGGCATATTAGGCGGCATCCTGATGATAAAGCTGCAAGGAAGATAGCATGGTTCTGCTACGAATGGTTCTGCCACGACTTCGTCGTATCACCGCTCTCAGCGTTTGCGCCCTGGCACTGGGAGCCTGTTCCAGTCAGCCTTCGTCCACTGTCGACAGCGGCGGCACCGCAGCACCAGGCAGCGTATCCAGCCCGGTGGTCGGCAAGCGCTGGAACCTGCTGCTGGTCGGTACCAGTGATCGGCTCAGCATGCCCACCAAGCCCTATTTTGAAGTCGCCCGTGACGGCAGCGTCAGTGGCAGTGACGGCTGCAATCGATTTACCGGTAGCGTGCGCTTTGGCGACAGTCAGCGGATCGACTTCAGCGAGCTGACGGCTACCCGCATGGCCTGTGCCAACCCCCAGGGGGCCCAGCAGGTTCGCGATATGCTCGACAACGCCTACCGCTATCTGATCGACCATGACCGCCTGGTGTTCTTTGGCCCCAACTCGCTGGTGCTGGGTGGGTTCCGCGACGCCAGCTGATGCATGAGGGGCAAGACGCCGCGCCTGTGCGTCAGTGGCATGCGGCAGCGTTTCCCTAGCGCGCAATGCCTATGCTGATGGTGTCGACGGGGAAGCCGACAACACACGGAGAGACAGCATGGCATTCACTGACCAGGAACGGGCGGCGCTGCTTGAGCTACGCGGGGTAGGACCCAGCGTCGTGCAGCGCTTCGAGGAGATCGGCATCGACTCTTTCGAGGCGTTGGCCGAGTACGAGATGCCAGACATCGTTGAACAGGTGGCGTCGATGCTTGGCAGTACCTGTTGGAAGAACAGCCCCCAGGCCAGGACGGCGGTGGCGTCGGCCGTGGAGTTGGCACGACGCTCGCTGGCCAGCCAGGCTGCCGGCTGATCGCTGGCCCCAACACATCGACCCCGCCAGTGCGAGGGGCGGGGTCGATGTCAGGCCGATGGGCGGGTGTTGCTTACGGCGCTTGGGCGGGCGCTGATGAAGGCGCGAGGGCGGGCGCTTATTAAAGCGCGGCGATTTTCTCGCGCTGCTCGACCAGCACACGACGAGCCGCCTGATACTCCTCGAGCTTGCCGCGCTCCTTGTCGATGACCGCCGCCGGCGCCTTGGCCACGAAGCCTTCGTTGGCGAGTTTCTTCTCGACGCCCATGATCAGCTTGTCCTGTTTGTCGATCTCCTTGCCCAGACGTGCCAGTTCGGCATCCTTGTCGATCAGGTCGGCCATCGGCACCAGCACTTCCATCTCACCCACCAGCTGAGTGGCGGACAGCGGGGCTTGGCTTGCGTCCTCCAGCCATTCGATGGACGCGAGCTTGGCCAGCTTCGACAGGAACAGACGGTTGTCGGACAAGCGTGTACGATCGGCCTCGCTGCCCTTGGTCAGTACCGCATCAAGCGGTTTGCCTGGGGCGATGTTCATCTCGGCGCGAATGTTACGTACCGCCACGATCACGCCCTTCAGCCATTCGATATCGCGAATGGCGTCCTGGTCGATCAGGGCGTCGTCGGCCAGCGGCCAGGCCTTGGCCATCAGCGAGTCGTTGTCGCCCTCGAGAGTACCGGCCAACGGCGCCACGCGCTGCCAGATCTCCTCGGAGATGTACGGCATCATGGGATGCGCCAGACGCAGGATGGACTCCAGCACCCGCACCAGGGTGCGGCGAGTGCCGCGCTTGGCGGCTTCGCTGGCACTTTCGTCCCACAGCACCGGCTTGGAGAGCTCGACGTACCAGTCGCAGTACTCGTTCCAGACGAAGTCGTAGAGCGCCTGCGACGCATGGTCAAAGCGAAACTCTTCCATCGCCCGGGTCACCTGGGTGATGGTCTGGGTCAGTCGGGCCTCGATCCAGCGGTCGGCCAGGGACAGTTCGACGTCTTCCCCATGGCGGCCACAGTCTTCGCCTTCGGTATTCATCAACACGTAGCGTGAGGCGTTCCACAACTTGTTGCAGAAGTTGCGATAACCGTCCAGCCGCCCCATGTCGAACTTGATATCGCGGCCGGTGGTGGCCTGGGACAGGAAGGTGTAGCGCAAGGCATCGGTGCCATGGGCTTCAATGCCATCGGGGAATTCCGAGCGGGTCGCCTTGGCGATGGCCTTGGCCTTCTGCGGTTGCATCATGTTGCCGGTGCGCTTTTCCACCAGCGCTTCCAGGTCGATGCCGTCGATCAGGTCGATCGGGTCGAGCACATTGCCCTTGGACTTGGACATCTTCTGGCCCTGGCCATCACGCACCAGACCATGGACATAGACCGTCTTGAACGGCACTTCGTCAGTGAACTTGAGGGTCAGCATGATCATCCGCGCGACCCAGAAGAAGATGATGTCGAAGCCGGTCACCAGCACGCTGCTGGGATGGAAGGTCTTGAGCTCGTCGGTCTGTTCGGGCCAGCCGAGGGTGCCGAAGGTCCACAAGCCGGAGCTGAACCAGGTGTCGAGCACGTCCTCGTCCTGGGTCAGGGCGACGTCGCCTGCGATGCCATGCTTGTCGCGGGCCTCGGCCTCGGTGCGCGCTACATAGACGTTGCCTTCGTCGTCGTACCAGGCGGGAATGCGGTGGCCCCACCACAGCTGGCGTGAGATGCACCAGTCCTGCAGGTCGCGCATCCACGAGAAGTACATGTTCTCGTAGTTCTTGGGCACGAACTGGATGTCGCCGTTCTCGACCGCCTCGATGGCGGGCTTGGCCAGGGTCTCCACCGCCACGAACCATTGGTCGGTCAACAGCGGTTCGATCACGTCACCGGAACGATCGCCGTAGGGCAGGGTATTGTTGACGGTTTCGGTCTTCTCCAGCAGGCCCTGGGCGTCCATGTCGGCCACAACCGCCTTGCGTGCGGCGAAGCGGTCGAGTCCGGCGTAGGCCGCGGGCAGCGCGGTGTCGATATCGCCAAGGGGGCGGCCCTGAATATCAAAGGCTTCGGCAGACTCGAGAATATGGGCGGTCTTGGAGAAGACGTTGATCAGTGGCAGGCCAGCACGCTTGCCGACCTCATAGTCATTGAAGTCGTGGGCCGGGGTGATCTTGACGCAGCCAGAGCCCTTGTCCATGTCGGCATGTTCATCGGCGACGATGGGAATGCGGCGACCGACCAGCGGCAGTTCGACAAACTTGCCGACCAGCGAGGCGTAGCGCTCATCCTTTGGATTGACGGCGACGGCGCTATCGCCGAGCAGCGTCTCGGGACGAGTGGTGGCGACCACCAGATGGTCGAGGCCCGCATCGGTGGTGACGCCATCGGCCAGAGGGTAACGGAAGTGCCAGAACTGGCCCTGCTGGTCGCGGTTCTCTACCTCAAGGTCCGAGATCGCGGTGTTCAGGGTCGGGTCCCAGTTGACCAGGCGCTTGCCACGGTAGACCAGGTCCTCTTCGTAGAGGCGCACGAAGACTTCCTGTACGGCCTTGTAGAAGCCGTCGTCCATGGTGAAGCGCTCGCGGCTCCAGTCGAGGCTGGCGCCCATGCGGCGGAGCTGACGAGTGATATGCCCGCCGGATTCGTGTTTCCACTCCCACACCTTGTCGATGAAGGCGTCGCGGCCCAGGTCATGGCGGGTCTTGCCTTCCTCTGCGGCGATCTTGCGCTCTACCAGCATCTGCGTGGCGATGCCTGCATGGTCGGTACCCACCTGCCACAGGGTGTTGCGGCCCTGCATCCGCCGCCAGCGGATCAGGGTATCCATGATGGTGTCCTGGAAAGCGTGGCCCATGTGCAGGCTGCCGGTCACGTTGGGCGGCGGAATCATGATGGCGAAGGGATCACCCTCACCCGACGGGGTAAAACGGCCGTCTTCTTCCCAGCGTTGGTACCAGCGGGTTTCGATGCTTTCGGGTTGGTAGGTCTTTTCCATGGAATGCTCTTGCTGGCGGCGCCCTGACGACATCATGGCCTTGCCATGGCGAGGGTGGGCGGGACGTTCGATGGCTGGCCTTCGGCTCGAGTCAGCGCGCCTGACAAGAGCGTGCGTGACGCGTCCCGACGGAGCGCTGGCGAGAGCGAGGCCTGCGAAAAATGGCGTCGATTATACCCTGAACTGAAGCAGGGCGTCAGGGGCAACCGGTGGTAAGCACACTTGAGATGGAGTTCATTCAGGGCTTCTTTTCGTCCAAGTGGCGCTGCATGGCCTCAATAGCGCGCAAGAGTGCTGGCAGGTCGGTGCAGATGATGCTCCAGACGGTGTGTGTATCAATCCCTAGATAGGCATGAATCAGGCGATTGCGCGTGGCAATGACCATGCGCCATGGGATATCAGGAAAGCGCAGACGGATATCTGGAGGGACATGAGTGGCGGCTTCGCCAATCAATTCCAGGTTTCTGAGGGTGGCGTCAAACAGAAGTTCGTCATTGACGAACTCCGCTTCGCTCACGCCAGCGGTGTACTTCAGCACCTTGCGTGTGAAAGCCGCCATATCCTCAAGGTAGAAGCGCCATTCACGAGGGCGCGCTCCCTTAGACATGGACAGCCTCGCTCTCGATGAAAGGGCGCAACTCGTCCCGCAGGGCCGTATCGGTGACCAGATCCACAGGTGCTCCGGTCAGGTCCTCGAGATAGAAGAGAAGGCCAAAGTAGCGTTGAGACGTAGCAGGGCCGTCAAAGCTGACCAGTACGTCTATGTCACTGCTTGAGGTCTCTTGCCCCCTCGCTACCGAGCCAAACACGGCAAGATGCTTGACCCCAAATGTGGCAGTCAGGGTGGGTAGATGCTCTCGGAGTAGTGTCAACAGTGATTGCTTGTCCACTACATGACTCCAGTACGCCAACGTGTCAGAGGGGCGCTGCCATGAGACGTCGCTAACACAAGGGAGGGATGCTGACGTTCGTTCCTAGCATAGTAGATCCGGCTTGGGGCACCACCGTTCAAGGCAGCACCAACCTCGTCGTCTCACAAGATATATGCTGCCGTGTCATCCGCGCTGACGGCGCGGATGACGATGAGATGCCAACCAAGCGTTGATCGATTACCCCTGACCCTTTAGCTGGTGCGGGGTGACGGGATAGCCGCGCTGCTTGTAGGTCTTCCAGCACTCGCGCTTGGCCGTCAGCACGTCCTGATGCTGGTTGATGATTTCTGCCACCCGCTCGAAGCGGGAGAACCACTCGGGAATCTCCGGCGACAGGTTGAGCATGGCCTGGGGAGGCGGGTCCAGGCTTGCCGGCGGGCCTTCCCAGCCGATGGTCACTGCCACACGCTTGGCCGCTTCGATGCTGGCGTCGTCGCTGCCTTCAAGGACGTGCGGGACGAAGGCGTCTGGGCGGAAGTCCCACAGACGTTCATCCAGCTCGTGGGCCATGGCTTCGTCCTCGGCGTAAAGGTAAAGACGGTAGCCCTTGCGTGCGATGGTTTCGGTCAGCCGGCAGGCGAAGGCGATACGCGCCTCCAGCGTGGTGTCGGGAAGGATGTAGAAGTCGATCTTGGTCATGCAATCTGACCTGAAAACTCGGCAAAGGCCGCCCGCAGGCGGCCTGTTGTCTGAAGTGGCTTGAGGCGGTTGGGGGAACGGCGGGTACTAGACCAGTCGCGTCAACCAGCCGTGGGTGTCCTCGACGCGACCATACTGGATGTCCAGCAGGCGTTTGCGCAGACGACTGGCCACTTCATTGCTGCCTGAGTGCTCGATGACGCCGTCTTCACTGACCAGTCGACCAATGGACGTGATCACCGCGGCGGTACCGCAGGCGAACACCTCGGTGATTTCGCCGGACGCGACGCCGTCGCGCCATTCATCAATGCTGATGGGACGCTCTTCCGGGGTCAGGCCTTCGTCACGGGCCAGCTGCAGCATGGAGTCTCGGGTGACGCCCTCGAGAATGGTGCCCGTCAGGCGGGGCGTGACCAGGCGCCCATCACGGGTGACAAAGAACAGGTTCATGCCACCGAGTTCCTCGACCCAGGTGTTCTCGACGGCGTCGAGGAAGGCAACCTGGTCGCAGCCGTGGTCGAAGGCTTCTTTTTGAGCCAGCAGTGACGCCGCGTAGTTGCCGCCGCACTTGGCAGAACCGGTGCCGCCGGGGGCCGCACGGTTGTAGTTGGAGGACAGCCAGATGGACACCGGCTTGATGCCGCCCTTGAAGTAGGCCGAGGCCGGTGCAGCGATAACGTAGAAATCCACTTCCTTGGAGGGACGCACACCCAGGAAGGCCTCGGAGGCAATCATGAAGGGACGCAGATAAAGGCTGGACTCTTCAGCCTCGCTTGCCGGCGTCGGTACCCACTCGACGTCCTGGGCAACCAGCGCCTTGATGGCTCCGATAAAGTCCTCGTCGGAGAGTTCCGGCAAGGCCAGGCGACGAGCGCTGGCACGGAAGCGTGCGGCATTTTTCTCGGGGCGGAAGGTCCAGACGCTGCCATCGGCATGGCGGTAGGCCTTCATGCCCTCGAAGATTTCCTGGGCGTAATGCAGCACGGATGCCGCCGGATCCAGCGATAGCGGGCCGTAAGGGCGTACCTGATGACCGTGGAAGCCGGCGTCTTCGGTCCAACGGATGTGAGCCATGTGGTCGGTAAAGTGACGACCGAAGCCCGGGTTCTCGAGAATAGTGTTGCGGATGCTCGCATCGGTAGCGTTGGCGTTGGGCTCGAGCGAGAAGCCTTGGATGGACACGGGTCGTTCTCCAGAATCGTATCGCGCCGCAATGGCAAGCGGCGACAGCGGATCGGGGTCGAGTCAGGGGCTCGACCAGGATGGGGCGGGCAGAATGCGCTCCTGCCGATAGAGCCAGAATGACACAGGCTCCCCCTGTCGGGGAAGCCTGGTCATGGTCACAAGGCAGCATCACTGTCGTGGGGCTGGCGCTGCTGGGTTGTCAGTGCAGACCGCCTGGCCTGACAGACGCTGTTTCAGTCGTCGCTGGCGACGACCTCTGACTCGCGGTCGAGCAGGTAGCGGGTCAACAGGCCTACCGGACGACCGGTGGCACCCTTGGCGGCGCCGCTGTTCCAGGCGGTGCCGGCGATATCCAGGTGTGCCCAGGGGAAGTCGGTGGCAAAGCGTGACAGGAAGCAGCCGGCGGTGATGGTCCCCGCCGGACGCCCGCCAATGTTGGCGAGGTCGGCGAAGTTGGAGTCCAGCTGCTCCTGGTACTCGTCCCACAGCGGCAGGTGCCAGGCGCGATCCCAGGCGGTCTCGCCGGCATCGAGCAGGTCCAGGGCCAGATCGTCATCGTTGGACATCAGGCCGGTGGCGTGATGACCCAGGGCGATGATGGCGGCGCCTGTCAGGGTGGCAATATCGACGACACTGGCGGGTTCAAAGCGCTCGGCATAGGTCAGGGCGTCGCACAGGACCAGGCGGCCTTCGGCGTCGGTGTTGAGCACCTCCACCGACAGGCCCTTCAGCGTCTTGATGATATCGCCGGGCTTGGTCGCGCGTCCGCTGGGCATGTTTTCTGCCGCTGCGACGATGGCCACCAAGTTGATCCTGGGCTTGATGGCCAGCACGGAGGCCACGGTGCCGAACACGCTTGCGGCACCGCACATGTCGAACTTCATCTCGTCCATGCCCGCGCCAGGCTTCAACGAGATACCACCAGTGTCGAAAGTGATGCCCTTGCCGACCAGGACGTGGGGGGCTTCGTTCTCGTCGTCAGCCCCCTGGTAGCGCATTACGATCAACCGCGAGGGTTCGTCGCTGCCATGGCCAACCGACAACAGCGAGTGAGCGCCAAGCGCTTCCAATGCCTCTTCATCGAGGATCTCGGTGGTCAGGGCACCCGCGGACTCTGCCGCCAGGCGCTCGGCCTCGCTGGCCAGATAACGCGGCGTGCACACATTGCCGGGCAGATTGCCGAGTTGACGCGCCAGGTTGATGCCGGTGCCGACAGCGGCGCCTTGACGAGCGCCTTCCTCGGCAGAGGCGCGGTCATCGCCCTCGCTGAGCAGAATCGACACGCTCTTGAGGCTCGGGGCAGGACCGGCGTCCTTCTTGAAGTCGGTGAAGCGGTAGCTGGCACGGAGTGCGCTTTCGGCAATCTTGTGGGCCTTCCAGTCGACGTCGCGGTCATCGACCGGCACATCGGTGAGAGCGACCGAGACTTCATCGATGGTGAGCTGGGACAGCGCCGCGAAGGCGGCATCGACGGCCTTGCAGAAGGCACCTTCCTGACACTTTGCGCGATCGCCGAAGCCGACCAGCAGCAGGCGGTCGGCAGACAGACCCGGTGCGAAGGGCACCAGCTGAACGTTGCCCAGCTTGGCGTTGAAGTCGCCGCGCTCGATCAGCTGTCCAATCAGGCGCTCGCTGGCGTCATCGAGCTTGGCTGCGGCAGGGGTGAGCTGGCCGTCCTTGAACACCGGGATAACCAGGCAGGCAGTCTCGATCTTGACCGGATTGGCCGTCTTTACAGGGAATTCCATGCTGACTCCACAAGACAAGCGTAGGGGGATTCTGGATAATGCCGGCACGATGCCGAGTCCACCCAGTGTACCCAAGCACCCTGTGGATTGCATGGCCGCCGTTAGCGTTGGCGGGATCAGACAACGCCTCAGGCAAGGCGACTCGCCCCGGGGTTACACTGGAGCAAGGAAGACAGCTGGGAATGCCCATGGCCAGGAGTGTGCATTGATCATTTTTCGTTATCTTACCCGTGAAATCCTGCTGACCATGTCGGCAGTGGCTGGCGTGCTGTTGCTGGTCATCATGGGTAGCCGTTTCATCCGTTACTTTGCCAATGCGGCTGAGGGCGAGATACCCGCGAGCATTCTTGGCTCTCTGATGCTCTACCACATGCCCGGCTTTCTTGAGCTGATTCTTCCACTGGCATTTTTCCTGGGCATCCTGTTGGCCTATGGCCAGCTCTACTTGAACAGCGAAATCACGGTACTGGTGGCCTGCGGCACCAGTCCCAATCGGCTGCTGACGGTCAGCCTGGTCCCGGCCACTCTGGTGGCAGTGCTGGTGGGGATGTTCAGTCTGTGGTTGACACCGGCCGGTGCGCTGCACAACGAGCTGGTACTGGAAGAGCAGCGCAGCAAGCTTGATTTCTCGGCGCTGGCGCCCGGACGCTTCCAGGAGTTCGGCAGTGGCCGCATTGCCTATGCCAGCGACGTCTCTGCAGACGGCGAGCGCATGCAGGAGGTGTTTATCAGCGAGCGCCAGAAACGCAGCGACGGGTCTCCCGAAAGCGTGGTGACCCGGGCGACCCAGGGATACCAGACGGTGGACCCGGATACCGGTAGCCGCTATCTGGTGCTGGAAGATGGTGAGCGCTACAGCGCGGAAGCAGGGCGTGCCGATGCCGAGCGGCTGGAATTCGGCACCTATGCCGTCCGCCTGGCCCGGGCGGTCGAGGCCGTAGAAACGGACTCGGCCGAGTTTGCCACTACCCCAGCGCTGCTCGCGGACCCCACCCCGGAAGCCAAGGCGCAGCTGCAGTGGCGCCTGGGGGCGCCGTTGATGGTGTTTGTGCTGACGTTACTTGCCCAACCCCTGTCGCGGGTCAATCCACGTCAGGGGCGCTTCGCCAAGCTGTTGCCGGCGATCTTTCTCTATGTGGCCTATCTCAGCATGCTGCTGGCCGCCATGGATGCCATCGGTGGTGGGACGCTGCCGGCCATCATCGGCATGTGGCCGATTCACGCAGGCTTTCTGTTGCTTGGCCTGGGCCTGGCATTCAACGCCCAACGCAAGGGAATGAGCGGATGATTCTCGATCGGCTGGACGGCTACATCGCCCGCAATGTGCTGGGTGCCATTCTGGTGGTACAGGTGGTGTTGCTGGGTCTCGACCTCATCATCACCTACATCGACGATCTGGGAGACATCGAGGGAGGCTATGGCGCCTTCGAAGTGTTCCTGTTTCTGTGTTTGAGGCTGCCCTGGCGCTTCTACCAATATGCGCCGGTAGGCGTATTGATCGGTGCGTTGATCGGACTTGGCAGCATGGCCTCCAACAACGAGCTGACCGTCATGCGCGCAGCGGGCCGTTCGTTGGCGCGGATCGTCTGGGGCGTCATGAAGCCCATCATTTTGGTGGTGGTGATCGTATTGACGGTGGCCGAGTTCGTCAGCCCACGCACGGAGCAGTTTGCCCACGCCTGGAAGGTACAGCAGATGCAAGGCGAGGGCGCCGTGGTCACCGAGCGTGGCGGCTGGCAGCGCGAAGGCGACGATTTCTATCGATTTGGTGCCATACGCGCCGACGATACCGTGCTGGATCTGACTCGCTATGAGTTTGATGGCCATCGCCTGGAGTCGGTGACGACGGCCCATCGAGCGGTCTGGCAGGGGCAGCACTGGCAGCTGCAACAGGTAGAAGTCACTCACTTCACTGATGATCGCACCGAGGTCATCAAGGTGCCGGACCAGCGTTGGGAAACCAGTCTGTCGCCGACCCAGCTTTCGCGGCTGCTGCGGGATGTGGAAACCCAGGCGCCCAGTGAGCTGTGGGCGTATGCCAGTTACCTGGATGACCAGGGCCTGGATGCTACCCAGCCGCTTTTGTACTTCTGGCAGAAGATGCTGATGCCCTTGACCATGGCGTCGCTGGTCCTGGTGGCAGCGTCCTTTGTGTTTGGTCCATTGCGGACAGTAGCCGCTGGCACACGGGTGTTCTACGGCGTGATTACCGGACTGGTGTTCAAGTACCTGCAGGACCTGCTGGCGCCTGCGTCTACCGTGTTCGGATTCTCTCCTGCCTGGGCGGTGCTTGCACCTACATTGGTGTGCGCCCTGCTGGGCCTGCACCTGCTGAGACGATCCGGTTGATGCGTGGGGGATACCGGCTGGGCCGGTGTCTGTGGTTAGGCTATGCGCGCGGGCACTCTGCCGGCGTGCGCTGATGTGGTCGAGCAATTGCCATGAATCGACGCTTTACCGATCTTGATGATGTCTGGCCGGCGGGGCTCGGGCGCCGCCTCGGTGCCATGCTCTACGACGGTTTTCTGCTGCTCGCCATCTGGATCGCCATTACCACACTGCACGTGCTGGTGGTGCGCAAGGTACTGGGGCTGGCACCGGCAGAGGTCGGCGCTGGTGTGTGGCAAGTGTTCAGTCTCAGGTTGCTGCTGGTGGCCGCGGCGTTTGCCTTCTTCGCTTTCTTCTGGCGCCGCGGCGGCATGACTCTGGGCATGCAGGCGTGGCGCTTGCGGGTGCAGACGCTTGACGGGGCGCCTATCAGCTTGCGCCAGACCATGGTGCGATTTGCGGTAGGGGCCGTGTCCTTTCTGCCTTTGGGGCTTGGGCACCTCTGGGTAGTGTTTGACGGCGAGCGACGCAGCTGGGCGGACCTGGCCTCCGGTACCCAAGTCGTGGTGCTGCCTAAACGGTCTTGATGGACGCGTGATGGCTCGCGCGGGCGTCGCAGCGTTCGCGGTCTAGGTCTGCCTTGTGCACGGCCCATCCTCTTCCTGGTGAGTCCTTCACCTGCTTTCTCCTGTCTGGCCTTTCTTCTTTTTACGTCCGTTATGGGCCTCGCACGCTGACGTCTTGCCTGAACGGCGGCGTCAGAAGTTGAGCGGAATCATGGAAATTCATATCTTTAGCGAAAGCGAATACGAATAACTCTCGAAAAGGTTGCGTACCGCTATGGGAATCATTTACATTGCCTATAGTGATTCAGGAGAGATGGCAATGTACGTATGCCTGTGCAAAGGGGTCAGTGACCGCCAGATTCGTCAGAGCGTCGACGACGGTGCGCGCAGCTGGCGCCAGGTGCAACGCGAGACTGGTTGTGGCACTCAGTGCGGCAAGTGTGCCTGTGTAGGCAAACAAATCACCCGTGATGCCATCCAGGAAGCCACGAGCGTCGAGCTGGAATCGCTCGCCTATGCGGTGTAAGTGGCGGTGTAAGCGGTTGATCCTGAGACGGTTATGGCAGCCGCCAGCAGTCTTGTCGAGGGCCTCTCTCGCCTGAATTGGCAATCAATATCGTTGTAGTTCTTTTTATCAAGTTATTGATTTGATTGAATTTTCTCATTCGTAGCCTATACTGCTTCTTAACAGGAGCTGGTAGGGCTACTTTTGTCGTGCCAGTGTGTTGGTCATGCTTGAGGCGGGAGGCGATGCCCCCTGCGGATAGCAGTCCAATAACGATACGCAAACGGGGCGGTAGCAGAGCCTCGTCTATTGATAGCAAGTCGACTGGCAACGCATGGTCGGTCACCACCGACAAGCAATGAGGAGCTTCCCATGAAAGGCGATCCCAAGGTCATTCAGCATTTGAACACCGTGCTGGGCAACGAGCTGGTGGCCATCAACCAGTACTTTCTCCATGCCAAGATGTACAAGGACTGGGGCTTGGCGCGCCTGGCGAAGTGGGAGTACGACGAGTCCATCGAGGAAATGCGCCACGCTGATACCCTGATCGAGCGCATTTTGTTCCTCGAAGGGATTCCCAACCTGCAGGACCTGGGCAAGCTGCACATTGGCGAAGATACTCGCGAAATGCTCGAGGCTGACCTGGCGGCAGAGCACACGGGTCGCAATGATCTGATCGAAGCCATCACCTACTGCGAGCAGGTCAGGGACTACGTCAGCCGTGATCTGTTCCAGAAGATCCTCGACGACGAGGAAGAGCACATCGACATCATCGAGACCGAGCTTGGCCTGATCGACAAGGTCGGCCTGCAGAACTACTTGCACAAGCAAATGCAGGAAGCCGGCGGCGAAGAGTAACCTGTGACATTGTCCAGCGCCTGATGCGGTGCTGAATGTCCAGGCGTTGGATGGCCAGGCATTGGATGTCTAAGCGCAGAATGTCTAAATGCAGAATGCCAAAAAAGGGGAGGCCATTGGCCTCCCCTTTTGCTTGTGACGTCGACCCGGAAATGGGAGCAGTCGCTCCCCCTCGATCAGGCTGATCAGAAGATCCCTGATCACGAGTAGGACAGGTCACCCACACAGCGGTGAGTCCAGGGATTAGCACCTAGGTCGCGCTTGGCGCGCACTGGGATCGGCCTTTTCTGGTGAGCCAGTGGACGCGGGAACTCTCAGTCCTACTCTTCGAAGGCACTGCCGCACACGTGCGCCTGATGGAGATAACTGTGCTCTATCGGGAGGTCGCCATGGTGGCGGTGAAGCGCGTTGCCACTGCGCGAGGGCCCATGCAGCGAGCCGCGTCCAGCGTTTGGCCATGATCAAGCCGGTTATCGGCCTGCCTGAGCGATACCTTGAGGCCAGCGCGCGGCTGGCCGTCTGCTAATCTGCTTGATGCGCAGCAACCCGAGCACTGAGAGGCTACGACGCTGTGCGATGTACGCCTGCTGCGTACGCACGCATGTCCCGTGCAGAAGGGAGAAGACTCATGTCGATTCGGTTCGAGGGAAAGACAGCACTGCTCACTGGCGCGGCCTCCGGGATCGGGAAGGCGACAGCCGTCAAGTTAGCCGCCGAAGGCGCGGCGGTGATCGTCGCAGATCTGCACGAGCAAGCTGCTCTGGCGGTAGTGGACGAGATTGCTGCAGCGGGTGGCAAGGCGGTCGCATTCGGCGGAGACTTCACGTTACCCGCCGTGAATGAGGCCGCGGTGGCGTTTGCCGTCGAAGAATTCGGGGCTTTGCAGCTAGCGTTCAACAATGCCGGCATCATCGGCCCGCAAGGGCCATTGCACGACGTCGATATCGAGGCGTACAAGCAGCTCATCGATATCAACCTTGATGCGGTTTTCTATGGCCTGAAATTCCAGATTCCCGCCATTGTTGCGGGTGGCGGTGGGGCCATTGTGAATACAGCGTCCGTCCTGGGCCTCTTGGGTACGCCTAACTATGTGCCGTATGCCGCGGCAAAGCACGCGGTATCGGGGTTGACCAAAAGTGCAGCACTTCAGTATTCCGCCCAGGGCGTTCGCATCAACTCCGTGCATCCCGGCTACATCGACACGCCGCTGCTTGATGCGTTGAGCCGTGAAGAATATCACTCGCTCGCTGCGCTGCATCCCATCGGGCGTATCGGAACGTCGGAGGAAGTGGCCAATGTCGTGGCGTTCCTGCTTTCCGATGAGGCCGCCTTTGTGACGGGATCGCAATATACCGTCGATGGCGGCTTTACCGCCTAGGGCTTGCACGAAAAGTGCCTGCGCTTGGTGATACGGCGTTAAAAAACGCCTTGCCGCCGTTCAAAATGCCTTCTCGAGGGCAAATCGCGGTCGGTTCTCCCCGTCGACCTGGACGGTTTCGCAGAACATCTCCAGCGGACGTACCCACAGGCCGTAGTCGCCATACAGCGCGCGGTAGACCACCAGCGCCTCCTCGTTCTCGCTGTGCTGGGCGACGCCGCAGACCTCGTAAAGCGCGCCCTTGTAGTGGCGATAGATGCCGGGTACCGGAGGATGGGAAAGGGGTGTCATGGTCGTCTCCTGACATGATGGACGCCGGACTCCCTTCGGGCTGGGCTTTTTCGTGAGGCCCGTGGCGTGGCTGGCCCGTAAGGTGTCTAGCGGTGTGGCAAGGCGCTTGCTCAGTTGACCCGGGTGAGTCTGGCCAGCGCACGGGAAGCGGCGACAAAGCCGAAGCTGCCGGTGACAAAGGTGGCGGCGCCGAAACCGCCTTCACAATCCAGTCGAGTGGCCTCACCGGCACCAGGTTTGGTGTGACAGACCTCGCCGTCCTGTCCGGGATAGACCAGCTGTTCGTCGGAGTAGACGCACTCGACGCTGAAGCGTCGCTTGGGGTTGCGCGAGAACCCATGGTCTCGGCGCAAGCGTGAGCGAACCTTGGCCAGCAGCGGGTCGTGTTCCGTGCGGGTCAGGTCGGCGACCTTGATTCGCGTAGGGTCGGTCTGGCCACCGGCGGCGCCGGTCACCGTCAGGGGCAGCTTGCGGCGCTTGCACCATGCGATCAACGCGGCCTTGGCCACCACGCTGTCGATGGCGTCGATCAGGTGATCGGCATCGGCAGGAATGCGCTCGGCGAGATTGGTGGGCGTGGCGAAGGCCACATCGGTCACTACCTCGATACCGGGGTGAATGGCTCGGCAGCGCTCGGCCAGTACCTCCACCTTGGGACGACCGATGGTGCCGTCCAGTGCGTGCAGTTGACGATTGATGTTGGACACGCAGACGTCATCGAGGTCGATCAAGGTCAACTTGCCGATACCACTTCGCGCCAGCGCCTCCACCGCCCAGCTGCCGACGCCTCCCACTCCGACCACCACCACGTGGGCGTGGGCGAGGCGTTGGACGGCGGTCGCTCCATACAGGCGGCGGATGCCCCCGAAGCGCAAGTCGTAGTCGTTGTCCTGGTGGGATATATCGTTACTCATGGGCGATCTCGGTGGGTCGTTGGCGGCGTCAGGTCAGCGCCGGGCCGAGGAAGGTGAGCGCGCCAGCCAAAGCGATCGAACAGACGAGTCATGGTGTCATCCAGTGGGCAGCAGAGGTGAAGCCGGTGGCGTTCACGGGGGTGCTCGAATGCCAGGCTCACGGCGGCCAGCAGCAGGCGATCGCAGTCCAGTTGGTCACGAAAGAAGCGGTTATGGTTGCCCTTGCCGTGCTTGGCGTCGCCAATGATGGGGTAGCCGATGCCAGAGAGGTGTCGGCGGATCTGGTGGCGTCGGCCGCTCATTGGTGTGGCTTCCATCAGTGAATAGCGGGCCTGGGGGTAGCGATCGATTCGCACCGGCAGCTCCACGCTGTCGAGCCGTCGCACCTCGGTGATGGCGGGCATGGCCGGCATGTCGGCCTTGGGGCGTGTTCCATCTTCTTCCCGCAGCGCTCGATCAATGCGCTCATGATCGGGCCCGATGCCCCTCACCACTGCCAGATAACGCTTGTCGACGTGGCGCTCGCTGAAGGCTTGGCTCAACGGCGCGGCCATCTCAGGTGACAGGGCAAACACCATCACCCCTGAGGTCGGTCTGTCGAGTCGATGCACCGGGTAGACCCGTTGCCCCAGCTGATCGCGCAGCCGTTGCAGCAGGAACTCGGTTTCTCCTCGGGCCAGGGGGCTGCGATGAACCAGCAGCCCTGAAGGCTTGTGCACCGCCACAAGGTCGTTGTCCTGGTAAAGAATGGGCAGGGGCAGAGACATCGTGGGGGTACCTATGGCGTGAATGCGAACTCAAGGCGCGCTATTGTCGCCATGTCGTGCCGTTCTGTCATCCGTGATCACATCAGGGTGTGAGCAGAAGGGGCTTTTCCGGGTGCGCCGTTGGTCTATGATGAGCGCCGACAATCAGTGAGAGAACCACTATGGCCCGAGGGACTGGGATGCTGCGCTGGTGGCTGGATTGGGCTCCTGTGCTCAAGGTGCTGTCGGTGCTGTGGCTGGTATTGGCGCTGTTCATGCTGCTGCCATGGGGGGTACTGCTATGGGAGGGCGACAGTGATGCTCCTGCCTTCGCCCGCTCGCTGTTGACGGTACTGGCAACGGTGCTGGTGTGCTGGTGGTTGACCTGGCGCATCCCGGTGGAGCTCAAGACCCGGCAGATGTTCGTGCTGACCACCCTGAGCTGGCTCAGTATCAGTGGCTTCGCCAGCCTTCCACTGGTGCTGGGGGCGCCCCACCTGACGCTGACCAATGCGGTGTTCGAGTCGGTGTCCGCGATCACGACCACCGGCTCGACCATCCTCACGGATATCGATGGGCTATCCGATGGCCTCAAGCTATGGCGTGGCCTGATGCAGTGGCTCGGGGGCATCGGCATCATCGTCATGGGTATCGCCATCCTTCCATTCCTCAAGGTCGGGGGGATGCGCCTGTTCCAGACGGAGTCGTCTGACTGGTCGGACAAGGTGATGCCGCGTACCGGCGGAATCGCCAAGGCCACCCTTGGCATCTACGTGTTCGGTACCCTGGCGGCAACGCTGGCCTATGCCCTCGGTGGCATGACCCCACTGGACGCGGTGGTCCATGCCATGACCTCAGCGTCGACCGGCGGTTTTGCCAACTCGGATGCTTCTTTCGGGGCCTATGCCGATCAGCCTCATCTATTGTGGCTGGGTACGCTGTTCATGCTGCTCGGCGCCTTGCCGTTCGTGCTGTACATCCGCTGCCTGAGAGGCGCACCGTTGGCGCTGTGGCGTGACGAGCAGGTACGCGGTCTGCTGTGGCTGTTAGTGGTCGTCATTGTGGCGCTCACCCTCTACCGGGTATGGCGTGGCGAGCCGGGATTCATGGCGCTGACGCACACTGCTTTCAATGTGGTGTCAGTGGTGACCACCACGGGCTATGCCAGCGATGACTACAGTCAGTGGGGCCCCTTTGCGGCGATGGCGTTCTTCTATCTGACCTTCGTGGGCGGCTGCAGTGGGTCTACCAGCGGTGGCATGAAGATCTTCCGCTTTCAGGTGGCTATCAAGATGTTGCTGAGCCAGCTGCGTTTTCTGATCCATACCCATGGCGTGTTCGTATCGCGCTATAACGGCGTCCCGCTATCGGACGAGATCAGTCGAGGCGTCGTCGCCTTCTCGTTCTTCTTCTTCCTGACCATTGCCGGTCTGGCACTGGCGCTGGGCCTTTTGGGGCTGGACCTGGTGACGGCGCTGACCGGGGCAGCCACGGCGGTCACCAATGTGGGGCCGGGGCTTGGAGACATCATTGGCCCTGCCGGAAATTTCTCGACCCTGCCCGATGCGGCCAAGTGGCTGTTATGTGTGGGCATGCTGATGGGGCGCCTGGAAATTCTGACGGTGCTGGTGTTGTTGACTCCGATGTTCTGGCGCAAATAGGCGATGTGGGACGCCCGCGCCAAGCGTTGACGTCATCAATGTGCTGGTTAGGACAGTGGGGTTGGCGCTGGTCATGTTGCGGGGCAACATGACAGTCGACATTGGTCGTCTCGCCGAGACCGGCGGGGACCGTCATTCTGAGTCGACGTCCGCCGGGAGTGCCGAGATGAAACTGTCCCCTGCCTATCGCATCGCTGCCACCATCCTGCATGGCTTCGATGAGTACCGTTCGCGCTTCAAGCAGATCACCCTGGACGCCAATCGGCGCTTTTGCGACGCTGCCTGGCGCGAGGCGCAGCAAGCCTCCGCCGAGCGGATCAACCTGTATCAGGCCAAGGTCGACGAGACCCTGGAGCGTCTGAGGCGGACCTTTGATGAGGATACCCTGAGCCACTGCGAGTGCTGGCGAGAAGCCAAGGGGCACTACATCGAGCTGATCAGCCAGCGCCTCGACTACGAGCTGGCGGAAACCTACTTCAATTCCCAGTTCTGCTCGATCTTCCATCATCGTCATATTCGCGACGACTGGATGTTCGTGAATTCCTCCCGGGACGCCGCCAGTCATCACTCAGGCATCGATCTGTGTCGACGCATCGCCGTCGACGGGAACTGGGCGCAGGCCATCCACCAGGCGTTGGAGGGCGCGCAGCTGGGACTTCCGTTTATCGACCTCGATCATTGCGGGCATCTGGCCCGGGATTTCCTGGTCGATCACCTGCCCGAGGGGTTGCGTGACGGCCACGGAGTCGAGATCGAACTGCTCAAGAGCGTGTTCTACCGCAACAAGGGGGCGTACCTGGTTGGACGCCTGCATCGCGGAGATCAGCAGGTGCCGCTGGTGTTGCCCGTGTTGCATGAAGAGGGCAAGGGGCTGCATCTGGACACGGTGTTGATCGAGCCCGACGAGGTCTCGATCATCTTTTCCTTCACCCGCGTCTATTTTCAGGTCGATGCGACGGTACCCAGAGAGTTCGTCGCCTATTTGCACATGCTGATGCCGGACAAGCCCATCAGTGAACTGTACGCTGCGATTGGCTTCTTCAAGCATGGCAAGACGGAGTTCTTCCGCGCGCTGAATCAGCAGATTGCTCGTCGCGAGGACAAGTTCATCATCGCGCCAGGGGTGCGTGGCATGGTCATGGCGGTGTTCGTGCTGCCGTCCCATCGCACCGTGTTCAAGATCATCAAGGACCGCTTCGATCCGTCCAAGGCGATGAGTCGGGACAACGTGCGCGACAAGTATGGGCTGGTCAAACGCCATGATCGGGTAGGGCGCATGGCCGATACCCAGGAATTTTCCTATCTGGTGTCGCGCAAGGATCACTTTGACCCGGAGTGCCTGGAACACCTGCTGGAAGTGGCGCCCTCCACGGTGTATCTCAAGGATGACAAGGTCATCATCAAGCACTGTTACACCGAGCGCATGATGACCCCGCTCAATCTCTATCTGGAACAGTGTGATGAGGCGGAAACCCGCGCGGTACTGAAAGATTACGGCAATGCCATCAAGCAGATGGCGGCGGCCAACATCTTTCCAGGCGATATGCTGCTCAAGAACTTCGGCGTCACCCGGCATGGTCGGGTCATCTTCTATGACTACGATGAGGTGAGCTACCTCACCGAGTGCAACTTCCGGCATATTCCAGAGCCCTTGTACCCCGAGCAGGAGCTGGCTGACGAACCCTGGTACTCGGTTGGCCCCAATGATATTTTCCCCGAGGAATTCGGGCCCTTCCTGTTCGCCAACGTTCACTTGCGCAAGCTGTTCTACGAGCTGCACCCGGAGTTGTTCGACGCCGATTACTGGAAAAGCCTGCAGCGTGCGATCACCGATGGACACGTGATCGATGTCTATCCCTATCGCAACAAGCAGCGCTTCGCCTCGGACCCCGGGGGCTTGACCTACTGATCGCGAACGGCGGCGCGAAGATCACTGCAATCTGTCACGGAGCGCCTGCATGGCCAAATCTCCTCACCTGGTAGTGCTGACCGGCGCTGGCATCAGTGCCGAGAGCGGCATCGAGACCTTTCGGGCAGCAGATGGCCTGTGGGCCAATCATCCGATCGAGGACGTGGCGACGCCTGAAGGATGGGCGAAAAATCCTCAGCGAGTGCTCAGTTTCTACGATGCTCGGCGTGAGCAGGTGCGGGATGCGCGCCCCAACGCGGCCCATCGTGCGTTGGCCAATCTTGAGGCCCTGGGGTTCGATGTCAGCATCGTGACCCAGAACATCGATGATCTGCATGAGCGGGCCGGTTCGCGCCAGGTGCTGCACTTGCACGGTGAGATCATGGTCGCACGTTCCTCCGTCGATGAGCGCATGCGCTACCCCCTTGGACGGCGCAACATCGCCATGG
Source organism: Halomonas sp. DP8Y7-3 (assembly GCF_019801675.1). Taxonomy (NCBI): domain Bacteria; kingdom Pseudomonadati; phylum Pseudomonadota; class Gammaproteobacteria; order Oceanospirillales; family Halomonadaceae; genus Halomonas; species Halomonas sp. DP8Y7-3. The sequence goes on from NZ_JAHVIO010000009.1 coordinate 102,482, forward strand.
GGGACGTCTGCGATCGAGGCAGCCAGCTGCGACCTGACGTGGTCTGGTTTGGTGAGGCGGTTCCCGCCTATCAGGAGGCTTGCGAGCTAGTGGCCGACGCGGATCTGATGCTGGTGGTAGGGACCTCGTTGGCGGTGATGCCTGCCGCTGCCCTGATCCATGAGCTGCCGCTGGACGCACAGTGCGTGCTGGTGGACCCAGACCCTGGACTGCAGGTGCCCGCCGGGGTGACCCGCTGGGTGATGCCTGCCGGGGAAGGGGTGCCGGCGCTTACTCGCCACTGGCAGCGTGAGGGGCGCCTGTTCGTGCCGCCGTCAGGTAACGCCTGACAGCGACGTCGACGGTCGTGGCGGGTACGCGGTGCTGGCAGCGTGACTGACGTGTTCCGTCTGGCGTGGTAGATTGGGCGCCCTTTGCCTCAGCACCCTCCTTGCCATGTGTGATTCCCGTTGTGATGCTTTCCCTGCCGCCTCGCTCGACGCCGAACGTGATGCTGCGCCCATGAGCGATGGCACCGAGTCTGCCGCGGTCGATCCTGCCACTGGCCACCCCCGCCCTCCGCGTCGAGAGTTCAAGGCGCGCGGCAGCTTCGTGACCCGCTGTGACGGCTGCAATCTGCCGGAACTCAACTGCCTCTGTCCCTATCAAGCCAAGGCCGACAGTCGGGTGCAGGTGTGGTTGATGACGCATCCGCTGGAACATCACAAGCCCACCAACACCGGACGGCTGATCGCAGACGTGCTGGCCACGACTCGCGTCTTTACCTGGTATCGCACGGCGCCAGATGACACCCTGCTGGCCCTGCTCGCTGATCCGCGCTACGCGCCCTTCGTGGTCTTTCCTGACGACCAGCCTGACTACGCGGATCGCGTGGTAGAAGTAGAGGCCGTCACCCAGGTGGAAGACGCACGCATTCCCGTGCTGATTCTACTGGACGGCACCTGGCGCCAGGCACGTCGGATCTTTCGCAAGAGCCCCTACCTGGAACACCTTCCCGTGTTACCCCTTCGCACCGATCGCCTGACCCGCTATCAGCTGCGCAAGCCGGCCTCCCAGGCACACCTGTGCACGGCAGAAGTGGCAGCCGAGTTGCTGCGGCAAAGCGGTGAAGTGGCGGCGGCTCAGGTGCTCGACGACTACTTTGATGTGTTCAATGACAGCTATGCGGCCAGTCGCCACTACACCAAGATCGAGACGCCCACCCCCTCGATGACAAGGCTGGCAGCGCTGAGGAGAGCTCAGCAGGCACTATCCTCATCAACTGAGGGGCGCTAGCACTCGGTCGTTATGTGCTGATGCGAAGTTTTAGGCAGATGAATCGCTGATCAGCTACATCATTATTCCCGCAAATCGGGCACTCATTGTCGTAAATGTCTTAGTTCGCCTGCACTTTTTCTGCGACAGGCTCTCTTTTTGACACAACTACGATAATGAGCGCGATGACGCGCGGGGAGCCCCATGCACCTACACCAGCGTTTTCTTTCCTGTCGGCCACAGCCCGAGGATCAACGGCTAGGTGGCTGGCCGTATGATGCACAGGAGGTCGATCTGTCGCTTCCTTTGCTCGAGCGTCGTCTCGACAAGGATCGTTCTCGGGTCATTCATAGCGCCAGCGTTCGTCGACTGCAGTTGCTCCCGCAGCAGGGGGGAATCCTGGCCCAGGACAGCGATCGACGGTTGCTGTCGCTGGCGCTTGAACGTCAGCAAGTGGGTCGCCGTATCGTCCACCTGATTTATCGCAAGCTCCACGGCAACCTGGCTAAGCACGAACTGGCCAGGCACGAACTGGCAGAAAAAGAGCTGACTGAGCAGGAGCCCGCCAGGCACGAACTGACAGGACTCGACACTGCGCTCGGCTGTCTGGTCGACGTTGGCTGCCTGCTTTGCGATGTCGGTCGTCCTCCCTTCGGTCAGGCGGGAGAGCTTGCCGTGTGTGGCTGGTTCGACAGCCACCTGCCGGAGTTTGGAGGAATGACGGCAGGGGGGCTGTCCGTCGACAAGAAGGAGGGGCACGCGGTGCTGGCGGAGCTATGCCGCTTTGATGCACGTGCCCAGGCCTTGCGCAGCATTGTGACCCTGGAAGGTATCAGCCTGACCCATGCGCAGAGCGCAACATTGCTAGGACGGCATGAACCATGGCCCGAGCAGGCCCTGTCTGGGCCTTTTACGGGCAACAGCTACCGTAGTGAGGCCGCTATCGAAACGGCCATGCGTGGGGCGCTGGGACTGACCCATCGAAGCCGTCACCCGGCCGCCTACCTGGTCGATGCCGCCGATGCCATCGCGCAGACCCTGGCCCGGCTCGAGGCCATCGTGGAACGGGGTTTGATAGATCCCGCAGGTTTGATGACCCAATTGAAAGATACCTTTCAGCGGCGCCAAGGCCAGCGACCCACTGCGCTCAACGAGCGCTGCTTCTGCCGCCACGGGGTAGTGCGACGCTGGAGTCTAGGCGGCATGCTGGACTGGGCTCTGGCGCGCTATCAGCGGGACCGCTCTGAGGGGCCGGGCCAGTTCTTCCACTACCTGCGCCTGGCCCTGGGCAGGATCCTGGTCAACCACGGCGCCGATGCGTTCTTGCAGCGGTTGGCGGAGGTCAGAGAGGGGGCGCCCCGGGTCAATTTGCTGGCCGTGGACCCCGGGTGTCGCATCTTGATGGAGTCTCTCGAGGATCTGGCGACTCGGCTGGAATACCTTGACCCCGACAGGGAGCGCCAGGAGCTAGATGGCTTTCGGACGATATGCGGCCTGCTGGACGCTGCCCTGCCGGCATTGCGTCTGCCCATGCAGGAGTTTCATCAGTTGCTGGATCGCCAGGAGGCGTCGTCGCCAGTACTTGGCGCATGGGCGGCTGGCTTGCCTGCAGGCGTCGTCAGAGCCTATCGCCAGGCGATCTCGGCTCCTGCAGAAGGCATGAGTGGCGCGGTACAGGAAACCTACTATCGAGGACGCTTGGTGCATGACTGGATCTGCAGCCACACCGAGACATCGGCGCTGGAGGAAAACATGAGATTACGAGTGAGCGGGCGGCAGCAGAGCTGAAGTTTGCCCCGGTGGGACAGTGGAGGGGGCGCGAACGCAGGATGGTCCAGAGCAACGCTTAGCGGGTGACAGGCGCCTTCCACCCCGCCGCGTCAGTGACGGCGAGGTGGATGCGATTGATGGTCCGCTTAGCCGAACAGGCTGCCGGCGATCCGGAAACCGGCGATCCAGGTGCCCGCAGCGGACCCGAGCGTGGCGGTCAGGAAGACCAGTAGCGTGCGGGACACACGGTTCCTCCACCAGCCCTTCACCTCGGTCACATCGTGGCGCAGCGTGGAGAAATCACGCACCTTGGGCTTGCGCATGGCCAGCTCCACGCCTGCAGCGACGAAGCCTGCGCCGATGGTCGGGTTAAGCGAGGTCAGCGGCGCGGCAAAGACGGTGGCGATGACCGTGACGGGATGCGCCAGGGCGAACAGGGTGGCGATGCCCGACAGCGCACCGTTGATGATGAACCACTCTGCCACCAGCTGCCAGCCAAGCTCGGTGTTGCGTGAGAAGCCGATGGCGAAGCCCGTGAGGACCAGTGCGGTGATGATCCAGGGCACCATCTTCCACACCTTGGAGGCGGGACGCGTGGCCTCCAGCGCGGCGATTTCCTCGTCCGGAGCCTGAGAGGGAGGGCCCTCGAGGTGCTCCGCCATGCCCTTGAGGTGGCCCGCGCCTATCACCACCAGCACTCGCCGGAACTTGCCGGGCGGGCATTGCTGGGCCAGGCGCATGACCATGTAACGATCACGCTCGCTGATCAGCGGGGTGAACAGGGTTTCAGATTCAGCGGCAAACTCACTGAAGGTCGACTCCAGCACGTCACCCTGCTTGAGGCGCTCCACTTCCTCTGCCGACACTTCCTGGCGGGACAGCACGCTGCCCAGTAGCCCAGACATCAAGCTAAAACGCTGCCACCAGGGAACATTCTGGTAGATCCTTTTCAGGGTCAGGCCTACGTCGCGATCGATCAGCAACAGCGGGAGCTGGTGGCGCTGGCTGGCCTCCAGGGCGGCACGCATCTCGGCCCCCGGCTCGATGCCTGACTGTTCTGCGATACGTTGCTGGAATGCCCCGAGGGCCAGGTTCGCCGCTACCATGCCGGCCTTGCCCTGGCGAAAGATCTGGAACAGATCCTGTTCCGCCAGGGCGTCAGGGTTGGCCAGGTTGCTGTGTCTGGCATCGCAGAGTTCGATAGCCACGGCATCGAAGTCGCCTGAATCGATCAGCGAGCGAACCTCATCGGCGCTTTCGGCGCTGACGTGGGCGGTACCGAGCAAGGTGAAGGTGGTCTCGCCAACGGTGATATCGCGGCGTGGGCCGCCTTGGGTCTCCGGCCGCTCGGCCAGTACGGTGTCGTCGATCTCGCTCATGGGCCTCGAGGCCTGAAGAATGTGAAGGATCGATTATCCATGAACCAGCAGGGCAGGCCAAACATGGCCTGCCCTGTCCGTCGGCAAATCACGCTATTGTCATGATTCGTGACGCGTGGAGGGGCTTGAGGGTGCCCAACCCAGGCCTGTCGATCACGATGTCACGCGTTGCTCTCGTCCTGATAGGCGCCGGCCGAGTAGGTCAATTCATAGCTGTGGGAGTAGATCTCGAGGATGTTGCCGAAGGGGTCTTCCATGTAGATCATCCGGTAGGGCTTTTCCCCAGGATAGTATTCACGAACCTTGGGCATGCGCTTCTTGCCGCCGGCGGCGACGATGCGCTCCGCCAGTCCTTCCACGTCCGGATCTTGCACGCAGAAATGGAAGACGCCGGTTTTCCAGTATTCGAAATTGTTCTCGGGATCTTCATGGTTGGCAAACTCGAAGAGTTCGACACCGACGCGATCCCCCGTGGACAGGTGCGCGATACGGAAGCTGCCCCAGCCAGGCCCGAAGACATCGGTGCACATCTCGCCAATGGCAGAGTCGTCTTCCTCGATGGTGGTCGGGGCCATGATCTGGTACCAGCCCAGGACCTCGGTGTAGAACGCCACGGCCGCCTCGACGTCCGGTACCGAGATGCCGATATGGGAGAAGCTGCGTGGATAGTTGGGGCGGTCCTGATGGGATGAGCTCATGTCTCGTTGCCTCTTGCTGTGGAGTGAATGCACACAGTCTGGGCGGTGATGGCTATAATGAAAATAGTGTGCCGCTTATGGTAGTGATAATAGATGCTTATGCTTAATCCGCTCTGGCTACGTTCTTTTCATGCCCTGGTCGAACAGGGAAGCTTCACCAGGGCTGCCGATCAACTGGAGCTCACCCAGGCGGCCGTCAGTCAGCATGTACAGAAACTTGAAGCCGAGCTAGGGGCGCTGTTCATCCGACGGCCGCGGCAGCTCGAACTGACCCCGGCGGGGCACGCCCTGGTCGACTATCTGGGGGAGCGTGCGGAGGTGGACCAGCGGCTTAAGCTGCGTCTGGCCGGGGATCGCGATGATCATGGCGAGATAAGTCTGATGACGCCGGGGAGCATCGGCCTGGCGCTGTATCCCCGGCTGCTGGAGCTGCAGAAGCGCTCGCCTGGCCTGTGCATTCGACATCGCTTCGGGCCGACCCAGGACATCATCGACGCGGTGTTGGCGGCGCGGGTAGAGATGGGGCTGGTCATCGAGTGTCCCGATGACCCGAGGCTGACCGTCAGCGAGTTTGCGACGGAACCGCTGGAGCTGATCGTGCCTGCCGCCGCAAAGGTAGAGCGCTGGGATGACCTGATGTCGCTGGGGTTCATCGACCATCCGGATGGCAAGGCGCTGGCGTCTCGACTGTTGAGCCGACGCTTTCCGGGCTCCCCCGGCTATGCCCACTGGCCAATCAGCGGCTTCACCAATCAGATCGGCTTGATTCTGGCGCCGGTAGCGGAGGGGCTGGGCTTTACCGTGCTGCCACGCTTCGCCCGTCAGGCGTTTGAGCAGCAGGCCTCCCTTCGGGTGGTGACGGGGCAGCCCGAGGTGGCGGATACCCTCTACCTGATACATCGGGCTGAATGGCCGCTATCGTCCAGAGCCGAGCGTGCCCTGCTGGTGATGGGGACGGCTGCCGACGCTGAAGCGGGCAGGTCGGCAGGCGGACACGCTTGAGCGTCGACGCGGCCCAGGAGTCCGCACTATTTGCGCCAGAAAGCGGGTGTGAACAGTACCAGTACGGTAAAGATCTCCAGGCGTCCCATCAGCATGGCCATCACCAGGATCCATTTGGCCATCGCCGGCATATCGCCGTAGTGCAGGCTGGCTTCACCCAGCGCCGGGCCCAGGTTGTTGAGCGCGGAGCCTACGGTGGACCAGGCCGTGACCTGGTCAACGCCGGTGGCCATGACCCCGACCAGCATCAGGAAGAACAGCAGGACGTAGGCCGAGAAGAACCCCCAGACCGCCTGTGCAATGCCGTCAGGCACGCTGACCTTGCCAATCTTGACGGCGATCACGGCGTTGGGGTGAATCAAGCGCATGATCTCGCGCATTCCCTGCTTGATGATCAGGATGATGCGAATGACCTTCATGCCGCCACCGGTAGAGCCTGAGCTTGCGCCGACAAAGGCGGCGATGAACAGGAGTAGCGGCAAGGCGCCTGGCCAGGCAGAAAAGTCGGCCACCGAGAATCCGGCCGTGGTCGCGACCGAGACCACCTCAAAGATGCCGTGGCGCAGGCCGACCGTGGTCTCCTCGGTGCCGGTCAGCCACAGCACGATGACGGTGATAGCCGCCAGGCCGGTCAGGTACAGCAGCAAAAACCGTGCCTCGGAGTCTTCCCAGTAGTGGCTGATGCGGCGCTCGCGCCAGGCCAGGAAGTGCAGGCTGAAGCTGAGCGCCGAGATCAGCATGAATACCACACAGATCGCTTCGATCAAGGCGCTGTCGAAGTAGCCAATGCTGGCGTCATGGGTCGAGAAGCCACCGATGGCGACCGTGGAAAAACTATGGCCCAGCGCATCGAACCAATCCATGCCCGCCGCCATGTAGGCGAGCATGCAGGCTAGCGTCAGGGTGGCATAGATGTACCACAGTGCCTTGGCGGTCTCGGTGATCCGAGGGGTCAGCTTGGAGTCCTTGAGCGGTCCCGGAATCTCCGTGCGATACAGCGCCATGCCGCCGACGCCGAGGGTCGGCAGAATGGCGACCGCCAGGACCACGATGCCCATGCCGCCTAGCCACTGCAGCTGCTGACGATAGTAGAGGATGGCCTCCGGCAGGAAGTCGATGCCGGTAATGACCGTCGCACCCGTGGTCGTCAGCCCAGAGAAGGATTCGAAAACGGCATCAGTAAAAGACAGCGCCGTGCTTCCCGTCAGCATCAGTGGCAGGGAACCGAACAGCCCCAGTACCGTCCAGAACATGGCGGCGATCAGGAAGCCGTCACGGGTCCGCAGCTCCCGCCGAGCATGTCGATTCGGCAGAAACATCGCAGCACCGGTGAACACGGTGATGGCAATGGCGATCAGAAAGGCGTCCCAGGTGCCATCGCCGAACAGCAGCGAAATGGCGATGGGCGGCACCATGGTCAGGCTGAACATCATCAGCAGCAGCCCGAGAATACGCAGAATCATTCTCAGGCTCATGCCATCCGGCTCCTGTGCAAAGTAGCGCAAGGGGAAGATGTCAGTGAACGGGTCGTCGTCTCAAGCCCGGTCGGGAACGGACTCATGCGGCGGCTCTCCTTGTGGTAATTCGATGGTCGTCTCTCGAGGTAACGCCATGCGCATCAGAAGAACGTCAGCCCGACCTGGAACAGGCGCTCGACGTCACGAATCTTGCGTTTATCGACCACGAACAGGATGACATGGTCGCCGCTTTCCACTACCACGTCGTCATGGGCGATCAAGACCTCCTTGCCGCGCACGATGGCGCCGATGGTCGAGCCCCCGGGGAGATCGATGTCGCCGATGGCGCGTCCCACCACTCGCGATGACTGGCTGTCGCCATGGGCAATCGCCTCGATGGCCTCCGCGGCACCCCGGCGCAGCGAGTGCACGTTGACGATGTCGCCGCGGCGAACGTGGGTGAGGAGGCTGCCAATCGTGGCCTGCTGAGGCGAGATGGCGATATCGATTTCGCCACCCTGGACCAGGTCGACGTAGGCCGCGTTGTTGATCAGGGTGAGAACCTTCTTGGCCCCCATCCGCTTGGCCAGCATCGACGACATGATGTTGACCTCGTCGTCGTTGGTCAGCGCACAGAAGATATCGCAGTCTTCGATGTTCTCTTCTTCCAGCAGCCGCTTGCTGGTGGCACTGCCGTGCAGCACCACGGTGCGGTCAAGGCGTTCTGACAGCTGGGTGCAGCGGTCCAGGCTGTGTTCAATCATCTTGACCTGGTGGCTGTGCTCGAGATGTTCGGCCAGGCGCTCGCCGATGTTGCCGCCACCGGCGATCACGACGCGGCGGAAATCCCGGTCGAGCCGTCGCAACTCACTCATCACGGCACGGATATCACGGCGTGCGGCGATAAAGAAGACCTCGTCGTCGGCTTCGATGACCGTGTCGCCGCGGGGAATGATCGGGCGATTGCGGCGATAGATGGCGGCAACGCGTGTGTCGACGCTGGGCATGTGACGGCGCAGGAAGCCAAGCTCCTGGCCGACCAGCGGGCCACCGTAGAAGGCCTTGACCGCCACCAGCTGGACCAGGCCCCCGGCGAATTCCAGCACCTGCAAGGCACCAGGATGCTCGATCAGGCGCCGGATGTGATCAGTGACGACTTGCTCGGGACTGATCAGCACGTCGATAGGGACGGCCTCATGGGCAAACAGGCCCTTGCGGGCGAGGTAGGCCGTGGCGCGCACACGGGCGATCTTGGTCGGTGTGCGAAACAGGGTATGGGCCACCTGACAGGCGATCATGTTGACTTCATCGGAGTTGGTCACGGCGATCAGCATGTCGGCATCTTCACAGCCTGCCTGACGCAGCACCATGGGGTAGGAGGCCGCCCCGGAAACCGTGCGAATATCCAGCCGCGTATGCAGCTCGCGCAGACGCTCACCGTCGGTGTCTACCACCGTGATGTCGTTCTCCTCGCGGGCCAGATGCTCCGCCAGGGTGCCGCCAACCTGGCCGGCGCCGAGAATGATGATCTTCATCGTCGTGTCCGAAGAGAGGTCGAGAGCGCATGGTGCGCTGCAACATAGGGCCAGCATACCTGAGCCCTGAACAGACCAACAGGGCGGGATGTCTCCCGCCCTGTGCCGAAAGGAAACACCGAAGGCCCGTCAGTATGCAAGCCCAGGTATCTCCGGGGAGAGCTGATCGCTGGATCAGTCCAGGGTAAAGCCGACCTTCAACGTCACCTGCCAGTGGGCGACCCGGCCGTTTTCGATGTGCCCGCGTGTTTCGGTCACCTCGAACCAGCGCAGGTCATGCACCGTCTCAGACGCCTTGGTGATGGCGCGCTGGACCGCGTCTTCGATGCTTGTCTCGGACGAACCGGTCAACTCGATCTGCTTGTACACGTGTTGGCTCATACATACTCCCTGTAGCGGTAGACGTCGTGGGACCGCCCACCCGGACAACAGCGGCCTGGGGCGGGCAAGCAACCCTGCTGCCGTGTGGCTCAGTGGGTTGCCTTGACCAGTCTGGCATAGAAGAAACCGTCGTGACTGTCGATCTTCGGTAACAGTTGGCGTCCGGCTCCTGATGTCTGGCCCCAGGCAATGTCGGAAGGCATGTTGGCGCTGGCATCCTCAGTCCGCTCAAGAAAGGCGCGAATCTGGTCGCGATTCTCTTCCGGCAGGACCGAGCAGGTGGCGTACAACAAGGTGCCGCCGGGCTTGAGCAGCGGCCACAGGTTATCGAGCAAGGCCTGCTGCAACTCGGCCAGCTGGCGGATGTCGCTGGCACGGCGCAAGCGCTTGATGTCGGGATGACGGCGGATGACTCCGCTGCCCGAGCAGGGAGCGTCAAGCAAGATGGCATCGAACAGCGTGCCATCCCACCAGTCCCGCTGGGTACCATCACCCTGGGCCAGGGTGGCCGAGAGTCCGAGGCGAGTCAGGGTGTCTTCCACACGGGCAAGACGTGCAGCGTCGGAGTCGATGGCATGCAGATCAATGTCGAACAGCTCAAGCAGGTGAGCGGTCTTGCCGCCAGGTGCACAGCAGGCATCCAGGACTCTCGCGCCGGGGCGAGGGGCGATGACAGGGCCCAGCAGCACAGCGGCCAGCTGGGCGGCTTCATCCTGGACGCTGACATGGCCCTCGGCGAAGCCTGGCAGGCTGTCCACATCGCGAGGGGCATCCAGGATCAAGCCGTCAGGCGCGTGTGAACACAGACGTGCGCTGATCCCGGCACCGTCGAGGATGTCCAGATACTGCTCTCGGTCGTTGTGGCGACGGTTGACGCGCAGGGTCATTGGGCCTGGCTGGTTATTGGCCTCACAGATATCGCGCCAGTCGTCAGGCCACGCCTGGCGCAGCGCCTTGAGCCACCAGCGCGGATGCAGCAAGGCCACTGCAGGGTCACGGTCGACTTCTGCTTCCAGTGTTGAGGATTCGCGCTGCAGACGGCGCAGGCAGCCGTTAAGAACGCGGGTTGCCCAGGCCTTGCCCTGCAGGCGAGCGGCCCCTGCGGTCTCGCCTACCGCCGCATGGGCGGGAATGCGCAGGTACAGCAGTTGGAAGATGCCGAGCAGCAGCAGCGCCTGAATGTCGGCGTCGCGAGTCTTGAAGGGCTTTTCCAGTAACTGGTCCGCCAGCGCTTCCAGTCTGGGCAGCGTCCGGCAGACACCAAAGCACATCGCCTTGAACAACGCCCTGTCGCGAGCCACGACCTGATGATCATCCAGAGAAGACAGCGAGCCCTTGCCGGTAATGACCGGAACCAGCGCCTTCGCTGCTGCAGCTCGAACACAGTCACCCATGTCTCTGCGTGCATTGGTGTGGGCACGGCTTTGCTGATCGGGCTTGCGCTGGCGAGCGTTGCGCTGGCCGTGCTGGCGTGGGCGGGAATCGCTCATTCGCTGGCCTCCGTTTGCGGCTGGCCCAGGCAGGCGCCTACGGCGAAACGCTCGGCTCGGGCACGTAGCAGCTCATTGATCGGCAGAGCCTTGCCACCGGGCAGCTGGGCATGGGTGATGCGCAGGCGCTCGCGGCCATCTTGACCACAGGCGACCAGCAGCTCTCCTTCCGCCTTGACGATGGTGCCTGGTGTAGCCGCGTCAGCGCTGTCCACGGCGTCTGCCAGATGAATGCGCAGGCGGTCATCGCCCAGGGCACACCAGGTGACAGGCCACGGATTGAACGCCCGCACTCGCGCGGCGAGCGTTTGTGCATCCTGGCGAAAGTCCAGTTCCGCCTCGGCCTTGCTCAGCTTGGCGGCGTAGGTCACGCCGCTATCCGGCTGGGGCGTCGGCGTCAGCTCGCCTGCGGCAAGCTGATCAAGGGCATCGACAATGGCTTTGCCCCCCAGGCTGGCCAGGCGGTCGTGAAGCTCGCCACCCGTCGTGGTATTGCTGATCTCGGTGCGGCGGATCATCAGCATGTCGCCGGTATCCAGGCCTTCGTCCATCTGCATGATGGTCACACCGCTTTCGCTGTCGCCGGCTTCAATGGCTCGCTGGATCGGTGCAGCGCCGCGCCAACGTGGCAGTAGTGAGGCATGCACGTTGAGGCATCCAAGGCGGGGGGCTTCGAGCACGGGAAGCGGCAGGATCAAGCCGTAGGCCACCACCACCATGACATCTGCCTCCAAGGCTGCCAGCGCTTGCTGCTCCTCAGCATCCTTGAGCCGCTCCGGCTGGTATACCGGTATGTCATGAGACAACGCCAGTGACTTCACCGGGCTAGGTGTCAGTTTGCGACCGCGTCCTGCAGGTCGATCTGGTTGAGTGTAGACGGCAATCACCTGATGGTGACTGTCGAGTACCGCCGAGAGGCTCTCGGCAGCGAAGTCAGGCGTGCCAGCGAAGATCACGCGCAGCGCTTGGGTCATGTTCAGGGCCTTGGCCGAAGAATGCGGAGTCAATAGTAACGGAGACGCGAGCAACGACGAAGGCCGATAGCACTTGGAGTGCTATCGGCCTTGCATCTTGATGGCGATGGAGAGGTAGGGGTCAGGCGCCTTGCATTTGACGGTGGCGCTTCTGCATCTTCTTCATCACGCGGTCGCGCTTGAGCGGCGACAGGTAATCGACGAAGAGTACGCCCTCGAGATGGTCGAGTTCGTGCTGGATGCAGTGGGCCAGCAGTCCGTCGGCTTCGAGCTCGTAGGGATTGCCATCACGGTCCAGCGCCTTCAGGTGCACGCGCAGGGCGCGCGGGACTTCAGCGTAGTACTCAGGAATGGACAGGCAACCTTCCTGCATCGGCTCGCGCTCGTCGCCCAGCGGCGTGACCTCGGGATTGATCAGCACGACCGGCGTTGACTGGTCTTCGCTGACATCGATCACGATGACCCTGCGGTGCACATCCACCTGCGTGGCGGCAAGACCAATGCCAGGGGCTGCGTACATGGTTTCCAGCATGTCATCGACCAGCTGGCGGACTTCGTCATCGACGTGCTCCACGACAACCGCCTTGGTGCGCAGCCGCTCGTCTGGAAACTCGAGAATGGGGAGTCTGGCCATGCTGTGGTTCCACCGTTGTTCGTACAGTTCGTGATGCCCATTTTAGGGGGGCGCTGCAAGTTGCAGTAGCCGCTGTCGTCTATGGGCTTGATAGGCGACCACTATACCATGCTCAAAACGTCATCGCCTGATACCGCGTGGCGTTGCGGCGAAGCCCATCGCTTTGCGGCGTGGCGGGCCTTCTACACTGGCTAAATATAAGCAACGACGAAAGTAGCGCCGTTAGCGCCAGCGACGTCCACGCTGACAGCCACACCTTCGGCCATGACGGAAGTGGCGGCGTGGGCGACAACGGCAAAGCAAGAACATCAGCAAGCACATCAACAAGAACGACAGCGATAACAATAACCGGCGCGACAGCGTCACTGACTATGCGTCGATGTTTCCCAGGGAGGGTAGACATGGACTCCGACTTCGAGCGTTGGATGGTATTGCAAGCGCTTCCCCAGGTAGGACCGAAGCGCCTGGCACGGTTACGCTCCCTGAATCCTGCCTGGCCGGAAGGCTGGTTGCCCGGCTTGCCCCCCATGGCTGCTGCGGCACTGCGACTGTGGCTGGAGCACCCACGCCGCAGCCCGCTGACGGCGCCTGTCGAAGAGGCCCTGGAATGGCAGGCCCAGGGGGTGGTACATGGGCAACAGCGTCATTTACTGCATCCGGGGCATCCACGCTGGCCGGCCTTGCTCGATCAGATTGCCGATCCCCCTGTGGTGCTCTGGGCGCTGGGGGATCTGGATGCGCTGACCCCACCGCGGCTGGCCCTGGTGGGGTCGCGGCGTCCTACCCGGGAAGGCCTGGTCAATGCACGCAGTTTCGCCATCAGCCTGGCGGAAGCGGGGTGGTGCCTGGTCAGTGGCATGGCGCTGGGAATTGATGGCGCGGCTCAGGCCGCAGCTCTGGATGTGGGCGGGCGCAGCGTTGCCGTGCTGGCCGGTGGTGTCGATGTCGTCTATCCCGGCCAACATGGCTCACTGTACCGGCGCCTGCGGGATGACGGTGGCCTGTTGCTGGCCGAGTCTGCCCCTGGACGCAGGCCTCATTCCGGGGATTTCCCCCGGCGCAATCGGATTGTGACGGGGGTGTCCTGTGGCGTGCTGGTGGTCGAGGCCGCAGAGCACAGTGGCTCTTTGGTCAGTGCCCGCCTGGCCGGGGAGCAGGGGCGGGAAGTGCTGGCGGTACCTGGCTCTATCCACTCCCCTCAGGCAAGAGGCTGCCTGCGACTGATTCGTGAGGGAGCCGCCCTGATACGTCACCCCGATGACTTGTTCGAGGAGCTGGCCAGTTGGGGGCCGCGTCAGGGGGCAGTGTCCTCGACTGGGAGTGAGGCGCCATCCGGCGCCGCTGCCCGCTCGCTGCTCGATCTGCTGAGTGCCAGGCCATTGCCGGTGGATGTGCTGATGGGGCTGGCGGGTTGTGATGTCGCCACCTGTCAGCGCGAGTTGACCTTGCTCGAGATAGAGGGACACGCCGGCTTGGTGGCCGGTGGGTGGGTCAGGCTGGGCGGAGGCAGCTAGAGGCCAAGTATCGCCCGCTCGCGAAGCAGGGCGCAGTGCGACGCGTCCGGTGCCTCATGCTAGTATGCGGCTCCAACCCGTTTATCACGATGTGCCGATTCGGACTTCGATGCCATGAGTGACCCTGATTCCATTCTGACCTCAGCCACCGCCGTGCTTCGCCGTGGTGGTGTGATTGCCTACCCCACCGAGGCCGTGTGGGGGCTGGGCTGCGATCCTGACAACGACGAGGCGCTGAAGCGTTTGCTCGCGCTCAAGCAGCGGGACCCCGCCAAGGGGGTCATCCTGGTAGCGGCAGATATTGCTCAGTTCGATGCCTGGCTGACCGCCGTATCAGCAGAACAGCGAGCCCTGTTACTGGGCACCTGGCCTGGGCCCAACACCTGGCTCGTGCCCGACAACGGGCGCACCCCGGCGCTGGTGCGCGGAAGCCATGACAAGGTGGCGCTACGGGTCAGCGATCATCCTGGGGTTCAGGCTCTGTGTCGCGCCTTCGGGGGGCCGCTGGTATCGACCTCTGCCAATCGCGCTGGAGAGCCTCCGGCCATGAGCGAAGCCGATATCCATCGGATCTTCGGCGATGAACTCGACGCAGTGGTGCCCGGTGACCTGGGGGGAAATCCGCGCCCCAGTATCATTCGCGACCTGGTCAGTGGTGAGGTGCTGCGCCACTGACGATGGCGCGGCAGCCTTGTATTTGCACAAGACCGGGGTGGGGCGTGACGCGACAACGCCCATTCGACAAGCAACGACGGAGTCGATGTGACACAGCCAAATCTCGACGTGGTCAAACGCTATCTGCTGGAGCTTCAGGATCGCCTGTGCGAGGCGCTGGAGCATGCCGATGGGCAAGCGCACTTTCGTGAGGACGACTGGGTTCGCGAGGCAGGAGGCGGCGGTCGCTCGAGGGTCATCGAAGACGGTGCGCTATTCGAGAAGGGCGGCGTCAACTTTTCCCATGTGCACGGCACAACCCTGCCTCCCTCAGCCACCGCCGCCAGGCCGGAACTTGCGGGTAGGGGCTTTCAGGCCATCGGCGTATCCTGGGTGTTGCATCCGCATAACCCCCATGTGCCGACCAGCCACGGTAACGTGCGCTTCTTCATTGCCACTGCCGAGGGCGAAGCGCCGGTGTGGTGGTTCGGTGGTGGCTTCGACCTGACCCCGTTCTACCCCCATCACGAAGACGCCTGCCATTGGCACCGCGTTGCCAGAGACCTTTGCGAGCCTTTCGGTGAGGACGTCTATCCGCGCTACAAGCGCTGGTGTGACGACTACTTCTTCCTCAAGCATCGGGATGAGACGCGAGGGGTGGGCGGGCTGTTTTTCGATGACCTCAATGAAGGTGGCTTTGATCGCTGTTTTGCATTTCAGCAAGCCGTGGGAGATGGCTTTCTCGAGGCCTATCTGCCGATTGTCGAACGCCGTCGCGACACGCCCTGGGGCCAGCAACAGCGAGACTTTCAGCTGTATCGGCGCGGACGCTATGTCGAGTTCAATCTGGTATGGGATCGGGGCACGCTGTTTGGCTTGCAAAGCGGAGGTCGCACCGAGTCGATTCTGATGTCGATGCCGCCGCTGGCGCGCTGGGAATACGACTATCGACCCGCAGAGGGAAGCGCCGAGGCGGCCTTGCAGGATTACCTGCGCCCTCGTGACTGGCTGGCCGAAGAGCAAGAGCAGGCCACCAGCGCTTCCCCGTGAGCGGCTTCCGGCGCCCGCCGTGGGCGGAGCGGTGATCCTCCCGTCGCGATATTGATGCAGTGTTTGCTCAGGAGCAGAAATGACTCGCTATTGTGTGTTCGGCCATCCCATCGGTCACTCCAAATCACCGGCCATCCATGCGGCCTTTGCAGCCCAGACAGGTGAGAACATCGAATACGTGGCCATCGAGGCGCCGCTGGATGACTTTGCCGGCGCTTGGCAGACGTTCGTGGCATCCGGGGGACAGGGGGCCAATGTCACTGTCCCCTTCAAGGAGGAAGCGTATCGACTGTGCACTCAGCTGACCGAGCAGGCCCGTCGCGCAGGAGCCGTCAACACCCTTCGTCTGCTGCCTGACGGCAATCTGGAAGGGGATACCACGGACGGTGTGGGCCTGGTCGCGGATCTGAAGCGTCAGGGCGCACGCTTGCAGGGCGCCAATATCCTAGTCCTGGGGGCTGGAGGCGCGGTACGTGGGGTATTGGCGCCGTTGCTGGCCCATGACCCTGCTGGCTTGACCGTAGCCAACCGCACCGCGGCCAAGGCGAGCGCCCTGGCGCAGGATTTTGCCGATCTTGGCACTATCCGGGGGGGCGGCTTCGACAGTGTGGCGGGACCCTTCGATCTGGTCATCAATGGCACCAGCGCAAGCCTCTCGGGAGAGCTACCACCCCTGCCGGACGATCTCTTCGCCGAGGGCGCGCTGGCCTACGACATGATGTATGGCGCCGAGCCGACCGTGTTCATGGCGTGGGCAGCAGAGCGTGGTGCACGCAGTGTCGATGGATTGGGCATGCTGGTCGAGCAGGCCGCCGCGTCCTTCGCCCGTTGGCGAGGCGTCGTTCCGGAGACGGCGCCGGTGCTGTCGACGTTGCGACAGGCGTTATCGGCGGGTGCCTGACCATCGTGGTCATGGCCGCTATCCACAACACACAGCAGGCGCCACTAGGGCGCCTGCTGTGTGTTGGACTGGGGCGGTGTACGGGGGGGGGTACAGGGAGAGGGTCAGGGCAGCGGGTCCGGCAACGGGGCTGGCATGGCGCCCGGCATTCGCGTCCGATATAGAGCCCCGGTAATGAGAGACCAGCACTGGCGCCTTAGCGGCGTCGCCGATAGAGCCCCACCATGCAGCAGCCCAGGCCGATGACCGACACCAACAGACCCCCGTTGACCAACCACGGGCTGCGGACGATCCACGGTACAAAGGGTGAAGGGCTCTCGCTGCATTGACCCGTCAGATAGTTCCAATGTCCTTGGTCGATCATCTCACATTGGCGAATATCGCCCCATTCCGCGAAGTAGAACCCCAGCAGTAGCAGGATGGGCAGGACCAGCAACAGCAGTCCGAGGCGATTGAGGGTCATGACGACGGCGCTCCTTGATGAACGGCTCAGGGTGCCTTGCAGTTAGGCCTGAGGCCATTCGCCTGGGCCTGCTCGTAGCGGGCCATGGCATCACCCATGGCGGCTTCCAGACCCGCGATGCGGTTGCCATGTGCCGGGTGAGTCGACATCCATTCCGGCGGCTGGCCACCCCCTGCAGCGCTCATGTTCTGCCACAGCTGGACGCTGGCGCGTGGGTCGAACCCGGCCTGGGCCATCAGCTCGAGGCCAATGGTATCGGCCTCACTTTCGTGGCTGCGCGAGAACGGCAGCAGGATGCCGTACTGGGCGCCCATGCCCATGGCGGCCATCAGCTGATCGCTGCCGGTGACTCCCTGGGTGCCCAGCGCCGAGCCGACCACGGATAGTCCCAGCTGCGTCGCGCTCTCGGTGGAGGCGCGCTCGTTGGCATGATGAGCCAGCACATGGCCAATTTCATGGCCGATCACGGTGGCCAGCTGGTCCTGGTTGGTGGCGACGTCGAGCAGGCCGGTGTTGACCCCTACATAGCCACCCGGCAAGGCGAAGGCATTGGCGTCTTCCGACTCGAACACCTTGACCTGCCAGTTCTGGTTGCGCTGATCATCCGGCAGCGCCTGCACCACATTGCGCGTCACGCACTGCACGTACTCCAGGGTGCTGCCGCCTACGGTAGGCAGCTGCTGCTGGTACTGGGCAAAGGCCTGGGCTCCCATCTGATTAAGCTGCTGCTCGTCCAGCAACAGCATCTGGGAGCGGCCCGTCGGTGAGGTCGCACAGGCAGCTACGGTCGCCATGATGGCGCAGGCGCCAACAGCCTTCATCCAGCGCATGGTGAGTCTCCTTGTCGTGGTACAGCGGGCATCGCTTGCCCGTGTAGAATCAGAAGCGTTTGGCCAAAGATACCCGGACTGCTGGAAGGGTCAACCGCAAAGGTGGTGCAACCTGGGTCTCCGCGAGGCGACACTGACCCTGACCGGCGGCTTTAACACGCGACAAGGACACTCACCCCATGGATACCCAACTAGCGCAGCGCTTGCTCAACCTTCTCGACCGTGTCGACCCCTGGCTGCCTGAGCCACCTACGCCTGTTGACTGGCGCCGTGATGTGGCGGCGCTATGGCAGCGTCATGCCCTCGGCGGCCAGCTGGTGCCAGTGCCCCCCAGGGACGCCCTCGGGCTCGATGACCTGGTGGGCGTCGAGCGCCAGAAACGCGAACTGGTGGCCAACACACGAGCGTTTCTGCAGGGACTCCCGGCCAATCACGCGTTGCTGTGGGGTTCCCGTGGCAGCGGCAAGTCTTCCATGGTCCGCGCCTTGCTGAATACCTTGTCCGACGAGGGACTGCGCTTGATCCAGGTAGACCGGCACGATCTGTCCGGGCTGCCGATCCTGGTGGAGCAGCTACGGCACCAGCCCGAGCGCTTTGTGGTGTACTGCGATGATCTGTCCTTCGAAGGTTCGGATGACGCCTACAAGGCGCTGAAGAGCGTGCTGGATGGCACTCTGACAGGGCCTCCCGACAACGTGCTGATTTATGCGACCTCCAACCGCAGGCATCTGATGCCCGAGCATATGAGCGACAATCTGGAGAGTCGGCTGACCGCGGACGGAGAGGAGCTGCATCACGGTGATGCGGTGGAGGAAAAGATCTCGCTGTCCGACCGCTTCGGCCTGTGGCTGGCCTTTCATCCCTTCAACCGCGACACCTACCTGGAGACCTGCCGCCACTGGGTCTCGCGGCTAGGGCATGCGGGCGACTGGACCGATGAGGCCGACACGGCAGCAGTTCGCTTCGCGACACTTCGCGGCGGGCGCAGTGGACGCTGTGCCTATCAGTTTGCGGTGGACTGGGTGGGTCGACACCGCCTGGCGGAACAGCCATAGAAGCAAAACGCCCGGCCACCTCACGGTGGCCGGGCGTTGGCGTGCGGCTTGAGCTGGATTACCTGCGGTTCTTGCGCGCTTCCTTGGTACGTCCCAGCTCGCGCTGCTTGGCCTTGACCTTATCCGAGGCGTCGGCCATGCGGTCGTACGGGTTCTTGCCGGAGCGGAACTCGAAACGCATGGGGGTGCCCCGGACCTTGAGCACCTTGCGGAAGGTGTTGGTCAGGTAGCGCTTGTAGGCGTCGGGCAACTTGTCGGTCTGATTGCCGTGCACCACGATGATGGGCGGATTGCTGCCACCCTGGTGGGCCATCCGCAGCTTGATGCGGCGGCCGTGGATCATCGGCGGTTGGTGCTGCTCCACCGCGTCCTGCAGCAGGGTCGTCAAGCGGTTGGTCGACCAGTGGCTATTGGCCGAAGCGAAGGCGCGCTCCAACGAAGGATAGAGGTCACCCACCGCGGTGCCATGCAACGCCGAAATGAAATGCAGCTCTGCATAATCGGCAAAGCCCAGGCGACGCTTGATTTCGGCGCGCATCTTGTCCTTGGCTTCACTTTCCAGGCCATCCCACTTGTTGACCGCCAGCACCAGGGCGCGACCCGAGGTCAGCACATAGTCGAGAAGGTGCAGGTCCTGCTCCACCAGGCCGCTACGGGCATCCAGCACCATGATCGCGACGTGACATTCCTTGATCGCGTCGAGGGTCTTGATGATCGAGAACTTCTCGGCGATTTCGGTCACGTTCTTGCGCCGGCGTACACCGGCGGTGTCGACCAGCACGTAGGGCTTGCCCCGGCGCTCGAAGGGGATCTCGATCGCGTCTCGGGTGGTGCCCGCTTCATCGAAGACGACGACACGATCCTCGCCGAGCAGGCGATTGACCAGCGTCGACTTGCCGACGTTGGGACGACCGATGACGCCGATACGAATGCCCTTGCTGCCGGTGTCGGCGGGAATGTCCATGTCGCGCTCAGGGAACGGCGACAGCACCTCGTCGATCAGGGCCGTGACATTGCGACCATGGGCAGCCGCGATCGGGCGTGGATCGCCCAGACCGAGCTGCCAGAAGTCGGCCATGGCCGAATGCTCTTCCAGGCCGTCGGTCTTGTTGACCACCAGCCAGGTCTTCTTCTGGTTGACCCGCAGGTGGTTGGCAATGGCCTCGTCAGCGACGTTGAGGCCGGCCCGTGCGTCCACCAGGAACAGTACGATATCGGCTTCGTCGATGGCTTGCAGCGACTGCTCGGCCATCGCGGCATCGATACCTTCCTCGTCACCGCTGATACCACCGGTGTCGATGACGGTGTAGGCCTTGTTGCCGAGCATGCCGTTGCCGTACTTGCGATCCCGGGTCAGTCCCGGGAAGTCGGCGACCAGCGCATCACGCGAGCGGGTGAGGCGATTGAACAGGGTCGACTTGCCCACGTTGGGGCGGCCGACTAGAGCGATAACGGGGGTCATGGGCGGATGTCCAGAGCCTCCAGGCTTCCGTCATTGGCCAGGGCGTAGACGCGCTTGCCATCGGTGAGCGGGCGCACGCTGACGCCGGAGCCGTCGATGTGGGTGCGGCCAACCATGCGGCCACTGCTGGCGTCGATAAAGTGCACATAGCCCTCGGCATCACCGAGCACGATGCGGCCATCGGCGAAGGCCGGGGCAGTGACAGAGCGACCGTAGAGGTCTTCCTGGCGCCACAGCTCATTGCCGTTGTTGGCGTCGAAGGCCACCAGGCGGCTGGCTTCATCGACGACGTACAGGGTGTCGCCCACCAGCACCGGGGTGTGGTAACTGGACAGTGGCGTTGACCACAGGGTCTCACCGCTCTGGGCGTTGAGCGCTACCACGCGGCCGTTGAAGCTGGTGACATACAGTCGACCGTCCGGCGTCAGCACCGGTTGACCGGCCAGGTCTACCAGGCGGTCGATGTCGTTCATGCCGGTCGCGACGGCGATGGTCCGTTCTGAGATCTGCTGGCCGGAGCGATTGTCGATGATCGACAGGCGGCCATTGGCGAAGCCAGCAAAGGTGACCTGGTCAATGGCGGTCGGAGTGCCGGTACTGCGCAGGGTCAAGGACGGCATATTGGCGGTGAAGACCCACTGACGGTCACCTGACAGGCGGTCCAGAGCCGTCACCGTGCCATCCACCGCCTGGACGATCAGCAGTTGCGACGTCGGTTGCGGTGCTGCCAGCACTTCGCTGGGGACCTTGGTGCGCCACTTGACGCGTCCATTGTCCTGGTCGAGTGCCACCACTTCACCATTGCGGGTAGCCAGGAAGACGTCGCCGTCTACAGCGGTGATGCCGCTGGAAATCGGAGATTCCAGCTCCACTTCCCAGCGGGTGTCGCCATTGGCGGTGTTGAACGCCTCGACCAGGCCTTCCTCATCGGCGGCGAACAGCGTCGACCCGGACAGCGCGGGCTCGATGGGATAGGTCGCCTCGCCCAGGCCGGCGCCAACGCCTTCGCTCCAGCGCGTGTCCACCTGGGTCGATTCAGCGAAGTCCTTGAGTTCCTTCGGCGGATATTGTGGCTCGGATTTGCTCGCGCAACCCGCCAGCAAAGCGGCCATGGTCACGGCGGTGGCGATGGCGATCCGGGTCTTGTTGGTGCGCTGCTTCATAGTGTGGCCTCCTGGTCGCCAAGGTCATCGAGCTTGAGCGAAATGCCGTGGAGCGGTTGGCCGTTCTCGTCGGCCAGGGTCTGGGCGCTTTGCCAGGCCTTGGCGGCCTGGTCGCGTTGACCTGTCGCGTGGTAGATGTCGCCGCGGATGTTGTCGCGCTGTGCTGCAAGCGCAGCAGGAATATCGCCATCCAGCGTAGCCAGCGCCGTGTCGTGCTGGCCCTCGGCACTCTGCAGGCGAGCCAGGCGCAGACGCGCGATACCGACCAGATAACCGTCGTCACTGCTTTCGATCAGCGACTCGAGCGCTTCCCTGGCCGCTTCCAGATCGCCGCCGTCGACCTCCAGGCGCGCCTCCATCAGCAGTGCAAGCTCGCTGTAGAGCGTGTCACCGTGGTCTTCCCGCAGCGATGCGACCAGCGACTCGGCCTGGGTCAGAGCGTTGTCGCTCAGCTCATCACGGCTGGCCAGGTCCAGCAGCTGCTGATAGCTGCTGGAAGCGGCCACGGACTGGCCTTCCTGATAGTCCTGCCAGGCATTCCAGCCGAACACGCCGGCGGCAGCCAGCACGGCGCCCGCGATCAGCGAGGTGCCGTTTTCTTTCCACCAGCGCTTGATCGCCTCAAGCTGCTCTTCTTCCGTTCTCAGCTCCGCCACGGGCGGTCTCCTTCTGAAATGGGGCTATCACTCGGACAGCAGGCGCTCTAGCGTCGTCTCGAGCGAGGCCTGCTCGACCAGCTGCTGCTCGCGGTCGTCGCGCAGGAACTTGATGGCCACCTGGCCCGTGTCACGTTCGTTTTCGCCGATCAGCAGGGCCAGTCTGGCGCCGCTGCGATCCGCTTTCTTGATCCGGCTCTTGAAGCTGCCGCCGCCACAATGCAGCTGAACGCCAAGCTCCGGCAGCTGGTCGCGCAGTGTTTCAGCGAGCGCCATGGCATCGCCATCGGTGGCGCTGTCCATGCCGAGGACGTAGACGTCCAGCGGCGCGCGGGCCTCTTCAGGGACAATATCCAGCGTCTCCAGCAGCAGGATCAGGCGCTCGATTCCCATGGCGAAGCCGACCGCCGGGGTCGGCTTGCCACCAAGCTGCTCGACCAGGCCATCATAGCGGCCTCCAGCGCACACGGTGCCCTGGCTGCCCAGTGCATCGGTCGTCCACTCGAACACGGTGCGACAGTAGTAGTCGAGCCCACGCACCAGGCGCGGGTTGATCACGTAGTCGATACCTGCGGCATCAAGACGCGCGGTGAGCGCGTTGAAGTGATCGCGAGACTCCTGGTCGAGATGATCCATCAGCTGCGGCGCACCGCTGAGCATCTCGGCCATGGCCGGATTCTTCGAATCGAGAATCCGCAGCGGGTTGCTGGGCAGGCGGCGGACAGAGTCCTCGTCCAGCACCTCTCGGTGAGCCTCGAAGTAGGCCACCAGCGTGTCACGATAGGCGGCGCGGGCTTCATTGGAACCAAGCGAGTTGAGCTCCAGGGTGACGTGCTCGAACAGTCCGAGCTGCTTCCACAGCCGCGCCGACAGCAGGATGACTTCTGCGTCGATATCAGGACCTTCCAGCCCATAGGTCTCGACGCCGACCTGATGGAACTGGCGATAGCGGCCCTTCTGAGGGCGCTCGTGGCGAAACATCGGGCCGGTGTACCAGAGGCGCTGCGTCTGGTTGTAGAGCAGACCGTGCTCCATGGCCGCGCGAACGGCACTGGCGGTGCCCTCTGGACGCAAGGTCAGGCTGTCCCCATTGCGATCGTCGAAGGTGTACATCTCCTTCTCGACGATGTCGGTGACCTCGCCGATGGAGCGGGCAAACAGCGCGGTCTGCTCGACGATCGGGGTACGAATCTCGTTGTAGCCGTAGCGCTTCATCAGCGCCTGTACCTGGGCCTCGAAGTACTGCCACACGGGCGATGCATCCGGCAGCAGGTCGTTCATGCCACGGATGGCCTGGATCTTCTTGCTCAAAACTTGCTCCTTGGTCTCGCCGCTCTTGCTTCTCGTAGGCTGACTGTGACGTTTAGCCGGCGCCTGTTCGCCGGGACGGGGTCACAGCTGGCGAGCGATGACGTTCTGTTCGGTAGCTTCCTTCTCGGCGACCTTCTGGCGAATCAGCGCCTCGAGATCGTCGACCAGGTGGTCGTTGCGCAGCTTGCTGGCAGGCTTGCCATCGATGTAGACCAGGTTGGCGGGGGAGCCGCCAGTCAGGCCCAGGTCGACTTCCTTGGCTTCGCCGGGGCCATTGACCACACACCCGATGACCGCCACATCCAGCGGTGTCATGACGTCTTCAAGGCGTTCCTCGAGGGCGTTCATGGTACTGATGACGTCGAAGTTCTGGCGCGAGCAGCTGGGACAGGCGATGAAGTTGATGCCCTTGGCGCGCAGCCGCAGGCTCTTCAGCATGTCGAAGCCGACCTTGATTTCCTCGACCGGGTCGGCGGCCAGGGAGACCCTGATCGTATCGCCGATGCCGTCCATCAGGAGCATGCCAAGGCCGATCGACGACTTGACGGTGCCAGACCTCAAACCGCCCGCTTCGGTGATGCCCAGGTGCAGCGGCTGCTCGATGCGAGCGGCCAGATCGCGATAGGCCGCCACCGCCATGAATACGTCGGACGCCTTCACGCTGACCTTGAAGTCAGGGAAGTCGAGACGGTCCAGGTGGTCAATGTGACGCATCGCCGATTCGACCAGAGCGGCTGGTGTCGGTTCCCCGTACTTCTTCTGCAGATCCTTTTCCAGCGAGCCGGCGTTGACGCCGATGCGAATCGGGATGCCGTTGTCACGAGCTGCCGATACCACCGCCTGGACGCGATCCTCGCGGCCGATATTGCCTGGGTTGATACGCAGGCAATCGACCCCAAGCTCAGCCACCCTCAGCGCGATGCGATAGTCGAAGTGGATGTCTGCGACCAGGGGTACCTGGGTGCCTTTCTTGATGCGACCGAAGGCCTCTGCGGCCTCCATGGTCGGCACGGATACGCGCACGATATCGGCACCGGCCTGCTCCAGCGCGCGAATCTGCGCGAGGGTGGCCTCGACGTCCAGCGTATCGGTGTTGGTCATGCTCTGGACCGAGATGGGGGCATCGCCCCCAACCGGCACGGAGCCGACATGAATCTGGCGTGACTTGCGTCTGATGATCGGTGAGTGCGAATGCATGGCGATCAATCACTCTCCCAGGGTAAAGCGGGCGACATTGTTTCTGCCGGCGCGTTGCTGCAGGTCGACGGGTTCGCCGCCCCACGTGAGCTCGACACCGGTGGCGTTGCCGACAGTCATGCGGAAGGGCGGCTCGCCCTCCACGGTGGCTTCGGTGCCCGGTGACTGCAGGCCGACGAAGACACGGGTGTTGGTGCTGTCGAAGATTTCCGTCCAGGACTGCTCGTTGAAGGTCAGCTTGAGGATACGCCGACTGGTCGTTGCCTCGCTGGCGCTCTGCTCGTCGGCAGCGCTGGCACTGTCAGTCTCGGCGTCTTGCTCGGAGGCGTCATCCGCGCTGGCCAGGTCCTGTGCGGCGTCGTCACTGTCGGAGCTTGCTGCGTCGTTGGCGGCAGCTGCCTCGGTGGCGGCCACGGTGCTCGGAGTGGCGTCGGCACTGCTCTCGGCCACTTCGGCGCTGGCTTCTTCCGCCTGCTCGTCGACCAGCCCCATCTCGCTGTCTTCCGAAGGCAGCGGCGGCAGGTTTTCGTCACTACTGGCACTGTCTTCGCTGACCGCAGCGTTGCCGTCGATGGTATCCACCGATACCGGGCCATTGTCGCTGACTTCCGGCGGTTGGCTGCCGCCACGGCTCTGCCACCACATCAGGGTCAGACCGATCAAGCCGGCGATGACGATCAGCGTCATCAGGCGGAACAGCCAGGCCCCAAGGCGCGAAGGGGGCTTGTTGATGTAGACCGGGGTCACCTTGCGTTCGACTTCTTCGTTGCCCATGCGCGTGCTGTACAGCGTCATCACACGGCCTACGTCGACGCCCAGCAGCTGGGCATAGCTGCGCAGATAGCCGCGTCGATAGGTAACGACCGGGACTTCGTCGTAATTGTCGTTCTCCAACCCTTCGATGACGGCGGGTCGGAGGTTCAGGGCTGCCCCGACTTCCTCTCGGGTCAGGCCCTGGCGCTCCCGCTCACGCAACAGCAGGGCGCCGGGTGAGTCATCTCCGGCAGACGGTTGAGACGAGAAAACCTCTGAGTCGGTGTACTGACTGTCGCTCATGGCTGAGCATCCTTCATCGTGAAAACAGTGGTCAAAGCGCGCGTGAAGGCTGGAGGGCTTCGCCCTGGACTGCCGGAGAACGATAGCCCTCGGTGTTCCCCAGGTCCGCGGCAAGCCGTCGGGCGGCGGAGTTCCATCCCGCCAGACTGACGAAGCGATCCAGCTGTGAACGGGCGCGCATAAGGTTGCCCTGTGCGTATTCCAGGTCGGCCAGAATCAGGTGGCTGGCAGCCAGCTGGTCATCGATCTGCTGTGACCGCTGTAGTGCTGCTCTTGCCTCCTCGATCTGGCCGAGATCCCACCGGCAGCGTCCCAGGTTAGCAAACAGCTGGGCCCGGTGAGCGTAGTGTATGTCGTGACTGGCTTGGTCGAGTTGATCGCAAGCCTCACGTGTTTGCCCCCGATCATACAGGAAGGCAGCGTAATTGTTGCGTGCCCGGGTAAAGTTGGGGTCCTTTTCAAGGGCATCTTGGAAAAACTGTGCGGCGAGGTGGGTCTCCCCCTGGCGTTGATGAGCCAGGGCAAGGGCCTGCAGGGTCACCGGATCCGCGGCGTCGAGCTGATAGGCCTTGTCCAGCGCCGCCAGGGCCCGAGGCAGGTTGTCCTGGCGCAGATAGGCCTCTCCCAGGTCGCGATAGGCGGTGGCGGGAGTGTGTTCGGTATCAGTGACTGGTACGGCACATCCTGACAGGGAGGCGGCGGGTAGCACGATGGCCAGGCTCATGACGACAATGCGCAGGCAGTGGGGCAGGCGGTCTGCATGGCTCATCATGGCGTTATCGTTCTCCCGCTGCATGGCCCCGCCAGAGGGGTGTCGTCGACACCCTCTGGAGGGCTGGAAAAGGCCCGAATATCAAAGCGCCGTGCCTCAACGAAGTCAAGATGACGGGATCAGTCGGCGTCGATCTGGATCGACTGGATATAACGTTCGTGACGGCGTGTACGGTCCTTGACCCGGCCCACCAGCTGACCACAGGCAGCGTCAATGTCATCGCCGCGGGTCGAGCGAATCGGAGCGGTATGGCCCAGTTCATATAACCAACGCTGGAAACGAACGACCTGATTGCGCGAGGGCTTCTCGTACCCGGAGTGCGGGAACGGATTGAACGGGATTAGGTTGATCTTGCAGGGCAGCTCCTTCAACAGCTCGGCCAGTTCCCGAGCGTGCTCCTGCTGATCGTTGATATCCTTGATGACCGTGTATTCGATGGTCACCTGACGCGTATCGTCGCACTTGGCCAGATAGCGGTGACAGGCATCCAGCAGGGTGCGGATGTTGTACTTGCGGTTAAGCGGTACCAGCTCGTTGCGCAGCTCATCGTTGGCGGCGTGCAGCGAGATGGCCAGGCTGACGTCGAGCTCATCGCCGAGACGATCGAGCATGGGCACCACGCCAGAGGTGGACAGGGTGACCCTGCGCTTCGACAGGCCATAGCCTTGATCGTCGAGCATCAGCTTCATCGCCGGCACGACGTTATCGTAATTCAGTAGCGGTTCGCCCATGCCCATCATCACCACATTGGTGACAGGGCGTTGGCTGCTGTCCTTGCGGGCGCCGTCGCTGTTGGCGGCTACCCAGACCTGACCGATGATCTCGGCGCTGGTCAGATTGCGCTGGAAGCCTTGCTTGCCGGTGGAGCAAAAGCTGCAGTCCAGTGAGCAGCCGACCTGGGAAGAGACGCACAGGGTGCGACGCTTGCCGTTGTCAGCGGGAATCAAGACGGTCTCGACATAGCTGCCGTCTTCGACCTCGACCACCCACTTACGCGTTCCGTCATTGGAGGTGCCTTCGTAGACGACCTTGGGTCCGCGTATTTCTGCGGTTTCCTCGAGGCGAGCGCGCAGCGACTTGGACAGGTTGGTCATGTCGGCAAAGTTGCTGACACCTTCGTGGTGGATCCACTTCATTACCTGGGCGGCACGAAACTTCTTCTCACCAATGGAGAGAAAGAAGGCTTCCATGTCCTCTCGGGCCATGCCAAGGAGATTGGTGCGTTCGGGGGAGGCGGTGGTGGTCATGATCGGATCAGCGAGTCGGTGGGCAGAATATGAGGGAGCGGATGCCCGGGGCATCCGCTCGCCGGTGGGGCGTCGATAGTGACAGCCCCCGACGCCCTTAGCGCGGGCAGATCTCGTCAGCGCTGAAGAAGTAGGTCACTTCGCGCTCGGCAGACTCGGCAGAGTCAGAGCCGTGGACGGCGTTGGCGTCGATGGAAGAAGCGAAGTCGGCACGGATGGTGCCAGCGTCTGCTTCCTTCGGGTTGGTGGCACCCATCAGTTCACGGTTCTTCAGGATGGCGTTATCACCTTCCAGTACTTGAACCACGACCGGGCCAGAGGTCATGAAGGACACCAGGTCGCCGAAGAAGGGGCGTTCCTTGTGCTCGGCGTAGAAGCCTTCCGCCTGTTCCTGGGACAGGTGGATCATCTTGGCGGCAACGACCTTCAGGTCAGCCTTTTCAAAACGCGTGATGATCTCGCCGATGACATTCTTGGCGACGGCGTCGGGCTTGATGATAGACAGAGTGCGCTCTGTAGCCATGAAACTCTCCAGTGGTTGAGCCCAGGACATGGGCATGGTGCCAGGTAGATGGCGTCGCGCCGCCCCGGAGACCGGGGCGGCGCGACGCGGAAAACGAAGCGATGTGGCGCCTTGCGCCGAAGAGCGCCGATTATAGCGTTCTCATGGCGTCTTGAACACAGTGTTCGTCAGCGGGTACGCGAGCCCTTGGAGGGATCGGCCCGGCGGCTAGACAGTAAAGCTTTCGCCGCAGCCACACTGGTCCTTGACGTTCGGATTGTTGAAGCGGAAGAACCGGTTCAAGCCTTCGTTGACGTAGTCGACTTCGCTGCCGTCCAGCATCTCGAGAGCGTCGGGGGCGACGTAGACCCGTGCGTCATGCTCCTCGAACAGGGCGTCCTCGGCCTGGGCTTCGTCGGCGAAGTCCAGCACGTAGCTGTAGCCGGAACAGCCACTTGGCTTGACCGCTACCCGCAGTCCGAGGCCTTGGCCTCGCTCCTCCAGAACGCGCCGGATCTGGTTGGCTGCAGCAGGGGTGATCGTCAGGTGTGCCATCTGTTTACTCCTGGGTCGGGCGCCGCCTGAAGAGGCAGCAGCCTGCGTGGTCTTGATGACCATGCCGCGAACTCGCGTGGCGGCGGTCAGGTCATGGCGCGCTGGCGCAGAGCAATTAGCGCAGTGCGCAGTGCCTGGCCAGCGCGGTCGATGTCGTCGTTACTGGTGAAGCGTCCAATGCTCAGGCGCAGGGAAGACAGCGCCAGGCGTCTCGGCACGCCGATCCCTTTCAGCACATAGGAGGGCTCGACGCTGGCCGAATTACAGGCGGAGCCCGTGGACAAGGCGATGTCACGCAGCGCCATCAACAGGGACTCGCCATCGACGCCGTCGAAACCGAGATTGAGAATATTGGGGACTGCGGTTTCCAGCTGGGTGTTCAGATGAACCCCATCCAGGTCGTCGATTCCTGCCAACAGTCGATCACGAAGCGAGGTGATACGCGCTTGGTCGCTGTCACCTTGTGCTGCTGCCAGGGCGAAGGCTTCACCCATGCCGGCAATCTGGTGGGTTGCCAGGGTGCCTGAGCGCATGCCTCTTTCGTGGCCGCCGCCGTGAATCAGCGCTTCCACCTTGAGATCTGGGCTGCGGCGCACGAAGAGGGCGCCAATCCCCTTGGGGCCGTAGGCCTTGTGGGCAGACAGAGACATCATGTCCACGGTACTGGCGGTCACGTCCAGATCGATGCGCCCGACGGCCTGGGCGGCATCGACGTGCAGCATGGCGCCGTGTGCGTGGGCCACCTCGGCGAGCGCCGCAACGTCATTGATGCTGCCCAGCTCGTTGTTGACCGCCATCAGTGACACCAGCACGGTATCTGGACGCATGGCATCGGCCAGTTGTTCCGGGGTGATGCGGCCATCGGGGGTTGGCGTCAGCCAGGTCACGTCGAAGCCTTCACGCTCCGCCGCCTTGGCGGTGTCGATGACCGCCTTGTGCTCGATGATCGAGGTCACCAGGTGGCGGCCCTTGTCGCGATTGGCCCGCAGATAGCCGGTAATGGCCAGGTTGTCGGCCTCGGTGGCGCCGCTGGTCCAGACGATCTCGCGAGGGTCGGCCTTGATCAGGTCAGCGACCTGGCGGCGGGCGTTCTCCACGGCCTGCTCGGCCAGCCAGCCGGGCATGTGGCTGCGCGACGCGGGGTTGGCGTAGGTGCCTTCCAGCGTCAGGTGCCGACTCATGACCTCGGCGACACGGGGGTCGACGGGGGTGGTGGCGGCGTAATCAAGGTAGACGGGAGCAGTCATGGGCAATGTCATCGTTGGCGAGCGTCGAGGGCGACAGTCTAGTTTAGGGGGCTGACGTCACAATGCTGTCGCTGTGCTGGCGGCGGCGTTGGCGACCGGCGATTTCTGCCACTTCCTGGCGTTGGGCCAGTTCCCCGAGCGTCACGCCGTCGAGAAACGTCTGGATCTGCTCGGACAGTTCGAACCACAGGTGATGGGTCAGGCACGTATCGCCCTTCTGGCAATCCGACAGGCCGCCACAGCGAGTGGTGTCCACGGACTCTTTGACCGCGTCGATCACTCGGGCCACCGTAATCGCCTCAGCTGGCGCTGCCAGCAGGTAACCGCCCCCCGGGCCACGCACACTCTCCACCAGCCCGGCGCGCCGCAGTCGCGCGAAGAGCTGCTCAAGGTAGGACAGTGATATTTGTTGACGCTGGGCGATGTCGGCGAGGCAAATGGGGCCTCGTTCGGCATTGACGGCCATGTCGAGCATGGCGGTGACGGCGTAGCGTCCCTTGGTGGTCAGGCGCATGGGGTGGACCCTCGATGCCAAGTGGTGCCGGCAATCTTGACGTTATGGCGCCACCACTGAGGGTGACGCCACTGGCAATCCGTCATTATGAGAAAGACCGACCATCACGGTCAACTATTTGGCGCGTGCTGCGCTTGCGTGTCCGGGCCAGTGTGCCAACGCTCGAACGTTTGGCTGTTGCGGTACATCAACCTTCCTGCCGGTGGCGGGAGCTCTCACGGTGAGCGCTGGCGTCATCGGGGGCGGTCGTCGACAGCTGACTGTCAGCAGAGTGTTCTTCGGAGTCTGGGCTGCCGGAATCGTCTGCAGCGGTATCGCGCGGGGGAGTGGCAGTGTGGCGGCTGCCGACCACCGGCTCGCAGGCCTTGTCGACGTCCTCCAGAATCCCGGCGAAGTCCTCGTCCTTGATGCCAGGCATCTGCCCAGCACGATAGCTGTGGTCGAGGCGACGTAGCGTCTGGCACATGTTGCCGATACGCTCATCCACCGCGTGCATGTGGTCGAGCATGGCTTGCATCGACTTGGCCACGGGGTCCGGCATGTCCTGGCTCATGCCGTAGGCATCGAAGCCAAACTTCTGGCACATCGCCTCGCGCCGAGCGGGGTCGACCTCCAGTGCAGGGTCGCTGTCCGGGTCGGCACGCTGAACGATCTTGCCGGGGATACCGACCACCGTGGCCCCTGCGGGGACGGCCTTGGTCACGACCGCGTTGGAGCCCACCTTGGCACCGGCCCCGACGGTGAAGGGTCCGAGAATCTTGGCCCCCGCCCCGACGATGACGCCATCCTCCAGCGTCGGGTGGCGCTTACCCTTGTTCCAGCTGGTGCCACCCAGGGTGACCCCCTGATACAGCGTGACATCATCGCCCACCACCGTGGTTTCGCCGATCACCACGCCCATGCCATGGTCGATGAAAAAGCGACGACCGATGGTGGCACCGGGATGAATCTCGATGCCTGTGAACCAGCGTCCTAGCGTCGACAGCGTACGCGCGATCCACTTCAGGTTGCGCTTCCATAGTGCGTGGGAGATACGGTGGAGCAGCAGCGCATGAAGTCCAGGGTAGTTGGTCAGGACCTCAAGAAAGTTGCGCGCCGCCGGATCCCTGGCAAATACGCTGTTGATATCTTCGCGTAGGCGTTGAAACATGCGGCGGTCCTTGGTCGGCTAAGAAGGTCATAGTGGGGACAGACGTGACGCCATTCAAGCCCAGGCAACGCAGCTGGGTGCCAGGCTGTGGCAGAGGCGTACCCGGGGTTAACGGGAGGGCGTCTGGTGATCCTCTGGTCCGGCCTCTTGGGTGTCCTGGTCAGTGCTGGCGTCCGCTACCATGTCTGCATGACGTGCAGCCGTTTCAGTCGTCGCTCTGTCTGCCTCACTCATCGTCATTCTACCGCCTAGCGCCGGCGCTCCTGCGGCTTTCTCGGTGGCACTAAGAATGCCCCGCAGGATATTGAGCTCCATACGCTCTGGGCGCGAACGCAGGGTGACGCGACGCAGTCGAGCCATCAGCTGTCTTGGCTTGGCTGGATCGTGGAAGCCGATGGCAATCAGGGTGCGCTCGAGGTGCGCGAAGTAGTGCTCCAGCTCGTCGTGGGTGGCGAGGGGCTGAAGGTCCTCGTCGGGCTGTGCGGGGGTAGCGTCCTGGGCCAGCCAGCTGAGCCGGCACTCGTAGGCCAGTACCTGAACGGCCGCCGCAAGGTTGAGCGAGCTGAAATCGGGATTGGTCGGGATATGCACGTGGGCATGGCAACGCTGTAGCTCAGCATTGGACAGGCCGCTGTCCTCACGGCCGAACACCAGTGCCACGCGGGCGTCGCCGCTGGCGAGCTCTGTCGGCAGGCGCTCGCCAAGCTCCCGAGGCGTGATCATCGGCCAGGGCAAGGTGCGTGAACGAGCGCTGGCGCCAACCACCAGGCTGCAATCTGCCACCGCCTGTTCGATGGTATCGACCACCTGGGCCTGTTGGATCAGACGGTCAGCGCCGGATGCCCGAGACACACTGTCGGCGGTGATGACCTCGCAGCGAGGTGCTACCAAGGCCAGATCGGCCAGCCCCATGTTGTGCATGGCGCGGGCGGTAGCGCCAATATTGCCGGGATGGCTGGTGCCGATGAGAACGATGCGAATACGCTCGAGCATGAAAGATCCTGTTGCGACGCGGCGAGTGGGTTCGAGAGTGGGCGGGTGCGGTGTACTGGTCGAGCAAGCCACCGAGGGTGCACGTTGACGCTGCCGACGTGCCGCTGGAGACCAGCCGGTCGACCAGTTTAGCATGCTAGACACGGCAAAGTCCGTGGCATTCATGCGTGCCTTCTGCTAGGATTCGCGCCGAGTCCGTTCCCTTCGTCGACTCCGTTCTTTAACACCACCGACTCCCAAGGCCTGATCATGCATCCGATGGTCCAGTACGCCCTGCGCGCTGCCCGCAGCGCCGGCGAACAGTTTTTGCGCATTCGCGAACGTATCGAGAATGCCCACGAAGAGCACAACCTCGATCGCTTGCTCGAGGACACGGCACGCAACGCCGAATCCCTGATCACTCGTCAGCTGACCCGCGGCTACCCGCAGCACGGCGTGGTGGGTCGCTACACTCCGCATCGCGCGGGTGAGGGCGAAGGCGCTGATGTACTGTGGCGCATCGAGCCTTTCCACGGGTATTCCAACCTGAGCGTCGCTTCTCCCGAGTTTGCGCTGTCCGTGGTCTGCCTGATCAAGGGCCGAGCGGAGCATGCGGTGGTGATCTGTCCGTTCAGCGATGATGAGTACCTGGCAAGCCGTGGGCGTGGCGCCCAGCTGAACGGCAAGCGCCTGCGTGTCTCCAAGATCAAGGGAGCCGGTGGTGCACGTCTGTCCCTGAGTCTTCCGGACACCTACCTGCGGTCGCGTTTCCTGCCGACCTACCTGACTCTGGTACAGCAGCTTGGCCCGCAGGCTGAGCAGCTTCAGTCCAGCGCCTGTGGCCTTCTGGACATGGCCCGGCTGGCGGCTGGTCGCGCCGACGCAGCCTTTGTGCTTGGCGTTGAAGAGCAGGATCTCGATATCGGCTCGCTGTTGCTCAAGGAGTCTGGTGCGCTGATCGGAACCCCTGACGGTAAGCCTTCGGTAGCGGTGGAAGGCGCACTGATGGCCGCCAATCCTCGCCTGTTCAAGGCGCTGATCAAGCAGCTGGCCCCCCATGTGCAGACGGCGCCGAGCTTGGAAGATCAAGACTGAGTCGTCTGGACGGCAGTAAGAGTCAGCGTCAACGGCGTTTGACGTCTCTGCCTCAGGGCCTGTAACGCAATGCCCCCGCAGCCATGCTGCGGGGGCATTGTCGCTATAGGGCGGGTTGCCGATATGTCAGTGACGTGAAGCCGATACGGCGAAGATCACCGGGGGGGGGACGAACCCGCCGCGGAGGATCAGCGCGCCAGGGCGGTCATTACTTCCTCGACTTGCAGGCGAGTGCTGGCCAGGCCTTGGCCGGCGAGGTACCACAGTCGCGGTGAGCCCACTGCCAGACGCGTGTCAGCGCCGATGTCCTGCTGCAGCGTGGCGAGGTCGAGACCCGCTTCCCCAATGGCGGCGCTGCGATCCACGATCCATACCAGGTCGGCGCCAGTGGCCTGTATCTGGGCCGGTGTCATGGGCAGAAAGGTGCGCTCACCGCGAGTGACCGGGATGACATCGTCTGGCAGGCTGGGGGCAGCAAGTCCCATGAGGTCGTGCACGATGGCATTGTTCTGCGCTGAGAAGTGGCCGTCGTTATGGGTCACTACCAGCACGCTGGGGGAGCCGTCGATAGTGGCCAGGCGCTGATCCAGGAAGTGGCGCAGATCCTCCAGCGCCTGGTCGCCCTCATCACTGATATGAAAACGTTCAGCCAGCTGGTCGACGCGAGTTTCCAGCTGGTCCCAGGTGGTGTCGCCGGCAGTGGCCGAGCTGTAGACCGGAGCGATTTGCTCAAGGGCATCGCGCTGTGCTTCCAGGCGGCCGCTGATCAGAATCTCGTCCGGCTCAATCGCGCCAAGGGCTACCATGTCGGCCTCCTTGAGGGTCCCGACGTCGGCATATTCCTCACTGGCAAAGGCAGACAGGTGTTCAGGCAGGGTCGACTGTGCGACACCGGCGATGTGCTCGTCCTGGTCGAGGTTGTCGAGAATATCGAGAGTAGCGTAGTCCAGCGCGGCGACCCGTTCCGGGGCGTCGTGCGCCCAGGCTTGGGCGGTCACGCTGAGCAGGGCGGCGATGGCGAGGGGCTTGTACATGAAGTCTCCATTGATAATTATTTTCAATGGAGATGTTATCGCAAATAGTGGCCGAAGTGGGGTGGCATCGATGGCACGGCATGTTGCGCAACGATGAACACCCCTGGTGGCATCAGGAGGGGTTGGGGTCGACCTGCCGGTGTCTCTCAGAGTCTGCCTGACGTCGTTGGGTCCAGCGCTGCTTGGCGTACTTGCGCATATTGGTGACATCATCGGTTTCATCGACGATGTCCTGTCCAAGCACTGTCTCGAGCACGTCTTCCATGGTGATCAGTCCCACCCAGGTACCATGGTCATCGTAGACCACCGCCAGGTGCTGACGGTCTTTCAGCATCATCGTGAAGACGGTTTCGACACTGTCATCTGCCTGTACCGAAGGGGCATCCTGCATGATGTCCTTCATGCTGTGGTCTTCGTCTGCGCGGTAGGCGTCAGCCTTGTGCACATAGCCGATGGCCTGTTCGCCGCCATCCATCACCGGGAAGCGAGTGAACGGAGAGCGCACCAGCTCTTCCTCGAACTCCGCCACAGTAAGCCCTGGACGAACCGTCACGCACACGGTGCGTGGCGTCATGACCTTGCTGACCGCAATTTCGTGCAGGTTAAGGATGTTGGTGATGGTGCGGGCTTCATCCGGATCGAGGGCCTTTTCATCCAGGCCGATGCGGGCCAGCGCCTTGATTTCACCGCGCATATCGGTATCGGCAGCGTTGCCGCCAATGCGTTGGGTAATCTGCTCGGATAGCCAGATGAAGGGCTTCAGCACCAGGATCATGGTGTTGAGGATAGGAGGCAGCCAGGGGGACAGCTGGCGCCAGTAGTTGGCGCCAATCGTCTTCGGAATAATTTCCGAGAGGATCAGGATGGCCAGCGTCATCAGGGCCGAGGCGATACCCAGCCAGGCTTCACCGAAGACCACGGTCACCTGAGCGCCGACGCCGGTAGCGCCGACGGTGTGAGCGATGGTGTTGAGGGTCAGGATGGCAGCCAAGGGGCGGTCAATGTCGCGCTTCAGGGCATTCAGCTTCAGGTGCAGCCGTTCATTGGTTTCCTGCACCCGTGCAATGTAGCTCGGTGTCAGTGACAGCAGTGCTGCCTCCAGCACGGAGCACAGGAAGGACGCACCAATGGAGAGTACGGCAAAGGCGATCAGCAGGAACATGCGGCCTCATCAAGGCGAAAGGGTAGGGGCTAAGCATGAAAGGTGGTCGTCTGCAGGGCAAGCGATACCGCATATTTTCATGTTTCCTGACGTATCGCAGCCCTGTAGTGGAGCTGTTGCGGAATCACCGCAGACATGAAAAAGCCCCGCCGTGAAACACGGCGGGGCCAGCCAGAACCGCATGAAAGAACTGCGTGAAAGAACTGCGTGAAAGAGCTGCGTGAAAGAGCTGCCTGGCAGAGTTGCCTGAAAGAGGCTGCCAGGAAGCCACTGTCAGGGCAGTTGCTCTTCCTCGGCGTCTTCTTTCTTCTCGGGGATCAGATCGCGACGCTGGAGCTTCAGCTTGAGCAACAGCGCTGCTGCCACGTAGATCGATGAGAAGGTACCGACACCGATGCCGATCAGCAGGGCAACGGAGAAGTTGTGGATCATGTCGCCGCCCAGCCAGGCCAGGGCAATCAGCACCAGCAGGGTCGTGCCGGACGTGGCCAGGGTGCGCGCCAGGGTCTGGTTGATGGCTTCGTTGAAGATCGCCGGCATGTCGTCGATCCGCGATTTGCGAATGTTTTCGCGAATGCGGTCGTAGACCACGATGGTGTCGTTCAGCGAGTAGCCGATGACGGCCAGCACGGCGGCCAGCACGGTCAGGTCAAATTCCAGCTGGAACAGCGAGAAGGCGCCAATCACGATGATGACATCGTGGACCAGAGCCAGCAGTGCGCCGATCGCAAACTTGTACTGGAAGCGAAAGGCCACGTAGAGCATGACCACGCCAAGAGCGACGAGCATGCCAAGGCCGCTCTGGTCACGCAGCTGGTCGCCCACCTGGGCGCCGACAAATTCCGCGCGCACCAGATCCACCTGGGTACCGCCCTGGGCGAGCAGGCCAACGACCTGCTCACCCACATTGGCTTCAAAGGTCTGCTGCAGACGGATCAGCACTTCATTGGCGGCGCCGAAGGTCTGCACCGAGACGTCGTTGAAACCAGCGCCTTCCAGCGCTGCGCGCACGCTGTCCAGGGCCGGGGCGCTGGCATAGCGGACTTCGACCAGGGTGCCGCCGGTAAAGTCGAGGCCCAGGGCAAGGCCCTGAACCACCAGTGATACCAGTGACACCAGGATCAGGATCGCCGACAGGCTGAAGGCGATCTTGCGCTGACCCATGAAGTCGAGTTGGAGGTTGGTGAGGCGATTCATACCCTCTCCCCGTTGTGTGCGAGTGGACATGGGCTTAGATCCATAGCTTCTTCACCGCCTTGCCGCCGTAGATCAGGTTGACCATGGCGCGGGTGACCAGCAGTGCGGTGAACATCGAGGTCAGGATGCCGAGTGACAGGGTCACGGCAAAGCCCTTGACCGGCCCGGTGCCAATGGAGAACAGGATCAGTGCCACCAGCAGCGTCGTGATGTTGGCGTCGACGATGGAGCTGAACGCGCGCTCGTAGCCGGCGTGGATGGCTTGCTGGACCGACAGTCCGTTACGCAATTCCTCGCGAATACGTTCGAAGATCAGCACGTTGGCATCGACGGCCATACCCAGGGTCAACACGATACCGGCGATACCCGGCAGCGTCAGAGTGGCGCCGAGCATCGACATGGCGGCCACCAGCATGGTCAGGTTGAGCGCCAGGGCGATGTTGGCAATGATGCCGAACACCTTGTAGCGAATCAGCATGAACAGCACGACCAGCAACAGACCGATCTGGACCGACAGCATGCCGCGTTCGATGTTGTCGGCGCCTAGGCTCGGCCCGATGGTGCGTTCCTGAGCGAAGTAGATCGGGGCGGCCAGCGAGCCGGAGCGCAGCAGCAGGGCCAGTTCCCCGGCTTCCGTGGGGCTGTCCAGCCCGGTGATGCGGAAGCTGTTGCCCAGGGCACTCTGGATGGTGGCCAGGCTGATGATACCGCGCTCGGTGTACGGGTCGCGGACGGTGACCCGCTCGCCATCTTCCATCACCGTGCGGTCGCGGGTCTTGTGCTCGATGAACACCACCGCCATGTTGCGCCCGATATTGGTGCGAGTGGCGCGGTTCATCAGTGTGCCGCCGGTGCCGTCCAGGTTGATATTGACCTGGGGGCGACCGTTTTCATCAAAACCACGGCTGGCGCTGGAGACGCTGTCGCCGGTGATGATGACGTCACGCATCAGGTCTGCACTGCGGGCCGGTTCGTTGCGGAAGGGCAGTGCTTCGGTTTCGTTGGAGGGGGTGTCGGTACGTGCCTCCAGACGGAACTCGAGGTTGGCGGTGGCGCCGACGATGCGCTTGGCCGCGGCGGTATCCTGGACGCCGGGCAGCTCAACCACGATGCGATCCGGGCCCTGGCGCTGGACCAGGGGCTCCGCCACGCCCAGCTCATTGACGCGGTTGCGCAGCGTGGTCAGGTTCTGATTGATCGCATAGTCCTGGATTTCATCGACGGCGGCATCGGTCAGGGTCATGGCCAGGGCGGCGCCGCGCTCGCGATCGACATCCTGATACTGCAGGTTGGGGAATTCCTGACGAATCAGCGTCTCGGCAGCATCGCGGTCTTCGGCGTTCATGAAGTCCAGCGAAATGGTGCGACCGTCGATCTCGGTATTGCGATAGCGAATGCGCTCGTCACGCAGGGTTTCGCGCATCGCACTGGCATTCACTTCCAGCCGCTGGCTGACCGCGGCATCCATGTCGACTTCGAGCAGGAAGTGCACGCCGCCTCGCAGGTCGAGGCCCAGGGTCATCGGGGAGGCTGCCAGCGAGGCGAGCCAATCCGGGGTGGACTCTGCCAGGTTCAGGGCGACCACAAAATCTTCGCCGAGCTCTTGGCTGATCAGGTCGCGGGCGGGAATCTGGTCTTCGGCATCACGCAGGCGAATCAGCAGGCTGTTGGGCTCCTGCTCGACCTGCTTGATCTCGATATCGGCGTCGGCAAGCGCCTGCTCCAGGCTTCGCTGCTGAGACTCGGAAAGGCTCAGGTCACCGCGATCACTGCTGATCTGTACCGCGGGATCTTCAGGAAACAGATTGGGAAGGGAGTAGACCAGGCCGACGAGAAGCACCACTAGAATCAGCAGGTACTTCCACAAAGGGTAACGATTGAGCATCGGGGCTCTGCCCTCAGGTTGCTGACAAATGAGGGAACATCGCAGGATCAAACAAGATGGGACTGCAAGGTTCCGAGGCGACGGGTGCGGCTGCCTCGCCAACGCGCGACAGCCGACCGATCGGCTCGCCCCGCGTCAGCATGGGGCATCCCCACCGACCGGATGGTATCCGGGGTGGGGACGAGCACCAATCAGATGGACTTGAGCGTGCCCTTGGGCAGCACGGCGGCCACGGCATTCTTCTGAACGCTGACCTCGGTGCCTTCGCTGATTTCCATGGCCAGGAATTCGCTGTCTTCGCTGACCCGGGTGATGCGGCCCATCAGGCCGCCGCCGATGACGATCTCGTCACCCTTGGAGAGGCCGCCGATCAGCTGCTTGTGCTGCTTTGCCCGCTTGGCCTGGGGGCGCCACAGCAGGAAGTAGAAGATCAGCACGAAGCCGACCAGCATCACAATCTGGGCGATGCCGCCACCGGCAGCGGCGCCGGCATCCTGGGCCTGGGCCGGGGAGATGAAGAAGTCCAACATGTACGACGGTCTCCGTAAGTCGTGGGAAAAGCAGGAGCAAGCGGCCGGCAACTGCCGACCGATGTATCAATTCGGGGCGGGGGGAACCGGCAGGCCACGCCTGGCGTAGAACCCTTCCACGAAGTCAGCCAATGTACCCGCTTCGATAGCACCGCGCAAACCAGCCATGAGGCGCTGATAGTGACGCAGATTATGGATGGTGTTGAGCATCGAACCGAGCATCTCTCCACAACGGTCCAGGTGATGCAGGTAGGCCCGTGAGAAGTTCTGGCAGGTGTAGCAGTCGCAGTCGTCTTCCAGCGGACGAGTGTCATGGCGATGCTTGGCGTTGCGGATCTTCACCGTGCCTTCGCTGGTGAACAGGTGACCATTGCGCGCATTGCGGGTTGGCATCACGCAGTCGAACATGTCGACCCCGCGGCGAACGCCTTCGACAAGGTCTTCGGGCTTGCCGACGCCCATCAGATAGCGCGGCTTGTCTGCCGGCATCCAGTCGGGCAGATAATCGAGGACCTCGATCATCTCTTCCTTGGGCTCACCCACTGACAGGCCGCCGATGGCATAGCCGTCGAAACCAATGTCGTTGAGGCCTTTCAGTGACGCCTCGCGCAGGTCCGGGTACATGCCGCCCTGGATGATGCCGAACAGCGCCGACGGTGACTCGCCGTGAGCATCCTTGGAGCGCTGGGCCCAGCGCAGCGACATCTCCATGGAGGCCTTGGCTTCGGCATGGGTGGCCGGGTAGGGCGTGCACTCATCGAAGATCATCACGATGTCAGAGCCTAGCGAGCGCTGCACTGCCATCGACTCTTCCGGTCCCATGAAGACCTTGGCACCGTCTACCGGCGAGCGAAAGTGCACGCCTTGCTCGGTGATCTTGCGCATTTCTCCCAGGGAGAAGACCTGAAAGCCGCCGGAGTCCGTCAGGATCGGCTTGTCCCACTGGGCAAAGTCATGCAGGTCGCCGTGGGCTTCGATGACCTCGGTACCCGGGCGCAGCCACAGGTGGAAGGTATTGCCAAGGATGATCTCGGCGCCGATCTCTTCCACCGAAGAGGGGGTCATGCCTTTGACCGTGCCATACGTGCCTACCGGCATGAAGGCCGGTGTCTCGATGGTGCCACGGGGAAAGGTGATGCGGCCTCGGCGTGCCCGGCCATCGCTGGCCAGGTGGTCGAAGTGCATGAAACATTGCTCTCGCATGGGTCTCTCCGTGCCCCTGTGGGGCGTAACGCGGTTCTGCCGTATCCGTTGTGCTGTATCAGTCTTGCGCTTTCAGTGCCGCGGGTGTCGGCGTCAGCAGCATGGCGTCGCCGTAGCTGAAAAAGGCGTAGCCTTGCTTGACCGCCTCTCGATAGGCCGCCATGACGGTATCGTAGCCAGCGAAGGAAGACACCAGCATCAGCAGGGTCGATTCAGGCAGGTGGAAGTTGGTGATCAGGGCATCGACGCAACGCCATTGATAACCCGGGTAGATGAAGATATCCGTGTCGCCTGACAGCGGCGCGATCTCGCCCGAGGCGCTGGCGGTTTCCAGGCAACGAACGCTGGTGGTACCCACCGCCACCACCTTGTTGCCTCTTGCCTTGGCTGCGCGCACCTTGGCACAGGTCTCGTCACTGACGTCGATCCACTCGCTGTGCATGTGGTGTTCGTGAATATTGTCGACGCGCACCGGCTGGAAGGTGCCGGCACCGACGTGCAAGGTCACGTAGGCCGATTCGATGCCACGGCTTGCGAGACGCTCGAGCAGTGGCTCGTCGAAGTGCAGGCCTGCGGTCGGCGCCGCGACAGCGCCGTCGCGACGTGCGTAGACGGTCTGATAGCGCTCCCGGTCGGACAGCTCATCCTCGCGAGTGATGTAGGGTGGCAGCGGCATGTGTCCATGCTGCTCCAGCAGCGCGATCATCGGCGTATCACCGAGGAAGCGCAGCTCAAACAGAGCGTCGTGGCGTCCCTCTACCACGGCCTTGATGTCACCTTCGAAGATCAATTCCGTGCCCGGCTTCGGCGACTTGCTGGAGCGCAGGTGCACCAGCCCGCGATGGGCATCCAGCGGGCGTTCGAGCAGCATCTCGACCTTGCCGCCGCTGGCCTTGTGGCCGTGCAGCCGCGCGGGGATAACGCGGGTATCGTTGAACACCAGCAGGTCCCCTGGCTCGAGCAACTGCTCAAGGTCGGGGAAGCGACGATGGTCAAGCTGGCCACTGGCGCCATCGACGCAAAGCAGCCGACAGTCGCTGCGGATGTCGGAGGGGTAACGGGCGATCAGCTCCTCGGGGAGCTCGAAGTGAAAGTCAGCGCGCTGCATGGGGATTCACAAGATGGAGGTTCGCAAGTCGTCAGGCAGGAAGATCGAATGCCAAAGGCGCACAAGGATACCGTTTCCTGACCGCCACGTCAGGAAACGGTGATCATCTCTGTGTTACCAGAGCAGCAGAATCAAGCCGTAGGCCATCAGCGTCACCAGTACGGTGCTGATCAGGTTCAGTGCAAAACCGGCGCGAATCATTGACTGAATCTGCATGTGGCCGGTACCGAACACGATGGCATTGGGAGGCGTCGCCACAGGCATCATGAAGGCACAGCTGGCGGCGATGGCGGCCGGCACGGTGATCAGCATGACGGGAATGTCCAGCGACATGGCCAATGCGCCCAGAAGCGGCAGGAACGCCGCTGCGGTGGCGGTATTGGAGGTGACCTCGGTCAGGAAGATGATGACCAGTACGACGCCACCGATGATCGCCAGCGTAGGCAGGGCGCCGAGGATGGCAAGCTGGTTGGCGATCCACTCCGCAAGTCCTGACTTGCTGATGGCACCGGCCAGCGCCAGGCCGCCGCCGAACAGCAGCAGAATGCCCCAGGGGAGCTTCACCGCATCTTCCCATACCATCAGCGTTTCGCCGGGCTGGCGCTTGGACGGGATCAGGAACAGGGCCATGCCGGCGACGATGGCGATGGTGGTGTCCGACAGCCAGTCCGCACCCATGTCATTGAGCAGCGGGCGAACGATCCACAGCGCGGCAGCGGCCAGAAACAGCAGTCCCACCCGGCGCTCGGCCGAGCTCATGGGGCCCATGTCGGCGAGCTGATCACGAATCAGACTGTCGCTGTCTCCCTGGCCGATGTTCAGCGCGAAGCCCTTGCGGGACAGCCACCACCAGGCCAGAGCCATCATCACCACACTGATCGGCACGCCGACCAGCATCCACTGTGCAAAGCCCAGATCGATGCCGCGGTCTTCTGCCAGATAGCCGGCCAGCAGGGCGTTGGGCGGCGTTCCGATGAGCGTTGCAACGCCACCGATGCTGGCGGAGTAGGCGATGCCCAGCAGCAGCGCAGTAGCAAAGCGCCGCAGTTCCTTGGGATCGGAATCTTCCATCAGGCTGAGCACCGAGATGCCGATCGGCAGCATCATGATGGCCGTAGCGGTATTGGAGACCCACATGCTGAGAAAGCCGGTGGCGATCATGAAGCCGGCAATCTGGCGGCGTGGCTCGCTGCCGACCACCTTGAGCACATGCAGGGCGATGCGCTTGTGCAGATTCCAGGTCTGCATTGCGATGCCCAGCAGGAAGCCGCCCAAGAAGAGGTAGATGATCGGATTGGCATAGCTAGCCGCGATATCCTTGATGCCACCAATGCCCAGCGCTGGTGCCAGTACCAGCGGAATCAGTGATGTCACCGGAATGGGGATCGCCTCGGTCGACCACCAGCTGGCCATGAGCAATGCCATGCCGACACAGCCCCAGGCGGCGTGGGACATATCGCCCGGAGGCGGCAGAATCAACGTGAGCAGCAGAAGCAGCGGGCCCAGCACCAGGCCTATACGGCTGGCGACGGACGGATGGGGAACAGCATCGTTGCGGGTATCGGCCATGGCAGATTCCTTTCTCCTCAAATACGCTCGGCAGGACGCGACAGGTGCTTCGCGAAGCGCTGCCTAGGGGGCTGATCAGGGGTACGGATCAGCAGCGCGGTCAAGCGGCGCCGGTTCTGTTGTTGATGGAGACTTACGCATTGTTAACCTGACGCAGGGCGGCGGCAGTCTACCAAGGTCGAAGCCGCCGGGGCGAGCCATCTTTGGCCAAGACGTCGCTGTTGGACAAGCTCAGGGCTTGTCCACTTAGGGCTTGTCCACTCAGGGCTTGTCCAAAAGCAAGGCGGCTTCGTTGCAGCCGTTCACGTGGATGGTCACCCTGGGCGAAGCCGTTGAGCCTGTACGCGTGCACCCACCACCCCTATGCGCGGCCCGGTGGACTTGCTGCCCAGCAGGCGGCACGGGCGAAAAAACAGGCCAGGACGCGCTGCAAGGGACCTGGACCACCCGCAGAGGGCAACAAATGCGCGCTTGAATCGTGCATAGGTAGCTGAAGCAATTGACGTTCGCTGTCACCCACGTATAATCAGCGCCCGTTGCCGGTGTGGCGGAATTGGTAGACGCAGCGGATTCAAAATCCGCCGCTGGAAACAGTGTGTCGGTTCGAGTCCGACCACCGGCACCATTCCTTTCTTGTACGATGCTCGTTGTTTCCCCCCTTCGTTTGTCCCCGTGATGATCATTACCTGCCGCCAGGGGTAGTCGTCGCTTTCCTTGTGCTTTTTTGCCCGTTTACGGCGCGCTGCTCATGCGATTGACGCCCCGCGTTGGCCAAGTTGCATTGGCTGTGTTGGCTGGCAAGGGGGGCT
The DNA here is from genome assembly GCF_019801675.1 of Halomonas sp. DP8Y7-3. NCBI lineage: Bacteria > Pseudomonadati > Pseudomonadota > Gammaproteobacteria > Oceanospirillales > Halomonadaceae > Halomonas > Halomonas sp. DP8Y7-3. The sequence goes on from NZ_JAHVIO010000009.1 coordinate 146,919, forward strand.
GTCTGAAGGGTTGATGGCAGGGAAAACCTTCGTCCCGAGTGCTTGTCGTCTGCTGATGGAAGTGCGTCGGGCCAGTGCAACTGTAACGCCCAGCACTTTTCTTCAGCACTTGTCCCCAGCGCTATTCGCCGTGAGTCTTACCTAGGACTCTTACCCAGGACGTTTACCCAAGATGACTTCCCCCTAAACCGGTCCAACGGCATCGCCCCTCTCGGTTATCGATAGCGCTGCCATTGACGGCGCCGCTATCAACGTCGGAGAGGGGCGATGCTGGGCCTATCGGTTGATGCCGGGACTAGCGGGGCAGGTAGCCGTCGGCCTTGAGGGACTCGGTGGCGGCTTCGATGCTGTCGCGCAGGGTGGTGGCGACAAAGTCGACGTGCTCTCGGGTCAGGATCAACGTCGGTGACAGGATATTCATATGCGCCAAGGGCCGAACGATCAGACCTCGCTGCTGACATTCATCGGCGATGCGATTACCGATCTTGGCTGCAGGGTCGATCAGTGCCTTGGTTTGTTTGTCCGCGACGTTTTCCAGACACATCATGAACTTGCGGCCTCTGATATCGCCAACAATCTGGAGGTCTGACAGTTCGCGGATACGGCGTTCAAAGTAGGCCCCCACGTCCTGTACGTGCTCGCACAGCCCTTCGCGCTCCATGATCTCCAGGTTCTTGAGGCCTGCTGCACAGCTCACCGGGTGGCCTGAGTAGGTGAAACCGTGGGTGAACAGGGCGCCGTCCGCCTGGGGCTTGCTGATCACCTCATAGATGCGGTCGGAGAAGATCGTGGCCCCTAGCGGCAGGTAGCCCGAGGTCAGTCCTTTGGCGCAGGTAATGATGTCCGGGACGATACCGAATTCGTCCTCCGAGGCGAACATGTGGCCAAGACGGCCGAAGGCGGTGACCACTTCGTCCGAGACGTACAGGACGTCATACTTGCGGCACACCTCCAGGGTTCTGCGGTGATAGCCCTCAGGGGGAACAATGACACCGCCCGCGCCCATGATGGGTTCGGCGAAGAAGGCGGCGACATTGTCCGGCCCTAATTCGAGAATCTTGCTTTCCAGTTCCGCGACCTTGTCGTCGCAAAAGTCCTCCAGACTTTGGCCCGCCGGGCGCCGGTAAGGATTCGGACAGCTGATGTGCTGTACCAGGGTGTCGTCGATATCAAAGCCGATATGGTCGAACTTGACGCCGGTAATCGACATCGCCATGTAGGTGCTGCCATGGTAGCCATCGATTCGAGAGATGATCTGCTTCTTGCTGGTCTTGCCAAGCTGATTGAAATAGAAGTGGATCATCCTTACCGCGGTATCGTTGGCCACCGATCCGCCGCAGCCATAGAAGACGTGGTTGAGGTCCCCGGGGGCGAGCTCGGCAAGCTTGGCCGCCAGCTGAGCGGCGGGTGCCGTGGTGTGGTGGCCAAAGGTCGAGAAGTAAGGAATGGCGCGGATCTGGTCCGCCACCGCGTCGGCGATCTCATCCCGGCCGTAGCCAATGTTGACGCACCAGAGTCCTCCAATGCCATCCAGATAGCGCCGCCCATCGGCATCTTCGATGCTGACGCCATCGGCCTTGGTAAAGACCATGGAGCCGTTTTCCTTGAAGGTGGAAAAGTCGGTCCATGGGTGGGTGAAATGAGCACGATCCTTCTCCCAGATGTCCTGCTTGTCGAGGGAGGGTGAGCCTTGAAAACTGTTCATTGTCGTTCTCCTTTATGATGCTATCCGGGCAGGGCATTGGCCCCATTCCTGGCCTGTTCTGGTGTTATTTCTAGCGGCTGATGACTCGGTCAAGCGGTTCCGGCGTGAAGAGGGGTTTTTTCATCACGACCTTGATCCAGACCAAGGCCACAAGGCTGACCAGTCCGAGTACCACCCCTGCGCTGGTGAAGATCTGCTGGGTCATGTCGGGGGAAGGGGATGCATAGACGATCGCGTAGACCATGCCCGCAATGCCGACGAGCTGAGGCAAGGGGTAGAAGGGCGTACGGTAGGGGCGCTGTGCATCGGGATGGCGACGGCGCAGGGCGATGACATTGACGTGGGCGATGATGTAGGCGATCAGCCAGGCAATCGCCGCCGCCGTCAGCAGTAGCCCAACGGTGCCAGGGTCACTTCCCCAGACCAGCAGAGGTAGCCCCGTGACGGCTGCAATGAACAGGACCGCGACCCAGGGAACCCTGGTGGAGCTCGTCAGCCAGCCAAGGGCGGGAAAGGCCTGGCCCTGCTCCGCCATGCCTTGCAGCATACGGGGTATGGACGCCAAGGACGTGTTGACGGTGCTGCAGGTGGCGGTGACAGCAGCGACGGCAAGAACAAGATGCCCGGCGTCACCGAAAACAGCGCGTGCGTATTCCAGATGGGGAAGTTCGGCCGCCAGCAGGGCTTCCTGCGGCAAGTAGAACAGGACGCCGAGACAGTAGAGGGAGAAGACCACAAAGATAACCGTCAATCCCAGGTACATGGAGCGGGGGATATGACGAACCGGATCACGCGTTTCAGATACGAGCGGACAGACAAACTCGACCCCAACGTAGCCCCAGATCGCCAGTGCCATGAGGCTGAAGGCGCCACTGCCCAGGTCAAGATCGGCGAAGATGTGGCTGGCACTGAAGGCATGGGGTGCGACGCCGCCGGACAGCGCACTGATGCCCAGCAGCGTGAGTGCCACCACCATGGCGAAGGCGAGTACGTTCTGCAGCTTGGCAAAGACATCGATACCCATCAGGTTGAGCAGGGTAAAGGCGCCAAGAATGCCGAAGGCAATGAAGTGAGTGCTGTCCAGGGCGGGGTAGAGCACACCGAGCAGGTAGTCGACCAGTAATAGCTCTGCAGATAGAGCGAACATGGCGACGACCACGTAGCCCGAGAACACCGACAGAATGGCGGGAAAGTGACCGAGCGCGACCTCGGTATAGGTACTGAGGCTACCGGCTCGGGGAATCATCAGCGACAGTTCCGAGAACGAGGCGGCGTAGCACATGGCCAGTATCCAGGCGATGGCCAGGGGGAGCAGGAACGCTGCCCCGGCAATGCCGACGCCCTGGAGCATGATCACCATGACGCCCTGGGAGACGACCAGGCCCACCGCGATCGCCATCAACGACTTCAGGCCCAGCGCCTTGCGGCAGGAGCCCGAGGCAGATGGCGCTGCCTGGTGGGAGGTGGGGGAGTGTGTTTGCATCACTACATCCTCTTGTTGTTGTTCGACATTGTGATTCGGAGCTGTTTTTCAGAAGGGTTCTTCAAGCCTTTGTTCGGAATAGATATTTGAGTGCTGGCGAGCGCAGCATGGATGGTTCGGCAGGCGCTCGCCCGTGACGAGCACCCAGCAAGCCGCAGGGCCCTCCCGCGGTGGATGGGAAGGAGCGAAGACCCTGGCTCAAGGCCTCTGCTTTAGACCTTTGCTCAAGACACCCGCTACAGGCGAATCCAGGTCGTTTTCAGCTGGGTGAACTTGTCCAGGGCATGCAGCGACAGGTCTCGCCCGAACCCTGATTGCTTGTAGCCGCCGAAGGGCGTGGTGAAGTCGATGGCATCCACGGTGTTGACCGAGACGGTGCCTGCTCGCAGGCGGCGCGAGACGCGGTGGGCGCGGGATAGATCGGTCGTCCAGACGGAGGCGGCCAGACCGTAGATGGAGTCGTTGGCGATGGCCACGGCCTCGTCTTCATCAGTGAAGTCGATCAGCGCAGCCACGGGCCCGAAGATCTCCTCATGGGCGATGGTCATCTTGGGCGCCACATCGACGAACAGCGTAGGGGCGACGAAGGCGCCTTGTTCGTCTCCGCTGGGCGCGGTGCCCATGGCGAGGGATGCACCTTCTTCGATACCGCGAGCAATGTAGCCACGGACCTTGGCGGCGTGCTCGCTGTCGATCAGCGCTCCTACATCTGTCGCAGGGTCCAGGGGATCCCCCACCACCAACCGTGAGGCGGCGGCCACGAAGGCGTCGACGAAGGCTGGCCTGATATCACGTTGGACGAGAATCCTCGAATTGGCAGAGCAGACTTCCCCTTGATTGAAGTAGATGCCTTGCACGGCGGCTCTCGCCGCAGCGTCGATATCGCTGTCGGCAAAGATCAGGTTGGGGCTCTTGCCGCCACACTCCAGCCAGACCTGCTTCATGTTGGAGCGGGAGGAGTAGTCGAGAAAGCGTTTGCCGGTAGCGGTGGATCCGGTAAAGGTCAGGCAGTCCACGTCAGGGTGAAGTCCAAGGGCCTGTCCAGTGACATGACCATGACCGGGCAGCACGTTGATGACGCCGTCAGGAAAGCCTGCCTCCTTGGCCAGTTGCGCCAGGCGCAGTGCGCTCAACGGAGACTGCTCCGCTGGCTTGAGAATCACGCTATTCCCCGCCGCCAGCGCTGGGGCCAGCTTCCAGGCGGTGATATCGAGGGGAAAATTCCAGGGAATTACCGCCGCAACCACACCGATGGGCTCTCGAGTAATGGTCGCCAGGTTGTCGCCGTCGGTCGGTGCGACTTCACCGTAGAGCTTGTCGGTCGCTTCGGCGTACCACTCGAAACACCCGGCTGCGCCTGGAATATCCAGTTCATAGGCGTCACGGATGGGCTTGCCGGTATCCAGCGTTTCGAGCAGCGCCAACTCCTCTCGGTGTTGCCGAATCAGCGCCGCCAGGCGTTGCAGCGTGGCCTTGCGCTGTGCCGGGGCGAGGCGTGACCAGACCCCTGACTCGAAACTTGTGCGAGCGGCTGCGACCGCCCGATCCACATCGTCGACGCTGCAGGCCGCAACCGCCGTCAGGGGTTGGCCGGTGGCAGGGTTGGAGGTGACCAGCGTCGCGCCATCACTGGCAGCGGTGGCCGCGCCGTCGATGAACGCATCGTGGGGCAGGACAAGCTTTGCGCTCAGGTCACGCCAATAGGAAAGATCATGTTCCGTCATGGGGAAGGTACCTCGGTCGGAGTGTTGTTATCTTGGCCGTGCAACTCCGCTACCCGGCTGTACAAGCACCATATCCCCAGGCTGTTGATCAATTAAAATACTATTAAATTAACGACAGCTTCAGTTTTTCCTATCCAAAAGAGCGTTAGAGAAAGGGGCCAGGGAGCGAACGCAGGCAGCGGACGTAGGCGCTACCCCTTGATGACTTCAGGTGCGCGACGTGACCGCGCTGCTTGCTCCGAACACATCAGTGATAGTGTCGATCTCCTGCGCCAGTTGCCGCATGGCGTCTGCCGCGGGAGAGAGTCTCAGGCCACGCAGACAGGCCAGGCCCATGGTCAGAGGTTGGGCATCGTCCTCCAGCGCCAACGCCTTGAGGCGAGCGTTGTCGGCAGCGCTGAAGGCACTCATGGGGGTGTTGAACAGGGAAAAGCCGAAGCCATTGGCGAGCAGGCCACGAAGCATGTCCATGGATTTGGCACGGTGAGCGACATGGGGCAGCAGCTGGTGGTGGGAAAATATCGACAGGAAGTACTCGCGACTCAGCGGCCAGTCCAGCAGCACCATCGGGTAGGTAGCCAATTCGGCCAGCCCAATGCGGTCCTTCTCGCTCAAGGGGTGATCCTCAGCCACTACCGCGTAGGCAGGGAAGCGGTAGAGGGGAATGAAGGCGATGTCGTCGGGAATCTCCAGGTCGTAGGTGAACGCCAACTCATAGTCGCCTTGCTGTAGACCATTGACGATGTCGACCTGAGTCATCTCGTCACAATAGAGACTGACGGCAGGGTGCCTGTCCGCAAACTGGCGCAGCAGCTGTGGCAAGAACAGCGGGGCAAAGGTGGGAAATGCGACCAGGCGAAGCTCGCCACCGACCTCTTCCCCTAGCGATGCGGCGAATTTTTCCAGTCCCTCGGCGTCACGCAGGAGTTGGCGCGCCCGAGTCAGCAGTTGTCTGCCGGTGGGGGTCAACGACAGCCCCTGGGCGTGGTGCCGAACAAATAGCTGCAGTCCGGTGGCTTCTTCGATCTGATGGATGGCAGCGGAGATGGACGGCTGGGATACATGCAGTTTCCTGGCCGCCTGGGTGACGCTCGATAGCTCGCCGGCCACCACGAAGTAGCGCAATTGCTTGAGGGTGAAGGGGCGCATGGTCTGTTGTCATGGCTGAGAAAACCCCATCTTCCCACAGCGCTGGCCTCGGGATCGACGCCTGCGTTCGCGCGGGTGCTGGGGCAGTGTGACTGGGGCAGTGTGACTGGGGCTGTGTGACTGGGGCAGTGTGAAGAGAAGAGCCAGCTCAGCCGGAGGTTGCCAGCCGGGCGTGGACCTGGGGGTCTTGCATCGCGCGGATCAGTCGCGCCAGGAAGGCTTCACAGTGAGCCAGCTGCTCACGGGTGACAAACTCATCGGGTTGGTGGCCCTGGGCCATGCTGCCGGGGCCGCACACGATGGTCGGGATGCCCAGCTCCTGCTGAAACAGGCCACCCTCAGTGCCGTAGCCAATGGGCTCCAGGCGGCGGTCTTCCAGTACATCGAGAATGAAGCCGACCAGGGCGTCGTCATCGGTCATGGACAGGCCCGGATAGTCACTCAGTGGCTCCACGCGGATGCTGGCCTGGGGGTGGCCCTGCTGCATTCTGGCTTCCAGCGAGGTGACCACCTCCATGAGTTCCCCGAGCAGCGTTTCTGTGGAGTCCGCCGGTACGTTGCGAAATTCGAGATCCAGCTGGCAGTCCTGGGGCACGATGTTCAGGGCCGTTCCCCCTTGTATGGTGCCTACCTGAAGAGTGGTGTAGGGAATCGCAAAGCGTGCGTCGAAAGTTCCCTCTGAGGCCTTGGTGGCGGCCTTCGCCTCCAGCCAGGTGACCAGGTGGGCGGCGGCGTGGATGGCGTTGACCCCTTGTGGAGCGAGCCCCGAGTGGCATGCCTTGCCGTGCAGGTGCACGCGCACCGCCAGCTTGCCCTTGTGCGCGGTGGCCAGGCGCATGGAAGTGGGTTCGCCCACCAGGCATGCAGCAGGCCGTATCGGCTGGTGGGCGAGGTCGGCGAGCAGGGTTCGCACGCCCAGGCAGCCGACCTCTTCGTCGTGGGAAAATGCCAGGTGAAAGGGCATCGCCAGGTCGGCCTTGACCATGGCAGGGACCGCCGCCAACACGGCGGCGAGAAAGCCCTTCATGTCGGTGGTCCCGCGGCCGTACAGGCGCCCGTCCTGCTCGGTCAGCGCGAAGGGGTCAAGGGTCCATGCCTGACCGGTGACAGGGACCGTATCGGTATGCCCGGACAGCATCAATCCCGGCAGATCCGGCGGTCCGATGGTGGCGTACAGGTTGGCCTTGTGACCGCTGTGATCGGTGATCCGCTTCGCGTCTACCCCGTGCCGAGAGAGGTAGTCCTCGACAAAGGTGATCAAGGACAGGTTGGAACGGTGGCTGGTGGTATCGATGGCCACCAGCTCGGCGAGCAACTCGACAACAGCATCTTGAGCCATGCTAGACCTCGCAGGTTCGCCAACAGCAGGTTGGGTTCATTGCCAGAAAGGCGGTTGATGGATCGAAAAGGCGGCTCATAAAAAGACAGGTGAGTGGAAGAACGGGGGCGTCCCGATGCGCCCGCCGGTCCGCCATGGCCCGTGTTATCAGCGTTGGTCACCGGGTACACCGTAAGACGGAGACTCCTGTGGCGCTGCCGCTCTCTGCAGATAGGCATCGCGCTGTGGGCGGTAGTTCTCCCAGATCATGCGTAGTTCGGTGAGCGGGGCAATGTGCCAATCCACGCGAAGGTCCACGCTAGGCCAGCTAGCCTTGTCGGTCACGGTCAGTCCTGCAGAGTGCACTGGCCCCATCTCTCCCCCAGAGGCCTGCCCGGCCTCCATCGCCGCCAGCAAACGCTCGGCCAGCTCGCCGCGGTGCGCTTCAAAGGCCTCCACCATGGCGCTCACGACCTCAGTGGTTGCCAGCATATTGCCACCGGCAACGCAGTGGTGTCCTTGCCGCGTGGCATGAATGCCCAGGGTTTCGGCCCCGCTGTGCACGGCGCTATGGCCGTTGGCATCAAGGACCAGCAGCTGGCGCCACTCGGAAAACGCTTCCTGTTCGAGCAGTCGCTGCAGCACAGCCTGAGCGTCCAGGCGCTCTTCCAGCAACGCCACGCCGAGCTGGCCCAGGGCAGGATTGGTGACATTCTGCGACAGGACCGCGCCCTTGCCTGGCGCGACAAAGGGGCAGCGGCTGGCGACACAGATACTGGATGAGCTGATCGCGGTGCCGAACTGGCCGGTGTCGCTGCAATAGCCGGCAATGGAAAACGTCATGGCTGAGACTCCTGCGTGTCAGGGATGACCGCAATCACGTCGATTTCCATCAACCATTCCGGTTGGGCGAGACCGGCCACGACCAGTCCGGTGGAAATGGGAAACACCCCCTTCAACCAGCGGCCCACCTCGCGATACACCGGCTCGCGATAGCGAGGGTCGGTAATATAGGTGGTGGTCTTGACGATATGGTCAAGACTGGAGCCGGCTTCTTCCAGCAGCTGCTTGACGTTGCGCATGGCCTGCTGTGCCTGGGCGCCGGGGTCCCCGAGCCCCACCAGCTGGCCCTCGAAATCGGTGCCTACCTGTCCGCGCACATAGACCGTGTTTCCCGCCTTCACTGCCTGACACAGATCGTTGTCCAGCGTCTGGTTGGGATAGGTGTCCTTGGTATTGAACATGCGAATACGCGTGTGTGTCGGCATCAGCTGATCCTCAGGTCACGGGAGGCGCAGGGAGATGCCGGGAGCGCTGACGACGCCTGTTCATGCTGACGGCGGTCTTCGTCGTAGGCCAGGTACTTGCGTTGCGTGGCGATATGCTCGGCGATGTGTCTGGCGTCGTGCCATACGCCCCAGATAAAGCTTGAGCCGCGCCGAGATTGCCACGGCAGTCCCACAAAATAGACGCCGGGCTCGCGGGAGACGCCGCGCTGATGCAGGGGGCGCCCCTGGGCATCGAAGGTGTCCACCTCAAGCCAGCGATAGTCGACGCTAAAGCCTGTCGCCCAGATGATCGAGGTGACCCCTTCAGCGCCCAGATCGAGCGATGCCAGTGGAGTGCTGACGCATGCTGGCGTGGCCGGTATCTGCCTGGCGTCCGGGTCTTCCGGCAGGTCCATGCCGTTGCGTGCCAGATAGGCATCTGCGGCATCCAGCATGGCCAGGTAATTGGCATCGCCGCGGGCCAGGTTATCGGCCAGGTCCTGTTCGAAGCTGACAACGCCATGGGTGATGTCTCGCGTTCGCCCCACCAGGGTGATGCCCTGGTGGGCCAGCGAGCGAAAGTCGATGGTCTTGCCGCCGCCGGCGCCACTCACGGCGATGGTGACGTGTTCGGTGCCTGGCTTCATGGCCTCGGCATCCCACTCCCCCAGTACCCCCAGCCACCAGCAGAAATCGCGTCCGCGATAGCGCCGAGGAGGGCGATCATGGGGGCCCACCGAGAGATACACCCGCCTTCCTTGCTGGTGAAGCTCTTCGGCGATCTGGACGCCGGAGGATCCGGCGCCCACGACCAGCACAGCGCCGGCAGGCAACTGCTCTGGACGTCGATAGTCGGCAGAGTGAATCTGATAAAGGTCCTCGTCATCCGGTGCAATGGACGGAATGACCGGGCACTGGAAGGGGCCCGTGGCGGCGACAACGCGCTTGGCGTCGATGGTGCCCTGGGAGGTTTCGACGCTGAAGCCGGGGCGTCCCTGGTGGCGAGTGACCCGCTGAACCTCGACGCCAGTCCGCAGAGGTGCGTTGATCATGCGCGCGTAGGCTTCAAAGTAGGCGGCCACGTCGTCCTTGCTGGCGAAGTCATCTGGCCCGATGCCATCAAAGGCTTTGCCAGGAAAACGGTCATGCCAGGCAGGGCCATTGGCGACCAGGGAGTCCCAGCGTCGGGTTCGCCAGGCTTCGGCGATCCGCGAGCGCTCGAGCACCAGGTGCGGTACACCAAGCTGGCTGAGGTGCTCGCTCATCGCGATACCAGCTTGTCCACCACCCACTACCAGGGTGTCGGTATTGTCACTCGTTCTTGTTGTCATCGTTCGAGCCCTTGTCAGTCATTGCGGTCAGGTATCGAGGGAGCCACGTGAGCTGCCGCGGTTTGCCATCCGATGGCATTTACCCTAAGAGCTGCGAGTGAATAGCGAAAATATAGTTATTTTGTCTTTTGGATCATTAAAAGCTATTTAGTGGCGCCAGCAGGGTGCTGTGAGAGTACTGTGCGAGTGCCGTGGGAGTGCTGTGCGAGTGTTGTGACAGTGGGGTGCTCTCACGTGAGCTAAAAAACAGCACACAAATCTCCTTTTATTAGATCGTGACCTGCTTCAATACTCGGATTGACTGGGGTTGGCGGCTGCCGGCTGCCGGCCCGGTTCAGTGCTCTCGTGATCGTTGTGCGTGGCGATAGCGCTGACATCAGCAATGACAACGGTAATTACAACAACAGGACATCTCCATGAAGCTTTCGCTCCTTGTCGATTGGCGTCTGCATGCCATCGTGGCGGTTGCCGCGCTGATTTCAGAAGTGGTCGGTATCATCAAGATCCCGCTTGGGCCCGGTACCCTGCTGCTGCTGCCTCTGTTCTACGCGTTCATCATCGGTCTGCTGCTGAACCCTCATCTGTTTTCTGCCACGTCCCGCCTGGTTCCGGTCACGCTGAGCGAGGCCGCCGCGCCGATCATTCTGCTCTCGATCATGCCGTTCATTGCGCGCTTTGGTTCCACCATCGGGCCGGCTATCGAGCAGATTCTCAGCGCGGGACCAGCCTTGATCCTTCAAGAGCTTGGCAACCTCGGCACCATGCTGATCGCCATGCCGTTTGCGGTGCTGGTGCTGAAGATGGGCCGCGAGGCCATTGGCGCGACCTATTCCATCGCGCGCGAGCCCAACATCGCCATCATCTCGGACAAGTACGGTCTGAAAGGCCCTGAGGGCATCGGCGTCATGGGGGTCTACGTCGTTGGCACCATGTTCGGCACCCTGTGGTTTGCGTTGATGGCCGGCTATCTGACCACTCTCGACATTTTCGACCCCCGTGCACTGGCCATGGCCTGCGGCGTCGGCAGTGGCAGTATGGTCGCCGCCTGTTCCGGGGCGATTGCCGGTGCCTTGCCTGAGCTCAAGGATGAACTGCTGGCCTTCGCTGGCGCCAGCAATCTGCTGACCTATGCCACCGGCCTGTATATCTCACTGTTCATCGCCCTGCCCATGGCCGAGCGCATCTTCAAGTGGTGCTCGGGCTCTCGGGCGGCGACCTCGGTTGGCGCAAGGGCCACCGTGGAAGCCGAGCCGGCACCCAGCGTCAGCGACGATGAACGTCCCGAACGCCGCCTGGGCCAGACAGCGATCGTCATGGCGGTGGTCTGCGCGGTGGGCTGGATCAGCAACACCATCAATGGTGCGCCACTGCTCGAGGCGCTGCCGGGCATGCTGATCTTGTACGCCATGACCATGCTGGGACTGCTCATCACGAGGTTTGCGCCGTTCTACCTGCCCGGTGTGGCCTGGGTTTCGCTGGTCAGTATTGCCATGACGCTGCCCTGGTTCCCCGGCAGCGGCTGGATCGTCGAGCAGCTTTCCGCGGTCAGCTTTCTGGCGATCGTGACGCCGGTGCTGGCATATGCCGGTCTGGCGCTGTCCCCCCGTGAATTCACCATGTTCCGTCAGGTGGGGTGGAAGCTGATCATCGTGTCGCTGCTGGTATTTACCGGCACCTTTGTCGGCTCTGCGCTGGTGGCCCAGGCGCTTCTGTAACGCAAACGAGGAGACCCAGCATGACCACAGTGACCCCAGACCTGTTGCGTGAATGGCGTCATGCCTTCCATCGCCAACCGGAAACCGCCTTCGAGGAGCATCGCACCAGCGCTCGCATCATCCAGATCCTGTCAGAAGCAGGTATCGAGATGGTGACGGGGCTGGGGGGCGGGACCGGGGTAGTGGCCTGGGTAGACGGCCGTCATGACGGTGATGGCGCGATTGGCCTGCGGGCTGACATCGATGCTCTGGATGTCAACGAGGCCAGTGATGCCCCCCATGCCTCACGTATTCCCGGCAAGATGCATGCCTGCGGTCATGATGGCCACACCACCATGCTGCTGGGGGCGGCCTGTTGCCTGGCACAGTCTCCCGATTTTGCAGGCCGGGTCTACTTCATCTTCCAGCCCGCGGAAGAGAATGAGGGCGGTGGGCGCGTCATGGTAGAGGAAGGGCTGTTCGAGCGTTTCCCGATGCAGGCCGTCTACGGCGTGCACAATTGGCCAGGATTGCCGGTCGGCGAAGCCGCGGTGCACGACACGGCGGTCATGGCCGCCTTCGATGTGTTTCGCCTTACCCTGACAGGGCACGGCTGTCACGCCGCCATGCCGCACCTGGGCAAGGATGTCGTGCTGGCTGCCTGTCAGCTGGTCAACCAGCTGCAGGGTATTGTCAGTCGCGAGACGCCGGCGCATCAGACGGCGGTGATGAGCGTGACCCAGTTCCACGCGGGAGATGCCTACAACGTCATGCCTGAGGCGGTGGAGCTGTGCGGTACCGTGCGCTGCTTTGATCCTGAACTGCGCCAGCGGCTCGAGGCCCGCTTCAAGCAGGCCATCGAGGCCACCGCGACCTTTCACGGTCTCAGCGCAGACATCGACTACCAGTCGCGCTATCCCGCCACCTTCAACAGCCCCGACCATGCGCAGCGCTGTGCCGACGTGCTGACTGCCTTGCCGGACATTCGCCAGGTGCATCGGGACCTGCCGCCCTCGATGGCGTCGGAAGACTTCGCCTTCATGCTGCAGCAGCGCCCCGGGGCATACATCTGGCTCGGCAATGGCGAGAACAGCGCGGCACTGCATAACCCTCACTACGATTTCAACGACGAGCTATCCCCCTTGGGGGTGGCCTACTGGTGTGCGCTGGTACGCACCCTGCTGGGCCAGTCTTAAGGCAATACTGGATAAATTACTGCGCTCGTCTCCCTGCAATAGCGTGATGTTGCCATGCCGTTTACGGCATGGCCCACCCCCGGCGTGCCCGAGATCTGGCGCAAGGGCTTTGTTCGACAACATAACAAGGAGAACGCATGAACATTATCGTGATCGGCCTCGGCCAGATGGGTGGCAATATGGCCATGACCCTGCATGCCGCGGGCTTTCATGTGACAGGTACTGATGTCAGCGACGACGCACGGGCACGTCTGGAATCCCGCGGGCTGTCGGTGGCTGCTCCGGACAGCCTGCCAGCGGCAGACGTCTATCTGCTGTCGCTGCCCACGTCAGACCACGTACGTCAGGTGCTCATGGCGTCGCCGGGACTGCTGTCGCTGGCGCCCAAGGGCAGCGTCATCGTCGACACCTCTACCAGCGACCCGGCGGTGACGCGGGAGCTGGCACCACGGGTGGTCGAGGCGGGACTGGAGTGGCTTGATGCTCCGGTCAGCGGTGGGCCAGCGGGAGCGGCATCGGGCAGTCTGGGCATGCTGCTGGGGGGAGAGTCATCGACCATCGAGCGGCTAGCGCCAATGCTGGATGCCATGGCGGCCCGCTATACCCACGTTGGCCCGGCAGCCAGCGGCCATGTGGTCAAACTGGCCAACAACTATCTGTGTGCCGCACACCTGCTGACCACCGCCGAGGCGGTCGCCCTGGCGGCCAAGGCGGGTGTCGACCCGGCTGCCTGCCTGGCAGGGCTCAATAGCGGGTCAGGACGCAGTGCCGTCAGCGAGGTCAATTTTCCTAAGTGGATCCAGTCCGATTCGTTCGATTCAGGCTTCACCACTGGGCTGATGCGCAAGGACCTGCGCTTGGCCCGCGATGCGGCCGCTGATCTCGGGCTGCCGCTTACCCTGCTGGAGCAGGTTGTCGCGCGCTGGCATGCCGACCCGGACGGGCTACCCGACCACGCTGATTTCAACCGCATTACCGATAGCGTGCTGGGGCTTGCCTCGGCTCAGGACGCTGACGGTTCCCAGGAGGACGCGCAATGAATCGTTTGACCATGGAGGCGATCGAGCGCCTGAACTCCCTGCTCAAGGCCTTCGACATGCAAGCTGATACGCCGCTGAGCAACTGGGTGGGCGGCGATCTGGTGGCGGGGCAGGGCGAGGCCATCGAATTGATCGACCCGGTAACGGGGCAAGCGCTGCTGTCTTACCGGGATGCCGGCAGCGAGCTGGTGTCACAGGCCGTGACAGCGGCGGCACGTGGCCAACAGCAGTGGATGTCGCTGAGTGCCAGTGAGCGAGGCCGCAGAATGACCGAGGCTGCCTGGGCGCTACGAGGCTACGACGAGACGCTGGCACAGCTCGAAAGCGTGGTGGCGGGCAAACCCATCCGGGACTGTCGCGGAGAGGTGGTCAAGGTCCGCGAGATGTTCGAGTACTACGCAGGCTGGTGTGACAAGCAGCATGGGGAAGTGATTCCCGTGCCGACCTCCCATCTCAACTATGTTCGGCACGTGCCGTACGGGGTGGTGGGCCAGATTACGCCCTGGAATGCGCCCATGTTCACCTGCGCCTGGCAGGTGGCGCCGGCCATCGCGGCGGGTAATGGCGTTGTCTTGAAACCGTCCGAGATGACGCCGTTCACCTCAGTGGTGATTGCCAAGCTGCTGGAGAGCAGCGGACTGCCCAAGGGACTGATCAATATCGTCAACGGCATCGGCCCGACGACCGGGGCAGCACTGACCGGGCATCGTGGCATCAGCAAGCTGGTGTTCGTGGGCTCTCCTGACAGCGGTCGTCGGATCGCCCAGGCCGGTGCCGAGCGCCTGGTGCCCAGCGTGCTGGAGCTGGGCGGCAAGTCTGCCAATATCGTCTTCGCCGATGCCAGGCTCGATGATGCGGTGGCTGGCGCTCAGGCGGCCATCTTTGCCGCGGCGGGGCAGAGCTGCGTGGCGGGTTCTCGGCTGCTGGTGCAACGCGAGGTGTTCGATGCCGTCTGCACCCGGCTGGCGCGAGCCGCAGCGCAGATAACGGTCGGGTTGCCGGTTGAGCCGTCGACTCAGATGGGCCCGGTCCAGAATGCCAGGCAATACCGTCACGTCACCAGCATGATTGACGATGCCTGTCGTCAGGGGGCCAGAGTCCTGTGTGGTGGCACGCGACCGGCGGGACTTCCGGAGGAGGCTCAGGGCTATTTCCTGGCACCTACCGTATTGGCCGATGTCAGCGATGACATGACGATTGCCCAGGAGGAGGTGTTCGGCCCCGTGGTGGTGGTCATGCCCTTCGATGACGAGGAGCAGGCGGTGCGTCTGGCCAATGCCACTCGCTTCGGCCTGGCTGGAGCTGTGTGGACCCAGGACCCCGCCCGCGCTCATCGGGTGGCGGGCCGCCTGCGTGCGGGTACGGTCTGGATCAATAGCTACAAGGCGATCAATGTCATGTCGCCGTTTGGCGGTTTCGATGACAGCGGCTTCGGGCGTTCCAGCGGCGTCGAAGGTCTCAAGGAATACACAGTCGCTCAAAGCGTCTGGGTGGAAACAGCCGATGCCGCCAGTGTTGCCATGGGGTATGGCAATGGGGTTGGCTGATGCCGAGGCCCTGCTGGTACTAGCGCTACGGGACGCGTGAGGAAAAGGCCCGCATCCAGCGCTCCAGATGGCGAAGTAGCTGAAGTCCGGCCCGAGGCATCCGTCGTCCTACTCGTGTGACGATATGGGCTCGGGCCTGGCGAAAGCGTTCACTATCCACCTCCAGCGCCACCAGCCTGCCGTCCTCCAGCTCTCGCGCAGCGGCAAAGGCGGGGAGCAGGGTCAGCGTCAGGTCTGAGCGTGCGGCGTGCAACAGCACCGAAAGCGAGTTGGTCTGCATGTTGACCTGAGGCCGCAGCCCGGCTTCTCTGAAGCCTTCATCCACCAGTTGGCGTACCCCGTGGCCGGTACGCCACAGGGCCATGGGGTGATCACTGAGGGTGGCAATGGTCAGCGCCTCACGAGCGCCAGCGAGCGGGTGGGACGGCGACACCAGCGCCACCAGGGGCTGCTGGCTGGAGTGCCAGAAGCGCAGCTGTGGATGAACGCGCTCGTGGTACATCAGCCCAAGGTGGGCCTCGTCCTGAATCACCGCCTCGATGATCTCGCTGGTGCTACCCGTATTCACGTCCAGGCGCACGCCACGGTAGCGCTCGGTAAAGGTTCGCAGGGGCGTGTCGAGCAGGTCGCCGACAAACCCCTCGCCCACGGTCAACGACAGGTGGCCGGTCTCGAGACGCTGATAGGCGTCGAGCTGTTCGCTGAAGGTGTCGTCCAGGGCTGAGCGCCGGCGACAGTAATCCAGCAGCATTTCGCCGACCGCTGTCGGCACCACTCCTTGGCGCGAGCGCTCCAGCAGCGGAGCGCCCAACGCATCCTCGATCAGTGACAGCTGGCGGCTGACCGCCGACGGGGCAATATCCAGGCGCGCAGCGGCCTGTCGCACCGACCCTGCTTCGATCGTGACCTGAAAGTAGACCAGCCGCTGATGTGGGATATCCATGGCGCCGCCTTGTGATGATGGCCAAGTATATCAATCCTCACATGTGCTGACTCGGCGCTCTGGTGCGCAGTGAATCAGGGACCGCTGCTGGGCCGCAATAACGGCAGCCGCGCGGCCTAATGGCAGGACGCAGGCTTTACTAGGAACGCAATAAGGGCAGGATGATCACGCCTGTTGGAAACTCGTAGCAGCAGCGCGGTAGCCAACCGTGCAGCGGATACATGCACCAGAGCCTCGCATCAGAGCCTTGCATCAGAGCCATGAAGCATAGACCTGCTTGCAGATGAACCTGGGGCAGGAGGAGGAAGCGTCAAGAGATGGGTGGATGGCATCCCTGCCATCGCTAAGCACAATGCCGCACGTCCCTGGCCGGCTTCGCCAGCGTATCGCACCCTGCTGATGGCGGAGTTGATCCTGGTCAGCTCAGCCCTGTCCGCAGCGCGGTCAGCGCAGGGAAGGTCAGCACAGGAAGCTCGGCACAGGAAGGGCGGCAACGCGAAGTAGGAAGCCTCGCAGGACCCGCTCGATCACCGTCGGCGTCCCACTACCGGCACGTCCAGCGGGCTAGATGGCCAGCACAATGACCCAGGCGGTGGATAGGGTAAAGGCGTAGCCTGCCAGCGCCATTAGCCCATCCCGGGCGAGCAGCGCCAGGCCGAACATGCTTTGGGCAGCGCCAGCCAAGGTCGCGCTGAAGGGAATCAGCTCCATCGGGGGCGTCACCAGGGCGATGGCCAGACAGGCCAGACCGATGGGATAGCGCGCCACGCGGCCTGTCAGCAGCCTCAGTCTGGGCTTGATCAGCCGGTCAACCCAGCGAGCAGGTTTGCGCAGAAGGGTGATGGTGCGCTCGACCTTGGTGGTGGCTACCTTGCGCCTGGCGAGCCACGCTGGGAGCCACACGCTCTGCTTGCCTGCCAACAGTTGTACCGCCGCCAGCACCACGAGCAGCGACATCAGCGTCGGCACACCGGGGATATCGCCGATCAACGGGGTGAGGGTGACCAGGCCTGCGACCAGCAGGAAGGGAGCAAAGCTGCGGCGACCGACGGCGTCCATCACTTCGGCGAGGGACAGCTGATCGCGTTCGGCACTGGCTTGGCTGAGTTGGTCGAGCAGTTGGTTCAAGTTTTCTGGAGGCGTGTCGAAGGCGTCAGGCGTGGAGGGCATCGTGGCTCTGATGTAGGAATGAAGAAAAGGCGTCGAGGCCAGCAGTATGCGGACCCTGCAAGGGGGATGTCCAACTGGCCTGTCTTTTTCATATAAGCAGTTTCTTGTTTACTGCCAGTGTCGTATGCTTCAGGTGATCGAGTCCTTCCCACTATCGGGGAGGGCTTTTTTGTTGCGTGGCGGTCACCTCGACGGGGTGACGCCCCTAAAGGCCTGTAAGAGACCAGTGAGGTGACAAGGATGTCGTTGAGGCTAGCCAATCGTCTTGACGCAGAGCGACTTCAGCGTCTGATCGATGATGCAGATGACAAGGATCGTGCGGTAGCCGATCTGCTTGAGGCGCTGCTGGAGCGCGCCGAGATTCTCGACCCTGACGAGATGCCCGATGATGTCGTCAGCATGAATAGCCAAGTGGTACTGCGCGATCTCGATGAAGACCGTCAGCTGGTGCGGACCCTGGTATATCCCCATGCCTTGTCGGCAACCGCCGACGGACTGTCCGTGATGGCGCCGCTGGGAGCTGAACTGCTGACCCGCCGAGTGGGAGAGCAATGGCAGGTCACCCCACTAACGGGGCGTACCAAGCGCTGGCAACTGGAGAAGATTCTGTGGCAGCCAGAGCGTGAGCGTCAGTTTCATCGATGATGCCGATCCGGTGCCGCGGCTTCCCCGCGGGGGAGTGCTGCACCTTTGCCCGCTATCTGTCACCGGTTGCCCTTTTCCCGGCGCCCTTTTTCCGCTAGCCCAGGCGTGACAGGGAAGGGCTAGGGAAGGGCATCAAGGCTGGGCCTGGCGATCGCGTTGGTTGCCCTTGCTCATAGGCGGTGGAATACCGAGGTGCTTGCGTGCCCACTGGGCGGCCTCGGTTCTGTGGTGCACCTTGATCTTCTTGAAGATATTGTAAAGATGCGACTTGACGGTATGTTCGCTGAGAAACAGCTGGCTGGCGATATCCTGGTTGGACGCGCCATTGCCAATGAAGCCAAGGATTTCCAGCTCCCGTTGCGTCAGGCCAGCGACCGGGCGGTAGGTGTTGAACTGTTGGCGACGGAAGTATTCGAACATCTGCTGGAGCAGCGGGCGAGACATCCACAGCGCGCCATCCAGTAGTTGGATGATGCCTTTGCAGATGTTGTCGAGTTCGTCACGACGATAGAAGATACCTTGCAAATGCAGTGACGCCAGCAGTTCAGCGGCCTGTTCCTGGTCGGCCAGGTTGAACGCAGCCAGCAGGATCTCTGGGTACTGTGCCTTTAGTTCGTGACAGTGGTGCATATCGCTGAGCGATAGCTGGTCGGCATCCAGCAGCCAGAGTTGTGCTTGATCAGGTGTGCGGGCGAGCTCGGCCTGCAGAGAGGGCACCGCTTCGGGTGCCAATGTGCTGACCTCGCAATCCAGCACCTGACTCAGGTGGTGGGTAAATAGCTGGGACTGCACGTTGGGGTGCGTGATCAATCTGACGATTGAGGCTTGTTGCGAGGCAGACATCGTCCCCTCCCTGTTCCCTTGCAATGATGGATGATGATCATTTTTTTTGTAGGACGTGCATGAATATCGTTATCGAAGCTCATACGTTTGTAAATAACGATATATCCTGAACTTCACCATCCCTAGAGTGAGGTTTTTCGTGATTGTATGCTTGGTTTTGTAAGAAAAAGCATTTGAATGCGTAAGTCTGCATAGATTGTGTGAGCCAGGCGTCGAAGTAATTGAGGAGAAATTATGCCGTTATCGCTTTGGCTCTCTTTGGCAGCCATCTGTGCCATGGGAGCCATGTCCCCCGGCCCCAGCCTGGCACTTGTACTCCGCCATACCCTGGGCAGTGGCAGGGCCGCCGGTGTCGTGGCGGCGATCACACACGCTCTGGGTGTAGGCCTCTACGCACTGCTGACCGTCTGGGGCCTGGGCGAAGTCATCGAACGACATCCTCAGGGGTTCCGCGTGGTGATGCTGGCAGGGGCCGTATATCTGGCCTGGCTTGGCATCAAGGCGCTGCGCGCGGGCCAGGCGGGGGCACTGCGGCCGCAGCCCGCCGCTGCCAGTCACCTGACCGCCGCCCGGGAAGGCTTGCTGGTCGCCCTGGGTAATCCCAAGCTGATCCTGTTCTTTGTTGCCTTGCTCAGTCAGTTCGTCAGTCCTGACATGTCCGTGCTTGAGCGAAGTATCGTCGTTGTCACGGCCATGGTGATCGACGGCGGCTGGTACGTGCTGGTAGCGCTTGGCCTGTCTCACTCCAGTGTGCTGCCTTGGCTGCAGGCTCGGTCTCACTGGATCAATCGGGTGACGGGCGTGCTCTTGCTGGGACTAGCGGTTCGTGTGCTGCTGGGCTAAGGCCCTGCCAGGTATCAAGCGCACAGCCAGATATCAAGCGCCTTGGCAGGTATCGAAGACTGGGCGAAGGGTGACGTCGCGGGCGCGGATCGTTAGGCTTGACGCTTTAATGGCGGAGTCCTGTGATGAGTGAGGTTGCCTCACCTGAGCTGTCGCTGCCGGTGGCGTCATCGCTGAAGGCTCCGGCGGGTGACGTGCCGGCGCCGGTCATCGCGCGCGAGAGAGTGCAGATCGTGGATGCCCGCGATCGCCCCTGCGGAAGCGCCTGGCGATCCGACATGCGCCGCTATCGCTTCTGGCATCGCGCGACCTACATTGTGGTGCGCAATGGCGCGGGAGAGCTGTGCGTCCAGCGACGGACACTGACCAAGGAAGCCTTTCCCGGTGGTCTTGACCTCGCTGCAGGTGGCGTGGTGGCGGCTGGTGAGGCGGTCCACGTGTCTGCCCGTCGTGAACTGGCAGAGGAGCTTGGTATCTGTCATGCCCCGCTGACGCCCTGCCTGAGCTTTCGCTACGATGACCAGGGATATCGCATCTTTGGCAGTGTCTTTTGCGTGACCTGGGACGGTCCTCTGGCGCTGCAGCCGGAAGAGGTCGCCAGCGTCACCTGGATGCCGCCTGGAGAGGCCATCGAACTGGCTGAGGCCACACCGGACACGCACCTCGCGCTGGCCCTGCTGTTGAAGCAGGAAGCGCAAGGATGAAGGCGACTTCGCCGGTGAGGCTGCGTCTCTGGCGAGAGCCGTGAAGGCGTGTCATCGTGAAGACAAGGAGCGCGAGTTCAGCCCATGAGCCTGCATGACGTCGAGTGTCATACCCATCAAGGTGAGCCTTTCAATCTGCGTGCATTGAGGGGCCAGGTGCTGCTTGTCGTCAATGTGGCAAGCCAGTGCGGTTTTACCTCTCAGTTGGGCGAACTGGAGGCGCTGTATCGCGAGCATCGCGAACGGGGCTTCACGGTGCTGGGGTTTCCTTGCAACCAGTTTGCCAAGCAGTCGCCAGAGTCTGCCGAGCAATTCTGTGCCTTTGGTGAGCGTCAGTTTGGTGTCACCTTTCCCCTGATGGAAAAGGTGGAGGTGAATGGACGCGGTGCCCATCCTCTGTTTCAGCGCCTGAAAGCCGAAGCTCCGGGCTGGCTGGGAACGCGCGCCATCAAATGGAATTTCACCAAGTTTCTGGTGGCGCGAGACGGGCGCGTGCTGAAGAGGTTCGGGCCGCGGGATGGTGCCGCGGCGATGCTGACGGATCTGGAACGGGCCCTCGACGAGACGTGAGGGTTAGGCTTTGTGGCCTGAGACCGGCCGCTGGCCCTAGCGCGCTTCTCCTCGGCTGACCACCAGATGCTCCACCAGGGCGTTGTAGCGGTGACGCACCATCATGGTGGTCAAGCCTGAGAACAGGGCCCAGAACTTACGGCGCCAGCCGGTCAGTCGGAGGTTGTGGGCGACCAGGCGGCGCATCAACTGGTAGTCGTCGAACTTGCGCCACTCACCAGCGACCGACATTTGCTGTCGAGAAAGTACGGGGGCGAGTTCGAGGCGAAAGACCCACTCCAGGTCCTTGAGCGCGATGCCGTCACGTTCTATCACCTCTACCATTCTCGCGTAGTCGGATTCTCGCGGTTCCCGTTCCAGCCACATCGGGGCCAATGCGAGCCATAGCTCGCCGCGTTCATCGACCAGAGTCTGGGCATCCATCGGTGGTCTCCTCAAGCGATGGACTGCATCCTGCCCGAGCCGCCGCCGTCGAGCAAGTATCGCTCAGTAGCCCCGCCCGTGAGGCCCTTTGTCTGCAAAGGCGGACAGGATCGCCGTGTGCCGCTAGAATATCGCCACCACGCATTACACATTGGATGGCTCTCCTACGGGAGCCACGAGCAATAAAGAGGTCTGTCGTGATCATCAAGCCCAAGGTACGCGGATTCATCTGCACCACCACCCATCCTGTCGGTTGCGAGAAAAACGTACTCGAGCAGATCGAGGCAACCCGCGCACGTGGCCTGGCGTCATCCAAGGGGCCCAAGAAAGTGCTGGTGATCGGTGCCTCCAGCGGTTACGGCCTGGCGGCACGTGTCACTGCTGCCTTTGGTTATGGCGCCGATACCCTCGGTGTGTTCTTCGAGAAGCCCGGCACCGAGAAGAAGCCCGGTACGGCGGGTTGGTACAATGCTGCGGCCTTCGACAAGTTCGCCAAGCAGGAAGGCCTCTACAGCAAGTCGATCAATGGTGATGCCTTCTCCCACGAAGCCCGCGCCAAGGCGATCGAATTGATCAAGCAGGACATGGGGCAGGTGGACCTGGTGGTCTACTCGCTGGCGTCTCCCGTGCGCAAGATGCCGGACTCCGGTGAGCTGAAGCGTTCCAGCCTCAAGCCCATTGGCGAGACCTACCGCGCCACCGCTATCGACACCAACAAGGACACCATCATCGAAGCCGAGGTCGAGCCTGCCAGCGAGCAGGAAATCGCCGATACCATCGATGTCATGGGCGGTCAGGACTGGGAGCTGTGGATGCAGGCATTGAGCGAGGCCGATGTACTGGCTCCTGGTGCCCGCAGTGTTGCCTTCAGTTATATCGGTACCGAGATCACCTGGCCGATCTACTGGCATGGTGCGTTGGGCAAGGCCAAGGAAGACCTGGATCGTGCAGCCGCCGCCATCGATGGCGAACTGAAACAGTCTGGAGGTGGTGCCAACGTCGCTGTGCTCAAGTCGGTAGTGACCCAGGCGAGTGCCGCCATCCCGGTCATGCCGTTGTACATTGCGATGGTCTATCGGGTGATGAAGGGGCAGGGCCTACACGAAGGCACCATCGACCAGCTCAACCGCCTGTTCGGGGAGCGCCTCTACGGGGGTGAAGCCACCACGGATGACGTCGGCCGCCTGCGTCTGGATGACTGGGAACTGCGTGATGACGTCCAGCAGGCATGCAAGGATCTGTGGCCGCAGGTGACCAGTGACAATCTGTTCGATATCACGGACTACGCTGGCTACAAGCACGAGTTCCTCAAGCTGTTCGGCTTCGAGCGTAGCGATGTGGACTACGACGCCGACGTCAATCCGGACGTCAGCTTCGACGTCGTTCAGCTCTAATCCGCCCAAAAGGCCCTGAATGTCGGTCCTGTCGCTCCAGCGCTGAGCGAGCCGGCGGCTGACAGACTCGCCTTTGCCGACGGGCCGTGACCGAGAGGTCGCGGCCCGTTGTCGTCGTGTCACTGATGCGTCTTCGCTGCAGGCGTGGCCCATGCACAACGGACATGGGCGCTGAATCCATGGCGTGAGTGGCGTAGACTATGGCTCGCATATTCTCGTCGAGAAGGTTCATGCCGCCGTCTTCCCACCCATCACGCTCATCCGAATTGCTGCGCCAAGTAGGGATCGTGGTGATGCCTGGATTTTCTCTGCTGGCGCATGCCTGTGCCACCGAGCCGCTGCATGTGGCGAACCTGCTTCACGGCCGAACCCTCTATCGACTGACCAGTTACTCCAGCGGCGGCGATGCGGTGACGAGTGCGTCGCAGCAGACCGTGCTGCCCCGGGAAGCGCTAGCAGAGGTGGAGACTCACCCCGACATGGTGTTGGTGTGCGGGCCTGCCAAGCTGCCTGGGGGGATCCCCGATGATCTGGCGGCCTGGCTCAAACGCCTGGCGGCTTCTGGCGTGTTACTCGGCGGCATCGGCGGGGGCACCGAAGCGCTGGCGCGGCTGGGGCTTCTGGATGGCTACCAGGCCACGCTGCCGTGGCAACGGTTCGAGGCCTTCGCGGCGGCTCACCCCCGGGTGCGGCTGTCACAACAGCTGTTCGAGATTGATCGTGACCGGATGACCTGTGGTGGCGGCACGGCGGCCATGGACATGATGATCACCCTGGTCGAAAGTCATCATGGTGCCGCTCTAGCATCACGAATTTCGGAATATTTCGTGATGGAGCGGATCCGCATGGGTGATGAACCCCAGCAGATTCCCCTGCGCTCGCGTCTCGCCCATGCGCCGGCCAGCCTGGTCGAGGCCGTGCAGCTGATGGAAGCCAACATCGAAGAGCCGCTGTCGACTCACGAACTTGCCGAACATCTGGGCATCTCCAGGCGTCAGCTGGAGCGACTCTTCAAGAAGTACCTGAAGTCGGTGCCGAGTCGCTATTACCTCGATCTGCGTCTGCAGAAGGCTCGCCGCATGCTGCGCGAGAGTGATCAGCCTGCCGGTGAAATCGCGCTTCAGACCGGCTTCTCATCGGCGGCGCATTTCTCGACGGCGTATCGCAATCACTTCGGTATGACCCCCAGGGAAGAGCGACTGGGCTAGCCACTGGCCCGATACGGTTTATCGGGTAACCGCACCTTCCCGGGACCTGCATAGCTCCCTGAACGTCCCCTGAACATCCCCCCCTTTTGTCCCGCATCGCTCACCGTTGCTGGGTTCGACCTGCATGGGTTCGACCTGTATGGGTTCGACATGAATCCGTTGCCGACATCGAGCGGAATCGATGTGCGGTGGCATGTTTCGGTAGCACGGTTGACCCCGGCTGCTCACGTGAGCCGGGCGCGACAGTCTACGTCTCGAGGCGCACCTGCGCTTCCTCTCTTCGTTTTTCCCTTCCTCCCTGCCTGTCGTGTCATTGCCTTTTCCCCACCATCAGCTTCCACAGCATGTCAGCTCAACGTTGAGGTTTAGGTCCTCATGTCCTCGTTGTTTGTGTTGGCTGCTTGAGGTTCAGCAACGGTGTGAAAGGACGGTGAAGACATGTTACATGCTCGTTTTGGCAAAATTCTTTGGGTGAAGTGACGTAAGGAAACGGTGATGTAGTCGACAGAAGCGACCTCACCATGAGGCGTGATGGTATGGCTACAGAGAGTGCGTAGAGTACGCAGAGAAGGTGTCAGGTGATGGAGACACAGAGCGACATACCACGTCTTCATGCAGATCAGAAAAATCGAATGAGCGTAGTTATCAACAGTAGTGTAAGTAAATCGCATGTATCGTACACAGAGAAAAAAGACAGCAAGGTGCCGGAGCCATAGCTGAGTAGAAGCTGAGCAAAAGGATGACGTTCGATCAGAGAGTGTCTCCGGACATCATGCGGTGTATGGAAAGCGATGGTGGCTGTTTCGGCAGAAGGTGGTAGCAGTAGATCGGAAGATGAATAGAGGAAAGATGAGGATGCGTCTGCCATCTATTCATAAAAAATGACGAAAAAAGTAAAGATGGAGAGTGAGACATGAATCACAATACCCTTTCTCGTGCTGGCTTCTATATTGCGTTGTACGGTGTGGTCGCGATCCTTCTATGGATCGGTTTCTTCAAGTATCACCCAGATGAAGCGGCTGCTATCCAGGGCATCGTTGCCAGCTCTCCGTTGATGTCCTGGTTGTACAGCATTGCGAGTGTCAATCAGGTGTCGGCGGCTATTGGTACGGCAGAAATTGTCGTTGGCTTGCTTGTTGCGGCATACCCCATCTCCAAGAAAGCTGGCTTGGTGGGGGGAGCGCTTGCAAGCGTCATCTTCCTGACGACCAGCACGTTCTTGCTGACCACCCCTGGTGTCTTGCATGTCAGCAGTCTGTCGGGCGATACCTTGGCCTTCCCATCGCTGTTCGGTGGATTTCTGGCGAAGGACCTGGTTCTTCTCGGGGCTTCCCTTGCCATCACCGGGGCTGCCTGGAAGGCGGTAAGTGAAGAGGCGAGTGCCAAACACGATCACTTGATTGCTGAATCAGCATAAAGGCTGATGATGCGCCAGCAGCAACGAGCAGTGCTGCTGGCGCATGACTTTCATACGGGTCCACCATGCGTGAAAGGAAAGACCATAGCTGCCGACGTAATGCGAGATATTTTTACGCCGCTATGTTCAATATCTTACAGAATAATTGTGCCGAAATGATTTTATGAACATATCTGCAATTGCCAATATGTGAGATGCGAATTAGATTTTCTGTTGCCAGTTAACAAAAAGTTACGTTTAGAAGCGGTCAGTTTTTTTGATCTTTATTCTCATAACATAATGTTTTTGCTTGTTTTATTGGGCCGTAGATTCGCGCTCTGTTCGCTAGAGAATCATAAGAACGTATATCGAGCATCCGCCGACTGGGGTGAAAGTGGACCTGGATGAAAGTGGACCGGGATGAAAGCGAACCGGGGCGAAAGCGGATCGGGATGAAAGGATATGAGCGACAAGTGAACTGAGGTGGGCGCGGATGGATGTAGACACCCAGTTGGCAAATGCGCTGAAGCAGCATATTGCACCAGTAGCTTGTCTCTTCTTTGCTGAATTTGCAGGGGAAGACAAGTCAACGATAGGCAAGCATAGGATCCCCCACAGAGGTGGATCCCTCAATAGGCCAGACTTCTGCGGTCGGCCACAATAGGAAAGTCGAGGAGAGTGACATGAAAACCAAGATGATCTTTGCTGTCATGATGGTGTCTGTGCTGGCCGCGGGTAGCGCCTTTGCCATGGACTCAGCGACCCTGCAGAAGCGCATGCAGGAAATTGAACAGCGCAGTGAGGCGGCCTCTGACGAGCAGAAGGTCGAAGCCCTCGAACAGGAAGTGGCAGAGCTGAAGGACCTTCTTCAGATGACCGTAGACAGTCTCAATGAGTCCCAGTAATCCTGCATGATGGTCAGCGCCGCAGGCTTGCAGCACGAGATCAGCTGCGGCCTACGGCGCTGGTAAGCCATTGGTTTGCCGGCACCGGCCAGCATCATACGTCAGAAGCGTATTAGATGTTTTCATACGTAGGACGGGATAGTGTCGACGTGGAAATGTCCTATAAAGTTTAAAAATTGTGCTTGTTTAGTCTTTCGAATAAACACAGGTTGCTAACTGTAATACCCCCCTATTAGATTGATCCAACGAGTTTTTGAACACTGTTTTTCATTGGGCTTCGTGAAGGGTGAGTGTCTTGGACGTGACGGGGTGGTTGGCATTCCCTTCCTGTCTCGCCCTAAGGATACGCCCTGCAGGTCACGTTGCTCCGCTAATCATCAAGACGATGTCCTACCATTGCCTTGCAGCAGTGCCCACCGGCCTTCATGGGTAATGGACAGGGAACCAGGTCGAAGGACGTTCGACAAAGACGAGGAGAAAGACATGAAGATCAAAATGATGGCAGCTGCACTCCTGGCCTCCATGATGGCAGTGGGTTCAGCGCAGGCGATGGATTCCGATACGCTGCAGCAGCGCATGCAGGCGATTCAGCAGCAATCGGAAGCCACGCAGCAGGAGCAAAAAATTGCTGCCTTGGAGCAGGAAGTCGCCGATCTGAAGGCACTGCTGCAAGAGACCGTCGAGGCTTTCCAGGAAGCCAATATGTAACATCGTCGCAGTGCCAGCGGTTGGTGGCATGACGTGATGACAAAGGCTCACCTTTTTGGGTGGGCCTTTTTTGTTGGTGAGTGCTGTATAGATTGACGCTTTATAGTTGGTGCGCAGGGGCGGGTGGCCGAAGCGCTGGTGGACGATGATGATCATGTCCGAATTTGCCACCGGTGTGACCGCTTTGGCACTTCGGTCCGTGGATGGGGCGACTTATCGTAGCTGTACACCCATTGCTCTCTCCCATTCTGCGGACCAGGAGTCTGTCCGTGTCATCTGCACTACTGCTTATTGATGTTCAAGCGTCTTTTCCCCAGCGTCCTTACTGGAACCCGCAAGAACTGGGGCGCTGGCCTGACGCCCAGCGCGAATTGATCGACCTGGCCAAGGCATCAGGCATACCCCTCGTAAGAATCTTCCATCTCGCACCTGGGAGCGGTGGAGCCTTCGATCCAGATCAGGGGTTCGTCAAACCTTTGCCGGGCTTTGATGATCCTGCGGACGCCACGTTTTACAAGACCGCGCACAACGCGTTTACCGATACCGGACTGGACCGCTGGCTTCGTGGGCGGGGAATCAAGACGCTCTGGATCAGTGGCATCCGTACCGAGCAGTGCTGCGAGACGACGGCTCGAGTGGGGTCTGATCTCGGGTATGATGTGGTGTTCATCGCCGAGGCGACGCTGACGTTCTCGATGTCTCGAGCAGGACGAGTGTTCTCCGCAGCAGAGATCCGTGAGCGCACGGAACTGGTACTGGATGGGCGCTTTGCCCGTGTGGTGCCGGTAAGTGCCTTGCGCAATGAGCGCTGTGAGCTGGCCTGACCAGCGGCCATCTGTGAACGAGCCATATGACAAGAGGGGTGGGGTGCCAGGGAGAATGATGGAAACTCGTGCCGCCGGTGATGGCTCCCTTCGAGTGAGTATCGTCTTGGTACCCGGGATGGTGCCCCTCGACCTCGTGGGGCCATGGCAGGTGTTACGCAGTGCATCGATCAGGCAGCCCTTTGAGATCGACTTCATTGGGCCCCGTTCTCAGTTTGACTGGATGGGGCCGCTATCGTTGTCGGGTATAGCGCCGTTGCCCGACTCCCTGGGGGATTGCCACCTGCTGTTGGTGCCTGGCCAGTATCGCGCCGCCATGGAAGCCGATGCTCAGGATGAGGTGGTGCGGTGGCTGCGGTCAGTGGCGCCCCAGGCTCGTGCCGTGATGAGCGTGTGTTCGGGTACGCTACTGTTGGCCCAGGCAGGCTTGCTGGATGGCCGCCGTTGTACCACCCATCATCAACTCCTCGACAGACTGCGGTGTCTGGCACCCAGGGCTCTCGTTCAGCAGGACTGCATATTCACCGAGGACCGTGGGCTGTTTACCAGCGCTGGCATTTCCACCGGGATCGATACGATGTTGCATTGGCTGACGCGCGTCGTCGGACACGACATCGTGGTAACGGTGGCGAGGGATATGGTGCTGTATCTTCGTCGTAGCGGCCAGGAACCCCAGCTGGGTGTGTGGCTGACGGGGAGAAATCATGTCGATCAGCGTATCCACCGGCTTCAGGATCGCATCGCTGCTGCCCCGGCTGATACATGGTCCATGTCGCTTATGGCCAGGGAGTCCGCCATGGGAGAGCGCCACCTGCGGCGCCGCTTCGTCGAGCTGACCGGCATGAGCGCACTGGACTATCTGGCCAGAATTCGCCTTCAGCTGGCCCGCCAGCTGATGCAGGAATCATCGCTTAGCCTCGCAGCCATTGCCGAAAAGGTGGGCGTGTCGGACGAACACCAGCTCAGGCGCCTATGGCAGCGCTTCGAAGCGGGTACGCCGGCGCAGTGGCGCCGTCAACGGCAGCGTGACAGCTCAGCGCAGGATGCCTGCCGGGTCTGTTGATGATGTGGGTGGCGCCTTGCAGGCCAGCAGGGCGCGAAACACCTTGCCCATCAGGACCGCAGTGTCCTGTTCAATGACGAAGCCTGCCTTTGTCAGCAGAGGTGCGGCCTGGCGGGTAATATCGGTGGCGATGGTCGTGGTCGCCAGGTTGAGGCTGCGTCGCAGCATCCCGGAAGGCCGCTCGTCGTCCTGGAACTTGTCCATGATGCACAGCTGTCCATCGCCGCCCAGCACGCGATAGGCCTCGGCCAGCCCCCTGTCCGGTTGCGGCATGACCGCCAGAATCAGATGCATCACCACCACATCGAAATAGCCATCCGGGTAATCCAGCTGCTCGGCGTCCATTGCTCGTGCTTCCACATCCACCCCAAGGTGATTGGCCCTGACCTTGAGTCGCTTGACCATGGCGGGGCACAGGTCACTGGCGTGCACCTCGATATCTCGTGGTAGCCACGGCAGGTCGAGCCCGGTGCCCGCACCCACCAGCAATACCCGCATGCCGGATTGCCAGCGCACCTGGGCCAGTGCCTGACGGCGCGGCCGGCGAAAGGCTCTTTCGGCGACCACGTCATACACAGGCGCATACAGCGAGTAGCGCCAACGATTCCAGCGAGTGGTGTTTATCATGAGGATTCACTGAGTAGTGGAAGACTGGCTGTCTACAGACTAGACGAGGCGCTGGGCCGAAGCATGCAGAAGAAACGTGGCTGTGGGTTGTCGAGGGTGACGATGCTGCGCGGACGTGGCTGTGCTTTGTGAAAAAGCCGGTCCCATTGCTGAAAGCCTTCCTGCGATGGCGTCCCTATACTCGAGTGATCGATTGATTGCATGTTTTGCGATTTCGCGCATTACATGCTCAGCCGTCTCGCGACGGCAACCACCCATGACAGCGGAGATCACCGATGAGCCACACCCCGAGCCGTGCCGACTTTGATCAGTACATGGTGCCCAACTACGCGCCCCAGAAGGTCATCCCGGTGCGCGGCGAGGGCAGCCGCCTGTGGGACCAGGAGGGGCGTGAGTACATCGACTTTGCCGGCGGCATCGCGGTCAACTCTCTCGGTCACTGCCACCCGGTGCTGGTGGATGCGCTCAAGGCCCAGGCTGACAAGCTGTGGCATCTGTCCAACGTCTATACCAACGAACCGGCCCTCGAGCTGTCCCGGGAGCTGGTCGAGCGCACCTTTGCCGACAAGGTATACCTGTGTTCGTCCGGTGGCGAGGCCAACGAAGCGGCCTTCAAGCTGGCACGTCGCTGGGCCCATGACACCCACGGCGAGCACAAGGACAAGATCATTTCCTTCCGCCAGTCCTTCCATGGACGCACCCTGTTCACCGTCAGCGTAGGTGGCCAGCCCAAGTACTCGCAGGGGTTCGGTCCGGTCCCGGGCGGCATCCTGCATGCGGAGTTCAACAACCTGGACAGCGTCCGCGAGCTGGTAGGGGATGACACCTGTGCCATCGTGGTCGAGCCGATGCAGGGTGAAGGCGGTGTCGTTCCGGCCACTCAGGAATTCCTGCAGGGACTCCGCGATCTGTGTGACCAGCATGATGCGCTGCTGGTGTTTGATGAAGTGCAGACTGGCGTGGGTCGCTCGGGCTCTCTCTATGCCTACATGGATTACGGTATCACCCCCGATATCCTGACCAGCGCCAAGAGCCTGGGCGGTGGTTTCCCCGTGGGCGCCATGCTGACGACCGATCGCGTGGCCCCGGTGCTGGTGCTGGGCACCCACGGCTCGACCTATGGCGGCAACGCGTTGGCGTCTGCCGTGGCCCTGGCCGCGATCCGTCACATCGATACGCCGGAGGTGCTGGGTGGCGTCGCCAAGCGTCATGAGCTGTTCCGCGAGCACCTCGAAGCCATCAACCGCAAGCACGGCGTGTTCAAGGAAGTGCGCGGCATGGGGCTGCTGATCGGTGCCGAGATGGCGCCGGAGTACGAAGGCCGTGCCAAGGACATCCTGCCGCTGGCCATTGAAGAGGGCCTGATGGCCTTGATCGCCGGACCTAATGTGCTGCGCATGGCGCCGTCACTGGTGATCCCCGAGGCAGATATCGTCGAGGGCCTCGAGCGCCTGGAGCGTGCCATCGCTCGTCTGGTGAGCGCATCGTGAGCAGGCCCCTGCCACAGACTATGTCATCGGATTTTGAGCAAGCTGCGACAGGAGGGCATCCCATGTTGGCTGTTCGCCCTGTGCGGCCTGGTGACCTGCCGGCGCTGGAGCGTCTGGCAGGCAGTGCCCAGCCGCGCCTGACCAATCTGCCGGCCCACCGCGATCGTCTCGAGGAGCGCATTGCGCGCTCCCAGCGGGCCTTCGCGTCGGAGGTCGAAGTGCCGGGAGACGAGCACTACACCTTCGTACTCGAAGACCAGGAACGTGGCGACGTCGTGGGCACGGCCACCATTCGTGCCCTGGCCGGCGCTAACGAGGCCTATTACACCTATCGCCAGGAGACGCTGATTCATGCCTCGCAGCAGCTCAATGTGAGGCGTGAGGTGCAGACCTTGGCGCTGTCCCACGAAGTGTCCGATGCCAGCCTGCTGTGTGCCCTGTCGCTGGACCCGCGCTACAAGGGCACCAGTGCGGAGAGCCTGCTCCGGCGTGCCAGGCTGATGTTCATTGCCCAGTACCCGGAGCGGTTCGCCGACGTGCTGGCGATGGCCTTCCCCGGCTATCTGGACGAGGACGGTGCGTCGCCGTTCTGGAACAGCGTGGGCCGTCATTTTTTCGTGCGTGACTATCACGAAATCAACTACATCGCCGGCGTGCGCTCCAAGAGCTTCATCGCTGAGGTGATGCCCCAGTTCCCGCTTTACCTGGCCATGCTGACGCCCAAGGCTCGCGCGGCCATCGGTCGCGAGCATCCTGCCCATGAAGACGCGCTCGAGGAAATGCTGGCTGAAGGTTTCCTGCGCTCCCGCCATGTGGACCTGTTCGATGCAGGTCCCGTGATCAAGGGCGATCGTGCTCGGCTGGAGAGTTTTCGGCGCGCGGCCTGGCACCCGGTGCGCATTCGTCCCGAGCACACCCTTCCCGACGCCGAGCCGGCCATGGTGGCCAATCAGCGCCTGGATGGCTTCTGCTGCACGGTGGCCCGCTACGCGCTGTCCCCCACAGGTCAGCTGATGCTGTCACCGGCCCATGCCGAGCTGCTGGGTGTCGAAGAAGGTCGTGCGGTACTGGCCGCGCCCCTGGCGTTGTCGGCTGATGGCCTCGATCCGGGATATGACGAGGGAGAGCTGTAATGCGCATGCGTCCGATCAAGGAAGGGGACCTGGACGAGCTCCAGGCGCTGGCCCGGGAGACCGGCGTCGGCTTCACCTCCCTGCCCGATAATCGCGAGTTCCTGGCCGCCAAGATCGCCTCTGCCAGCAGCGCCTTCAATGAGCAGACCCCAGTGGATCAGCGGCTCTACTTCTTTGTTCTGGAAGATGAAGAGAGCGGTCGCCTGGCCGGTTGCTGTGCCATCGAGGGCCAGGTGGGACGCGAGGTACCGTTCTATCACTATCGCGTCGGCACCCTGGCGCATTCCTCCAAGCAGCTCGACCTGCATCGCACCGTCGATACGCTGTTCCTGAGCTCTGATCATACCGGCGACGCCGAGGTGGCGTCACTGTTTCTGCGCCCCGAGTTCAGGGGCGCGGACCGCCGCCATCAGCGCAACGGTGCGCTGCTGTCGATGATGCGCTGGCTGTTCATGGCGGAGTTTCGCGACCGTTTTCCGGAAAAGGTCCTGGCCGAGATGCGTGGACGCTTCGACGACAACGGTCGCAGTGCTTTCTGGGAGTGCCTGGGCGCCAACTTTTTCCCGATGGACTTCGATGAAGCGGATCGCTTGACCGGTCTGGGTCAGAAGAGCTTTATCGGCGAACTGATGCCCAAGTTTCCGATCTACACCCCCTTCCTGTCCGAACAGGCGCGTGCCTGCATCGGTCAGGTCCACGAACATACGCGACCAGCGCTGGCGATGCTCAAGAAGCAGGGACTGCGCTGGGAAGGCTATATCGACATCTTCGACGGGGGGCCCACCGTCGAGGCCTATATCGACGACGTCAAGGGCGTTCGGCTATCCCGCCATGTGCGGGTGGAAGTCGATCCTGACGCTGTCAGCAGCGAACGTCCCCAGTGGCTGGCGGCCACCACGTCCATGGCCGACTTCCGCGCCGCCTGGGTCGGACGAGGGCCCGACGACGCCGGCATCCTGGTACTCAATGACAACGAAGCACGCAGGCTGGAGGTCAGCTCCGGCGATACCTTGCGTGTGCTGAATTCCGACGAGGAGGCGTGATGCAACCCACCCAACAATTGCTCATCGACGGTCAGTGGGTGTCTGGTGATGCAGAGACCTTCAGCAAGCGTGATCCCATCAGCGGAGCGACGCTTTGGCAGGGTGCCGCGGCCAGCGCCGAACAGGTGGAGCAAGCGGTGGCCAGCGCCAGGCGCGCCTTCGCTGCCTGGGCCAGAACGCCACTGGCCGAGCGTGAGGCGCTGGTCGAGCGTTTCCGTGGCGTGCTGGAAAATCATCGCGAGGATCTGGCCGCCAGCATTGCCCACGAGACCGGCAAGCCGATCTGGGAGGCACGCACCGAAGTTGGCGCTATGATCGGCAAGGTGGCGCTGTCCATCCGCGCCCGTGAGGAGCGCACCGGTGAGCGCGAGCGTGACCTGGGAGATGCACGCGCCGTGCTGCGCCATCGTCCCCATGGTGTGATGGCGGTGTTTGGTCCCTACAACTTTCCAGGCCACCTGCCCAATGGCCATATCGTGCCCGCCTTGCTGGCAGGCAACACGGTGGTCTTCAAGCCCAGCGAGCAGACGCCGCTGACCGCCGATCTGACCTTGAAATGCTGGCTTGAAGCGGGCTTGCCTGCAGGCGTCATCAATCTCGTGCAGGGCGCTGCCCCGGTGGGGCAGGCGTTGTCGGCGAACGCCGGCATCGACGGCCTGCTGTTTACGGGGAGTGCCAAGGTCGGCGGGCTGCTGCATCAGCAGTTTGCCGGCCAGATGGGCAAGGTGCTGGCGCTGGAGCTGGGCGGCAACAACCCGCTGGTGGTGAAGGATGTACCGGATGAAGACGCCGCCGTGCTGACCATCTTGCAGTCCGCGTTTCTGTCCGGCGGTCAGCGGTGTACCTGTGCCCGTCGCCTGATCGTGCCCGAAGGAAGTGCTGGGGACAGCTTGCTGGCGGCATTGACGGAGGCCATGGGACGGTTGCGGGTGGCACAGCCCTTCGCTGAAGACGCGCCTTTCTACGGCGGTCTGGTCAGCGTAGCGGCCGCCGAGGGACTGCTGGCGGCCCAGGCGGATCTGGAAGCACGAGGTGGCAAGGTGCTGGCACGGATGCGTCAGCTCGAGGAGGGCACCAGTTTGCTGTCTCCGGGGCTGGTGGACGTGACCGGCGTCGAGGTGCCCGATGAAGAGCACTTCGGGCCGCTGCTCAAGGTCTATCGCTACCGCGACTGGGATGAGGCCATCGCCCTGGCCAATGACACGCGCTACGGGCTTTCTGCCGGCCTGATCGGCGGCGAGCGCAGCGACTGGGACGACTTCCTGCTGCGCATCCGCGCTGGCATCGTCAACTGGAACCGCCAGACGACGGGAGCGTCCGGGGATGCACCGTTTGGCGGGGTCGGCGACAGCGGTAACCATCGTCCCAGTGCGTTCTACGCTGCCGACTACTGCGCCTACCCGGTCGCTTCAGTGGAGAGTGAAGCGCTGAACCTGCCCGATAAGCTGCCGCCGGGGGTGAGCCTGTGATGACGCTATCAGCAGTGACGCTGGTCGACGCGACAATGCGCCCAGCGCGCTCTTTATCTGACGCCGCCGACTCCTGCGCCTACCCGGTCGCTTCAGTGGAAAGTGAAGCGCTGAACCTGCCCGATAAGCTGCCGCCGGGGGTGAGCCTGTGAAGGATATGAGTCAACAAGACGTGGTCGAGGTCAACTTTGACGGCCTCGTCGGCCCGACCCATAACTATTCCGGCCTGGCCCACGGCAATGTGGCGTCCATGTCCCACGGGGGCCTGGTGTCCAACCCCCGTGAGGCAGCGCTGCAGGGCCTGGCCAAGATGAAGGCTCTGAAAGACGCTGGCTACGCTCAGGGCGTATTGCCGCCGCAGCAGCGCCCGGACCTGGGCGCGCTGCGCTCGCTGGGGTTCACCGGTGACAACGCCGAGGTGCTGGCCCAGGCGGCGGAACAGGCCCCGCAATTGCTGCGCGCGGTCTGCTCTGCCTCCAGCATGTGGACGGCCAACGCCGGTACGGTGACCCCCAGCGGTGACGCTGCGGATGGGCGCGTGCACTTTACCCCGGCCAATCTGCAGTCCAGCTTCCATCGCTTTCTGGAGCCGGAAACCACCGCACGGGTGCTGGCCGCGATCTTCGCCGACCCGACCCGCTTTGCCCATCACCCGGTACTGCCGGCGACCCCGGCGTTTTCCGATGAAGGGGCGGCCAATCACACCAGGCTGTGTGGCGAACACGGCGAGCCGGGCGTGCATCTGTTCGTGTATGGGCGCCAGGCTTTTGGCGGTGATGGGGTCGAACCCAGCCGCTTCCCTGCCCGCCAGACCCTGGAGGCTAGCCAGGCCATCGCCCGCCAGCACGGGCTGGGCGACCATCAGGTGGTCTATGCCCAGCAGCATCCTGATGCCATCGATGCAGGGGTCTTTCACAATGATGTGATTGCCGTGGGCAATGGCCCGGTGCTGCTGTACCACGAGCTGGCGTTCCGTGACGAACAGGGCACCCTGGACGCGCTGCGTGACAAGATGTCGACGCCCTTGATTCCCGTGCGTGTACCGCTGGAGGCGGTTAGCCTGGAAGATGCCGTCGCGTCGTATCTGTTCAATTCCCAGCTGCTGTCCAACGACGATGGCAGCATGACCCTGGTCGTGCCAGGCGAATGCCAGGAGCGGGAAGCGGTATGGCGCTGCATCCAGGATCATCTGCTGGCGGGCAACAACCCCATCAGTGAAGTGGTGGTCAAGGACGTCAAGCAGAGCATGCGCAATGGCGGA
This sequence comes from Halomonas sp. DP8Y7-3, assembly GCF_019801675.1. NCBI lineage: Bacteria > Pseudomonadati > Pseudomonadota > Gammaproteobacteria > Oceanospirillales > Halomonadaceae > Halomonas > Halomonas sp. DP8Y7-3. The sequence goes on from NZ_JAHVIO010000009.1 coordinate 183,036, forward strand.
GGTCCTGCGTGCTTGAGGTTGCGCGTTGTGCTGAGCCAAGCCGAGCGTGCAGCGCTGACCGGTCGCGTGCTGCTCGACGATGCGTTGTACGAAGACCTGGTGGCCTGGGTCAAGCGCCACTACCGCGAGCGGCTGGCCCCGGAGGATCTGGCCGATCCACGGCTTGCCGAAGAGACGTTGGCAGCTCTGGACGAACTGACCTCCCTCCTTGAGCTGGGGCCGGTGTATCCCTTCCAGGGAGCAGCCGGCTAAGGCGCGATCGGCTTAAATGAGCGTGCGTGTACTGTTGGCTGCTCTAGATCGATCGCATGTTTCGACCCTACCTTCCGGTAGGGTCTTCTTTAATATCGCTACTGGCTGAGCCGCTATCGTGTGTCAGGGGCCCGCCCACGAGCGACCACACGAAGCATCGAAGGCTTTCTTCAAGGCCTTAAAGAAGATCCTGGGCCCAGGGCATATAGCGCAGCGAAAACACGGCGTCAGGGTGGCAGTCCCGTGCCGGACGACGGGGCGGCGTGGGAATCGCGTGGAAGGGTTCGGTAGCTCCACTGGTGCGTGAAAAGGCTTCACGCACGATACCGACACGACAGCTCAAGGCATGGCGGTAGTCGCTGCGCACAAGGGGGTCGAGATTGCGCGTGCCTTCATCATCCTGCCACCAGACCTGCCATCCACTGTCACTGATCGCTTCGGCCCAGGCGGTATAGACCTGTGGGGTGACAAAGCCGCCGCTGAACATGCTCAAGTGAAGTGGGCCTGCCAGGGCCGTGCTGGCGCTGGCCAGCTGTGACACCAGCTCATCGCGCACGCCAGGGTCACGAAACAGCCAATCGTCGAGCTCTTGCGGCAGATACCAGCCCACCGGGGTCAGCGGCCACTGCTGCAGAATCGCTTGCTGCTGTGCGGCGGACCTTGCCAGCAGCTGATACCAGTAGTGGGCAAAGCGAGCGTTGTCCGGCAGCGTATCGTAGTAGGCCGGGTCCTGGTGCAAGCCGAGGATCAGCTCGAGCCCCTGGCGCTCTGCTTCCACCAAGGCGTCGGCCAGCCAACCTTCGGCACCGCCGAAGGTATCGTCGCCATAGCGGGTCCACTGCACGATCAGCGTATCGACGCCATGATCGGCGGCCTGTTGCCATAACGTTTGCCAGCGCTCGCGGGTCAGCAGCTCATCGCGATTCTGGGGCTGATAGAACAGGATAGGGGTAGAGTAGGCACTGGAATAGGCGCTGGAATAGGCACTGGCATGGGCTGCGGCATGGTTTGTGGCATAGCCGACCAAATCGTCTGCGGGAGCGCTGGCGACACCGCTTAGCGGGCTTGTCAGCAGCACGGCGGCGATCACCACAGAGTGCCCGGCTCGCGCCTTGGCGCGTGGGCGTGCAGGGTGGGCGATCGACGCTAGCGGCTCAGCGACTGTGGCAACAAAGGGCATGGCAGGTACTCCCATGATCAAGGGCGAGGCCTCGTGTTACAGGCTCCATTCCAGGTGAATCATCCAGCCGTCCCGGCCATCGTAGAGGTTGCCGCCCAGGGACTGCTGATACTCCGTCGAGACGCTGAGTTTCCGGCGAAAGGCGTTGTAGTGATCCTCGTCGTACCACAGCTCCCAGCGCAGGCCCGCTGCGACCCGCACATCCTCGTCCCAGCCATCGGTGTCATGGCTGGTGGCCTGGAGGCTGGCGTAGGGCATCAGGGTCTGAGCACTGTCGGTCGGCAGCTTGAGGGTGTAGCCCTGGCGGTAACGACTGAACAGTTGCACGTCGCCGCGCTGGGTCCACCAGGCGCCGTCCAGATAGAGCGAGCGTTCGTGCCAACGATCCTCGGTAGGCCGCCATTCATTGCTGTAGCCACCCTGGTCGAGAAAGGAGCCGCTGGCGCGCAGCAGCAGGTCGATGTCCGTATGCTGGTCATCGTTTTTCTGGGACTCGGCAAACACCTCGGCGTAGAGATTGATGTTGTGACGGGCTAGCGGCTTGGCCCGCAGGCCCATGCCCAGAGAGCGGCCTCGCCCATAGTCATCCCGGTCATCGCCGCCGAAGATAGTGCGCACGTAGCCCGCCAGCTGGCGCCCCTGACTGAGCGGATCGTGGCCAAGGGCATGATCCCACTGCAGGATCTGGGTGTTGATATCGTGGCCGCTGGCGCTGTCATCCTCGCTATCGCTGCGGATACCGGGTGTCGGGCTCGCCGGAGACCAGCTTGAGGACAGGGTGATGCGGTCGCGCCGGGTCAGGCTCTCGTGCTGGCGTCGCTGGCGATAGCGGCGTTCAGCCATGCGCTCGGCGCTGTCGTCTCCCACCCGAAGGTCCAGGGGCTGCAGATCGATGGCCTGCTCAAGACGGGTTAGCGCGCGAGCGTTGTCGCCGACGGCAGCGTACAGATCCCCCAGGGTGCTCGCGCTGACGACATCCTCGGGATAGGCGTGGCGTGCACGTTCCAGCAGAGGTATCGCCTGTTGGCGCGATATCTGGGTGTCGCTGGATGCCAATGTCAGCCCCAGTTCCCGTGCAAGTCTCGGTGAATCCGACGCTGCGGCCTGGGCCTGCTCAAGCCAGCGGCGGGCGAGGACACCGTCGCCGGCCTGTTGGGCGAGCTGGCTGGCACCCTCGAAAGTGGCTGAATCCGCGGGCGCTGCCTGGCTGGTGGCATCTGTGGCCAGCGCCAGTGCTGTCGATGGCTCGCCGTTGGCCAGGGCGATGCGCGCCCCGAGCAGGCTATGCTCGGCGCTGGCGCTGCTGGCATTCCACCAGCGCCAGGCCTCCTCGGTGTCACCGCTGGCCAGCGCGCTGCGAGCGCCGGCAAGGCGATCTTGCTGTTCCAGCAGGTTGACCTCGACCGCCTGCCATTCGCGCCAGGCGGCGGAGGGGTCGCCAGCGGCAAACAGGGCATAGGCAAGCCGCTTGCGCGCCTGGCTGACGTCGCCGATGGGGGCCTGCTGCTCCAGGCGCTGCGCCAGCGCGCGCTGAAAATAGCGGGCGGCCTGGCCAGGTCTATCTCGCGAGCAGATGCCCAGCGGCCCCCAGGGAGGGGGCTGTGAGTCGGCGAACTCTCTGACCAGCGCGCAACGATCCTGGCGCGCAAGCTGTTCGAGCAGCCCCTCCCGCACCATGCTGCCAAGACGTGGCTGCTGGATCAGGATGGCCAGGGTGCCGTCGGGTACCTTGGCGGTGTCTTCGCGGTACAGGAAGGCCAGGCGATCGAGGGCTTGGGGTGAAAGCCGGTCAGGGGCGGTGAGCAGGGCCTGCTGAAGGATCTGCCTGGCCGCCAGGGGGTGATCCGAGGACAGGTACAGGTAGCTTGCCTGGTCCAGCGAGCGGGTTTCGCCGCTCAGCAGATAGTGGCGTTCCCACAGCTCGGCGGCGGCGAGTGGGCGCGACAAGCGCTGGGTCAGTTCGGCGCGCTCGCGAAGGGTGGCAGCGGTCTGGGGTTGTCGCTGCAGTAGCGCCAGTGCCTTGGTCAGATGGCCGTCGGCACGATAGCGATCCAGTAACACCGCGTCCTGCCGCGCCTGCCACTGCCGGGGGAGTGTTATGGTCTCCAGCAGGGCGATGGCATCTAGCCGATCGGCCAGTACCAGCCAGCTTTCGGGATTGTCGGCGGGATCGCACTCGGCGAAGGTCGCCAGGGCGTCGGGGTCGCCTTGATGGGAAAGCCAGTCGACCAGCGTCAGACAATCCATGTCGTGACGAGGTGCCAGCTCCCTGACCTTGGCGGTGTCGCCCAGTGCCAAGGACGTTTGCAGCAGCTTGTCCTCGTCGCTGGGCAGTAGCTGGCCGCTGTCCTCGAGGGTCTTGAGCCAGCGTTGGGCTGGCTCCGGATAGCCCAGGGCAATGGCACGATCCGCTCCCGCCTTGAGCACGAAGCGCCGAATATCACCATCGGGCAGGGCTGCCACCATGGCGTTGACGCCCTTCTCGTTGTCGGACTGGACCATGGCAATCGCCAGGCGTCGCCAGTCGTCTTCTTCCAGCACGTTTTCCAGCGCGTGGGGCACCAGGGCATCGATCACCTGATCCCAGTCCTGGACCCGCTCTGCCAGGGTGGCGCGATAGCGGTCCAGCGCCAGGCCGTCGTCCTTGGCCTGAACGGAGCGCAGCCAGGCAAGCGCCTCCGGGGCCCCGCGGGTGGCGCGCAGGTAGTCCCCCCGGGTACGCCATAGCTCGCTGCGTGCCGCCCCAGAAGTCTCGGCCAGCCACTGGTCGACCTGGTCGGCGCTGGCATGGCCGTCGGCGATCCAGTCGCGGCGCAGCGCATTGATCTGCACCGCGGCCAGGTTTGCGTCCAGCGCCCCCAGCGCCGCCACGGCGCCGTCCAGGTTGCCTTGTTTTTCCAGCGCCTGAGACAGCAGGCGATATGCCTCGATATTGCCAGGCACCTGTCCGATCAGATGCTCCATCAGTCGCTGTACTTCGGCCCAGTCCCTGGCTTCTGCGGCGCGGTAGGCCCGGTCGAGGTAGGGGTAGCTGCGAAACTCGTCAAACTCGCTGAGTGCCTGGGCCTGGTGGCAGACGATCAACACTATGCCAAGCCACCAAGGGCGCCTCAGACATCGGCTCAGTCGGTTGCTTGACCGCTTTATCTGGGGCTTCACGCGGGGGCCTCCACGACGGCCGCCATGGCAGCGCGACGATGCTGCTGCTGCAGGGCCAGCGCGCGTGCCAGGGTGGTGTCATCGATCATCTTGCGAGCGATCAGGAAGTCGCCGAGGCGGCTCTGCTCAGGGTCGAAGTCGATCATGGCCTGGCCGAACAGTGTCGGCGCAATCAGCTCGTGTTCCAGCAGCAGCTCGCCGAGCATGGGCTGGTGGCAACAGAAGGCATCCAGCCGCGCGTTACCGTCGGGAGTCGCCTCGTCCCATTGCTGGAGACTGGCCTGGGTGTCCTCATCGAGACCTCCCAGGTACCAGTGGCGCAGGCCCAGCGAGACTCTTCCCACCGCGGCCAGACGCTGGACTACCGGGCGCTGCAGTCGTCGGCTGATGGCGCCAAGGGCGACCGGGCTCAATATCGTTTCGGTGGCCAGGATCAGCTGCTGGTCCTGCTCGCCGATGGCCAGCACGGCGTAGCGGATGGCGACATGGGAAGGCAGCACCTCGACCAGTGCAGCGGGTACCTTGAGCGGATGCAACGCGGTCGTTTCCAGGCCGCGATAGCGGGCCTGGACCTCGGCCAGGGCCATTCCCGGCAGCTGTCCGCGGATGACCAGTTCACGCGCCAGTCGGCGTGGTCCGACCTCCTCCAGGGTAGCCGCCAGCGTAGCGTCAGCGATCAGCTCCGCTTCCAGCAAAAGCGTCTGCAGCGACACCTGCTGGGCGCCATCGATATGGGGAAAGTCGTGGGTGGTCTTGTCCCAGGCAAAGGTGCGGTGACGTGCGCGGGTGAAGAACAGCTTCCAGGCCCGAACGTTGGCCAGGAAGTTGACCACGTTGCTCCACAGCATGCGGGGAAAGGACAGCAGGCCTTGGCGCCAGCCGTAGTAGATCTTGACGAAGTAGAACCGCTGGAAGGCACGGTTGGCCAGCAACACACCGTTGATGGACAGCAGTACCTCCAGCAGGGAGCCGCCGACGATGGACTGAAAGCGCCATGCGTCCTCCACCAGGGCGGCGTAGAGCCATAGACCGAACATGATCAGCAGCAACAGCGTCGCCACCAACGCCAGCGGGTAGGCGATCAGGCCGCGACGGTCGCGCCAGAGGAAGTAGTTGAGGCGCCAGTTGGAACGGCTCCAGCCCAGATGCTGATAGCCCTGGAAGACGATGCCGGTGATCCAGCGGGACTTCTGGCGAACCACCGCCGACAGGGCGGTGGGAAAGTGCTCGCGCACACAGATCACCTTGCTTTCTCGCAGCGACTGCCCCGGCGCATGCTCGCGCCGGGGTGACAGGTCGTCGCGCTCGATGCTGTAGCGAACGAAGATGCAGGAAAGGCCGCTCTCGTGCAGGCGAAAGCCGATGTCGTAGTCTTCGGTCAGGCTCCAGATGTCGAAGGTGATGCCATCGTTGAGCTGTCTCAAGCGTGCCAAGGCGCGGCGACTGAAGCAGGTGCCGACGCCAGCGCTGGGGACCTGACCGCACATGGCCTCCCTGATCAGTACATCCTTGCCGTGATACTCGGAGAATTCGTCGATGTAGTGGCCCCCGGACAGCTGATACCAGCGGGGCCTGAACGGGTAGACCGGCACCTGGATCAAGTCCTTGGCCGGCAGCAGATAGTTGAACAGCCTGAGTTCCATCGGCGAGATCACATCCTCGGCATCGTGCAGGATGCAGCCGGCAAACTCGATACCGGCCGCCTGCTCGAAGCGTGCGATGGCCTCGATCACGTTGTTGAGACAATCTGCCTTGCTGGTGGGGCCCGGGCGCACCGTGACCACCTTGTGGACGTTCGAGAAGGTCTGGCAGACCACGTCGACTTCGGCCTGGGTGTCCGGATCGTTGGGATAGGTGCCGACGAAGATCTGGTAGTTTTCGTAGTCCATCGTGCTGGCCATCAGCTGAGCCATCTGGCCGACCACGCCGACTTCCTGCCAGGCGGGGACCATCACCGCCAGCGGCTTCTCGCTGGCCTGATACAGCCGCTCCTCATCGGCGTAGGGCACGTTGCGATAGATGGACCAGTAGCGCCAGCTGCGCCGCGTCCAGTAGACGATGTCGAGAAACAGGTCATCGATCCCCAGCGCCAGCATCATCAGGCACAGGGTGATGGCAACGTATTTCAGCGCGAACAGGGCGTGCAGCGAGGCGTCGAGCAACCACAGCGTCAGGTCGGGCGGTAGTTCAGCCATGCCTGGCCTCGACATCTGCCCGACGCGACAGCAGCCAGGATTCCATGTCGCGGACGATCTTGTCGGCGGCGTCGCCTTGTCCATAGGGATTGGGGATCTGGGCGATCCGCTGGCGCTCCTCAGGAGTGTCGAGCAGGCGCGAGGCAACGGCCACAATGGCGTCGCTGGCACTGCCGGTCAGCATGACGGTCCCGGCATCAAGGGCGTCGATGCGCTCGGTATGTTCGCGCATGACCAGTACCGGTACTCCCAGGGCGGGAGCTTCCTCCTGAAGTCCGCCAGAGTCGGTCAGGATCAGGGTGGCGCCCCCCATCAACCAGACGAAGTCGCGATAGTCCTGGGGGGGAGTCAGGTGCACGTTGGGGAGATTGGCCAATTCACGCTCGGCCACGTCCTTGATGGCGGGGTTCAGGTGCACCGGATAGACGAAGTCGGTATCGGGATAGCGGCCGGCCAGCTCAGCGATGGCCTGGCAGATGGTGCGAATGCCTTCACCATGATTTTCTCGGCGATGCCCGGTAATCAGCACCCGCCGGGCGCCGGGGCGTAGTCGTGCCAAGGGACTGTCCGGCCACGGCCGATAGCCGTGGGCATCGAGGCTGTCTTTCATCCACATCAGGGCATCGATCACGGTATTGCCGGTGACCAGAATGCTGCCTGGCGCCACCTGTTCGCGCAGCAGGTTGTCCCTGGCGGACGGGGTTGGCGCGTAATGGCGGCGGGCGATACGCGCCACCATGCTGCGATAGGCCTCTTCTGGCCAGGGTGAGTCGATGTTGCCGGTGCGCAGCCCGGCCTCGACGTGAGCCACCGGCACTTTGCGCTGAAAGGCAGCCAGACTGGCCGCGAAGCAGGTGGCGGTGTCGCCATGCACCATCACCAGATCGGGCATCACCTCGGCCATGACGCTGTCCAGCCGTCCCAGCAAGGCCTGCATCAGGCCATTGAGCGTCTGAGAGGGGGTCATGACCGCCAGGTTGCTGTCTGGCACAAGGTCAAACAGCGACAGTGCCTGGTCGAGCATTTCGTCGTGCTGACCGCTGGCGCAAAGATGCAGGGAGAGGATGGCGGAAGAGTGGATCGCCAGGGCGACCGGGGCCATCTTGATGGCCTCGGGGCGAGTACCGACAACGAGCATGACTACGGGCATGGGGCTGTCCAGCCGGTGATACCCACCATGAGGGGGTACCCACAATGAAGGGTCCGGGCGTGAGAGCTGGCTCACGTCAACGAACGTTCATTTTTTCCCGTGCAAGGCGGCGGGTCCCTACCTCATGTGGGCAGGATGGGTGGGGTCATTCGAGGTGGTTCAAGGTTTGGTGATGGCTGGCGCCGGCAGGTTAGGGGACGCGGCGACTCAAGGCTCGATGCGAGGAAGCGGCTGTGCTTCGGCAAGAAAGTCGAGCACCTTGCGCTCGCTCATCTCGCAGGGTTTCAGGCGCCACTCCGATCCGGTCAGGTAGGCGTTCAAGCTGACCATGTCAGTACCGCCGAGTTGCTGAGCCAGCAGCTTGAGCGAGCGCCCCGCGTTGTAGATCTTGAGCGTCACGCCATAGCGCTGGCCGCGAAACAGTGCGTCGCTGTAGCCCACGGGCAGGCGCCCTAGCAGCGTGGCGAGATCGGCAGTGGTTGCTGACATGGCACAGGGCTCCCAGGCGATTGCTGCAGCGCAAGAGAAGATCAACGGTTATGCTGAGGCTATTCACCATACCCCACGCCAAGGAGGGAGCCCCAGTGGCAGGAAGCAGTCTGTTAACCCTGATCGATGATATCGCCACCCTGCTCGACGACGTCTCGGTGATGACCAAGGTGGCGGCCAAGAAGACCGCCGGAGTGCTGGGGGATGATCTCGCCCTTAACGCTCAGCAGGTGACCGGTGTCGCCGCCAAGCGCGAGTTGCCGGTGGTCTGGGCGGTCGCCAAGGGCTCGTTGCTCAACAAGTGTTTTCTGATACCGGGGGCGCTGTTGATCAGCGCCTTTGTCCCTTGGCTGGTGACGGTGTTGCTGATGCTGGGTGGCGCCTTTCTGTGCTTTGAAGGCGCAGAGAAGCTGGCGCACAAGTTTCTTCACAAGAAGGATGACCAGCATGAGCACGACGCTCGCCTTGCCGCCCTGGCCGACAATGATGTGGACATGCAGGCGTTCGAGCGAGACAAGATAAAAGGAGCGATTCGCACGGACTTCATCTTGTCGGCGGAGATCATCGTGATCGCCCTGGGGACGGTGACGGCGGCTCCTCTCACTCAGCAGATAGCCGTGCTGATCGCCATCGGGCTGCTGATTACCGTAGGGGTCTATGGCCTGGTGGCAGGTCTGGTCAAGCTCGATGACCTGGGCCTGCACCTCACCAAGAGTGACAGTGGTCTGGCTCAGACGCTCGGCAAGGGACTATTGCGCGGTGCTCCCCTGCTGATGAAGGGGCTATCGATCTTCGGAACCCTGGCCATGTTCCTGGTCGGTGGCGGTATTCTGGCTCACGGTGTACCGATGGTGGGCCACTGGATCGAGGGCCTGGCCGAGACCGACGTTGCCCTGCCGGGAGTCGATGCGATTCTCCACGGGCTGGTACCCATGCTGGGCAATGGGCTGTTCGGGCTGGCGGTGGGCGCCGTGCTGGTCGCCGTGTGGACGGGGTTGCAGCGATTGCGCGGCAAGCAGCAGACCCACTGAGGAAACACGGCATCAATGCCTGCGCCGAATGACGCTGGGCTGACGTATCCAGCGCTTGCCTGAGTGGTGACATGGTAAACCATGAAAAAGGGCGACCCGCGGGTCGCCCTTGTGCTTGCTTCAGGCGTTGGCGCGTTGTCGGGCGAAGCGCAGTGAGCGCACGGCGTCTACGGCGAGAAACAGCACCAGACTCGCTCCCATGACGGGCAGCGCCAGACCGAGCAGCACGCCGGTGACGATCACCAGGGCCATGGCGGGCAGGGGCAGCGCCAGCAGCGCCGGCCACAAGGTCTGGCCGTTGCTGGCCGAGGGACGCCGCCACCACATGGCGTATCCCCAGGCCACCATGGTCATGATGCCGATGCCCAGGGCCGCCAGCAGCAGCTGGTTCGGCAGCCCGAAAAGGATGCCCATATGGCCATCAATGCCCCAGCGGGTCAGCTTGGCGGCGAGCGGGTAGTCACTGAAGCTGACCTGATCCAGCACCGTGAAGCGTGACGGATGCACCGCCACCTCATCGACCTGTGAAGGCCAGCTGCGATCAATCTCCCGCACCTTCCAGGCCTGATTCGGGCCCGGCACCAGCAGTTCGATCTTGCCGGCGTCCAGCCCTGCCTCTCTGGCGGTGGCTTCGACGATGTCGAAGTCTGCCAAGCGCTCGGCAGCGCCGGCCTGTGCCATGCCATGATCCGCGTGGGCGTCGGCTTGGTGTAACGCGTGCCCGTCCAAGGACTGTGACACCCTTGGGGTGCCCCAACCGGCCGCCTTGAGGACCGTGAAGAAGTTGTCACCGGCGTGCTTCGACCAGGTCATGCCGGTCGCCGACAGTGCCAGCAGGCCGATCAGCAGAAACAGGCCCAGCACGCTATGGCGACGACGGGTGCGCAAGCGACGGGCGGTCGCGGACTGTTTGCCTGGATCCACCTTGGGCGATGGGGTCAGCGCCCAGATGGCGAGGCCAGCGAGGGCGGCCAGCCACATCCAAGAGGCGGCCAGTTCGCTGTACAGGCGGCCGGGATCTCCCTGCATCAGGCTACGGTGGATCTGATCGATGATCCGGCGCAGGGGCAGGACACCGCTGGTGCCGTAGACCGTCATGTCGCCACGCACCTCGAGACTATGCGGGTCGATAAAGATAGCGCGGTGTTCACTGGCACCGAGCAGCGGGTCGGCAAACATCACCCGCGTCGTGGTACCCGGCTCCGGTGCGGGGCGAACCGCACTGGGAGTCGTATCGACCCCCAGATAGTCCTGAGCCGCGGCAACCTGGCGGGACAGCAGGGTAGATGTGCCAGAGGACGATGAGGTGGTCAGTGCTTCCTTGTAGAGCACCTGCTCCAGGGCCGGAGTGAGCGCATAAAGCGTGCCCGTCAGCGCCGCAAAGAAGATGAAGGGGCCGACCAGCAGGCCGATATAGAAGTGCAGCCGAATGACCAGCGTCTTGAGCGCCGGTCCAGCATGGGTGGTTCGCGTTGTCATGGTCGTTCTCGTGAAATCCGGTGGAGGCCGTGACAGGCAGCCATGGCCAGGAGAGGGCGATGCCTCGTTCAGCGGACGGAACGACCGGGAGGGGCGCGTGGTGTCGGTAGTGTGTATCGCTGCAGCAGCGGCAGGAATACCCTGACCGTTGACGGGCCAGGTGGGGCGCGGGGGGCGGCGCCGGCGAGTGCCGTCACCGCTATCATCGACAGCGCTGGCACCTGAGCGAACAGCACGCAATAACCGCAAGCGGCGAGATGGTGATGGCCCGCATCCAGTGATGTGCTCTCGGTCTGGACCGCGGTTTCGTCCGACGTCAGTGCGCCACCATGGGCATGGTGGTGATGGTGCAAAGAGGCCGCGGGAGGCTCCAGCAGTCGCTGCAGCTGACTGGCCAAGGGGCCGACGAACAGCATCAGCATGGCGGCCACGGCCAACAGGCAGATCCGACGCTGGAAGCGTGGCGATAATCGGAGCCTGTGAGGTGTGGATGACATGGTCGCTAGCCTGAAGATCGACGCGGGAACAGTGACGCGCCACTATAGTCCAGCTGGGCTCTCATTCCCATCGGCAACCCTCGCCCTTTGGGAGTAGCGGTACGCGGCAGGAATCGAGATAGCCAATACCCGGCTGAAGCCACCACGTGGCGCCAGGTCCACGGCAAGGGAGGACAGGACATGGAGAGGGTCGCACCCTCCTGCCAGAAGGCGCTGGCGGGGGCCTCGTCTGATGCAGAAGGCGTATCGCCACTGGCTGAAGACTACGCGAGATGGGTCGATACCGGTCAGATCGTTGCCGATGCCGCTCAGACTCGGGCGATCGCCTCCCTCGATCAACTGCTCAAGGCGTTGCGGGACGAACAACCTGCACGGGGCTGCTATCTGTGGGGGCCGGTGGGCCGCGGCAAGACCTGGCTGATGGATCAGTTTGTCGGGCGCTGTCCGGTGCCCGCCAGACGCTGGCATTTTCATCACTTCATGCGCTGGGTGCACCAGCGCCAGTTTCAACTGAGGGGCCAGCCAGACCCGTTGACACTGCTGGCCGATGAACTGGCGGCACAGGTGCGGGTGCTGTGCCTCGATGAGGTATACGTCGACGACATTGCGGATGCGATTCTATTGGGAGGCGTGATCGAGCGCCTGTTGGCGCGGCGACTGGTGATGGTGGCAACGTCCAATCAGCCGCCGTCGGGACTCTACCCCGGCGGTTTCAATCGGGAGCGACTGCTGCCAGCCATCGCGACCATGGAGACGCATCTCGAGGTGATGGAGCTCGATGGTGGCCAGGACCATCGCCACCACCCTGGGGCGCCCCATCAACGCTATTTTGTGCGTCAGCCGGGAGAAAGCAGCGTGTTGCCGCAGCAGTTTGTGGCACTTTCCGGCGAGCACGCACGTTCCTGCTCGCTGGAGCTGCGCGGACGAGCGCTGTGCCTTCGTGGGGCCGCCCAGCGGGTGTTGTATGGGGATTTCGCACAGCTGTGTGAGGCGCCATTATCGGCACTGGACTTTATCGAACTATGCGACCGCTTCGATGTACTGCTGCTGGGCGCCGTGCCCTGTCTGGCTACCGAGCAAGAGCCTGAGCAAGCGCCATCCGCGGGTTCCCCGTCTACCCGGCCGCGTGCCCTGGCTCGCGGCACCGAAGATGCCAGCGAGCAGGTATCGGCAGGGGAGCGTGAGCTGCCACCCTTGAGCATCAAGGACGACAGCGTGCGGCGCTTCATTGCGCTGGTGGACGAGTGCTATGACCGACGTGTGCCGCTGGTCATCGAGGCAGCCGTGCCGATGCCATCACTGTACTCCCACGGTTACCTGTCCTTTGCGTTTCAGCGTACGCTAAGCCGGCTTGGGGAAATGCAGCTTGAGCGCTTTGCTCATCAATAATGGGCGAGGCGCCGGGGCTGAGTGAATCCCCAGGGCGGCACGTATCATGTTTTTCGTCACAGGACCCGGCGCCCACGGTGGGCCAGGGGCATGACACACAGGGAGTGAGCAGGTGAGCGATTACGTCATCGAGCGGCTGCGGGCCGACTCGCCACATCTCGATCAGGTCGCTGGCTGGACCTTCGGCGCTTGGGGGCACCAGCATCAGGACGCCACTCTGCAGAGCTGGCGCGAAGCTACCGCCGAGCTGTGCGGCCCCGACGGGGTCCCCTCGGTATTCGTGGCGATGGCGGGCGGCCAGCCACTGGGCACCGCCAGCCTGTCGCCGGATGACATGAGTATTCGGCGGGAACTGGGCCCCTGGCTCGCATCGGTGTTCGTGCCGCCAGAGCAGCGTGGTCAGGGCATCGCCTCGGCCCTGGTTCGACGCGTCGAGCAGGAAGCCCGTGAGCACGGCATCGCACGGCTGCACCTCTACACACCCGACCAGCAGTCGCTGTATCGGCGGGGCGGATGGGAAGCCGTCGAGGATGTCGACTACCTGGGGGAGCGTGTGACCATCATGCGCCGCGACCTGGGCTAGACGGTCTGTCGGGTCCGGCTTCGCCGAAGCGGGAGCGTAGCGCCTTCTCGGCGATCTGGACCAGGCCTTCGGCGCGCCAGGCACTGCGACCGATGAACAGCCTGCCGATCTCCTCCCGTGCGTCATACGGTGAGCTCGGGGGGCCAACTAGCGAGTCGGCTCAGTGTTTCATGTGTTTTTTATCACCCATTTGTTTATGTGCTTTCGCCTCTTTGCAGCGTAAAGCCGACGTCGATGCAGGCCTCTGGCTGGCGACCCTCCAGGCGATCGATGATCTGATGGGCGGCCAGGCGTCCGATGGCTTCGCGGGGGGAGACAATGGTCGTCAGGCGGGGAATCAGCGCGCGTGCGAAGGGCAGTCCGGTAAAACCTGCGATAGCGATGTCGTCGGGCACGCGCAAGCCCTGGCGCTGTGCTTCGAGCAAGGCACCGGATGCCATCACGTCATCGATGAAGTGGATGGCCTCGACCTGCGGATATTGCCGGCGTATGTCGTCCAGCGCTGCACCGCCGAGGTCGTAGTGACTGTCCTGCTGCCATTCCATCAGGGGGGCATCCAGGCCTTCGCTGACCAGGCGTGAGCGATGGCCTTCGTAGCGCTGGGCGGCGCGATAGTTATGCGCGAGTCGAGTGCCGGCAAACACGATGTGGCGGTAGCCCTGGGCCAGCAAGTGGTCGGCCATGGTGGCGCCGGCCCGTTGATGGTCCATGCCCACGTTCATGTCCACTGCCTGGCCCAGTTCCATGATCTCCACCAACGGGCGGGGGAAGCGCTTGAGCAGCTCACTCAGGCCCTCCCGGTGACGCAGGCCCGTGGTCACCAGGGCGGTGGGGGACCAGCCGAGGAAGGTGCGGATCAGCTCCTCTTCGCGCTCCATGCTGTAGTCGGTATTGCCCAGCAGCATCTGATATCCGTGCTGGTCGAAGACGGCCTGAAGTCCCTGGATGACTTCGACGAACACCACGTTGGACAGCGACGGCACGATGACAGGAATAAATCGTGAGCTGGCCGAGGCCAGGGTGCCGGCGACCATGTTGGGGACGTAGCCGACCTTGGCGATAGCCGCTTCCACTTTCTCGCGGGTGGCCTCGCGCACGCTGTCGGGACGATGGATGGCGCGGGAGACGGTGATGGCCGATACCCCCGCTTCCCGCGCGACGTCGTCCAGGGTGGGGTTATCAAGTCCCTTGCGCCGTCGCCGGTCGCCGCCTTGTGGCTCACTCATCATGCTCTCCCTGTTGGGCGCTGCTTATGGCTATGCCCGCCTTATGGCCACCTATGTCTATTTTATGCCGAACCGGTCGTCTTGAGGACCTTGAGTGCTGTTCCTCACGCCGAGAGGGTCGGGCTTGGCTGTGCGGTTCGGGAAGGTCGGCCTGCCCCTGAAGGCCGTTGAGGATGGCGGTTAAGACGCCGCTCCTTGGATTAGACCATGGTCGATGTGATGCGTCTGACACTTGTGCTTGAGAGGGCTCTCGACTACAAATGTTAGCGCTAACATTCAAATCTCAACGTCATTCGCCACGACAACTTCTCGGGAGTGCAACATGAGCGACGCGTCTTCAGGATTGCCTGTGTGCGGTGTGGTTGGACTCGGTGCCATGGGGATGGGCATCGCCAGAAGCCTCAAGCGCGCAGGTCTCGAGGTCGTCGGCTGTGATGTGTCTGCCGCGTCGCGCAAGACCTTCGAGGACGAAGGGGGCCAATGTGTGGCGGAAGCCTCCGCGCTGGCCGCGCGTTGCGACGTGATACTGCTGGTCGTGGTCAATGCAGACCAGGTGATGTCGGTGCTGTTTGGCGATGGCAAAGACAAAGACGACGGGCTGGCGACCCAGCTAGCCGCGGGAAGTCTGGTGATCCAGTGCGCGACGGTAGCGCCCAGCGTGGCCGAGACACTGGGTCAGCGGCTGGATCAGGCGGGGCTTTTGATGCTGGATGCGCCGATCAGCGGTGGTGCGGCCAAGGCGGCCACGGGGGAGCTGTCGGTGATGGCATCCGGGACGCCCCAGGCCTTCGCCAAGGCCGCACCGGTACTCGATGCGATGGCCGCTACCGTGCATCACCTGGGTGATGTTCCCGGCCCGGGCTCAAGCGTGAAGCTGGTCAACCAGCACCTGGCCGGCGTACATATCGCCGCCGCCGCCGAGGCCATGGCGTTGGGGCTCAGGATGGGCATCGACGGCCGCGCGCTTTACCGGGTGATCACGCAGTCGGCGGGCAATTCCTGGATGTTCGAAAATCGCGTGCCCCACATCCTCGACGGGGATTACCGGCCGCTGTCGGCGGTCGACATCTTCGTCAAGGACCTGAACATCGTGCATGACACCGGACGTGAGCTGCGTCTGGCGATGCCTGTGGCCTCCAGCGCGCTGCAGCAGTTTACCGCTGCCAGCGGCATGGGACTGGGGCGCGAGGACGATTCAGCGGTGGTCAAGGTCTATGCTGCAACGGGGGGCGTGGCGCTGCCTGCCGCCAATGACGAGTCGGTGCAGTGACGGTCGGTACCGTCCCTGTGAGCAGCGCGCTTGTTCCCGCTGTCTCTGCCCCTCGCGTTTGTCACTTTGATGGTGTTAAAGAGGATCTCGCATGAGCCTGGTACTCGGCGCTATTGCCGACGATTTCACGGGAGCCACCGATCTGGCCAATAACCTGGTGCGCTCGGGCATGCGCACCGTCCAGATACTGGGGGACCCCACCGGCAAGCCCCTGCCCGAGGGCGTCGACGCCGTTGTCGTGGCGCTCAAGTCACGCAGCTGTGCACTCGATGAGGCCCTCAAGGACAGCCTGGCGGCACTGGACTGGCTGCGCGGGCAGGGCGTGCGGCAAGTCTTCTTCAAGTACTGCTCGACCTTCGATTCCACCGCCGAGGGCAATATCGGGCCTGTCGCCGATGCCCTGCTGGAGCGTCTTGGCGGGCGGCAGACGGTGATGGTGCCGGCCTTTCCCACCACGGGGCGCACCGTCTACCAAGGACATCTGTTCGTCGGAGATCGCCTGCTCAACGACAGCGGGATGCAGGATCATCCGCTCAATCCCATGACCGATGCCGACCTGGTCAGGGTGCTGGGGGCCCAGACCTCGCATCCGGTAGGGCTCGTTTCCCACGCGGTCATTCGCGCTGGCGCCGAGGCATGCCGCCGTCGCCTGAGTGAGCTCGATGCCAGCGGAGTGCGCCACGTCATCTGCGATACGCTGGATGACGATGATCTGGACGTGCTGGCCGCAGCGACCGTCGAGCTGCCCCTGGTGACCGGCGGGTCCGGCCTTGGTCAGGCGTTGCCGGCAGAGTATCGGCGCAAGGGCTGGTTGGCACCGGTTGAGGATGCGGCGCGACTGGCGCCGGCCCAGGGGCGTTCACTGGTGCTGTCGGGTAGCTGTTCGCGGGCAACCCTCGCTCAGGTTGAGCACTTTCTCGAGCATCGCCCAGGATTTGCCCTGGACCCACTGTCCCTGGCGCAGGGTGACCAGCCCATCGCCGAGGCGCTCGACTTTGTGCGCCGACAGCATGCGGAGTCCCCCGACGAGCCCGTGCTGGTCTACGCCTCCGCGGCGCCTGAGCGCGTCAAGGCGGCTCAGCAGCAGCTAGGGGTGGCCCGGGCCGGTGAACTGGTCGAGCGGGCCCTGGCCTCACTGGCGACCACCCTGGTGGCGGAAGGCGTTGGCCGTCTGCTGGTCGCGGGGGGCGAGACCTCCGGCGCGGTGGTGTCGGCGCTGTCGCTGGATCGGCTGCGGATTGGCCCACAGATCGATGCTGGGGTGCCCTGGACCCAGGCCAGTGTGGCAGCAGGAACGCTGTCGCTGGCGCTGAAGTCGGGCAACTTTGGGGGTATCGATATCTTTACCCGCGGCTTTGCCGTGCTCGAGGAGGCGACCCGATGAGCATTCGCGACGTCAACCGCCTGCGTGAACAGATCGCCACCTACGGCAAGTCACTGTTCGACCGCGGACTGACCATGGGCTCCAGTGGCAACATCAGCGTGCGCCTGGACGATGGGGGCTGGCTGATGACGCCAACCAACGCCTGTCTTGGACGCCTGGACCCAGCGACCATTTCGACGCTGTCGGCAAGCGGCGAGTGGCTCGGCGGCGACAAGCCGACCAAGGAAAGCTTTCTGCACATGGCGATGTACGCCGAGCGGCCCCAGTCCGAGGCCATCGTGCACCTGCACTCGACCCATTCGGTGGCGGTATCCTGCCTGCCGGACGTCGATCACTGCGACTGCATTCCACCGCTGACCGCCTACTATGTGATGCGTGTCGGTCGCTTGCCGCTGGTGCCCTACCATGTACCGGGAGATCCGGCGCTGGGAGATGCTGTCAGGGGACTGGCGGGCAAGCATAGCGCGGTACTGCTGGCCAACCACGGGCCGGTGGTGGCCGGCAAGTCCTTGGAGGCGGCGGTGTACGCCACCGAAGAGCTCGAGGAGACCGCCAAGCTATTCTTGCTGTTGCGCGGGCAGAATCCCCGAGGCCTGACCCCGGAGCAGGTCGCCGAGCTGGAGGCGCGCTTCCCGCGGGACTGAGTCTGCCGCCCCGGTGCCCGTTATGGGACGCCAGCTCAGATGTGAGGTGCCAGTTGCAGGGTGCCGGGGCGATGACAGCGATAACGACAACGACAGCAGCAGGAGCGCCCGATGATTCGCTTGGCCGCCAATCTCAGCATGATGTTTACGGAGCACGACTTTCTCGACCGTTTTGCCGCCGCCGCCAAGGCCGGCTTTCGCGGTGTCGAGTATCTGTTTCCCTATGACTTCCCAGCAAGCGAGCTGCGCGCTCGACTGGATGACCAGGGACTCACCCAGGTGCTGTTCAATCTGCCCCCAGGCGACTGGGAGGCCGGCGAGCGCGGCTTGGCTGGCCTACCGGGTCGGGAGCAGGCGTTTCGCGACGGACTGGAACGTGCTCTCGAATATGCGCAGGCGCTGGACTGCCCGCGGGTGCACGCCATGGCCGGGCTGTTGCCCGACAACGCCGACCCCGCCACCCGCGATGCCTACCTGAAGACCTACGTCGATAACCTGAGCCACGCCGCTGAGCGCTGTGGCCAGGACGGGCGCACGCTGCTGATCGAACCCATCAATGGGCGCGACATGCCGGGCTACCTGTTGCAGCACCAGGCGTTGGCGCGGGAGGTGATTCGACGCGTAGGATCGCCGCACCTGCGCCTGCAGTTCGACCTCTATCACTGCCAGATCATGCAGGGTGATCTGATGCGTACCCTGGAGCAGCAGTTCGCTCAGGTGGGGCATGTGCAGATTGCCGGGGTGCCGGAACGTCACGAACCTGACCAGGGTGAGTTGAATATCGGCGCGTTGCTCGAGCACCTCGACGCCCAAGGGTACGACGGCTGGGTCGGCTGCGAATACCGCCCCAGAGAGGGCACTGTCGCAGGACTAGGCTGGGCGCGCCCCTATGGGATCATCGCTGGACACGCTGAGGAGACGCCCTGATGCATATTCTGATCACTGGTGCGGCAGGTTTTCTTGGCCAGCGCCTGACCCAGGCGCTGCTGGCGGCCGGGCAGTGTCGTGGCGAGCCACTGACCCGCTTGACCCTGGTCGACCAGAGCACGCCGCCCCACCCGACCGCGCAAGGGGCAGTGGCGATCACCACGACCGCCAGAGACCTGACCGAGGACGGTGCCTGGGATGCCTTGCTGGAAGGCCGGCCACAGGTGATCTATCACCTGGCGGCGGTTGTCAGCTCCGCTGCCGAGGCGGACCTTGCCCTCGGTCAAGCGGTCAACTTTGATGCCACCCGTCGCCTGCTCGAAGGCTGCCATCAGCGCGGGATGAGCGATACCCGGGTGATCATGGCAAGCTCCGTGGCGGTGTATGGAGGCGAGCTGCCCGACGTGCTCGATGACATGACCGCGCTACGGCCGCAAAGCTCCTATGGATCCCAGAAGGCGATGTGCGAGCTGTTGATCCAGGATTACAGCCGCCGAGGCCTGGTCGATGGCTTGGTCCTGCGTCTGCCGACGATCGTGATTCGCCCGGGGCGGCCCAACGCGGCGGCGTCGAGCTTCGCGTCGAGTATCCTGCGTGAACCTCTCAATGGTGAAGACGCCGTGTGTCCCGTGTCCCCAGAGCTCGAGCTCTTCGTGATGTCGCCGGGCAAGGTAGTGGAGGCGTTGATGCATGGGGCGGCGGTGGCTGCTGACTCCCTGGGGGATTTCCGCGCCTTTATGCTGCCGGGTATCACCGTCAGCGTGGCCGAGATGCTGGACGCCCTCGAACGCAAGGGCGGCGCCGAAGCGCGGGCTCGGGTGAGCTTTCGCCCGGACGAGCGGGTGAATGCCATCGTCTCCAGCTGGCCGGGTCGCTTCCGCACGGCCAAGGCAGATGCCCTTGGCTTTGTAGGCGATAGCGACTTTGACGCCATTGTCGATGCCTTTATGGCGGAACACACCAGGGCGCGCTAGCGCGGATCAGGTCGAAGGCGCTAGCGAGGGTCCTGCGGACGGTCCAGGTCACGCACCACGCCCGGGTCGTCCACCGCAATGTCCACCCGCGCCTGTGGGTGGCGTGCGAGTACGGATCTGGCCCCCTCCTGGCCATGCAGGCTTCCCATCTCGCCCCAGAAGTCGCGGCCAATGATGACTGGATGTCCCGGCTGGCCCTGATACGTCGGCCTGACCAGGCGATCCCGCCGGGATTGCGCCGCCAGACGATGGCAGCTGGCCGGTGTCACCCAGGCCATGTCGGCGAGCCACACCGCCGCCGCCTCGGCCGTTGATGCATGGTGTTCCAGCCAGTTGAACGCCTGGGCCAGGCTATCCCCTAGGCTGCAGCTGGTCTGTGTCAGGGTCAGCACCTCGAGTCCGGAGGACGCGGGGACGGACAAGCCAGCCAGGGTGTCATGTGGACCGATCACCAGCAGTCGTCTGGCCGACAGGGCGGCGCTGGCGGACAGGCTTGCGGCCAGCAGTGTGCGGCTGTCGCTCAGGCGGGCAAGGCGCTTGTCGGCGCTGCCAAACCGGCGCGAACTGCCGGCAGCTGCCATCACGCACCACAGGGTTGTCATCGTCTGAGGCTCCTCCGGTTTATCGGTTGTGACATCGGTTTAAAGCCCATCACGTGGTTTGCCACGACGTACCCTGATCACGTCTGCCATCACCGCCAGCGCAATTTCTGCAGGGGTCTTGCTGCCCAGGTGCAGACCGATCGGCATATGGATCCGCGCGATGTCGGCCTCGCTGAGACCACCGCTGCGGGCGAGCCTCGCTGCGCGTGCGCTGGAGGTCTGCCTCGATCCCATCACGCCGATATAGAACGCCTGGGAGTGCACGGCTTCCATCATCGCCAGGTCATCAATGCGCGGGTCGTGGGTCAGCGCTACGACGGCGGTCGCCGCGTGGCATCCGCCTTCGGCGATGAAGCGCGAGGGAAGCCGGGCGATGGTGTCGATTCGTGCTGCGGATTCGCCCAGAGCCTCGACAAGCTCTTCCAGCTTGCCCTCCCGCGGGTCGCAGACGATGACCTCGAAGCCCAGACCCAGGGCGAACTGGGCGCAGAACACCGCAACCGGTGAGACGCCTGCCAGCACCAGGCGGGCGCTGGGGCCTACTCGCAGTAAGGCTTGCTGCTCGATCTCCTGCAGCTGCACGCGGTCGCCGATGCCATCGTCATCGAGCAGTTGCCGCTCTGCCGTCGACCACGAGACCCGTCGTCGCAGCGGACCCTTGCCCTCCAGTGCTGCTGCCAGTGCAGTGAAGTGGGTCACGGCTGCCTCGTCAGGCGCAAAGCGCTCGATCAACACCTCCAGCACGCCTCCACAGGGTAATGTCGGTGCGGGATAGTCGACGTCGTCTCCTGCGCCGTAGCGCACGCGGGTCACTGGCTGCTGGAACTCACCACGACTCAGGCGTTCAAGAAAGTCGTCTTCGACACAGCCGCCAGATAGCGAGCCGACATGCTCGCCGTCCTGGGTGGCAATCAGCCAGGCACCGGGCTCACGAGGGGAAGAGCCATAGGTGGACAGCACCGTGGCCAGCCACAGTTCGCGTCCGTCGTGCAGCCACTCAAGGGCACGACGCACCACCGTCAGATCCAGATGTTGCATGGGTTGCGTGTCCTGTTCGGGGGGAGCCCTCCGTTGTTGGCCGGAGGGCACCCTTGCGGCTGTCAGCTCGTCATCTTGTCATCGGCGCGGTTGCCGAGCCGTGTCTTGAGGGTTTGTGCCCGCATCGGAAGATCGCGTAAACGCACACCGCAGGCATGCGCGACAGCATTGCCGATGGCGGGCGCCACCACGCAGGTGCCGGGCTCACCGAGCCCGACCGGCGTGTGGTCGTTGATCATGAACTCAAGATCCAGCTCTGGCACCTGATGCATACGCAGCGGGGTGTAGCTGTTGAGATTGAGATCGCTGGGCTGCCCCTCTGCATACTCGGTGCCTTCGTGCAGCGCCATGGACAGGCCCCACAGTAGTGACCCTTCCAGCTGGGCCATGGCGCCATCCGGGTGGGCCAGGGTGCCGGCGTCGAC
This sequence comes from Halomonas sp. DP8Y7-3, assembly GCF_019801675.1. Classification (NCBI taxonomy): domain Bacteria; kingdom Pseudomonadati; phylum Pseudomonadota; class Gammaproteobacteria; order Oceanospirillales; family Halomonadaceae; genus Halomonas; species Halomonas sp. DP8Y7-3. The sequence goes on from NZ_JAHVIO010000009.1 coordinate 204,930, forward strand.
GACCGAGGTCAGCTTTTCGACCGTGACGTCGCCGCTGCTCCGATCCACCTTGACGCGGGCGACACAGGCCACCCAGGTTGGCATATGGCGTTCCTGACCGAAGCTGAGTGCCACGCCGAGCCCTGTGTCCTCCGGTAAGCTATCGCGTTCGCTCCAGCCCGACTTCTCCAGCGCGCGCTGCAACACCGCTTTCAGGCGTTCGGCGCCACCCACGCTGTTCGGCGCTTCCCCGGCGTTGCGCCCTTCCGCCTGGAGCAGTGCCAGGCGGAAGCGGGCCGGGTCGAGCCCTGCCGCCTGGGCCAGTTCATCCATATGGCTCTCGACTGCCCAGGTGGTCCAGCCCGGCCCCACCGAACGCAGGTAGCCAGGGACAAAGGCCTCGTGGGCCTTGTGATTCTGCTGAGCCCACACCCGCTGGGCAGCGACCTGGTACCAGTGGTCCGCTCCGCTGATGGCGAAGGAATCTAGCTTGCCGCCACCATCGACGAACTCGCCCAGAAAGCCGGGCGCGATCGCCGCGGTGGGCCATCCCGCCGCAGCAGCATGCTCACTGGCCAGGATCTCACCGCTTGCCGTGACGGCTGAGCGCAGGCGCTGCACCGACGGCGAGCGAACGCAATCGAGACGGCTATCATCGGGGCGGGTAAACACCATCTTGACCGGTTTGCCCAGAGCCTTGGCGGCAAGCGCCGCCGGAACAGCATAGTCGCCATAGAGGCGTCGCCCGAAACCACCGCCGAGGTAATACTGATGGAAGGTCACCTGGCTGTCGTCGACCTCCAGCGCCTTGGCCACCAGCGGCACTGAGGCGGACTGCTGCTGGTTGCCGCAATGGATGTGCCAATGCCCGTCGCGCTCGACCACCGTGGCATTCACTGGCTCCAGCTGGAAATGCAGAACGCTTGCGGTGGTGTAGGTGGCATCGACCAGGGTCGCGCTGTCGGCGTCGGCACGCTCAAAGGCGGATGCCAGGTCGCCGCTGTCCACAAACAGAGCACCATTGTCACGGTTCGGCGCTTCGGTCAGACGGCGTCCTTCCTGCTGTATGTCCGCTTCACTGATGGCGGCAGCGGGACCGACGTCCCACTCGACCTTGAGCGCATCGGTCGCACGCATGGCCGCCGAAAAGCTGTCGGCAATTACCGCAAGCCAGCCCTGGCATAGGCCTGAGGGATCCTCCAGGCGCAGCGTCTGCTGATAGCCCGGGATCGTTGCTGCAGCACTGTCATCGATCGAGACGGCCTGGCAACCAAAACGGGCAGGTGGCAGCACCGGGCGCGCGTAGACCATGCCATCGATCTTGGCATCGATCCCGAAGAGGGCGGCTCCGGTGGTCTTGTCGGGGATGTCCTGGGCGTTACCGGGGCTGCCCAGTACGCGTCGCTCACTGGCGGGTTTCAGGGCAATCGCTTCCAGCTCTTCGGCGCTGTAGCTACGCGACAGGGTGCCGCTGGCAACGATCTCACCGTAGCTGATCCGCTGATTGTCGCAGATGACCTGACCATTGCGGGCGTGGCAGCGTGTGGGGTCCACATCCAGCAGACGAGCGCCGGCGTCGATCAGCGCTTCGCGGCCAGCGGCACCCGCGCGGGAGAGTGGCAGAAAACTGTGATTCACCGACCAGCTGCCACCGGTGATCATGTATCCCCACTTGGGATCGCTGTCGACGTACTCGATACGCATGGTCGCCGGGTCGACTTCAAGCTCCTCGGCGACCAGACGTGCCAGGCTGGTTCCCACGTGCTGGCCCATCTCGGCCTTGGTGCAGTGCAGTGTGACCTGGCCGTTGCTATCGATGGCGTACCACAAGGTTGGCTCGTACTGGCCTTCCTTGAGGGCGGTATCGGTTGCGTCCTGGGCCAGGGCAATGCCGGGAAGGCCAAACGCCAGCACCGCTGTCGAGCTAAGGGTGCCGATCAAAAAGCCCCGACGGCTGATGCCTGAGGCACTGATGGATGAACGCTGCTGCGGGTCACGGCCGTGGACATCGCCAACCTGTGGATCGTTAGGCCTTGGCATGCTGGTTGCCCTCCACGCTATCGCTGGCTTCACCCGTGGGGGGCTCCCAGCGCTGTACACCGGCCTGCGCCATGTTCGCTGCACGCTTGACCGCTCGGTGAATACGCACATAGGCCATGCAACGACACAGGTTGCCACTCATGCCCTGAGTTATCTCGTCGTCGCTGGGGGAGGGCTTGCGTGCGAGCAGGTCGGCTGCCTGCATGATCTGGCCTGACTGGCAGTAGCCGCATTGGGGCACCTGCTCTTCCCGCCAGGCCTGCTGCAGCGGATGGTTGCCGTCGGCATCCAGGCCTTCAATGGTAGTGATCTCGGCACCTTCCGCGGCGGCCAGCGGCAGCACGCAGCTGCGCGTGGCAGAGCCGTTGAAGTGGATCGTACAGGCGCCACACTGGGCAATGCCGCAGCCGAACTTGGTGCCGGTCAGGCCAAGGGTATCGCGCAGCACCCACAGCAGTGGGGTCTGTGGATCCACCTCGACACTTACCGCCTCGCCGTTAAGGGTGAAGCTGGTCATGGGTAGGGGTTCCTCGCAGTCTCGTTGCTGGTCTGTCGAGCGGTCTTGGATACGTTGTTGTTATAGGCGCCGTCGTGTACCGCGTTTTACCTTGGTCAGGGCGTGACCGCCTGTCCTGGCGCGTTCAGCAGCACATGAAAGACATTTTAAAAGCGTTGCGGCGATACTATAGACCAGTCGACTAGAGGGCAACGTTGAAAATGCGAGAGTGTGCTTTAGCAGAATGAGGCGTGCTGGACAGGCCGTTGAAATGGTTGGCCGACTGGTAACGTGACATGGAGGGCGCTCGAGTGTCCGGCGAGTCTGAAATGTCGCGTCAGCCTTGGCTGGTGGTACAGCTGACAGCGTTATCCGCGCCTTCGGTATCTACCTTCAACTTCACCCCCAGTCCCGCTTCGCCGCTGACGCGGATCATGCCGTTTTCGATGGGGGGGAGCCCGTCGATGCAGTCGCCGTACCAGCCATAGTAGAAGGCGCGGGTGAACTCCTGTTCGGCCACGTTGGGCAGGGCCATGGCCAGGTGGGTGGAAACGGCCAGGGTGATCGGGCCTGAACAGTCATGGAAGGCGATCGGTCGCGCTTCTGCCTCCGCCAGGGCGGCGGCCTTGCGGGCAAAGGTGATGCCTCCGCCCCAGGTGACATCGATGATCGGCGTGTGGATATGGCCGCGCTGCAGCAGGTCACGTATCTGGCCGAGCCCGCCCAGCGTTTCTCCTCCTGCCAGCGGTATTCCGATGTCGGCCAGTTCGCTTAACGGATCGAAGCGATCCATCCACAGCGGGTCTTCAACCCAGTCGGGATCGATAGGCGCCAGCGCACGGCAAATCCGACCAGCGGCGTTCACGCTCCAGAGTCCATGCAGCTCGGCCTTGAGACGCATGCGATCGCCATGGACTCGGCGGATTTCCTCGAACGGCCACAGGGCCCGGTTGAGATCCTGGGGCGAGATGGTCATGCCATCGTGGGCGCCTTCGGCGAAATCGAAGGGCCAGATCTTCATCGCCGAAATGCCCATGTCGAGCAGCTCCGAGGCGAGCTCAGCCGGGCGTTCGAGAAATCCCTGTAGATCCTCGTAACGAGGTCGGGCCTGGACGGATGCCGCTGCGGCCCCGCTGCCCAGACCGAAATTTCCCGGCCGTACGTCGGCAGACTGGGACACGTAGTCGGGACCCGCACAGGTGTTGTAGAGCGGCACCCGGTCACGGCTCTTGCCCCCCAGAAGGTCGTGCAGTGGCAAGCCCGCCCGCTGTCCCGCCAGGTCCCACAGTGCCACGTCGACCGCAGACAGCGCGCGGGTTTCGGCGCTGGTGCCGGTGAAGCCCACGTAGGGCTGCATCTTGCGGTGCAGGGCTTCGATGCGACGGGCATCCTCGCCGAGAAGCAATGGCGCCAGGCGGCCATGAATGTCGGCTTCGATGGCGTCGCAGCCAAACCAGCTTTCTCCCAGGCCGATCAGCCCCTCCTCGGTGTGCAGCCGCACCCAGATCAGCGAGGGCCGAGCCTTCGGACGCAAGGTATCAATGCGCTGGATCTTCATGGAGGCTCCTGGCGATTGTCAGTGGTGTGGAAAGCGGGCGTCGAAAGCGCTGGCCGCGCTGGTGGCCCCTCAGTCCCTTCGCTGAGTCGAGGCGTCGGCCAGCAGGCTGATCAGCTCAGGCAGCAGTCGTTCGCCGTTGCCCTCGGCCACGATATCGGCATACAGCTGATGGACGGCCTGGCCCATCTGGCGTGAGGCTCCCAGGTCCTTGCTCATGCTGTGGTAGTAGCCCACATCCTTGAGCGAGTTGGACAGGCTGAAACGAAAGCCCGAGGGATCGGCGTCCACCAGATACGGCCGCAGCCGCTCCAGCACCACACCGCCGCCGCCACCGTTGCCCAGTACCTCCAGCAGCACGCTGTTGTTGATGCCCGCCCGCTGCGAGGCGGCGCTGGCCTCGGCCAGCACTGCAGTGAATCCCAAGGAGACAAAGTTGTGCAGCAGTTTAAGGGTATGGCCTGCCCCGACGGGGCCGCCGTGGGTGATGTGCTCGGCAAACGCCGAAAACAGCGGCGTCAACTCGTCGAACAGCGCCTTGTCCGCGCCCACGATCAGGTTGAGTCGCCCCTCTGCGGCCTCTTTGGGCGTTCGTGTCATGGCGGCGTCGACGAAGCGTCCCCCTGCCTCCCGCACGCGAGCTTCAATCGCCTGCGTGGAGCTGGGAATGGCGGTGGAGCAGTCGACGACGATCTGCTCGGGCTTGAGTCCTTCCAGAACCCCCTGGGGGTCGAACAGTACGCTTTCCACCTGGGGGGTGCCGGTGACGCAGAGGATGACCAGCTCTGCAGCAGACGCCACGTCTCGCGGTGTTTCCAGTGGCGTGGCGCCTGCCGCCTGAAGGTCATCGCAGGGCTGGTTGCCTGGGTGATCCAGATAGCTCAGCCGATGTCCCTGGCGCAGCAGGCTCTGAGCGATGCCATGGCCCATCAGGCCCACGCCGATCAGGCCTACATGAACAGAAGAGGTCATTCCCGGTTCCTTATGGTAGATGAAGCTGTCATGAGGCGGCACAGAGGCGACGCCTCCGTGGCTCATCCGTGGCGAATGGCCACGGTCTTCAGTCGAGTGTAGCTCTTGAGGCCTTCGAAGCCCTTTTCCCTGCCGTGCCCGGACTTGCCGACGCCGCCGAACGGCAGTTCGATGCCCCCTGCAGCGCCGTAGTTGTTGACGAACACCTGGCCGGAGCGAATGGCCTTGGCCAAACGCAGCTGGCGGCCGCCGTCACGGGTCCATACGCCAGCGCACAGGCCGAAGTCGGTGGCATTGGCAAGACGTACCGCCTCGGCTTCATCCGCGAACGGCTGTACCACCAGTACCGGCCCGAACAGCTCTTCGCAGCTGACGCTGTGGCCTTCGGGGACCTGTGTCAGCAGGTGAGGCACGACAAAGTGGCCGCCAGCAGGGGCATCGTCGGCAAGGCGGCCACGGGCAGCGATCTGGATACCGTCCTCTGTCGCTGCCTCGATCAAGGTCATCACCTTGTCTCGCTGACGGGCATTGATCAGCGCGCCGCAGTCCGGGTCCTGCTCGCCGGCATCGCATACCAGCGCCTCGAAGCGGCGGGCCAGGGCGTCGACCACCTCGTCATGGATGCTGGCTTCGACCAGCAGTCGACTGCCGGCTGAACAGGTCTGACCGGCATTCTGAATGATGCCTCGCACCACGGCGTCCAGGGCGCTCTGGCGATCCGCGTCGGCGAACAGCAGCTGGGGCGACTTGCCACCGAGCTCCAGGGTGACCGGGACGTGGTGGACCGCCGCCGCCTGGGTGACCAGCGTGCCGGTGTCGGGGGAGCCGGTGAAGGACAGGTGATCGATATCGGGATGCTCCGCCAGGGCAGCGCCGGCGACGCGACCGAGACCCGGGACCACGTTGAGGGCGCCGTCTGGCAGGCCCGTGTCCACGGCCAGCTCGGCGAGTCGCAGCACACTGAGGCAGGCATCCTCGGCGGGTTTCAACACGCAGGTATTGCCCGCCGCCAGGGCTGCCGCCACGCAGCGTCCGAAGATCTGGGCGGGATAGTTCCAGGGGATGATCTGGGCGCAGACGCCGTAGGGTTCCCGCAGCGTCATCACCGCGTAGTCAGGGTCGAAGGGAATCGTCTCGCCGTGAAGCTTGTCCGCCGCGCCTGCATAGAAGCGGAAGTAGCGCGCGCAGGCGGCGATGTCGCCCCGTGCCTGACTGATGGGCTTGCCGGTATCGGCGCATTCAAGTGCCGCGAGATGGTCGGCATCGGCGTCGATGGCCTGGCTGAAGCGGTACAGCCATTCGCTGCGTGCCCGGGCAGACCAGCTTGCCCAGCTACCCAGCTCCCCGGCGAATGCCGCTCGGGCGGCCGCCACCGCGGCATCGACATCGTCGGCAGTGCTGGCGGCGATACGGGCAATCGGGTCGCCGCTGGCGGGACGCAAGACCTCGAGTGTCTCGCTGGTGGCATGCCATTGACCGCCAATCAGAGCGCCGGACGGTGGCTGGACGGGAAGTGTGTTCATGAAGGTCTCCGCAGGGATGAGAGGACCCGCGCCGGGCGACGCGGGCTAACGCGAGGTACAGGGTGTCAGTACAGCAGGTCCACCAGGCCCAACGAGATCCAGGGCAGGTAGGTGATGGCCATCAGGCAGGCCAGCACGACCAGAACAAAGCGCGCGAGCCACGGAATCAGCTGGTCGATGGACAGCTTGGCGACGGCGCAGGCGGCGAACAGATTGACGCCTAGCGGCGGGGTGAACATGCCGAGCGCCAGGTTGACCACCACGATCAGCCCGAAGTGCACCGGGTCGATGCCGTACTGCACGGCGATAGGCGTGAAGATAGGAGCCAGCACCAGAATGGCTGCCGAGGTTTCGACAAACATGCCGATCACCAGCAGCATCACGTTGACCGCCAGCAGGAAGTTTACCGGGCTCTCGAACACCTGGGTGACCCAGGCGGCGACCTCCCCAGGCAGTCCCGAGCGGCTGATCAGGAAGCTGAACAGAGCGGCGGCAGAGATGATCAGCATCACGGTGGCGGTAGAGATGACGCTCTGGCGCAGAATCGGCAGCAGTTCGCGCAGGGGAAGTTCACGGTAGACCAGCCCGCCGACGATCAGTGCATAGAACACCGCCACTGCAGAGGCCTCGGTGGGGGTAAAGACCCCGCCGTAGATACCGCCGATCACGACTACCGGCATCAGCAAGGCCGCCCAGGCGCGCCGCAGCGAGGAACCAAAGGAGGCACGATCTTCGCGGTCACGCAGGCCATAGCCTCTGAGCTTGCAGAAGACGTAGAGAAACAGCAGCAGCGCCGACCCGATCAGCAGCCCCGGCCCGATCCCCGCGATAAACAGCCGCCCAATCGAGGTGTCGGTGCTGACGCCGTAGAGAATCAGCGGAATGGACGGAGGGATCAGTACCCCCAGCTCCGCCGAGGACGCCTGAATGGAGGCGGCCAGGGGGCGCGGATAGTCATGGGCGACCATCGCCGGGATCAGGATCGAACCAATGGCAAAGGTGGTGGCCACGCTTGAGCCCGATACCGCAGCGAACAGCATGCAGGTCAGCACGCAGGTCATGGCCAGGCCGCCTTGCAGGCCCCCCACGATGGACTTGGCAAGGTCGACCAGGCGCTGGGAAATGCCACCGGCGGCCATCAGGTTGCCAGCCAGGATAAAGAAGGGAATCGCCATCAGCGGGAAGTTGTCGATGCCGACAAACATCTGCTGGGGCACCATCAGCAGCGGGAAGCGGGTAAAGAATTCGATGCCGATGACCGACGCCAGCAGAATCGAGACGGCAATCGGTACGCCAAGGGCAAACAGGATGATCAGCGACAGGCCAATGGCAGCATTCATGGTGTCTTCCTCCCCTCGTCGGCAGCGCTGGCGGTCGAGGTAGTGGATGCAGTGCTGGTGGATGCAGAGGGAGGCGTCGTCGGCGGTGCCAGGGGGGCTTCGGCGTCGGTCACGCCGATCGTCTCGCGCCCGGTCAACTGGGCGACCAGGCGAGTGATCACCGACAGCAGCGAGAAGGCCGCGCCGATCGGGATGGCGGCATAGATCCAGGCGATCGAAATGCCAACCCCAGAGAGCATCTGGTTCTGTACCCGCAGGGTCATTTGATAGCCATAGATCACCAGGATCGCCAGCACGATCATGCAGCACAGGGCAATCACGCTTTCCAGCACCTTCAGCGCAGGGGCCGGCACCAGCTTGTAGATCACCTCGACGGCCATCATGTAGCCGCCGCGGAAGGTGGCAGCAGCACCCAGAAAGACGCACCAGATCATGGTGGAGCGGGCCATCACCTCGGACCAGGTGGAGGGCGCATCGAAAACAAAGCGCGTCAGCACCTGGTAGAAGCCAAGACTGACCGAGGCCACCAGCATCAGCACCGCTGCGTACAGGGCGACCTGGGAAACGGCGCGCTCGAAGCGGAAGAACAGATCCAGCATGAGACGTTCCTCATCTCGAGTGACAGGGAGTCGGCCACGGGGAGCGCCTGGCCAGCCCGCGACAGGCGCGAGCTGGCAAGGCGCGTCCGAGTCACCCCGGACGACCCCGCGAGATCAGTTGCCGCAGTCGCTGGCGCGAATGCGATCGAGCATCTCGGAGCCGTACTCATCGGTATAGACCGAGTAAGACGGCTCGACGGCTGCCTGGAACTGTGCCTTGTCGATGTCCTCGACCACGGTCATGCCCTTGGCCTTGAGCTCTTCCACGCCCTCGGTCTCGAGTCGGGAGACCATGGCGCGGGTCGCTTCGGCACCGGCGTGGGCGGCTTCCATGAACCAGCCCTTCTGTTCGTCGGTGAGGCCGTCCCACAGGATTGGCGAGGCCAGCATGATGGCCGGCGAATAGACATGGCCGGTCAGCGACAGACGGTCCTGCACTTCCCACAGGTTGCCGGTGAGAATCACCGAAATGGGGTTTTCCTGGCCGTCGACGGTGCCCTGTTGCAGTGCGGTAAACAGCTCCGGGAAGGCCATCGGCGTGGGGTGGACGCCCATCTCGTTAAACGCGGCCATGTGCATCTCGTTTTCCATGGTGCGAATCTTCAGCCCCTGGGCGTCTTCCGGAGTGTTGATATCACGCTGACTGTTGGTCATGTGGCGGAAGCCGTTTTCGGTCCAGGCGAGTCCCACGAGGTCATGTTCGCCGATCTTGTCCAGCAGGTCCTGGCCCACCTCACCATCCAGCACGCAGCGGGCATGGGCGTAGTCCTTGAACAGGAACGGCAGGTCGAGCACATAGGTCTCCGGCACAAAGTTGCCGAGGGGGCCGGTGGAGGTGACGACGGCATCGATGGTGCCGATCTGCAGCCCCTCGATCATGGCGCGTTCGCCGCCAAGCGCGCCGGAGGATTGCTCATTGACGGTGAACTCTCCCCCGGACAGCTCCTCCAGGGTGGCCTTGAAGGCATCGATGCCCTCTGAGTAGTGCGAGCTGTCCGACGTGGTGTGGCCCACGGTGATGGTCTGGGCGGCCAGTGCCGGTAGCGAGAACAGAGCGGTGGCCACCGCCAGCAGACATGGCCTGAGCGCCGTGGTGCCCAGAAGTGCCGGGCGAGAGCGCTGTTGAGCAGGATGAAGCGAGAGAGCGTGGCGTTGGGACATCGTCATTGTTGTTTCCTCTTTGCGGGATGACGCTTGGTGGCCGTGCGCTGGCACGACCGGACTAATGCTCGTGGTCGGCGATGTGGCTGCCCCGCCGCAGGCGTTCGAAGTAGTCGTCGCCCCCGATCTGGCCGCCTTTGAAGGCCACCTCCAGGGCGTGGTAGCGAGGATCGTCGCTGTGAGCCTGGCATAGCGGCGAGCCAGGGGTGTCCGGCAGCGGCAGCCGAACGGTCAGGGCGTGGATGTCCAGCGCGGCGATGGCGTGGCTCGATGTATCGCCACCCGCCACACAGACGCGGCTCAGTCCCTGGTCATCGACCAGTCGCCTGAGCATCTCGCCCAATGACTTGCCGAGGCGGTGGCGGCTGGATTCCGCCGTCAGGCTGTCGTCGTGGCTGTCGGGGCCCATGGCGGTATGCACAATGATGCTGCGCCCCTTGTTCAATGCCTCAAGGGCCTCGCTCACCGCGCTGGCCATGACCTGCTGGCAGGAGACTGGATCGGCCAGGCGCCTGGCATCCACTTCAATGGTGTGAAAGTTGGCGTGCTGTCGGGCCCAGTCAATCTGCCGAGCCGTGGTACTCGAGACACTGCCAGAGACCACCGCAATCCGATCCACCGAGGGTAGCGGTGCAAATGCTGCTGGCCCCGCTAGCGTGCCCTGGCGTTGCCATTCGCGCAGCAGAGCGTACTCCACCCCCGAAGAGCCCACCACGAGGCCGCCACCAGAGGTCCCTGTGACACCAGGGCGCGTCCGCCACAGCTGGTAGCCCACCGCCTGCTGGTGGTGTGGCTCGAGCACGTCGAAGAGCACCGCGGATGACGTCGCCATCACTTCATCCACATGATCGTCGATATCTGGGCGAGTCAGGCTTGGCGCGGCGATCAGTCCAATCGACAGCGCCGTCTGCTCCGCCAGGTGGCGGCGCAGGTCGGCTTCTCGCATGGGGGTCACCGGATGACGCGCCATGACGGGGTGCCGGTCAATCCGATAGACCTGATCCTGGTAGGCGGCAAAGAGTTCGCCGAAGACGGTGTAGCGGCGCATCTGTGGCACGCCGACCACCAGCGGAATCGGGTTGTCGCCGAAGACGCTGCGGCCCACTTCCATGGCACAGCCGATGCTGCCCACCTCGGGACTGCTGTCGAAGGTCGAGCAGGTCTTGTAGTGGGTCAGCTCGGCGCCTTGCTGGGCCAGCCAGTGGAAGGCCTGCTTGAGCTCGCGGCGCATCCAGTCATTGGATTCGCTGCGGCTTGTGCCGGCGAGCCCCAGGGCTTGGCAGTGGGCGAAGCGCGCTCGCTGCTCGTCACTGGGGCGGCGGGTGAACAGCACGCTGGGCACGCCGTGGCTGGCGAGGGCTTCCAGTGCATCGGTGGAGCCGGTCAGATCGTCACCGTAGTAGCTCAGCAGCAGCTCGCTCATGGGCAGAAGGTCTCCAGGGCCTGGGCCAGTTCGCGGTGCTCGCGCGCATGCTCGGCAAGGGAAACCCCCTGGGCGGCTGCATCATAGGCCTGACGCAGGCTCCTGACGCCGGCGGCAATACCGCCGGGATGTGCCATGATGCCGCCCCCAGCGGTGACGATCATGTCGCTGGAGCCGCCCATGGCACGCCAGGTATCGATCGCCTGGCAGGCCGTCTGATTGGAGGAGAACACCGGCATCACCGTATGGGCAGGGCCAGCAGCGGGAAACAGTGGGGTCAGGCAGGCCCTGGCACTGGCGGCAACGCTTGCGTCAGACTCCGAGAACTTGTTGGCCAGGCCATTGACATGAAGGTGGTCGGCCCCCGCCAGGCGCCAGAACGTTTGCCAGGCGGCGAAGTCCATCCCCAGCAGGGGATCGCGACTGAACATGCCCCAGCCGGCACGATGGCCATGAATCGGCAGCTGACAGTGACGGCGCAGGTGGCTGACGCCGGCCAGGCCCACCGCGTTGAGCGCCACCATGACACAGCTGCCGCCAGCGGCCAGCACGTGGTCGTGGTGGCGACGCATGTCGTCGATCTCGCCGGTGATATTGAACGCCACCATGACCTTGCGACCGGTCTTCTGCTGATGGGCATGGACCAGCGGCATGATGGCATCGACGCGAGCCTCCAATGGGTTGTGGGGACCATTGGCCTGAAGCTCGTCGTCCTTGATGAAGTCGATCCCGCCATCCAGCAGCTGCTGGACGACGCTGGCAGTGGCCTGTGGGTCCAGCCCCACGCTGGGCTTGATGATGGTGCCGATCAGCGGGCCCTGGCCAATGCCGGTCAGCTGTCGAGTGCCGGCGATGCCGAATTGAGGGCCAGGATACGCTCCGGCAAAGGCATCCGGCAGCTGGACGCTCTCGAGCCTGAGACCCGAGAATTCCTTCAACTCATACAGGTTGCCGGCCAGGGTGGCCATCAGCGTGGTCAGCGAAGGCCCCAGATTCTCCAGCGGCCAGGACAGCGTCACTCGAGCCCGTTGATAGCGCGTGCCGTCGGGTTGGGGGCGTGTCGGCATGGGCAAGGACGGCGTCGTGACGCTGTCGAGCAGCTCGATGGATTCCACCCTGGCGGCATGGCGCTCGCGCAACTCGTCGGTCTCCGCGGCCAGCCGGGTAAAGGTGCCGCAGGATTGCTCCCCGGCCATGACGTCGCAGGCATGGGCCACGTCGAACGGAGTCTCGATCAGATAGCGGGCTTCGATACGGCTCATGCCAGGGGCTCCTTGATCAGCGGGACGCGGGAGTGGGCGTTAGGTGATGCGCTGAATGCTGTCGGCGATGGCGTCAGGCTCGAAGACACGCTTCCAGTCGTCCCGCATCAGCATCGGCTTGCCGTTCTCGATGGCCTTGTTGCAGGCATCGGAGAAGGCACCTGGCTGCTCGTCGAAGATCACCGCGCCCAGGATATTGAGGTGGCCGAGCAAGAAGTCTCGCGCGCACTCGTGGCTGACGCCTCGGGCGACCACTTCATCCATGGCTTCCCGCATCACCGATAGCAGTGTGGCACAGACGGTCTCGGACAGACCTGGCTCAAGCAGGGCCATCTGTTCAACGCTGACCCGATGGCTGCGTCCGACTGGAGCGTAGATGGTGCGGGCCACGGACTCGCCGAGGGAAAAATGCTGTTCGTCACCCTGCATCAAGGCACTGACGATGTGCTGAGTGGCATGGCTGCCGCCAAAATAGTCGCGCTTGGCCTCCAGCGTGGTCTCGTCGTTAAAGATCGGCGGATGGCAGGGATGGGTCACGAAGTAGACCAGGTCGTCACGATCCGGCAGGTGACCGGCAAACGGTGCAGCGGCGTCAAGGCAGATCACCATGGTGCCAGGAGCGATGGACGGCGAAAGGTCGGCGGCAATCTTCTGAATCAATGTATCGGGCACGGCCAGGATGACCACATCTGCCCCCTTCACCGCCTGCTCGGCGCTGTCGACGCACTCGATCCCCAGCTCATCGCGAAGGCGCTGGCGCCCCTGCTCGCTGACTTCCACATGACGCACTTCAAAGTCCGAGGACGAGAGGTTGCGGGAGAGGCGGGCGCCCATCTTGCCGCCGGCGCCGATCAAGGCAATGCTGGTCATGGTCAGGTAACCTGTTCGAATGAGGAAGGAGGCAAGTCGTCGTGCAACTGGTATGATGACAATATAAGTGACCGATAGTGTCAAACACGACCTTGGTCGAGTGTCACGCTCGCGCCCCGTCATGGAGGCGATCCACGAGCCCAGACAGTGCAGGAAATGAGCCATGAGCGACTCGTTGAAGATTTCTCGCCGCAAGTTGTCCGACGAGGTGTTTGACCGGCTGTATCAACAGCTGCTGGAGGGGGCGTATGCGCCAGGCGACAGCCTGCCCTCCGAGCGTGAGCTGATGGAGTCCTTTGGGGTAGGGCGACCGGCTATTCGGGAGGCCGTGCAGGCTCTGGAACGTCTCGGCCTGGTAGCGATTCACCATGGGCAGCGGCCCAAGGTACTGACCCCCAGCGCCGACGGCATGCTGGCGCAGATCGAACTGACCGCCATGCACCTGCTGGCGACTGAGCCGGCAACGCTGGATCACCTGAAAGAGGCCAGGAAGTTCTTTGAGGTCGGCATGGTGGCGAGGGCGGCGCGCAAGCTGGCACCGAAGGACCTGGCGCGCCTCGAAGCGCTGGTTGCCCAGCAGAGGCGCGCGCTCAACCGAGACATCAAGGCCTTCATCGCGGCGGATATGGACTTTCACGTCGCCATCGCCGAGTCTACCGGGAACCCCATCTTCGTCGCCGTCAGTCGCGCCATGTTCGAATGGTTGGCCCGGTTTCACACCTCGCTGATTCACTGGAAGGGCAGCGAGCACGTGACGCTGGAAGAGCACGAGCGCATCCTGGCGGCACTCAAGAAGGCCGATGAAGGGGCCGCCATTCGCGAGATGCAGGCGCATCTGGAGCGGGCGCGCTCGGTGTACGCTCCGAGTTGATGGTTGGGCAATCGTGTCAGGGGATCTAAGGAGTGGATACACAGCTGGTCTATGCGCTTGATCTGGCGGGCACTGTCGTGTTCGCGCTTTCGGGTATCTTGCTGGCATGCCGTTCGCGCATGGATCCCATCGGCATGCTGGTGCTGGCCGCAGTCACCGCCGTGGGCGGAGGCACGCTGCGCGATCTGGTGCTCGGTGTGGCTCCGGTTTTCTGGGTGCGTGATCCTGTCTATCTCTGGGTCATTCTGGCCACCGTCATGGGCGCCCTGGTGGGCTTTCACTACATCCACCGTCTCCACCGGGTGGTCCTGCCGGTAGCCGACGCCTTCGGCCTCGCGCTGTTTGTCATCATCGGCGCCAACAAGGCGTTGCTGCTGGACACCTCGGGGCTGGTCGCTGTTCTGATGGGGCTGTTTACCGGTGTCGCGGGCGGCATGGTCAGAGACGTGCTGGCGCGTCGCGTGCCCATGGTGCTGTGTCGCGAGGTGTACGCCACCGCCGCCATTGCCGGTGGGGTCGTATATGTGGTGTTGACCCGACTCGAGCTGCCAATGCTGGGGATCGTGCTGTCCCTGGCCACCACCCTAGGCTTGAGGCTTGCCGCCATCCGCTGGCAGCTGGCGCTGCCCTTGGTGGCGTGGGTCGTGATCGAGCCGTCTGCGTCAGCCTCCCCCCCAGATGACACGTCCTCAGCGGCTGAAGCTTCGTTAGCGCACGAGCAACGGCGCGATGCCTCTACGGCTGCCCCTCAAGCGCCTTTGAGTCCTGCACCGGCACGCCCCAAGATGCGCGTTCGCCTGGTGTCCCGTCGCAAGGCGGCACGGCTGTGGCCTGATGAGGACGACGGCCACTAGGGCTTGTCTGAAAAGTGCCTGCGCTCGGTAATACGGCGTTAAAAATCAGCTGGTACGCCAGCCCGGTCAAAATGCTCATTTACCCCCTGTAAACTGCGCTTTCTCACCGATTTTTGCCTTGTCTAACCTTCGCTCGTCGACTTTTCGTACAAACCCTAGGCAAGTGTCGTTGACGGCGTGATCAACTATCTTGCCAGAAACGCACCGCCTGTCTGAAAAGCGCCGTATGGCGTGCACAGGGGGTGTGCCGACGTTACCGGGGCAAGGGGGCGCGCAATGGGACAGTGGCAGAGGTGTCGGCGACTGCAGCGCAGGCTGCTGTATGTGGTGCTGGTAGGGTTATCCTGGGCGGCCCCTGCGTCGGCATATGACGCTGGCGATGTATCCACACGCGTAGCTGATGATTCACCTGCTAGCCACGCACCTGCCGACGCCTTGGCCCCTGTCCATGAGGCAGGTGTACTGGAGGCCCGCTCGCGCCAGGCGGCGATCGAGATTCGTGCCACCTACGACGGGGCCTTGGAATCCCTGCCCAATGACGAGCAGCGTCACTATGCACAGCGACTGTGGCGACTGACCGGCGATCCCGCCTATCTTTGCTGGAATCGTCAGTACGCCCAGCGCCTGCTGCAACAGCTGGCGCGTGACGCCGCCACGGTGGAGGATCCTGCGGCGCTGCGCGCACGTAATCGCCAGCTGCTCGAGGGCTATCCCGAGACTCGGGCCAAGCAGCGGCGGCGCAAGGCGATGCTGGCGGACTATCCACAGATGATGTTGCCAATGGGAATCCTGTTTCGGCTGACCCAGGCTCAGTATCACGGTCTACTGGAGCGTCTGCCTCCCGGCCAGTACGCGTCACTCACGCGGGCGCTTGACGAGGTCGACTGGCACGCCTTCCTGACCGACCCCGAGGTTATCTCTGTCTATGCGGCCCAGGTCGCCAATCAGGCGACGTTTCTCGCTGAGCTGGGTATCGTCGATCTACGTGACGACGTGGCGTCGGCCTTTCGCTCGCTGTACCCGGCGGAGCGGATCGCCGAGCTGTCTTCCGCCGACTATCACAATTGGCTCTACGGCCTGACGCATTTTGTCATCGCCGCCAGTCGCTACTATCAGCGCACTGCCCAACATCGGTCGGTCGACTGGGCGGTGGAAGCACTGGTGTCCCAGTCCTCTGCACTGGCCCAGGTCAAGACGGATATCGTGGCCGAGGTCGCGCTCTCGCTGCAGCTCGGGGGACGTGCGGATCACCCACTGGTGGATACGCTGCATGCCATCCTGCTGGAGCGTCGTGATCCCTCCACGGGAATCCTGCCAGGCACCGACGGCAGCCTCGATCTGGCCAGTGGAGAGCATCGCAATGTGCTGGCCATCATGACCCTGGGCTGGACCGGTAGTCTTTACCCGGGACCTTCACTGACGCCGGAAGAAGGAGATGCCGCAGTGGCTTGTGGGGCAGGTGAGCTAGGCTTACGCGAGACAGGCTCACGAGAGGCAGTCGAAGGATCGGTACCATAAGCCTCCGGGGCCGTGGGATGGCTCCGCAGCGGCGGGCAGCTGGCGGCTCAGTGAGTCACGCAGGCGGTAGTAGAGAGGGTCGAGCAGGGGGTTGCGTTCGCGCTCGGCGAGATCATTGTCGATATAGTAGGCGCGCCTGACGCCGCAGTATTGAATGGTGTCGCTGGCGGATTGGAAGCGAAACCCGGATAAGGTCAAAAGCCTTGCCAGCGGCGGTTCCATCAAGGCATACAGATGGCGACGAGAGGTCAGTCCCGCCAGCGCGTGGGCACTGAGAAACAGGCCGGTGACGATCAGCGGAAACGCGCGACGCTCCTCGGGCGGGAACTGGGCGAGCTGGATGTCTTCGTCTGCTGCCTGGGCTCGGAAGAGCCGTGATATGGCCAGGCGCGAGATTTCTGCGACGTCGCGGCCTTGATGTTGCTGGGGGTGAAGCTCTCGGCTGCTGAACACGTGTCGAGTGGCATCGATGACGGGAAGGTGGTCAGGGCGATCCGACGGCGGAAATACCAGTCTCACGCACCCGGCAGCGAGTCCGCTGGCCCGGTGCTCGACCAGGCAGTGCAAGGCCTGGTCGTCGAAGTCATCGTGCTCCTGATTGGCGTCATGGCTGCCAGGCAACGCGTAGTTCAGCTCGCGTAGAAACACATCGTGGCGCAGAGAATAGACCCGCTCACGGTCCTCGGCGGTACGTACAAGAATGACGCGAAATTGATCGGCAAATTGCTCTAGCAAGCGTTGCCGCTGCGTCGAACTGTGTGCCTCATCTGCTGGCATGGACGGTGACCTCCCTGTTGTCGGTTCCTGCCTGTCGCGGGGAGGTGGCATACCCGCTCAAGATGCGCTCCTCCCCTTGTTATTAAGGTCCCTTTAATATGCACTATTTCCCGTGGTGCGTATTGTTCACTGGATTGAAGTCGAAGACCTCTTCGAACGGCACCGGGCGGCCCAGGTGATAGCCCTGGCCGTAGGCAATGTTGTAAGACGACAGCAGAGGGATCAGGGCCTCCTGATCCACAAACTCGGCGACGGCCTGCTTGCCGAAGCCGGTGGCAATGTCGGAAACCGCCTTGACGATCACACGACTATCGGGGCTGGTGGCCAGGCTACGGATGAAGGAGCCATCGATCTTGATGTAGTCGACGGGCAGCTGACCCAGGTAGTGGAAGCTCGAGAAGCCCACCCCGAAGTCATCCAGCGCCGTACGGCAGCCCAGGTCGCGAACGCTCTGCAGTACGCCTCGTGCCGTCGAAAAGTCGGTCACGGCAGCGGTTTCGGTGACTTCCAGCACCAGGTGGTGGGGATCCGCCTGGCTGGTCTCAAGCAAGTCCGCCAGGAATTGCTTGAGACCCTCGTCATGCAGTGACTGGCCAGACAGGTTCACCGCCAGGCTGATGCCGTCAAGGCGCGCCAGGGCGTGCACGCAGTGGTGCAGCACCCAGCGATCGATGGCCACGATCTGACCGGAGTGCTCTGCCACCGGGATAAAGCGAGCGGGAGAGATCAGGCTGCCATCGTCATCACGCAACCGCAGCAGCACCTCGTAGTGACGGATGGAGCGGTCTTCAAGCTTGACGATGGGTTGCACCATCAACACAAAGTCGCCGTCGACCAGCGCACGGCGGATACGGTCTACCCAGTAGACGCGCTCATTCAACTCGTCACGAGCGTTCTCCAGCGTGGCCAGCAGGTGCCAGCGTTGGAGGTTGCTGGCCTTGGCCTTGTACATGGCTACGTCGGCGCTGGCCATCAGGTCTGCAGGTGTGGCCCCTTCACTGGGGAAGGGGACGATGCCTATGCTGGCAGTGATCCTGTGGCGGCGGCCTTCGGCAACAAAGCCGAGGCTTTCGAACAGCTGGTTCAGGTGCTGGGCAATGCGTATGGCATGATCCTCGTCCACGCCATTCAGCAGCAACGCAAACTCATCTCCCCCGAGACGTGCGATCACCCCGCGGTGGGCATACTCCTGCTGCAGCAACCGGGCCACGGTGTGCAGCATGCGGTCGCCTGCGTGATGACCGCTGAGTTCATTGACCTCCTTGAACTGGTCCAGATCCAGCAGCATCACTGCACCGTGTTCGCCACGGCTCAGTGCACGCCGCAGGGATTCGAGGAAGAAGCGTCGATTGTAGAGCTCTGTGAGCGGATCGCGCTCGGCGAGCCAGGTCAGGCGAGACTCGGCCGCCTTGCGTTCAGTGATATCAAGGCCGACCGAAATCCGTGCCAGAGACGTGCTGTCGCGGCCCAGTAGGGGGCTGTGGTACCAGATGATGGTGCGTAGCTCACCATCGGGCAGGGTCAGGGTCCGCTCCTCCTGCAGTCGGGACGAGCCTGGCGTGGTGGCCTCCAGCGCAGCATCGAAGATGTCGTCGAAACGGCGTCCCAGCAGTTCGCGAGACGGACAGCTCAGCTGCTGTTCGAGGTAGGCGTTGATCATGTCGATACGTCCTTCCTCGTCCTGGGTCAGGATATAGACCTGGGCGGTATCGATCAGGCTGCTGATGAAGTCTCGCTCCCGGGCCAGCTCCTCGATCCGGCGAGCTAGCTCTTCGCCACGCTGGCTGACCTGCTGTTGCAGGCGCTCGAGATGGTCAGCGAGGGTCAGTGTGCTGGCTTCCAGCACATCGATCTCGTCCGGTAGGCGGCGTGGCGCCAGCGGCAGTGCATCACGCGCCTGGGAGAAGCCGCCTCGAGCCAGTAATGGCAGCACCGAGGCCACGCGGCGCAGGCGGGCCATGGGCCGCAGCAGAATCGCCAGCAGCAGCAGTTCAGCCGATAGCCAGCCAAACAGGCTCGCGATCATCTGGGTGCGGGTGTCCAGCTGGATGGCATGAATCTGCGTGGTGATGTCGGACATCAGCACAAAGTAGGCGGGCGCACGTGTTCCGGAGGATGAGGTCAGCGGCACAGCCGACAGCTCGAGATGGCGACCGTCCTGCTGTATGCGCAGTGGCGTTCGCGCCAGGTCCTCGAGCGAGCCCTTGCGACTTGCCTGCCTGAGCAGCGCCAGGCTGTGGGGCGCATTGGTCACGGCCTGCACGCGCCCTTGCCAGTCAGGCAGCTGTCGCTCGGCCTGGGTGCCTGGCCCTTGGTCGTCGCTGGCCACAAGGCTGATCAGCGCCACCTCGCTGGTCGAGATATCGCGGGTCTGGCGGGTCACGTCGGCCAGGGAACGCGATAGCAGCAAAGCTCCGGAACTGCCGCCATCGGCCAGAATGGGGACCACGGCATACTGGCGGCACTGGGGGGCACACTCAAGAGGGGATAAGGGGCGCTCCTCACGCATGACGGTGGCCATCCAGCGCGTGTAGCGAGAGGGCGCCTGCTGGTCCGGTTCGCCTCCCAGCGCCATGACCTGGCCAGCCTGGTCGTCGTACACCAGCATGCGTTCAACGCCGGCTTCCAGCTGCAGTGAGGGCCACAGCGATGCCAGATCCGGTGACAGCTCGGCAGCCGACGAGGGCAGAGTGGGGCGGCGTAGTGCGGGACCCAGGTCAGGAGACGCGGCAATGAGTCCCGCCAGCTGCTGCAAGCCGTTCTCCGAGCGGCGGATGGCAAATTCGAGCTCTCGTTGCTGGCGCTCGATCTGTTCCTGGCGAGAGGCCGTGAACTGCCGCGTGAGGTTGGTGTAGGAGAGGTACGTGAAGAGCACCGCCAGGGCGACCAGCAATAGGCTGGTCAGCGTCACCACACGCCAGGTCAAGCCCAGGCGCAAGCGCTGGGATCGGCTATCGGAAGCACGTGACATCAGAACCTCAACGACAGCTGAAAGAGCCACATGTCCCAGCTGCGCTCTGTATCACGCGGGTCCGGATTGTCCTGCACCGGCAGCCAGGCAGTGCCGTCCACGTGGTGGTACTCCCCCGCCAGCATGACGCGGCTATGGGGCTGCCACTGCAACCCGAAGGTCCAGTCGTTGGCGTACTGGGAATAGCTCGGCCCACGGCCCTCGCGTTCGTAGTCGTTGCCGTTACGGTCATCGCGGTCGTTGACCAGGCTGTCGTAGCGAATCAGCCAGCGCCAGTCGTCGAGAAAACGGCGACGGTACTGCACGTACCAGCTTTCGCCCTGGTTCTTGTTGTCCTCGAACGCATTGAACCCGGCCAGCTCGACATCGCGCAGGGCATACTCCGCCGTCAGACTCCATTGCTCGGCATTGTATTGCGCGGAAAATATCCAGGGTTGGAAGTCCAGCTTGCCGTCTCCGGGAAAGGCTCCGGGAGAGTCATAGTCGGCCTTGACGGACGCGGCACTCAAGGCGAACACCATGCGTCCACCATCATGTTCATAGCGGACCTGCCCCACCAGCGAGGTATCGGCATCGAAGGAGCCCGGCAGGACATCCAGGCCGAGGACCTCTTCGACATCATCGTCGACCTGAGCCTGGCCGACCCCGAGCTGGGTATGAATCACGCCATCATTGATGCGCTCTTCGTGATAGAGCTTCAGGCCGTCGGCGGAAAGTCCCAGCGAACGCGTGCGATCGAAGTAGATCGACTGGGGAAGCAGGATACTGGGGCGAGTGAAGGCAACGTCACGGGTCTGGTTGTAGAAGCCGAAAGGGTTCTTGAAGCGCCCAAGTTGCACGCCGAAAGTGCGCTCTGTGTTGGACAGCAGCTGCCAGTCGGCGATTCCGTAGTCGAGCTCGATGGAGCCATTGTCGATCCCTCCGGCGCGACGACTCAATGCCTGTGCTGCGAGCAGCAGGTTCTCCGTGGGCCGAATCGATGCGTTGATGCCCAGCTCTGTATAGTCCCAGCTGCCGCCGCTGTCGCTGCTGTCACCAAACATGTTGTTGTCGTCGGTGATGACCAGCGCCTGGCTGAGGAAACCATGAACCTGAACCGTATCCAACGGGCTGGCATGTGCCTTGGCCTGGCAGGCCAGCACCAGCGTCGCCAACAGGCCTAGCCGGGCCGGCGATACGCGGAGTAGGCCATGGCGTTGAGGCTCTCGCCCCGTGGCATGATAGTGGCCGCCGTGGATGCCAGGCGAAAATGGCTCGCGGCAAGCTGATAGCGCTTCGCTAATCCCTGCTGATGGCTTGGACGCGCTCATCCAGGTACTCCCTTTCGATGTAGCCGATGGCACCTGGGGTGGACGCCACCGTGTCAATCATGTCCCGCTGGCTGCGCACGCGGTGGGGTGCCTGGCCAGTGCCGGAAAATACAATGCGGTCCCATGCCAACTGCAGTTGGTGGGGATAGACGGAGAGCCATTGTTTGACGAAGGCCCCGTGAACCGGGTCGTCGTTGGCCAGTACGTAAACTTCCGCCGCATGGCCGTCGGGCCAGGTGCGAAGACGCATGGCAAAGATCGCCCTGAGCGTGTCTCGGTCCAGCTCCTGCAGGGCGACGCCAGGGTGTGCGATGACGGCGACATCAGTCGGGGGCTTTCCCCACGCGGTCGTGCCGACGAGCCCTCCTGTCAGCAGAGCCGTACATACGCAGAACAGGAGGCGAAGAGCAGCCTTGCGCATCAATGCAGCCTCTCGATCGCCCCGCTAGCGGGCAGATGTCGCCTGGAGAGTGGCATCCACGGTGTCATAAAGGTCTGAGTTCCCTGCTTGGCTTCCTTGCGTCATGGCGCCTGCGCGGTATGGGCGACAGCAGCGTCATGCAAGAGCGGATAGCCTTATGTCTTTACGCATGTCATGCGTCTGTATTGTGCTTTAACAAGCTTATCCTAAGGAGAGCCAATGTGCGGCAAAAGAGAGGTAGCAAAGAGTTTATGCCACCAACGCAAGCGCTCCCAGCACCTGCGTTGGTCCTCGCCTCGGATAGCGGGTTCAGCCTGAAACGGCGAAGCTAGCCTGGTTGAGCCACAGGTGCACGGCAACGCTGGCGGCGTAGCCGAGGGCAATCACCGGCGCCCAGCGCAGGTGGCCCATGAAGGTGTAGTAGCCGCGAGCCTGGCCCATCAGTGCGACCCCTGCAGCAGAGCCGATCGACAGCAAGCTGCCGCCGACGCCTGCGGTCAGCGTGATCAGCAGCCAGTGGCCGTGGGACATGTCCGGCTCCATCGTCAGCACCGCGAACATCACGGGAATGTTGTCGACCACCGCCGAGATGATGCCCAGCGCGATATTGGCCCAGGTCGCATCCCACTGCTGGTACATCACGTCGGAGAGCAGACCGAGATAGCCCATGAAGCCCAGTCCACCGACGCACATGACGACGCCGTAGAAGAACAGCAGCGTATCCCACTCGGCCCTCGCCACGCGGTTGAAGACGTCAAAGGGCACCACGCTGCCGAGCTGTTCGAGCTTCTTCCAGTCACCTTTCTGGGTATAGGCAGTGCGCTTGCGGTCCAACGACTTCGGCAGACTCTTGCGCAGGTAGAAGCCGAAGAACTGGAGGTAGCCGAGCCCGGTCATCATGCCCAGCACCGGCGGCAGGTGCAGTAGGGTATGGCAGGCCACGGCAGTCGCTACCGTCAGCAGGAACAGCACGATGATACGTCTGGCGCCACGCTTGAGTTCGACCGTCTCTTCCAGGCTGTCCGGGGTACGGTTGTGGATGAAAAAGCTCATGACCACCGCCGGCACCAGGAAGTTGACCAGCGAGGGAAGCAGCAGGTCGAAGAACTCCTGAAACTCGATCAGTCCGGCCTGCCAGACCATCAGCGTGGTGATGTCGCCGAACGGGCTGAAGGCCCCTCCCGCGTTGGCCGCCACCACGATATTGATGCAGCACAGATTGATGAACTTCTTGTCGCCTTCCGCCACCTTCGTCACTACTGCACACATCAGCAGCGCGGTGGTTAGGTTGTCGGCGATGGGGGAAATCACGAACGCCAGGCCGCCGGTCAGCCAGAACAGGGTGCGATAGCTGAACCCCTTCTGCACCATCCACGAGCGCAGCCCGTCGAATACCCTGCGTTCATCCATGGCGTTGATGTAGGTCATCGCCACCAGCAGGAACAGCATCAGCTCGGAAAATTCCAGCAGGGTGACGTGGAAGGCATGCTCTGCCGCGTCAGGCATACCGGACTGAACGTAGGTCCAGCCAATCAGCGCCCAGATCAAGCCCGCAGCGACCAATACTGGCTTGGACTTGCGCATGTGCAGCTTTTCTTCGGCCATGACCAGTGCATAGGCCAGTACGAAGATGGCTACCGCAATGAAGCCAGTGGTGGAGCTGGTGAGATCAAGCTCTCCGGTAACAGCGAGGCTGTTGCCTGCCAGTGTGAGGCCCGCCAGGAGCATGGCGATCAGCAGCGGCCAGCGACGTGGTCGTCGTAAGCCAATATCAGTCGTGTACATGACGATGGCATCCTGAAAATGAATGAAAGATGGAGAAATCGCCATCGAGCCTATCACAGCGTTTTGCACCGCAATATGCTGCCAAAGGCGCGCTGTGCTGCACCTTTGGTAGGGGGCGTTGGTGCCGTGACCTGGAGGTAGCTGACGAAGCCATAAGGGGTCACATGTCGGCAAAGGAGTGTCATGAAGTGGCGGGCAGGACAAGAAACGCGACGCTGGCGCAACTGACGTGGATCGGTTGAAGCATTCGCGGACCTGCTCATTTGATGGGGATCTATGGCATCATGCGGGCCAGAAGGGCTGAGCCGGCCTTTCCCACTCCAGTTTTAGCCAGGCGTCCGTCCCATGTTTCTTGATGAGTATCATTCCTGTATCGACGATTGCATCTTGGTGTCCGCCGAACAGGCCAGCCGTTTTGCCAAGTGTATCGCCGGTGACTTCAATCCGATCCACACGCCGGGCGCCCGTCGGTTCTGTGTCCCCGGAGATCTGCTGTTCGCCCTGGTATTGAAGCGATTTGGTCTGTCACAGCACATGAATTTCCGGTTCCTGGCCATGGTGGGCGCCGACCGCCCGCTCAGTTTCATCGAGCATGGTGATCGCGTCATCCGGGTGCAGGACGGTGATGGCAAGTGTTACCTCGAGGTCGAACGGCGTGGTGAGGTGACCTTCGACGAGCAGGTGGTTGAAGCCTTCACGCGCTGCTATGTCGCCTTTTCGGGCAAGAATTTCCCTCACTACCTGAAGCCGCTGATGGAAGACTGCGGCGTCATGTTCAATCCCAAGCGTCCGCTGGTGATCTACGACAGCATGGGCTTCTCGCTGGATCGACTGGATGCCCAGATGCCTGCATTGCGGCTGCTTGACTCGCGGCTGGAAGTGATTGGCAAGCGTGGCGATGTGCATCTCGATTTTGCCATTGAGGCGGCGGGTGAGGTGATTGGGCGTGGTGGCAAGAAGCTGGTGGTGAGCGGGCTCTGCCCCTACGACGCTGGCGCCATGGAGGAGATCGTCGAGGACTTCTATCGCCTCAAGCAGGAGCACTCGGGCGTGACCTGCTGAGGGCGGTTGCCCTCAGCGCTGGGAGAAAATGCGCGGGGACAGGGTGGTGTGATCCGAGTGACGCCAGGGGCGGAGCCAGAGCCAGAGCCAGAGCCAGAGTCAGAGCCAGAGTCAGAGCCAGCGTGCTGCTGGACTACCCCTGCAGCAGCATGCTCCATGATCCCCGAACCAGCCCAAGGGCCAGAAACAGAAGCACCAGCGCCCACACCGGGATGCGCTTCAGCATAACAAAACCTGCCACCACGATGGCGATGTCGACCAGCGAATCGATCGCACTTCGCCAGATAGGGTCGATGAAGGCCGCACAGAGCAGTCCGACGACGGCGGCATTGGCTCCCTTCATCGCCGCTCTCAAACGAGCGTGCTGGCCCAAGCGCTGCCACAGTGGCAGTAGGCCCACCACCAGCAGGGCGCCAGGAAGGAAGATGGCGACCAGCGCAAGAGCACCGGCCCATAGGCTCATGCCTCCCGCCACGGTGCCCAGATAGGCCGCAAAGGTGAACAGAGGCCCCGGGACTGCCTGGGCAGCGCCGTACCCCGCCACAAAGTCCGCTTCTGACACCAGCCCCTTGCCCACCATTTCGGCGTCGAGTAGCGGCAACACGACGTGGCCGCCGCCAAAGACCAAAGCCCCCGCCCGGTAGAAGCTGTCGGCAAGGTCGGCCCATAGGGCGTCGGTGCCTGCCGCCAGGATCGGCAAGGCCACCAGCATCACGGCGCCAAGCAAAAGTGCCAGCGCACTGACCCAGCCAGCAAGGGGCGCCGCCAGGGAAGTGGTAGAGGCTGAGGGAACGTCGGCGCTTAGCCACCAGATGCCACACAGGCCCCCGAACAGGATGACGGCCACCTGTGCACTGATGCCACCCATGGCGAGCATGACCGCCAGGGCAGCCAGCGCAATGCCTGCACGGGGCAGGTCGGGACACAGTTGACGCGCCATGCCGTGGATCGCGTGAGCGACAATGACGACGGCCACCAGCTTGAGCGAATGAATCAGCACCTCGCCGATGGCGCCGTCCATGCTGCCAGCACCCAGTGCAAATGCCATCATCGCCAGCGCAGAAGGCAGTGTGAAGGCGAGCCAGGCCAGCAGCGCCCCGGTCAGTCCTCCGCGCATCAGCCCGATGGCCAGCCCCACCTGGCTACTGGCAGGGCCCGGCAAGAACTGACACAGCGCGACCAGCTCCGCGTAAGCGGTATCAGAAAGCCATCCACGCTGTTTGACAAAGACCTGCCGAAAGTAGCCCAGGTGAGCGACAGGCCCGCCAAAGGATGTCAGCCCCAGGCCAAGAAACGTCAGGAAAATCTCCCGATATCCTGGAGCAGGATGATCTTGCCACGGGTTGTCCGGACAGGAGTGATCCGGACCGCGACCGTGTGAAGAACGGCGGCGTGAAGAGGGGCGATCGTGGTGCATGGGTTCACCGAAGGAAAAAGGTCGGTTCAGCGTATCGTCTTCCCATGACCATGCGATGAAGGCCCATGTGGTAAACACACGCAGAGTCTCGTTGGCCGCGATGGATCACCATGGCACCACCGCAGGACCCGCCGCGAAATGAGGTGCATGTGAAGGCATGTAGCACTTCGCATGCACCCCGCGGGCAAAGGGCCGTACGCGGTGAGTCCTGAACGCGAAGGGCGGCAGGCGTCATCCGCGCGTCTGAACTCTCTTAGCACAAGTTGCTTGGCACAAGTCTCTTAACGCAAGTAGAGCTGGCCCTGTTCGTACAGGCTGCGGCAGTCGCTGGCGTCGTGGAAGCGGTCGGCGTCGATGTTGCCGGCGGCAGCGCCCGGGCCCAGGAAGCGCGGATCATCGCACTCACCGTCATTGCTCCACTGGCTTCCATCATCCCCCCACTCGATATCGCCACCAATGTAATCGTTGGAGGCACTGGCAGAAGGGCTGGCAGCCGCGGTGTTTGAACTCACGGACTCGGAAATTTGCAGTTCCGCCGGCACCAGTCGGCCGCCCGACTCATAGGTGCCGATCCACACGTTGTAGTTACCGCTTGCCGGATTGGGCAACACAATGGCGGGATTGGTGCCGCTGGCGTCATCGTTGCAGTGCCAGATACCGGCAGGATCATAGACCACCAGCGTCGTATCGCTGGAGGCACTGGCGGCGATCTTCAGCGGATAGCTGCCGGCGGTGTAATTGATGTCCACGTCCGGAGCAGCGGGATTGACGAAGCCCGCACAGTCGGCACTGACAACGCTTGCACGTGTATCGCCGCCAGCCATGACGCTGACCGTCTGGGGATCCGGCTGGAAGCCGGCAGACAGCGTCAGGGTGCTGTAGACGGGGGGCTCGGTCCAGTCGAGGGATTGAGCGACAGCGGGTTTGCTGGTGGACATGCTGGCGCAGGCGGCGGTCAGCAGAGGCAGGGCCAGGGCAAGCGATGTGCGGGCGAACGGGGGCATGGAAGTTTCCTTGGGCGGCGCACCGGTGGGTCAGACCGGCTGAAATGCGCCAGATGTTATCGTCATGAAAGCGCCTGAGCGCGTCAGGTAGTGCCAGATTCGTGGCCCGAAAATGGCGCCACGAGGGCCTAGGATAGAAAACCCTGACATTGGATTCCACTAAATGAGTCTTCGTTGATTTTTGGTCAATAGGGAAACGTCATGGGAACCACGACCGAGGCAGCATAACGCGGACCGAGTTGAATTCTCACAGCATGATAATCTGCCGAAAAGAGCGGGATAGTGTGAAGCGATAGGGTGATGCAATTGTGTGATGCGATGGTGTGATGAAAAGGGCGGCTGACACTAGCGGCCCCCTCTCATTCTGGGGTGAGGGAAGCTCAAGAAAAAGACGTCAACAGGGCCGCTCGCAGTAGGATAGCTGCGTGAGAACGTAAGTTTTTTCCTTGAGAAAGCAACCAATAGCAGCGAGATAGTCCCTACAGAGCCCGCGACCATGGCAGTCATCGTGGACACGGTCTCATGACGGGCAGAACTAGGCTCTAATCACCGTCAGCACTAAGCTCTAATGATCCTCAGTACTAGGCTCTAGTGATAGTCAGAACGAAAGGCGTGGCACCGCCGAGATAACACACGTATACGGGTATCGGCACGGTCGATGAAGGGCACCCGGTGAGTTACCAGTGGAAGACGGCGAGGCGTCACTTGGCCAGCGGGATTGCGGGTTAATCAATCACAGGAGAATGCCGATGGATGCACCACGACAGCGTATTGCGATCTATCCCCTGACTACTCGCGTGCGAGTGGATATTGATGGCGAGGTGGTCGCCGACACCCTGCACGCGCTCGAGTTGAACGAACCTGGCTATCCAACGAGGCTTTATCTTCCTCGGGCTGATGTGGACATGACACGATTGACGCCCAGCGAGACGCGCACGCACTGTCCCTTCAAGGGGGATGCCAGCTACTTCCATGTCGATGTCGATGGGCAACGCTATGAGGATGCTGTGTGGAGCTACGAGCACCCGCTGGATGACGTCCAGGCCATTCGTGCGCACCTGGTCTTCGATCCGCGAATCGCGTCTGCCAATGTCGAGTCCTGAGACCTTTCTCCGTCCGGCAAGGTGATATCTGTCCGCTGAGCGGCGGGCTGGCGGAGTCTATGCTAGCTGCCCTCAGCACAGCGTCAGCGGCACTTCCTGCGCTTCGAAGGCGAGCAGCCACTGCTTGCGCCCCATCCCACCAGCATAGCCGGTCAGGCTGCCGTCGCTGCCAATGACCCGATGGCAGGGAATCACGATCGAAATCGGATTGCGCCCGTTGGCCGCCCCCACCGCTCGCTGGGCACCCTTGCGTCCCAGGCCTTCGGCAAGTTGTCCGTAGCTTCGCGTTTCGCCGAAGGGAATGGCGGCCAGTGCCTGCCACACCTGGCGCTGAAACTCGGTGCCCTGCGGCTCGAGCGGTAGATCAAACTGCTGACGCTGTCCGGCAAAGAACTCTGTCAGCTGTTCACGGCAGACCTCCGTCAAGGGCGTGGCGCGGGGCGTGATCGTCGCTGCCGCGGCGCTCTCCATAAAGTCAATTCTGGCGATGCCCCGGGCGCTTGCCGCGATGACGACAGCGCCCAGAGCGCTGCTGGCGGGAGGATGATAGACGTCGATGCCAGCAAAGCCGGCGTAACGGGTTTGCGGGTCAGCCTGGATGGGCGTTGCGCGCCTTGGCATGATCGAGTCTCCACAGTGGCCGTAAAAGATGACGGTGTCAGGGGCGGGTGTCATCCCTATTGAGGAAATGCCCAGGTCGCCCGGTATGACCGTTACTGGCCCGCCATACCTCGGGATCGCGCTTTCTACGAAGACCGCCTGCCCCTCGACGTCCGCCGTCTGCCCATCATTACCACGTAACGCCAGCCATGGGCGAGCGCGGTGCGTTGTGCCTCTGTCCTCTGAGGGCAGGGGGCGCCCACCACTGACGACGGGGTTGTCGAGCGTGTCGCCCCGGCGCCTGGTCGGCGTTGGCTGGTGAGACGGCATGTCCGGCTTC
This sequence comes from Halomonas sp. DP8Y7-3, assembly GCF_019801675.1. NCBI lineage: Bacteria > Pseudomonadati > Pseudomonadota > Gammaproteobacteria > Oceanospirillales > Halomonadaceae > Halomonas > Halomonas sp. DP8Y7-3. The sequence goes on from NZ_JAHVIO010000009.1 coordinate 234,183, forward strand.
CGAAAGGTATGCTTGATGACGCGTCTATTCGCGCCTTGAGGCCAGGACTGGCCAAAAGCGGCACTCTCTGAAAACTCTCTGGACGGCATCGTCTGCCGATGACGTCTGTCAGCTGCCGAGGAGACTGGCATGTCACTTCCCCTGACTCGCCACCATCGACCGCGCCAGGTCATGGAGGCCATCCACACGGCCAACGCGCACCTTGATGCGGATGACCAGCGCACCAAGTACGCCAAGATCTCGGCGTCTCCCTACGCCTTCTTTCGGGGCACCAATCATCTTTACTGGGCGGATGTCTGGCACGACTGGCGCTTCTCCCTCTTCGGTGGCCAGGTGGACACGCAGACATGGTTGCAGGGCGATGCCCACGCCTACAACTTCGGCGCCTATGGCCACCATGACGATCGCGTGCGATATGGCATGGACGACTTCGACGATGCGCTGATCGGGGACTATCAGTATGACCTGTGGCGCCTGTCCATCAGCCTGGTGCTGGATGCCGAGGAGAATGGCGTCTCGCGCAAGACATTGAGGCGTGGTCTCAAGCATCTGGTGCTCAGCTACCACAAGACCCTGGCGAGGTATCGCGCGGGAGAGTCGCCGGGGCATGTCAGTGTCGATACCGCCAAGGGGCCGCTCAAGCCCTTCATGCAGAAGGTGGAACGCAAGAAAAGTCGGGCCAAGATGCTCGACAAGTGGACCGTGCAGGAGGAAACCGGGCGCAGGCTGCAGCGTGAAGGCAAGCTGATCAACTTGCCTGCCCATCTGGATAGTCAGCTGCGCAAGGCCATCAATGAAGAGTACCGCAGTACCCTGAAAGGTGAGCTGAGTGACGCGGGGGACGCGCACTTTTCCGTCAAGGATACCGCCAGGCGGATCGATGCCGGTACCGGGTCGCTGGGCCTCGAGCGCTTCTACGTCTTGATCGAGGGAGGCAAGGATCACGAGCACGACGATGTCATTCTCGACGTCAAGGAGCAGCCGGGGCCAGCGGGGCTGGTACTCATGAGCAGCGCCGGCAAGCGAGCCTGGAAAGCCACCTTTCCCCACGAAGGCGCCCGTCACGCCGCCGCCTTTCGAGCCATTGCCGAACACCCCGACATCTATCTGGGGTGGCTGCACCTGGGCGACAAGGTGTTCTCGGTGCGTGAGCGGTCTCCCTACAAAGAGGACTTTCCGACCCACAAGCTCGACAGCGGCAAGGCGTATCGGCAGCTGGTGAAACAGTGGGGAGCGATTCTGGCGCGGGAGCATCTGCGCGGAGCAGCGGCGCTGGCGCCTGACGACCCTGGGCGCTTTGCCCGTGCGGTCGGTCGCCAGGTTGACGGCCAGCTGGACAGCGTCGTGGAAATGGTGAGTACCCTGTCCCTGAGCTATGCCCGCTGCGTGGCTCAGGACCATCAGACCTTTGTGGAAGCACAGGCCGCAGCCACCTGACCCTGGCCAGCGTTGAGGCGCACGACCTAACCGATCTGTCGCTGCAGGGTGTCGTCGGGGCCCTGATAGACCCGTTCGACGGTGCGCCTCATCAGTCTGCGCGACAGGCTCGGCAGCAGTCGCATGCCCAGGGTCGCCAGGCGCGCCTTGCGGGTCGGCACGATCAGGAAGTCGCCCTGGGCCAGCCCAGCCATGATGTCGTCGGCGATGGCGTCGACGCTGGCCTTGGGAATGGACAGCGTCTGGGCGCGGTTTTCCGGGGTGCGGCCCTGTTCGAGCTGATCCACCATCGGGGAGTCGAATTCGCCGGGGCAGGCCAGTTGGACGCGAATGCCACGCGGCGCGAGTTCGTAGTAGAGCGATTCGGTCAAACCTACCAGGGCGTGTTTGCTGGCGCAGTAGGGGGTATAGCCAAAGACGCCCGTGAGGCCAGCCACCGAGGCGATATTGATCAGCCAGGCCGTTGGCGCGCCTGTGCTGGTGGCGTTGTCGCTGCCGGCGACCAGATGGGGCAATGCCGCCCGGGTGGCGTTGAGCGGTCCGAAGTAGTTGACCTCCATGACCTCGCGAAAGTCGTTGTCGGTCAACGTCTCGAAGTAGCCCTCGCGCAGGATGCCGGCGCAGTTGATCAGGCCATCGATGCCCTCTGTTCTGGCGGCAATGGCGTCCATGCCGCTGCGTGTAGCGGCCGCATCGGTCACGTCCAGAGCCTCAATCTCGACCACGGCGGAGGGCTGTGCGGCGATGAGTGAACGCTGGGCGCTTTCCAGACGCGCCCGTTGGCGCGCCACCAGAGTGACGCGGGCGCCTTTATCCAGCAGTCTGCCGGCCAGTGCCAGCCCAAGCCCGGAGGAGCCTCCGGTGATGACGATATGACGTTGCTTGAACATGCTTTCTCTCCTGCTTGCCAAATGAAGGCCCGGGTGACTGCCCGGGCGTTCGCACCTCGTGACTGTTATTGCGTTGTCATTACGCTGCTAGTGGCTGGCAGAAGCAGCCTCCGAGGCGTTGGCGGGGATGGCGGAAGTGGCAATCGGGAAGGTGGGGCTGAAGGTATCCATCAGGGCAAAGAGGGTCTGCAGTGTTTGCAGGTCACCCTGTGGGGTCACACGCCCTGCGGCGATTTCATCGCCCAGGGACGTCTGCTGCAGTAGTACACGGTTCAGCACATCTCGTGACAGGGTGAGGCTCAGATCGGCGTCATCACCGGTGGCGTCGCGACGGTGACGCAGGACGCCGTTGGCCAGGCTCAAGCGGTAGTGGCGATCGCTGTCACTGAAGTGCCAGTCGATAGCGAGCCGCGTGGCGGCTGCGCGGGGACCATTGAGGCGAACCGCCAGCAGGTCGAAGACCTGCTCGATCGGCAGCGCAGCGATCATGTCCGGGGAGGCGGTGGTGACCGCATTGGCGGTATCGATGCCGTTGCGCAGTTCGCGGGCTCCGGTCAGGTAGATGTTGCGCCAGGGGCCCGACTCGGTCTGGTAGCCGAGCTGTTCGAAGACGTCGGCCTGCAGCTCACGGGCCTCGGCAAGTTGCGGTTGGGCCTGCACCAGATGGTCCAGCAGCATCGCCGCCCAGCGGTAGTCGCCTTGCTCAACGGCGGACTGGCCAAGGGCCAGCACGGCGTCGGCGCCACCCAATGCCTCGACATAGCGCTGTCCCGCCGGCACCGGAGGCAGCGGGTTCAGTGTGGCGGGATTGCCGCTCCAGAAGCCCAGGTAACGTTGGTAGATGCCCTTCACGTTATGGGTGACGGTGCCGTAGTAGCCGCGATTGAACCACTCCTGCGCCAGGCTATCCGGCAGCTGGATGGCCTCGGCAATTTCATCGCGTTTGTAGCCCAGGTTGGCCAGCCGAAGGGTCTGGTCGTGCAGGTACTTGATCGCATCGCGCTGCTTCTCGATGTAGTTGCGAACATTGTCCTGGCCCCAGCGCGGCCAGTAGTGAGAGGTGAACACCACATCCGAGCGATTCCCGAACAGGCTGAGGGTGTCATCCAGGGCGCCGGCCCAGGCCAGGGCATCGCGCACCTTGGCGCCGCGTGGCGTCAGCATGTTGTGCATCGAGGCGTTGAGGTTCTCTGCCGCCATCAGCGCGCGGTGCTGGGGAAAGTAGAACATCATCTCGGCATCGGCTTCGGTGGAGGGCGTCAGCTGGAACTCGATCTCGACACCATCGACGGTCAGCGTCTGGCCGCTGACGGTAATCTCTTCGGTGGGCTCGATCAGGGTGAAGGTGCCCCTGGCGACGCCCTTGCCAAGGCCGTTGTCGACCTGCTGACGAGGCCCTCTCGGCAGGCCCATGGCGTGCATGTACTGGGAACGTCGGCTCATGGTGTTGCCCAGCAGCACCATCTCACTGGCGACGTGTTCGGTGAAATGTTCGGGGGCGATGACCCTTACTTCCCCCGCATCCACCTGCTGCTGGCTGATCACCCCCTTGACCCCGCCGAAGTGGTCGGGATGAGAGTGGGTGTAGATCACGGCAGTGACAGGTCGTTGGCCAAGCTCCTGATTGACCAGTGCCATGGCGGCCTCTGCGGGCTCTGTCATGGTCATCGGATCGATCACGATCCAGCCGGTGTCGCCACGAATCACGCTCATGGTGGTGAGATCGAAGCCGCGCACCTGGTAGATGCCATCGACCACTTCGTAGAGACCGGGGGTATTGTTGAGCTGCGCCTGGCGCCACAGGCTCGGGTTGACGCTGTGGGGCGCCTCGCCGTTGAGGAATTCCTGGTAGACCGCGACGTCCCAGACCACGTGACCGTCGTCAGCCTGGATCTTGAGATCCGGGGTGGCCTTGATCAGTCCGCGTCCGGCATCGTCGAAGTCGGCCCGGTCAGCGAAATCGAGAGAGTCCAGCACGGCCTGATGGGCGGCGATGGTGGCATCACTGGCGGGCTTGGGGGCAATGGCGTCCGCCGCGTAAACGCAGGGCATGTAGCTGGCGAAGGCAACGGCTGAGGCCAGCAGGGTGCGGCGCAGGGAGCGAGACATCATGACGATATCCTCTTTTGGTCTTGTGTAGGGTGATGGTTGTCGTGGTCCTGAGTGCTGGCGCCAACGGTCAGAAGTCGACCCTGAGGCTCGCCGTCAGATAGTCGAAGTCGGTATCTGCATAGGGGGTGTTGCCGCTGCCACTCCAGCTCACCTCGGCGTGGTAGCGCTCCTGGAAGTCCGCTTGCAGGCCAAGGCTGCCGAACAGCCGGTCTTCGACGAAGTTGAGGTCATAGGACCAGCCGGAAACGTCATGGCCAAACAGGGCGTAGGGCGTCAGTGTCAGCCCCGGCAGCACATTGGGGTAAATCAGCTGACCGCGCAGGCGATAGCCCCACGAAAAATCGCTGGCGTAGCCGTCCCCGGAGCAGCCGCGCCCCTTGTAGGCAGGGTTGGCGGTCGCGATGGTGCAACCCGCTTCGCTGCCCTGGGCCAGGTCGGTGCCAAACAAATCGCCCTTGGCATAGCGACGCTCGTCCAGGCTTGGCAGGTCGTGGACATACTTCATGCCGGCTTCGCCCACCAGCACCAGCGCCTTGGCACCCAATACGTCCGGTACCGGCTGGATAGCGCCCAGGGTCAGTTGGGACACGTCGTAGCGGTCAAAACCCCGAAAGACATCGCCTGCTGCGGTGTCGCGGGCGGCCTGAGCCAGGGTGATGTCCTGGCCAATGGCGCCGGACAGGAATTCAGGATCGGCGATGAAGGCCGCGATCAGGTCTGCGGTGGCCAGCTGCAACGGCTGGTCATGACGAAAGCTGTACTCGCCGAACACTCGCGTGGCTTGACCGAACTTGGTGTGAAAGCCCAACCCGAAGACCTGGATATCCTCCGGGTAGTCAGCGAAGTACTGCATGTTGCGTGAGCGGTCATAGCTTGAGTCGGTCGGCGGGCGCCAGCCCGGCGACAGGCCATTGTCATCGGGGCCGGTGTAGCTATCAGAGATGACGCTGGCGTAGGGGCGGCGGGAGTGGATATTCATGGCGTAGCCGGAGAAGGTGGTATCCGCGCTGGGCGAGTAGCTCAGGCGCAGGCCGAACTGGCCTTCATCCTCCGGCGTATCGTCCGGTCCTCGGTCGACATACAAATCTCCCTGGTAGCCTGCCCGGTCATTGGGCCCCCGGGGGACCGCACCACCACAGCCATCGGCGATGTAGTCGTAAGAACTGAAGGCGGTGCCGCAGCCATCGAGCACCGACTTGTCCCAGTCGAGCTGGTAGAAGGCCCCCAGCTCCCAGCGTGGTGTCAGGGCCAGCTCTGCCGATAGCAGGGTGGTCGCCAGGCGCAGGTTGTCGCCCGGCATGCGCAGCGCCGCCGGGCGGTAGGGATTGATGGTATTGACCCCGTTGATGAAGAACTTGCTCTCTCCCCAGGGCAGGTACTGATCGCCGAGGGTCAGGTGGAGATCGTGGCCCGCAGGGGCGAAGTCCCCGTAGACGTAGGCTTCGGTGAACGTCGTGCCCTTGAAGCGTGACAAGCGATGAAAGCGGTGGTCATCGAGGGGTTCGTTGCGCTCGTAGCCATTGGCCAGACTGCCGAACGGGACGCTGTGGTGCTCCTGATGGATGTCATACCAGGCCTTGCCGGCAATCCGAGCACCGACGTTGCGATAGTCGAGATCCAGCTGGGTCGCCAGGATCACCGGCGTGGAGGCCAGCTCGCGATCGGCATAGTTGGCACGACCATCATCGATGTTGCGTGCCCCCGTGGGGTTGTAGCCACTGGCGCCAGGGTCGGCCGCCTCGGCGTTACCCTGGAACAGAAAGTCCTGGTCGGAAGATTCGGCACGCCAGATGGCGCCGACACTGAGCGAGCCGGAAAGCTTGGCGTGAATCTCGCCGATGTCGTCCTCCAGGGCGTCAGCGTCAGGGACGCACAGGAGGCCCGGCAGGGTGGCCAAGGACAGGCACAGGGCCGTCCGGCGCATGCCGCTGGCATGCGCTGCAGAAGTGAGTGGCATGGTTCGCCTCTTGGTCTTGTCGTTATCGTTATGGGAGCTGCGATACCGTCATGTCGTGGCTATTCCCGGGCAGGATAGCGACGCCACAGGCAGGGAATCGGGTAGGCTACCAGTCGCTGTTCAAGCTCGCTGGCGTCAACGTTGTCGGGCAGCTGGACATCAGCGACCAGCCCAAGGGCGGCGTCCTGGCGAGCGCTGATCCGGGCCACCCCCGCGCCGAGCAGAGTATCGGCGACCGACTGGTAGACCCGTGCGACCGCATCCTGGCGCAGCGCAGGCTTGAACACCTTGCCCACGGCGGTCAGCGGGATCGTGTCCATGAACCAGATGTTCTTGGGGATCGCGGCCTTCTCTGCCAGGTGCGCCTGGCAGTGACTGAGCAAGGCCTCTTCGCCGACCTCTCGGCCTGGCTGCAGGCTGACATAGGCCACCGGGAGTTCACCGACCCGGTCGCAGGGCTTGCCCACTGCGGCAGCCATCTGTACCGAGGGGTGACGGTAGAGGACATCTTCGATCAGCTGTGGGTCGATGTTGTGGCCGCCTCGGATGATCAAGTCCTTGGCGCGGCCGGTGATCCAGATGTAGCCATCCCGGTCCTGGCGGGCCAGGTCACCGGTGTTGAACCAGCCCTCCTCGACCCAGATGCCACGGTTCTGTTCAGGCTGGCTATAGCCAGCGAAGACGTTGGGGCCTCGGATCACCAGGGTGCCGATTTCATCGACCTCGCAGTCACGCAGGTAGCGGCCGTGGTCGTCCAGCGTGACCACCCTGGCGCCGGTGTAGGGCAGGGCCAGGCCGACGGACCCGGTGCGGCGTTCGCCAGCCAGGGGATTGGCCATGCTGCCGCAGGTGCCCTCGGTCATGCCGAAGCCCTCGATCAGGACGATCCCCGTCAACTCCTCGAAGTGGCCGTGAACCGCTCGAGGCAAGGGCGCACCACCGCTGAGTGCGCTGGTGAGACTGGACACATCGGCGTCACCAAAGGGGACCTCAAGCAGCCGTGAGTAGATCGCCGGGACCGCGCTGAAGAAGGTGACCTGGTAACGCTCCACCAGTGACCAGAAGCCCTCGACCAGCCCTGGCGTGCGGAAGCCTGCCGGCGTTGCCAACAGCACCTCAGCGCCGATCATCAGCGGGCCTAGCCCGGTGATCAGCACCGCGTTGACATGAAACAGCGGCAGCCCGCACAGGATCACCGCATCATCGGCATGGCGGAACAGCATCTGCATCATGGCGGCGTTGGCCACCTCGTTGGCGTGGCTGTGAGGCGCCAGCTTGGGCAGCCCGGTGGTGCCCCCGGTATGGAACAACGAGGCACGGTCGCTGGCACGAATCCGGCGTCCGCTGACCAGGTGGTCATCAGGGGCACGCTCGAGGCAGGCGTCGAAGTCGGCACACCAGTCCTCATCGGGGAGTGGCAGCGTCTGACGCAAGGCGACGGCCTCTGCCTCGGGCAGAAACTGTGCGGCGTCCACATACAGGACCTTGGTGAGGGTGGGAACCTGGTCCCTGATGGCCTCGACCTTGGCCCAGATGTCGCTGCCGGGAAAGGGGGCCAGGGCAACCAGAACGCGGGTGCCCGCGGCCTTCATGATGCCGGCAATGTGCTCGGGCTCGAGCATCGGGTTGATCGGATTGACCACTCCTGCGGCTTCCGCCCCCCACAGGGTGAAGTGGGTCTGCGGCAGGCTTGGCAGCAGGAACGAGACGACCGCGTCCCGGTCGATGCCAAGGGCATGAAAGGCATTGGCCGCCTGCAGGGTGCGGGCGAGAAAGTCTCGGTAGCGATAGCAGTGGCTGCTGTCGTCATCGGGCTGCATGACGAAGCGAAGGGCGACAGCGTCGGGCATTCGGCGAGCGCTGTCGGCAATCACATCCAGCGTGCTCTCGGGCAGGCCCAGGGATTCCCAGGGCGTCTGCTCGATGACCTCGATGTCGCCTCGGTCCCGGATCAACGGGAAGCCCTGGATGTGAGCGAGGTAGGAGGGCAGCTCAGGGATGCCAGCGGTGGTCATGTCGGGGCTCCAGATCGTTTCGACGGGGCAGGTAATACCGTCATCACAAGCCTGCGCTGCATGGGGTCATCCCTAGCGCGCCAGCCATTGCATCAGCTTGAGGACCTTGTGGGTGGTCCTGGTGTAGGGCGGTATCAGCGGTTTCATGCTGTCGAAGGGCCCCTGGCGATACACCGGGCGCAGTTTCGAAAAGGTGATGAAGCCATCGCGCCCGTGATAGTGGCCCATGCCGCTGTCGCCGATGCCGCCAAAGGGAAGGTCATGCTGGCCGACGTGCAGCAAGGCATGATTGACCGAGACCCCTCCCGACTGGATACGCTCGATGTAGCGATCCACCAGCGCCGTGTCCCGGGAGAAGGGATAGAGCGCAAGAGGGCGAGGCCGAGCATTGATGTAGTCGATGACCTCCTGTGGCTCGCGGTAGGTCATCACGGGCAGCAGCGGGCCGAAGATCTCGCGCTGCATGATCTGCATGTCATTGGCTACGTCCAGCACCAGGTGGGGGGCGAACTTGCGCGTGGCCGGATCACTGCCCTGTTGTGACAGTCGAATGACTCGCGCGCCCTTGGCCTCGGCATCGTCCAGGGTGGCCTGAAGACGCTGATAGGAGGTCTCGTCGATGATCGAGGTGTAGTCCGGGCTTGCCAGGTCGGGGTAACGCTGCTGAACGATGGCCTTGGCAGCATCCACCAGGGCATCCAGCGTCCCTTCAGGCACAAACAGGTAGTCCACCGTGGTGCAGATTTGACCTGCGTTGAGCAGTTTGACGAACAGCAGCCGTCTGGCGGCCTCTTCCAATGGAAAATCCGGGGCGAGTATCGCCGGAGCCTTGCCCCCCAGCTCCAGGGTGACAGGTGTCAGGTTCTCGGCGGCGTTGGCCATCACCTTGCGTCCGGTGGCGGTGGAGCCGGTGAAGACCAGGTGATCGAAGGGCAGTCGGCTAAAATGTGGCCCAAGCATGCCATCATCGGCGAAGAATCTGAGCTTGTCCGCAGCAAAGTAGCTTGGGCAGATATCGATCAGCAGCTGGGTCAGGCGAGGCGAGCGATCCGACATCTTGACCAGCGCGCGATTGCCGGCGGCAAAGATGCCGATCAGCGGGGCCAGGCTCAGGTTGAGCGGGAAGTTCCAGGGTACCAGCACGCCGACCACCCCCAGCGGCTGAGGGATGACCCTGTTGCGGGCGCCAAAGTAGAGGCTGTGATCGACCCGTCGACGCTGGGGCCGCATCCATGACTTGAGATGCTTGATGGCATCCTTGATGTCGCTGAGTACCACCACAAATTCGCAGAACAGGGTTTCTTCCCGGGCGCGATTGCCGAAATCGTCGCTGATCGCCTGGACAATGGCCTCCTGGTGGTCCTGGATCATCCTGGCCAGGGCGCGCAGGTGCTGCAGGCGTGCCTGATAGTCGGGCACAGGGTCTGCCAGATAGGCCTGGCGCTGCAGGGTGAAGGCCGCGTTCAGGTCATCCTGGGTCGCATCGTCGTGGGAGGCGAGTGGCGCGTTCATAGGTCAGCTCCGGCGTGTTCGCTCGTCGTAGGGGAAGGGCTGGCGCCGTCGCTGGCGATGAGGTCGTGCAGGTCCCCGCTACCGTCCAGGGATGAGCTGGAACCCGGCAGGGGAGCTGAAAAATGGACGCGCCGAACGCTGGCGGCCCGCGCCTGATCAAACACAGGCGCGTTGGCCCAGGCGTACTCGGCCAGGGCGAGGATGGTCAGCGACGGGTTGACCCCCAGGTTGCCGGGAATCAGCGAGCCGTCGATGACGCGCAGGTTGTGATAGCCAAAGACGTGGCCACGGTCATCGACCACCCCGTTGTCGGCATCGGTACCGATGGCGACGCCGCCCATCAGGTGAGCCGTGCTGGGAGCACCGGACAGGACCTCGGTAGCCACATTGCCGGCATCGCCGCCGCCAGCGGCGGCGACATAGTGTCGAGCGGCCTCGTGGGCGATGGGAAAGTAGTTGGTCAGGGCCCGGTCACCCTTGTCCTGGTAGACCGACCAGCCTGGGGCAAAGGCGCTATACCAGGGACGATGGCTTTTCAGGTGGACGTAGGTATCCCGCGTCTGCATCACCAGAAAGATGATCGAGTGGCGGGACTTGCCCACCGGGTTGAGCATGCGCAGCGTCTTGAGCGGCTGGCGCAGGATGTTGATCAACATGCTGACAGAGCGTGGTACCTGGCCTTGGGCGTCGGTCAGCGGCACGGCGCTCTGCAGGGCAAAGGTCGCGTCGCCGTAGCGAGGAAAGCGGTTGATCTCGATGCGGGTCTCGTCGTCAGGGTCGAACATCGAGGTGATGGTCGGGCCATGGCAGATTTCCTGGGGCTGGCCCTGCCCATCGGCAAACCGGGCAGTGTTGACGATAAGAGTCTCGGAATTGGTGCGCACCTCCCGTCCCAGCCGCGACGATAGCCGGGGGAGTGTCTTGTCCTGATCCCTGGCCTTGAGCAGCAGGGGGATGGTGCCGAACACCCCGGCGGATAGCACCAGCCCTCGGCACCTCAGTCGATAGGGCTTCTTGGCGAAGCGGGCGGTCGAGGATTGCACGGTGATCTCGTAGCCGGCACTGCCATCACGCTCTCCGCGATCGTTGGCCAGCGGCTCGATACGGGTGACTTCGCTCTCGGCACGAATCTCGACGCCGTTACGCTCGGCAAACCACAGGTAGTTCTTGACCAGCGTGTTCTTGGCGTTGTGGCGACAGCCCATGGTGCAGCCGCCGCAATAGCGACAGCTGTTGCGTGTGGGGCCGTCCCCGGAAAAGTAGGGATCGCCACGTCCGGCACCGCTGCCATCGGCGGGGTCTTCAGGGAACAACACACCCGTGTTGACGGTCTGGTAGGTGGCCTCACGGCCCATGCGCCTGGCGGTTTCCTTGAGGGCGTGATCCGCGGCATTCTCGTAGTGGCTCTTGGTGACCCCGAGCATGCGCTGGGCCAGCCCGTAGTAGGGCATCAGGCGATCTTTCCAGTCGTGATGCACCCGGGTCCAGGATTCGGCGGCAAAGACTTCATCCTTGGGAATCAGATGGACATTGGCGTAGACCAGTGAGCCGCCGCCCACCCCGACGCCGTGCAGGGCGGTGATCTTGCGGGTCAGGCTGATCTGCAGGTTGCCTGTCAGCCCAAGCTTGGGAGCCCATAGAAACTTCTTGAGATTCCAGGAGTTATCCGAGAACTCCTGGTCCTTCCAGCGCCGTCCTTTTTCCAGCATCAAGACCCGATGTCCCTGCTCCGACAGGCGCAGGGCGCTGACGGAACCACCGAAGCCGGTGCCGATGATGATCTGGTCGAAGTCGAAGTGCGCTTGCTCGCTGGCAGACATGGCCGGGTCCCCCTGCTCGTCTCGTTATTGTCATGCCCGAGCATAGTGAAGGCGGGAGGCCACAGATTGACCGAAGGCGCGTGTTACTTGACAAATGACGCAATGTTGACCGTTTCAGCCTTATGCTTTCGTCGCCATTGGGCAGGACTCTCGCCCATGACGCGCTTGAAACTGCGAGTCAATGCGCTGAGCTGGCTATAGCCCAGCAGGTCGGCGATCTCGGTGAGGCTAAGGTGAGTGTCCAGCATATACACCTGAGCGCTGCGCATGCGTACCCGGTCCAGCAAGTGCTGAAAGCTGAGGCCCCGCTTGAGCAGCCGGTCCTGCAGCGTGCGCGGTGGGACATCCAGCGCCGTGGCTACCGCCTCCAGGCTGACCTGGTCCAGCGGCAGCAGGTTGGTGATGATCCACTCCACCTTGCTTTCGATATCGTCCCAGCGGTGACGATGCAGCAAGGAGTTGATCAGTCTGCGCAGCGCGGGGCTGCCCCCGGCAATCGCGTGGTCAAGGCAATGCCGGTCGAAGACCAGGGTGTTCTCCGGATGGTTGAAGCGCAGGGCGGCATGGAATTGCTGGGTGTAGGGTTCCAGGTCCTTGGGCTCTTCGCCACACAGGTATACGGCGCGCAGCTTGATCGGCTCGCCATACAGGAAGGTGAGGATGTTGTAGGCCCCCATCAGGGTGTTGTCGTTATGCTGGCGTGATGGCCTGATGTAGCCGGGAACCCGATAGGTGAAGTGATAGTGGGCCTGGTCGTCGCGCTCTTCCAGTCTGACCTCAAGGCCCTGTACATGCCGACCGATCTGATCGGCAATGGTGACCATGGCCTCACGCAGGGTGTCGCACTGCTGAATCAGCAGACCCACCATGCCCAGCATGGAAATGTTCTGGTGGCGTCCCAGCAGCAGGCCGAAATGGCGACAGCCGCTGAGCTGAGCGCCCAGCTCGAGCAAGTCGATCTTGGTCGCCACCGGAATAAGGCGGTCGGGGCGGTCAAGGTAGTCGCCAGGCAAGGACAGGCGAGCCAGCGCCTGATGGGCACTGCCTCCCAACTCGCTGAGCAGGGTCGGATAGCCGGTCAGAGCAGCAGCACGCACCATAGGCTGCATGGAGGGTCTCCACAACGTTGGTGGGTGTGAGTATATATGGGCGCCGAGACTCCCGCGAACGCTCAACGGCGCCCAATGGGGCGCCGTTGCGGGGTGTTATGAATGAACGAGCATAGGGGGACAGATGGCGCCTATGAGCTGGCCGCGTAGGTATCCTTGAAGCGCTCTCTGAGTTGGTTCTTCTGCACCTTACCCATGGTGTTGCGTGGCAGGCTGTCGACAAAGAACACCCGCTTCGGCTGCTTGTAGCGCGCAAGCTTGTCGGCCAGCGCGGCAATGATCTCGGTTTCCTGCGGTGTGGCGCCTTCTGCCGGGACGACCACGGCGGTGACGCCCTCGCCCAGATCCGGGTGGGGTAGCCCGATGACCGCTGATTCGAGCACGCCGCCGAGCTCGTCGATATGGCCCTCGACCTCCTTGGGGTAGACGTTGTAGCCCCCGGAGATCACCAGGTCCTTGTCCCGTCCGACGATCTGCACATAGCCTCGCTCGTCGATCAACGCCAGGTCGCCGGTGATGAAGAAGCCATCCTCCAACAGCTCCTCCGCGGTCTTCTCCGGCATCCGCCAGTATCCCTGAAACACGTTGGGGCCACGCACCTCGAGCATGCCAATCTCGCCCTGGGGCAGCGCGTCATGATGCTTGCCTTCGCGATCGGTAATGCGTACCTCAACCCCAGGCAAGGGCATCCCGACGGTGCCGGCGATGCGTTGGCCGTCATAAGGGTTCGAGGTATTCATGTTGGTTTCGGTCATGCCGTAGCGTTCGAGAATGGCATGGCCCGTGGCCGCCTCGAAGGCCTCATGGGTGTCGGCGGTCAGCGGCGCCGAGCCAGAGGTGAACAGGCGCATATTGGCGGTGGATTCACGGGTGAGTCGAGGGTCCTTCAGCAGGCGCGTATAGAAGGTCGGCACCCCCATCATGGTGGTGCCCTGTGCGATTTCCTCGAACACCACATCCGCATCGAACTTGGGCAGGAAGCGCATGCTGGCGCCGGCCATCAGGATCACGTTGCAGGCCACGAACAGGCCATGGGTGTGGAAGATCGGCAGGGCATGGATGAGGCGGTCGTCTGCGCTAAAGCGCCAGGCAGACACCAGCGCCTCGGCATTCGACCCAAGGTTGCCGTGGCTGAGCATGGCACCCTTTGAACGACCCGTGGTGCCGGAGGTATACAGGATGGCGGCCAGATCGTTGGCGTCGCGCTCAAGGCAGTCGGTGACGGGGGAGGCCGCCGCGACCACGTCCATCAGTCCGCCGTCGGCGGCAGTGCCCAGCGACACCACACGCACGTCGCCGCAGGATGACGCAACCTGAGTGGCGGCGTCGAGTGAGGCCGGACGGCACACGAACAGCGCGGGCTCGGCGTCGCCGAGAAAATAGCGTATTTCCTCGCTGGTATAGCCGGTGTTGAGCGGCAGGTAGACGGCGCCGACCTTGAGGCTAGCCAGGTAGAGCAAAATGGCCTCGGGGCTCTTGTCGACCTGTACGGCGACTCTGTCCCCCGGGCCGACGCCAAGCTCGACCAGCGCGCCAGCCAGCCGTGCCACCATGTCGAGGGCGTCCGAGTAACGGTAATCCCGACCTTCCCGGGTGGTGATGAAGGGGGCATCGCCACGCTCGTGCATGCGTTTTTCAAAGGTGGCAAAGAGGTTGTGGTTCATGTGACGGGATCTCCCTTGAGATGCTTGCGTGCTCGCCGACGCAGGTCCTTGACCTGGGAAGAGCAGGCGACCTTGCCTTCGCTGGAGTAGCGTTCGTGATTGCCCTCGATGTCATCGAGGACGTAAAGGTAATTGACCATCAGGCCGCCGAACTGGGCCAGGCCGCGGCGAGAGGTGTCGCCTAGCCAGTTGATGCGGTGAAGCTCGGCGCCATTGCCGAGATGAAAGCGAGCGACCGAGTTGAGGGGCAGACCCTTGGGGTTGCGCTCTTTCGTGAGGTAGTGGGCCGCCAGGGGGCGGATGGCCTCGCCCAGGGTCTTGGCGCGCTCCGGGTCTGCCTCCCACCCTTCGCTATCGAGCTCCTTGAGCAGCGTCTGGGTGTCATCGTCCAGCCGGCCATCTTCCCGCTGGCGCTCGGCGTCCAGCCAGGCGCGAAATCCAGGTACGGGAGAGAGGGTGACGAAATGCTTGAGCCTTGGCAGCTCGGCCTTCAGCTCCTGCACCACCTGCTTGATCAAGAAGTTGCCGAAGGAGATACCGCGCAGTCCCACCTGACAGTTGCTGATGCCAAAGAAGGCGGCACTGTCGGCATCTTCCGCCTCGATGGCCTCGTGGTTGGCATCGAGAATCGGCTGGATGCGGTCTGGCATTCCCTTGGTCAAGGCGACCTCGACGAAGATCAGCGGCTCGTCGCCGATGGCCGGGTGAAAGAAGGCAAAACAGCGTCGGTCACGAGCATCCAGGCGGCGGCGCAGATCATTCCAGTCGCAGATCTCGTGTACCGCTTCGTAGCGAATGATCTTCTCCAGCACTGCCGCCGGGGTGTTCCAGTCGATGCGCTTGAGGACCAGAAAACCCCGGTTGAACCAGGAGGCAAACAGGTGGGCAAAGTCATCATCGAGCGCCCTGAGATCCGGGTTGTCCTTGAGCCTGGGCAGCAGATCCTCGCGCATGCGCACCAGATCATGGGTTCCGCCGGTGGTGAGGTTGAGGCGACGCAGCAGCTCCTGCCGTCTGGGCTCGCAGGCCTCGAACAAACGCTGAAGTGCCATGTTGCCGCGCTCGACACGGTAGTCTTGGTAGGCGCGATCCACGGCGTCGGGGTCTGCGGTGAACTCCTCTGTCAGGGTCAGGAAGAAGCGGGTCTTCTCGGCGTCGCCCAGGCGCCCATAGGCATCCAGGGCCTGGCAGGCGAGGGTAATGCTCGATGCTTCGCCGTCGCTTGCCAGCAGTCGATGACAGGCGTCGATCACCTGGGAGTGGTCCAGCGGTGGGCCATCGCTACGCCTGCGCAGCAGGGCGTCGCGCTGGGTGATGTTGGACAACAGTTCCTGCAGAAAGCTGAAGTTCATCAGAAACACCTCGTTGGGGCGGAGCCGATCAGCCGGCGGTTTCCATGATCAGGTCAGGCAGCCAGGTGGCAATGCCCGGAAAGATGCATAGAAGGATGATGCCCAGCACCATGCACAGAGCGTAGGGCAGGCTACCGAGCAGAATGTCCTTGAGCGCGATATCTGGGGCTATCCCCTTGATGATGAACAGGTTGAGGCCCACCGGCGGGGTGATCAGGCCAATCTCCAGGTTGATGGTCAGAATGACCGCGAACCAGTAGGGATCAAAGTTGGCCGCCAGAATGATGGGCAGCAGAATCGGCGCCGTCATGACGATGACTGCCACCGGAGGCAGAAAGAAGCCGGCCACCAGCAAAAAGACGTTGATGATGCCCATCAGCACCCAGCGATTGACCTCAAGACTGGCGATGGCCTCGGCCACGGTCTGGGTGATGAACAGCGACGACAGCGCATAGGCAAAGATCTCGGCGCAGGCAATGATCAGCATGATCATCACGCTTTCCCGCAGCGCGTCACGCATGATGGTGGTGAGCGGCTTCACCTGCCACATGCGGTAGACCACGATGGCCAGTGCCAGGCACAGGAAGGCACCCGCTCCGGCGGCCTCTGAGGGCGTGGCGACACCACCGTAGAGGGCGAACAGGATGCCGCTGACCACGACCAGGAAGGGTAGCACCCGTACCAGTGCCTTGAGGTTGTGCTCGACGTTGCTGGCGACCTTGTCCTTGAGCTCGCGAGCGGCTTCCGCTACTGGGTTGGGGGCGTGATAGCCACCGGCCAGCTTGCAGGCGATAAGGGTCCAGGCCATGAACAGCAGCGCCAGCATGACACCGGGCAAGGCGCCGGCGATGAACAGGCGGCCGATCGACGTCTCGGTGGAAATCCCGTAGACGATCATGGTGACCGAAGGCGGAATCAGAATGCCCAGGGTACCCCCTGCTGCGACACACCCCGCGGCGACACCATCCGGATAGCCGCGCTTGCGCATCTCGGGAATGCCCAGCTTGCCGATGGCTGCGCTGGTGGCCGGAGACGAACCTGATAGCGCTGCGAAGATCGAGCAGGCGCCGATATTGGAGATGGCCAGTCCACCGGGCACCTTGCCGAGCCACAGATCCAGTGAACGGTAGAGGTCTCGTCCGGTGGGGGACGATGCCACGGCCGCCCCCATCAGGATGAACATGGGTATCGCGACGAAGCCGAATGAGGCCAGGCTGCCGAAGAAGGTCTCGCCGAAGTAGGTCAGCTCGCCCATGCCTTGATCAAGCACCAGGGCGGCCAATGAGACCCCGCCCAGGGCGAAGGCGATGGGGGTGCCGATGGCCATCAGCACGAATAGTGCGGTGACAATAAGGATACCGCTGGTGACGGGGTCCATCAGCGCGCTCCTCCCAGAATGTCTGCCAGATACTGGATCGCCAGCAGGGTCGAGCCGAGGGCCAGCGGAACGAGCGCTGGCCACAGCGGAGGGTTCCATACCGTGCCGGTGGTCCAGCCGCCGTGGAACGCCTCAAGCAGATACAGCCACGAGCCGTAGGCCAGGGCGATACAGAACCCCAGGCCGCACAGCGCAGCGACCAGGTTCATGGCACTCTTCAGGCCTCCCTTGAGGGCGTCGGGCAGCACGGTGACTGCCACCTGGCCACCGGTGAGCAGCACATAGGGGGAACCCAGCAGCATGGCGCCGGTGATCGAAAAGATGGCGAATTCGGTCTGCCAGGTGGTGCTTTCGCCAAGCAGATAGCGCACGAAGATCATATGACAGACGGCCAGCACGCCCAGCAGCAGTGCAGCCGCCGCGACAACGGCGAAGGCGATGGAAAGCCTGTCCATGCCACGACAGAACGCGCCGATGGGGCCGGCGCTGTGGCGGCGTGACAAGGCATCGGTCGCGGCCTCGACGTGGGGTGGAGAGTGAGTATGGGACATGGAGCCTCCGAGGTGACATGACGATAACGAGCAGCAAGGCGCGGCATCACGCCGCGCCTTGCTCGGCTCATTCCACGGCCAGGGCGGCGTCGATCAGCGCCTGACCGTTGTCCACGTTCTCGGCAAAGCTCTTGTAGGCGCTCTCCTTGGCCACCTCGAGCCAGGCGTCGTAGTCCGCCTGGGACATCTGCACGACTTCCACGCCATTTTCCTCGAACACGTCCACCATGGTCTGATCCAGCTGGGCGGCCTGTTCCGCAAAGTAGGCCTCGGCCTTTTCACCGGCCTCGAGCAACGCCTGCTGCTGGGCCTCATCGAGTCGACTCCAGCTTTGCTCCGAGATCAGGATCGGCTCGTACATGAACCACAGGGCGTTTTCCCCCGGTGCTGTCAGGCAGTTGACCTGCTCGTAGATGCGGTAGGACACGAAGGAGCCTGACGAGGTGTTGGCACCGTCCAGAACACCGGTCTGCATGGCGGTGTAAATCTCTGACGATGGCATCGAGGCGATGGAAGCACCCGCGGTTGCCAGCATTTCATCGAAGGCCGGGCCTGCTGCGCGCATGGTCTGCCCCGCCACCGTGTCAGGTGAGGTGATGCACTGCTTGTTGGAGGCGAATCCACCGGCCAGCCAGGCATCGGCCAGCACCCGCGCACCGGCGTCCTGGATGACCTGCTTGATCATGTCCATGAACGCCGAGTCATTGAGTCGCTGGGCGCGTTCATGATTGCGCACCAGGCCAGGCATCAGCGTGGCGGAGAATTCAGGATGGCGCCCGCTGGCATAGTCCAGCGGCAGTGAGGTCATGTCGAGGCGACCGCGCACCAGGGCGCCCCACTGTTCCTTGGCCTTGAACAGGGACTGGCCGGGGTAGACCTGCAGGGCCAGGTCCACGTCGGCAGCTTCCACTTCCTTGGCCATCAGTTGCACCATTTCATCGCGGACATCTCCCTGGCCGCCAGGAAACTGGTGAGAGACCCGCAGCGTGGTTTCCGCGCTGGCCGAGGCGCTGACGGCCAGTGACGACAGCGCAACGCAAGCGGCGACCGTCAGCGCTTTGGTACCTGAGCGTGGTCGAGCCTGCTGGAGTGAGGGAGCGTCCTGAGTCGTGCAATCGCAATCAGCCGAGCGAGCGGGATGAGCGGGGGAGGCGTGGCGTGTCATGGTGTCTCCTTGAGGAGTTGTTATTGTGGCGATGGGTGCCGCGGACGGCGGGTGATAAAGGGTGTAAAAAATGTTTCATTTGCTATGATGTATACATCAATAGCCCTCAGGTATATTCCTGTCAATGCGGCAGGCTTAGACCAAGGTGGCGGTTGGGCCGATGAATCGATGAACTGGCAGAGTTAGGCTTGCCGGCGAGGATGCTGACATGAGCAACAAGACCTCCAACGCTCAGCGCTTGAGAGACTCTCTAGAGGACGACATCATCAACGGTCGACGCGCGCCGGGTGAGCGCCTGGACCCCGAGGCCCTGTGCGAGGCCTACAAGGTATCGCGCACGCCGGTGCGAGAAGCCATCCAGCAGCTGGTAGCCAGTGGTCTGGTGACCGTCTATCCCAAGAAGGGCACCTTTGTGGCACGGCTCGGGCTTGAGCGATTGATCGAGATGTTCGAGGTGATGGCAGAGCTGGAAGGCATGTGTGGCCGTCTTGCCGCCCGGCGCATGACCCCGGAGGAACTTGAGGCGCTGCAGGCCGCCTTGGAGGGCTGCCAAAGAGCCAGCGAGACCGGCGACAGCGACGCCTACTATTATGAGAACGAGTCCTTTCACAGCATTATCTATGCCGCCAGTCACAACGCCTTCCTGGCCGAGGAGGCTCAGTCGCTCAAGCAGAGGCTGAAACCCTATCGTCGGCTGCAGCTGCAGGTGCGCTCCAGAATGCAGAGTTCGCTGGAGGAGCATCGCGCTGTGCTGGACGCTCTTACCGCTGGCGATGCGGAGGCCGCTGAGCGCATCTTGCGCGATCACGTGCTGATTCAGGGCGAGCGTTTCAGCGACTTCGTATCCAGTGTGCGCAAGCTGGAAGCCACCGCGGATCGCTGATCCTGCTGGTGAGCCTGGCCAGTGATCAAGCACAATGCGACCTGTCTTGCTGATCCTCTCCAACACGAAGCGTCTGTCCTGGGCTTGACGACAGCGCGTCTGGGGTCGAGGGTGGTCCCAGCGTCATTGCTAGCCTGAGGGTATGTCATGTTTCCCGCTTTTTCCGCGCACTATGCGTCCTTGCCGGATCGCATGCGAGCCGAGATGTCACCGACGCCGGTGTCGTCACCACGCTTGCTGGCGTTCAATCGCCCCCTGGCCGAGGCGTTGGGGCTGAACCTGGATGCCTTGGATGATCACCATCTTGCCGAGGTGCTGGGAGGCAACCTGGTGCCGGAGGGGGCCCGCCCTGTGGCGACTGCCTATGCTGGCCATCAGTTCGGTAACTTCGTGCCTCAACTCGGAGACGGCCGTGCCCTGCTGCTGGGTGAGCTCACGCACCGGGATGGCACGCTGCGGGAGGTGCAACTCAAGGGAGCCGGGCGCACGCCGTTCTCCCGTGGAGGCGATGGCCGCGCCCCGTTGGGGCCGGTTCTACGGGAATACCTGGTATCCGAGGCCATGGCCGCCCTGGGGGTTCCTACCACACGGGCACTGGCAGCGGTGGTCAGCGGCGATTCCGTGGTGCGCCAGATGGTGGAGCCGGGAGCGGTACTGACGCGGGTGGCAACCAGCCACATCCGCGTGGGCACTTTCCAGTATTTTGCCGCGCGGCGGGATACCGAGGCCCTGTCTCTGTTGGTGGACTTCTGCATTGAGCGTCACTATCCACATCTAGCCGAGTGCGAGAAAGGGGAAAGGGCGCTGGCGCTGCTGGACGCGGTAGTGGAGCGTCAAGCCAGTCTGATCGCCCAATGGAAGGGGCTTGGCTTCATCCATGGCGTGATGAACACCGACAACTGCGCGATCTCCGGTGAGACCATCGACTACGGGCCCTGCGCCTTCATGGACGCCTTTCATCCCCACCGGGTGTTCAGTTCCATCGACGAGCGAGGCCGTTATGCCTGGGACAATCAGCCCGCCATCGCCCAGTGGAATCTGGCGCGCCTGGCCGAGACGCTACTGCCGTTGATCGATGACGACCAGGAGCGCGCGGTTGAGCTGGCCACGGCGTCGATCGAGAACTTTGCCGAACAGCATGATGCTGCCTGGACCGCCGTGCTACGCGCCAAGCTGGGGCTCGATAGCCAAGACGACCAGTCAGATGACCATGATCTTGCCCTGGGCGAGGATCTGCTCAAGGCGATGGAGGAGGGCAATGCCGACTTTACCCTTGGCTTCGCCCGTCTGTCGGCCGCTCTGGAAGATGGTGACGAGACCCTGGCCGAAGGATTCGAGCGACGTCATCGCCTTGACGACTGGCTGCCGCGTTGGCGCCAGCGGCTGCAGCAACAGGGTGTGGACGCGCCAACCCTGAGGCAGCGATTGAGCGCTGCCAATCCCCTGGTGATCCCTCGCAACCACCTGGTCGAGAAGGCCATCCGGGCCGCGGTGGACGACGATGACTTGAGCGTCTTTGAGTCATTGCTGGCCGCCGTGACGCGCCCCCATGAGGCGCCGAGCGAGGCCTGGCTGATGGCACCCCCGACGCGAGACGAGCGCGTGCTCAGAACATTCTGTGGTACCTGACATTTTGCTGCTACTCGCCCCTGCGATCTGTGCCTGGGCGCTGTAGGTAATATCTGTAGGTGAAACCAGCCCCCGCGCCGCATGGGCGGGGGCTGTGCGTCCAGGCAAACGCCGCAAAGGATGTCGGCGGCAAGGCTGCCTGCACGTTGCTGCACCTCATGAAGGGGCCTGGCTGGCCTGCAGGGTCCGCGTCAACAGCGCACGCAGGGCCGCGGGCCGCACCGGCTTGAGCAGCAGCTGGAAGCCACCGCGACGGACCTCCTCTGCCACCTCTTCGGTACGGTCTGCAGTAATCACGATGCCGGGTACTTCTCCTTCGAGGCGCTCGCTCAGGGCATCCAGTGCCATCAGTCCAGTGACTTCATTGTCCAGATGGTAGTCGGCCAGGATGGCGTCAGGATCGCCATCCAGGTGTCGCAGTACCGACTTGGCGCCGCCGATGGAGGTGGCGGTGAAGACCTCGCAGCCCCAGCCCGACAGCATCGCCTTCATGCCCTCGAGAATCAGCGACTCGTTGTCGATACACAGAATGCGCTTGCCATCGAGCTTGCTGGCGACCTTGCGTGAGGGCTTGCTGTCCGACTCGGCGACCTCGGCCTTGGCCTCGACCCGCGGCACGCTGACCGAGAACACGGTGCCGATACCGACCCAGGAGCGCACGCGGATGGGATGATCGAGCACCCGGCTCATGCGGTCGGCAATCGACAGCCCCAGTCCCAGTCCCTTTTCGCTTTCCTTGTGTCGGGAAGCCTGGTCCAGCCGGCGGAACTCCTGGAAGATCTCCGCTTGCTTGGCCTCAGGAATACCAGGGCCGCTGTCCCACACCTCGATCAACAGACGTTCGCCCCGTCGCCGGATACCCAGCAGCACTCGGCCCTCCTGGGTGTAGCGAATCGCGTTCGACAGAAAATTCTGGATGATGCGCCTGAGCATCTGGCTGTCACTGTCGACCCACAGGCGTGAGCCCACCACCTTCAGGTCAAGACCGCGGTCCTCGGCCATTACCGCAAACTGGGCCTGCAGGGGCCGCAGGATATCGGTCAGGGCGAAGTGGCTGCGACGCGGCGTCAGCGCCCCGGCATCCAGCTTCGAGATGTCCAGCAGGGTGCCGAGGAGCTCCTCGGCAGACTGCAGCGAGCTGTCGATGTGGCCGATGGTGCGCTTCATGTCCTCGCCCCCCATGTCCTGAGACAGGGCCGACGTGAACAGCCGCGCCGCATTGAGCGGCTGCAGCAGGTCGTGGCTTGCCGCCGCCAGGAAGCGGGTCTTGGAGGCATTGGCATCTTCGGCCACCTGCTTGGCCTGGCGCAGCGCCTGCTCCGCCTCGGCCCTGACCCGGTTTTCCTGGCGCAGTGCCGAGTTGGCCTCGGACAGCGCCAGAGTACGGGAGCGCACGCGCTCTTCCAGCGTCTCGTTGGTTTCCTTAAGGGCAATCTCGGCTCGGCGGCGTTCAGTGATGTCCTGGTACAGGGCGAAGAAACCAAGGATGGCGCCACTGTCGCCGAAGTGGGGGGTGTAGGTCACCAGCATGTAGCGAAGCCCTTCACCGCTGATGTCCAGCGAGACCTCGAAACTGACCCGTTCTCCGGCCAGCGTGCGCTTGAACCAGGGCGTGCGCTCCTCTGCCATGTCGGTCGGGATCACGTCGGTGACCTTCTTGCCGATCACCTCGTTGCGGTTGATGCTGAAGGCTTGCTCGTAGGCCCGGTTGGTAAACAGGTAGCGGCACTCACGGTCGAAGTAGGCGATCAATGCCGGCACGTTGTCCGTGTAGATACGGATGTTGTTCTCGGAACGGATCAGCGCCTCTTCCGTGCGTTTCTGCTGGGTGATGTCCTGATAGGTGTAGACGAAGCCTCCGCCGGGCATGGGATTGCCCTGGACCTCCAGCACGCTGCCGTCCTGGCGGTAGCGCACGTAGCGATGTGGTTGTCCCTCGCGAATGTTGTCGAGCAATAGCTCGACATGCTCTTCGGGGTCACCTGGGCCGTATTCGCCATTATGGGCGTTGTAGCGAAAGATGCGGTCGATGGGCGCGCCGACACGAATCAGATGGTCCGGGAAGCGAAACAGTTCCAGGTAACGCTGATTCCAGACCACCAGGCGCAGGTTCTGATCGACCACGCTGATGCCCTGGTTGATGTTCTCGATGGTGGCCTGAAGCAGGGCGCGGTTGAATTCCAGCACCTGGGACGCTTCATCGACGATGGATATCACGTCGGAAATACCGATGCCGCGTCCCTGCAGGGCGGAATTGACCACGATACGGGCGGAGGACGCACCCAGTACGGATGCCAGAAAACGTTCGGTGAACTGGATCACGTCAATGGACGCTCGTGCGCTGTCTTCCAGTGCCTTGCCGTTGCGACGGGCGTAGTCGCTGAAGGCACGGTCAACCTGGCCGGCGCTGAGGAATCGCTGGCACAGCACCTTGAGGTCGCCCACCGTGGTGGCACCGGTCCAGGGACGATTGACCGAGGTCTGACGGGTTTCGACGCTGTCCACGAACAGCGAGGCCTGAATGCGCTCCACCACGCGTTGGGGCGTGACCTGGGAGACGAAGATGTAGGCCACCAGGTTGATTCCCAGCGACAGCATGACGCCATGGGTGAAGTTATCGCCCACATGCAGCCCGAACAACGAGGTGGGCGACAGCCAGGCAATCCCCAGCGGCCCGCCACTGAGCCAGTCAGCCGGGAGCACGCCGGCGTTGATCATGGCGGGCAGCAGCAGCGTGTAAGCCCAGATGGCGAAGCCGGCATTCATGCCGACGATGACGCCAAGACGGTTGCCACGCTTCCAGTAGAGTCCCCCGATCAGTGCCGGCGCGAACTGCGCCGCAGCAGCAAAGGAGAGCATGCCGATCGAGGCCAGCGAGGTGAACTCACCGATCAGCTGATAGAAGCCGTAGGCCATCGCCAGGATCACCGCGATGGTGATCCGGCGAGCCCTGAGCACCAGACGTCCGTAGTCCCGCGGCTTGGTGTCAAACCAGCGCATGCGGAACAGGGCGGGAATCACGATTTCGTTGGATATCATGATGGAGACGGCGACCGCCGCGACGATCACCATGCCGGTGGCGGCCGAGAATCCACCGATGAAGGTCAGCAGTGTGAGCCAGCCCTGGTCCGCTGCCATCGGCAGCGACAGGACGTAGGTATCGGGCGCGACGTCAGTGCCGGCAAAGGTGGTCAGGCCAGCCGCCGCCAGCGGCAGTACAAAGAACGCGAACAGTACCAGGTACAGCGGGAACAGCCAGCGAGCGCGGGCGGCGTCGTCGCGGTGGGTGTTCTCCACCACGGTGACATGGAATTGTCGAGGCAGGCATAGAATGGCCAGCATCGCCAGCAAGGTCTGGGCCCAGAAACTCTGGCCGAAGTCCTGCTGGGCCAGCTGGCGCTGGAGTTGCAAGTGTATATCGGCGCGGGTCAGCAGGTCCTGCAGGCCGTCGAACATCCCCCAGGTCACATAGGCGCCGAGTACCAGAAAGGCTACCAGCTTGACCAGTGACTCGAAGGCCACCGCATGAATCAGGCCCTCATGATGCTCGGTGGCATCGGTATGGCGAGTGCCGAAGAGGATGGCAAAGATCGCCATGACCACCGCCACATAAAACGCCGTGTCTCCGAATAGCGGGGCCCGTGTGATATCGGATGCGTCGGTCAGCACCGCGAAGGAGGTCGACACCGCTTTCAGCTGAAGAGCGATATAGGGCAGCGTGCCGATCAATGCGACCAGACTCGCGAAAGCAGCCAGGGACTGGGTCTTGCCATAGCGTGAGGCGATAAAGTCGGCAATCGAGGTGATGTTCTGATGCTTGGCCACGCGCACCATCTTGGCCAGGACAGGCCAGAACAGCAGCAAGGTCAGCACCGGACCGACAAAGATGCTGGCAAACGACCAGCCTGAGGTGGCGGCCTGTCCGACGGCGCCGTGGAACGTCCACGACGTGCAGTAGATCGCCAGAGCCAGGCTGTAGACCAGCGGGCGCCGCTGGCTTGCGCCCTGATGCCGGGCACGCCGGTCGCCGCGCCAGGCAATGGCGAACAGCACGGCAATGTAGAGAAGTGAAACGACGATCAACAGCCAACCGGCAAACATGGGCACCTCCTCGATGTCAGCTGCCATTCTAGGGTATCGGAAGGCCGCCAGGCAGGGGGCGCAGGGTGTCTCTTGAGGCGAATATCACAGACTCGATGGATTTCTGTGGTATCGACCAACGTCGATTACCGGAAAATAAGGCAGAGAATCGCGACTAAGGTGGAATGCACCTTTGTAGTGATAGACCAACGGCTAATATTTGTTGAATGTTTTTATTTTATTGAATTAAAAGAAGTTTCTCATAACATGGTGCACTGCATTTATGATTTTCGACTAAAGTTATCGTTCCTCTAAAAGCCCTTTTGACTAGTCTTTTGTTCGAGCCTTTTAGCTCTGCCTGACAGGGCATTTGGCGAACAAACCACTTCTTGAGGGTAGCCTTATGCTAGACAAGAGCGCACAGGCCTACTGGAAACGAAATATTAGAACCATTCTTGGCTGTCTTGCCGTCTGGTTTGTCGTCTCCTATGGCTTCGGCATTCTCCTGGTGGATGTGCTCAATAACATCCGCTTCTTTGGCTTCAAGTTAGGCTTCTGGTTTGCACAGCAGGGATCCATCTACACCTTCATCGTGCTGATTATTTTCTACGCCTGGAAGATGAATCGACTCGATGAAGAGTACGACGTCCACGAACAGTGAAACCCGCAAAATAACGTCAATGAACGGGAATTGATTCCATGGATGTACAACTGCTTACCTATCTCTTTGTAGGGGCGTCATTCGCTCTCTACATCGGTATCGCGATCTGGTCGCGGGCCGGCTCCACCAAGGACTTCTATGTCGCGGGGGGAGGTGTTCACCCCGCAGCCAATGGCATGGCGACCGCAGCTGACTGGATGTCCGCGGCGTCGTTCATTTCGATGGCAGGGTTGATCGCCTACCTGGGCTACGACGCCTCCGTCTATCTGATGGGCTGGACCGGTGGCTACGTCATGCTGGCAATGCTGCTGGCGCCCTACCTGCGCAAGTTCGGAAAGTTCACGGTGCCAGATTTCATCGGCGACCGTTACTACTCGAATATCGCGAGGACCGTAGCGGTCATCTGCGTCATCTTCGTCTCGTTCACCTACGTGGCCGGACAGATGCGAGGTGTCGGCATCGTTTTCGCGCGCTTCCTCGAAGTGGATGTGAACCTCGGCGTTGTCATCGGCATGGTCATCGTCTTCTTCTATGCGGTACTAGGGGGAATGAAGGGCATTACCTATACCCAGGTGGCTCAGTATTGCGTGCTGATCACCGCCTTCATCGTACCGGCAGTGTTTCTGTCGATCATGATGACCGGTCACGTGCTGCCCCAGACCGGCCTCGGTGCGACCTTCGTTGATGCAGCAGGTAACGATAGCGGTCAATACATCCTTGATCGTCTCGATGGCCTGCTGACAGATCTCGGTATCACGCCCTATACCGACGGTAGTCAGCCGATGATCAACGTGTTCTTCATCACCGCTGCGCTGATGTGTGGTACGGCGGGTCTGCCTCACGTCATCGTGCGGTTCTTCACCGTGCCGCGGGTTCGTGATGCGCGGGTCAGCGCCGGTTGGGCCCTGGTGTTCATCGCCTTGCTGTATACCACTGCACCGGCGGTGGGGGTATTCGCTCGCACCAACATCATCGAGACCGTGAACGAGACAAGCTACGAGGAGGTTCCTGGCTGGTTCAAGAGCTGGGAGACGGTTGGCCTGATCGGCTGGCTCGACAAGAACGACGATGGCAGGGTGCAGATGGGGCCAGGCGCGCCGTTCGAGGGCAAGCCCACCTTCGAGAGCGGTCCCCTGGAAGAAGCCTCCACGGGTAGCTACGGTCAGCGGGTGGTCACCAATGCACCCACCGACAGCGCCAACGAGGTGTATATCGATCGCGATATCATCGTGCTGGCCAACCCCGAGATCGGTGGCTTGCCAGCCTGGGTGATCGCGCTGATGGCGGCCGGTGGTGTAGCGGCAGCACTGTCGACCGCGGCCGGGCTGTTGCTGGTCATCTCGGCGGCTGTGTCCCATGACCTGATCAAGAAGCAGATCAACCCGAACCTCAGCGAGAAGGGAGAGCTGCTGGCTGCTCGTGGCGCTGCGGCGGTGGCAGTCGTGGTGGCCGGTTACTTTGGCATCAATCCTCCGGGCTTTGTGGCCCAGGTGGTGGCCTTTGCCTTCGGCTTGGCGGCGTCGTCCTTCTTCCCGGCCATTCTGCTTGGCATCTTCGACAAGCGCATGAACCGCGAGGGGGCCATCGTCGGCATGGTGCTGGGTCTCAGCTTCACCTTTACCTATATCGTCTATACCAAGTTCATCAACACGGATCCGTCGATCTGGTGGTTTGGTATTTCGCCGGAAGGTATCGGTACGCTCGGCATGATCCTGCACTTTGTGGTGGCGTTCGTGGTATCGCGGGCAACTGCCGCTCCGCCGGAACACATCCAGGAACTGGTCGAGAACGTGCGGGTGCCAAGAGGCGCTGGTGTGGCCCACGCACACTAGAACGGGACGAGGGGCCCAGCGCCGTGGGCTCCTCTTCGCCAACCTGCTCAGCCCCGGGACAGCCGGGGTTGAGCACGGAGCGAACGATGATCGACATCAACGTCACAGAACCTCCCTTTGCGCTGCTGGATGATGCCGGACGCGAGCGTATTCGCGCAGGGCTTGATCTGGCGTACTACGCGCGGGATGAAGTGATTCTCGAGGCTGGACAGGCCGGCGAGTTCGTCTTTGTGATTCACAAGGGCGAAGTCGCCGAACTGGACATGAACGAGTCCTCCACCGGCGGACGCATCGGCCACTACACCAGTGGCGATCTGTTTGGCGCGATCAGCGTCATCAACGGCCAGAGCCGCTATCGTTTTGTCGCCGAACAGGAAACCCTGTGCTACCTGATGCCCAGGGCGTTGTTCCTCTCGCTCTGCGAACAGTCCGAGGACTTCTCCGATTACTTTCACCAGCGTCTGGTCAGCAAGACGCGGCTGCTGGCGGAGCGGCGTTCCGATGGCGGCGTGACGCTGGCCGGTTTCATGCTGGCCAAGGTGCATGAATGCATGCGGTCACCCCTGCTGGTGGATCCGTCCATCAGTATTCGTCAGGCGGTGCTCACGCTGAAGGAGAAGGGCGCCGACAGCCTGTTGGTGGATACCCCGGAAGGCCCCGGAATGCTGACCAAGACCGACCTGCTCGATGCGCTGGTGATGCAGGAGCGGGGAGGGGGCGATGCCCTGGAAGGTATCGCTGGCCTGGCACTGGTGAGCGTCAACAGGGACCAGTACCTGTTCGAAGCGCTGATCGAGATGACCCGCCACAAGGTGGCCAGGGTGGTGGTCTATCACGAAGGCGCGCTGGAAGGCGTGGTCGAGTTGACCGATGTGCTGAGCTATTTCTCCAGTCGCAGCTATGTGGTCAGTCTTCAGGTGGAGCAGGCCGACAGCCTGGCGGAACTGAACGAGGCCAGCCAGCGCACGCCTGAGCTGATCGATGCGCTGATGGCGCAGGGGATTCGCATGCGCTTTGCCATGGGCATGCTGTCAGCGCTTAACGGCCGCATTATTGGTAAGGCATGGCAGTTTTCGATGCCCGCCCCTCAGCGCGACCGGGTCTGTCTTGTCGTGCTGGGAAGTGAGGGAAGGGGCGAACAGATCCTCAAGACGGATCAGGACAACGCGCTGATTCTCCCGGACGACCTCGAGTGGCCGGACCTGGCCGCGGACAGTCGTCGTTTTACCGAGGTGCTGATGGACCTGGGCTATCCGCGCTGCCCAGGCAATATCATGGTGTCCAATCCCCAATGGACAGGAACGCTGGAGCAGTGGCGCGGGCGTATTCGGCGATGGGTCGCGGAACTGGATGGCAATAGCTTGATGAGCCTGGCGATTCTGGTGGATGTCGCTGGCGTGGCAGGTGACATGGCGTTGGTGGACCGCCTGCGTGATGTGTTGATCGAGGAGACCAGGGGCAACGCGCTATTGCTGACCCATCTGGCCCGCGCGGTACTGCGGTTCTCTACGCCATTGACGCTGTTCGGCTCGCTCAAGAAGCCCGCACACGGCATCGACATCAAGAAAGGGGGCATCTTCCCGATCGTTCATGGGGTTCGCACCATGGCGCTGGATGCTGGTCTGCGCGAGACCTCGACCCACGATCGCCTGTCCGCTCTGGCTAGGCTCGGTCGCCTCGATGCAGAGGTGGCGGAAGACCTCGGTGAGGCGCTGTCACTGTTCAGTGAGCTGAGGCTCAAGGCCCAGCTCAGGTGCCAGCGCGATGATCTCCTGGCCAGCGACAACGTGGTGGTGCAGTCCCTCAACTCCCTGGAGCGTGACCTGTTGCGGGAGGCACTTCATCTGGTGAAGGAGTTCAAGGGCAGTCTGTCCCATCGTTATCACCTGGAGTATGCATGAGCGTCGAGGCATCGCCTCAGGGAAAACTGACCTGGCGTCAGTGGTTTCGTTTAGGAGAGTACCCCATGCTGCGAGCGATCAGACGTGCGGCCGACCGCCGTCGTCAAGCCGATGGCGATTTTGCCTGGCTGTTCAATCCCTACACCGGTGATGAGTTGGTGTCCATCGACTGTGAGACCACCGGCCTGGATACGCGTCGCGCCGAACTGGTGTCGATTGCGGCAGTGCGGATCCACGATGGGCGCGTGTTGACCAGCGAGTCGCTTGATCTGCGCCTGGAGCCCCCGGCCAGCCTGGATGGTGATTCCATCAAGATTCACCGCCTGCGTGGGGTCGATCTTGAGGGGGGAATGCCGGTGCGTGATGCCCTCGAGACGCTGCTGGAATTCATCGGCAACCGTCCGCTGGTGGGGTGGTGCATCGACTTTGACCTGGCCATGCTCGATCGCTATCTCAAGGCGGAGTTTGGCTTCTCGTTGCCTAACGCCACCATCGATGTGGCGCAGCAGTACCGCAAGCGGATGCGGCGCAGCCATCCCGAACTTGAGCTGCAGCCGACTTTCGAACAATTGGCAGAGCGCCTGGGAGTGCCGATCATGGGACGGCATACCGCATTGGGTGATGCCGTCACTACGGCACTGATGCATTTGCGGCTGGACGCCGACGCGCTGGCCGAGTCGTCCCGATGATGCCATCCACGCCGCTGTCACGACGCGTGACCTGGGACGAGCGGCGTGTCAGGTGCCGTAGTCACCGTAATGGGGAGATCTTTGCATGAGCCTTCATGGTCTGATGATGTTGCTTGAGCCGACCTTGCTATCGCTTGGCCTGTTGGCTGTGATGGTGGCTTACTGCCAGTACTATCGCCGCACCCGTGACCTGTGGGGGATGGTCAAGTTCTGGGAGAAGCGTCTGACGCTGACGGTGAGTGAGCACGCCTGGCAACGCTTCGGCATCTTGCTGCTGTTGCTTGGTGTGGTGGCGCGCTATCTGCTGGCACTACAAGTCGTCTAGCCACAGGTCGTCTTGTCACAGGTCCTCTCTTCACAGGGCGGCTAGTCACAGGGCGGCTAGTCAAAAGCACCTTGGCCCAGGATACGCGGTTGTGAACCAGCGTAATCGCAGGGGTGAGTGGTTGCTGACTTCTTCGCCTGTAGCGGACGTGAGTGATAGACTAGCGGGTCTTCATTTTCAGCCGTGATGTGCCCAGCCCATGTCTGCTCAGCCCGCTTCCGCCTCCCTGTTTGATCCCCGTGTCCTCGACCGTCGTGATGCCGCGTCCCCGGCAGCTGACGACGAGCGCGCCCAGGCCAAGGCCAAGCGCGAGTTCAACAAGCTGCAGAAGCGTCTGCGGCGTCAGACCGGCAACGCCATCATCGATTACGGCATGATTCAGGAAGGCGACAAGGTCATGGTATGCCTGTCCGGCGGCAAGGACAGCTACACCATGCTCGAGATTCTTCGCAGCCTGCAGCGCAATGCGCCGGTGAACTTCTCCCTGGTGGCGGTCAACCTCGACCAGAAGCAGCCCGGCTTTCCCGAGCACGTGCTACCGGACTACCTGGACAGCATTGGCGTGGACTACCACATCCTCGAGCGTGACACCTACTCGGTGGTGAAGGAAAAGACCCCCGAGGGCAAGACCACCTGCGCGCTGTGCTCGCGACTGCGCCGAGGGTCGCTGTACGGTTTTGCGGAAGAGATCGGTGCGACCAAGATTGCCCTGGGACACCACCGCGAGGATATTCTCGAGACGCTGTTCCTCAACATGTTCTTCGGAGGAAGTCTCAAGGCCATGCCGCCCAAGCTGCTGTCCGATGATGGCAAGAACATTGTCATCCGGCCGCTGGCGTACTGCCGCGAGGCGGACATCCAGGCCTACAGCGATGCCATGGCCTTTCCGATCATTCCCTGCAATCTCTGCGGTTCGCAGCCCAACCTGCAGCGCCAGGTGGTGAAGGAAATGCTGGCAGAGTGGGAGGCCAAGCACCCTGGGCGCCTGGAGAGCATGTTCAAGGCCGTGACCAACGTGGCACCCTCGCAGCTGGCGGACCGCGAGCTGTTCGACTTTGAAGGGCTGGAGGCCGAGCAGGCGCATCGCCAGGCTCGGCGTATTGATATCGTTGATGCCGACTAAGCTCGCCTGAACACGCCCTGCTGAAGAGCCTCTGCTGAACATGCCTTGCTGAAAAGGCACTGCTGAAGCGTGAAGCGAGCTAGGGCCACATCACGCAGTGGCCCTCTTCAATGTCTGAACGCTCGTCCCGATAAGATAGCAAGAGGCCGCATCCTGGGATGCGGCCTCTTTTGTTGATGGAGCCGGTATATCGTCGCCCTACCTAGGGGGGCTGGGCTTGGGGCGTGGCACGACGTCTATCGGTCGCTGTCGGCCGCAGGCCCTGTCAGCGCCGCGGGATCAGCTGGCGTCGGTGTCAGCCAGGTTCGACAGTGAGGCGAGGTCCAGGATATTGACCTCCCGTCCAGAGACCGCCACCAGGTCCTGCTGTTGAAAGCGCCCCAGAATGCGGCTGACCGTTTCGACGGCAAGTCCCAGGTGGTTGCCGATATCTGCCCGGGACATGGACAGGCGGAAGCTGAACGGCGAGTAGCCGCGACGTCGGAAACGGTCGGACAGACCGAGGAAGAAGCAGGCCAGTCGTTGGTCAGCGGTCTTGCGCGACAGCAGCTGCATCATGCGGCGATCTTCGCGCAGCTCCTTGCTGAGGGTGCGGAACAGTTGCGCGCGTAGTTCCGGCAGCGTCTGGGTCAGGGCGTCAAGGCGATCGAAGGGAATCTCACATACGGTCGTGGTCTCGAGTGCCACCACGCTGCCGGGGTATCTGCCGTCGTCGATGCCATCCAGGCCGACCAGTTCACTGGGCAAGAAGAAGTTGGTCAGCTGCGCTTCGCCACTACCCTCGGTGGTGATCTGCTTGAGACTACCGGAGCGAACCGCGAAGACGCTCGTGAAGCGATCTCCCTGCTCGACCAGCCGAGTGCCCTTCTTGATCGGAGGGTGACGACGGATAATGGAATCGAAGCGCTCGAGGTCAGCGGTCTCCAGCGACAACGGAAGGCACAGGGAACTCAAGCTGCAGGACTCGCAACGAGTCTCATGTAGCATGGGGCGCCGTCGATCTTGGGCCGATGGACTCATTCGCAGCTCCTGTGGGTCTGGGGTTCATGATGAGCAGGGCATGTAGGAAACTGGCTTGCCCTAGCTGCATGCTATTGTCGCTATTCTACACGCAGATATTGGGCCAAAGGTGCATATACCTCTTTTGCCTCAATAATCTGGCGGCGATATGATGGTCGTCAATTTCCTACAATTTGTAGGATATTCCATACAGCTAAACCGACAATCATGCCCGCTGCCATAAATCGAGTGGCAGGGTGTGCCAGCAAACTCTGCAGTTGGCGTGCAGCAATCCCTGTTGTCACTAGTGCCGGTAGCGTTCCCAGGCCAAAGCAGAGCATGAGTAGTGCTCCACGGGCAGGGTCTGCGATGGCCATGCTCCATGCCAGCATGGAATACACCAGGCCACAGGGCAGCCAGCCCCAGATGGCCCCGAGTGCAATCGCCTGAGGTAGCTTGACCACTGGCAACAGGCGACGTCCTGCTGGCTCCAGGTACCTCCACAGGCGCTGGCCCAATGCCTCCAGCCAGCGTAGCCCTTTCCACAGGTTGGCAATGTAAAGCGCCATCGTGATCAGCATCAGGCTGGCAACCACCTGCAGCAGGTCCCGCATGCCCGGTGCCAGCGCCACCACAGAGCCTAGGCTTGCGACCATAGCGCCTGCCAGGCAGTAGCTGAACAGACGCCCCGAGTTGTAGCCGAGTAGTAAAATTCCTACACGAATAGGGTGGCGCATGCTCGGGGGAATGGCAAAGGTCAGGGCACTCATTATACCGCCGCACATGCCGATGCAATGTGCTCCGCCAAGCAGCCCGAAGACAAACGCCGCCATCGCGGGCGGCAGGTCTAGACCTACTGGGTTCATGCGTTCTGCTCAGGATCCAGGGGGTGGCGTGGAATCATGCTCGTCGGCTGCTGCGTCATCGACCGGCGTCTCTCTTGCCGGCTTTCTGGATGGGTTCGGTGTCGGCGGGTCTTCGTCCTCGAACAGGATGCGATAGGCAGGCCCCTCCAGATCGTCGAATTGATCGTTGCGAACCGCCCAGAAAAACGCCCATACCGCCAGACTCAACAGGATCAGCGACAGCGGTATCAACAGATAGAGAATGTTCATTGAGCATGTGCCGCTACGGCAAGACGTGAGGATGATGGCGGCGCCGCGCGTCGCAGGCGAAGGGCATTGCCTATGACCAGCAGCGAGCTGATCGACATGCCGATGGCGGCGAGCCACGGAGGCACGAAGCCCAGCGCGGCGGCGGGCAGCGCGACGACGTTGTAGAGCACTGACCAGGCGAGGTTCTGGCGAATGATGCGGCGCGTCTGGCGTGCGCTATGGATAGCCTGGACGATACGCTCCAGCGGCTCGCCGAGCAAGATCAGGTCGGCGCGAGTGCGGGTCAGGTCACTGGCGCCAGCAACGGCAATGGCGAGGTCCGCCCCGGCCAGAACGGGCACATCGTTGATGCCATCTCCCACCATGGCAACGACCTCTCCCGCTTGCTGACGCTTGCGGACCAATGTGAGCTTGTCCTCGGGACTGGCGTTGCCGTGCCACTGCGCTACCCCCAGCTGATCGGCCAGTGGCTGAACGTTGCCGGGGCGATCGCCGGACAGGATCTCGATCTCGATACCCGCTTCGCGGATAGCCGCAAGGGTCATGGCGGCGTCTGTGCGGGGCTGGTCGTGTAGCTGGAACCAGGCGACAGCCTGCCCCTCGCATGCCAGCAGCAGCCACAGGCCGTCGCCTGGTACGTCGAGGGGGGGCTGGCTGGTCAGGGCAAAGTCCGGGCGTCCAAGGCGCCAACACTGCCCAGCCAGGTAACCTTCGACACCCTGACCGGGGACGTTGCGAATGTCGCTGGCCGTGACTCGGGCGTCGCGCCAGGGCCGGAAGGCATGAGCGACCGGGTGCTCCGAGCCGACTTCCAGCGCTGCGGCCAGCTGACGAGGGTCGATGCCTGCAAGGCAGTCTGCCGTGAGGCGTCGGTGCTCGGCCAGGCGCAGCTGGCCTCGAGTCAGGGTGCCGGTCTTGTCAAAGATGATGCGGTCGAGGCGGGCCAGGGTTTCCAGCGCATCGGCGCGAGCGACCAGCACGCCGGCGCGACGCAGACGCCCGTGGGCGACGGTCAAGGCGGTAGGCGTGGCCAGTGCCAAGGCGCAGGGACAGGTGACGACAAGCACCGACAGGGTGACCCACAGGCTACGACTGGGGTCGATCCACCACCAGGCCATGGCGACCAGCGTGGTGATGATCAGCAGATTCAGGACAAAGCGGTGAGACACCTGCTCTGCCACCTTGGCGATACGCGGGCGATGGGCAAAGGCTCGGTCGGTAAGGTCAAGGATGCCCGCTGCGCGGGTCGCGTCACCGACACGCAGGACGTCGAGCTCCACCGGGCTGTCGATGCACAGCGTGCCAGCGTGAACGATATCGCCCTGTCGTCGTAGTGAGGGCAGCGACTCACCGGTCAGCAGCGATTCGTCGATCTGTGCCACGCCTGATGTCAGGACGCCGTCAGCCGGAATCAGTGAGCCAGGACTGACGCGCACGCGATCACCCGGTTCGAGCTTGCTGGCGGGAATGACCCGTTCGTCGCCATTGGCCTCGACGCGCACTGCAGCGCTGGGCAAGGCGCTGGCCAGAACGTTGCCCTGGCGCCCGTAGTGGGCGCGGGCGCGGGATTCCAGATAGCGACCGAACAGCAGGAAGAAGGTGAACATGCTGACCGAATCGAAGTAGCGATCTCCCGATTGGCTGACCACCGACCAGCAGCTCGCCAGGTAGGCGCCACCGATGGCCAGGGAGACGGGAACATCCATGCCGAGTATGCGCGAGCGTACGTCCCGCAAGGCGCCCAGGAAGAACGGTTGAGCGGCATACAGCACGACAGGCGTCGTCAGCGCCAGTGATAGCCAGGCAAACAGCTGGTCGAAATCAGCGCTGAGGTCCCCGCTGTCGACGTAATGGGGGATCGAGAACATCAGCACCTGCATCATGCCTACCGCTGCCACTATCAAGCGGCGAACCATCTGGCGCGACTGGTGCTTGAGGCGCAGTTGAGCCTGGTCGGGTTCGTAGGGTTGCGAGGGGTAACCGATGGCCGCCATCTCGGCAAGAATGCGTGACAGCGTCAGCTGACTCGGGTCCCAGCTCACCTGCAGGCGATGTTGCGACAGATTGACGGCGCTGCTGGCCAGACCATCGAGAGCGTTCAGGCGATGCTCGATGAGCCAGGCGCAGGCGGCGCAGGTGATACCGTCCACCGCCAGGGTGGCGACCTGATGCCCGTCGCGCTGGCGCACGAATCGGGCTTGCAGGCCGGGGTCATCGAAGACCTGGTAGCGTTCGGCGTCCGCGGGCGTGGCCGAGGGGCGCTCAGGCATGGCGGTGCGAAAGCGGTAATAGCTATCGAGGCCACCGTCGACAATGGCGTGAGCCACGGCTTCGCATCCGGGACAGCACAGAGGGTGCGCTTGCTGATCGATGGTGATCGACCAGTGGGCTCCTGCTTCCACCGTGGCGCCGCAGTGGTAGCAGGACCGCGGAGTATCGGTAGCCGGCATCACAGACCTGGCGTCAGGTGAATGGTGCCGTCTTGCGGGAATTCCGCCTCGCCGGTCAAGCGCCATGCAGCATCATCGCCGCTGCCGTCCTCGATCCATGGCTGGAGCTGCAGATACCAGCGGTAGCGAAGGTTGCGCTCCAGGGTGCCAACATATTGCCCACTACGGGTGTGGCTCAGGGTCAGCAGGCGGTCGCGATCGCCATCGGTGGGAAACTTCAGCTCCAGCTGGAGGCGCTCGGGGCGCTCGTCGCCGAGCAGCTGGACGACCACGTCCCCGGTGGTGGCATCGATCCGTAGATCGGCTGCCAGCCCAAGGGCTTCGGCGCGCTGCTGCTTTTCCAGCTGAACATTGATCGCCAGCCCCTCCTTGTAATAGTCGTCCGGTACCGAGCCATCGAAATAGCGGATCGACAGCGCCAGGTAGACCATGCTGAAAGTGACCGAGGACAGCAGCAAAGCAATCAGAAACCAGGGCCAGAACTGCTTGTACCAGGGTGGCACCTGGGGATCGGACGAAGACATCAGGGGGTGACTCCTATGAATCGACTTTCGCGTTCCACCGCGACCGAGGGATCGTCTTCAGCGTGCAGGCGGACGCTGATGTCGGCGCTACGCTGTTCCATCAAAGCAGGATTTACGCTTAGCGTCATCACCAGCTGCCGGGACGCGTTGGCGGGTACCTCGAGTGACTCGGTATCGCTCTGCAGGCCCTCGATGCCGGTGACTTCGATCAGATAGCGGTGTGCCTGATTGTCGAGATTGCGCACGGTGATGGCGTACGAGTTGGCGATACGCCCATCGCTCAGCGTCTGAAACAGCCGCGCCCGATCGCGCTCGACGTCGACGTCCAGCGGGGTGCGGTCGGCCAGGGTCCAGATAAACAGCCCGATCATCACCAGCAACGCCACCAGGTAGCCGATCAGGCGTGGCCTGAGCAAATGGGTCTTGTTGCCGTCAAGGGCATGCTCGGTGGTGTAGCGAACCAGACCCCGAGGGTACCCCATCTTGTCCATGACGCTGTCGCAGGCATCAATGCAGGCGGCGCAGGTGATGCACTGATACTGCAAGCCATCGCGAATGTCGATGCCGGTAGGGCAGACCTGGACGCAGAGTTCGCAGTCAATGCAGTGGCCGAGTCCCTGCTCGGTGGGGTCGGCACTGCGCTTGCGGGGGCCACGGGGCTCGCCTCGATGATAATCGTAGGAGACGATCAGCGTATCGCGATCGAACATCACCGACTGGAAGCGGGCATAAGGACACATGTACAGACACACTTGCTCCCGTAGCCAGCCAGCGTTGAGGTAGGTGAAGACAACGAAGAAGCCGACCCAGAAGTAGGACCAGCCGTTGGCTGACAGGGTGGCCAGGTCGACGACCAGGCCCTTGATGGGCGTAAAGTAGCCGACAAAGGTGATGCCGGTGGCGGCGGCGATGATCAGCCAGATCGCGTGTTTGGCGCTCTTGCGCAGGAGCTTATCGGCATCAAGGGCGCGCTTGTCCAGCTTGATGCGGCGGTTGCGTGGCCCCTCGATACGATGCTCGACCCAGATGAACAGAAACGTCCAGACGCTCTGGGGGCAGGTGTAGCCACACCATACCCGGCCGGCAAACACCGTGATGAAGAACAGGCCAAAGGCGCAGATGATCAAGAGCCAGGACAGCAGCACGAACTCCTGGGGGTAGAAGGTCGCCGCAAAGATGTGGAATTCGCGACCCGGCAGGTCAAACCAGACCGCAGGACGGTCTCCCCATGGCACCCAAGGCAACAGCAGAAATCCCAGCATCAGCGCCCAGTTGGCAGCACGCCGGGCCCGTTGAAAGACGCCCTTCATCTCGCGTACGTAAATATGACGGCGGCTCTCGTACATGCTGTGTGACGAGGGGTCTTCGGGTGTGTGGTGGGATACCGCGCTGTCGGTCACATCGTGGGTGGGTATCTTGTCGCTCATGGCAGGCTCGCATCGCTGACCGATCATTCGTCGTTGTGACGACGGTCAGTCTAGCGATCGTCAGGTAGGTGAGAGGCCAGTGCGGCGCTTGGCCGCACTGGATACGGGGGTGGCCCCCTCTTGTGGATTACTGCGCAGGCTGGCTCAGGCTGTAGACGTAGGCCGCCACCAGATGCACGCGCTCCTCGCCGATGTAAGCGGCCTGGGCAGGCATATGGCCATTGCGGCCGTTACGCAGCGTCTGGCGAATCGAGTCGGCCAGGCTCTGTCCCGGTGCCTGGTACAACCAGGTCTCGTCGGTCAGGTTGGGAGCTCCCAGCGCCTGGTTGCCGGTACCGTCAGGCGAGTGACACGCCGCACACACCGATCCGAACACCGCGCCCCCCTTGTCTGCGCGCTCGGCATCTTCGGCCTGACCGGACAGCGACAGCACATGCTGAGTCAGGTTCTCGATGTTGTCGGCGCCGAGTTGCTGCCACGAGGGCATCAGTCCGTTCCGACCGTTCTCGATGGTGGCGACAATGTGCTCGGGCTCGCCCCCGTACAGCCAGTCCGTGTCAGTCAGGTTGGGGAATCCGTAGCCGCCCTTGGCATTGGAGCCGTGGCAGATCGCGCAGTTGTTGAGGAAGATACGCTCGGCAATCTGCATGGCCTCGGCATCCTTGATCAACTCCGGCACCGGGATTTCCTGATACTTCTCGAAGATCGGTGTGAAGCGCTGTTCGGCCTGGGCCACTTCTTCCTCCCACTGGCCTTCCTGACTCCAGCCCAGCACGCCGGCGAAATTGCCCAGGCCCGGATACAGCACCAGGTAGCCAAGTGAAAAGATCACGGTGGCAACGTAGAGCTGGAACCACCAACGTGGCAGCGGGTTATCGTATTCCGCAATGCCGTCGGCGGTATGGCCGGTGGTCTCGACAGTACCGTCTGCATCAGGGCGCTTGTCGGTCTTGCGATTGGCCCATAGCAGCCAGAAGGCGAAGCCAATCGTGCCGAGCGTGATGACGATGATCCAGGCGCTCCAGAAGCCTGAGAGGGCATCACCCCAGAGTGTATTCATGTGTTCTTTTCTCCCCTGTCCTTTCGGGAATCGGCCTGTTGCTCGGCCATGCGGTCACGGTTCGGTTGCTCGTCGTCATCCGCGAACGGCAGGTTGGCTGCCTGTTCGAACTCGCGCTTGCGACGGCTGGAATACGCCCAGGCCACAAGGCCCAGAAAGGCGACCAGCAGAATGCCGGTGAGAATGCCGCGAAAGGTTCCGATATCCATGGTTACGGGCTCTTTGCCGAGTTGGGCAGTACGGTGCCAAGCTGCTGCAGGTAGGCCACCAGCGCGGTGATCTCCCGTTCGCCGCGAACATCGCTGGTCGCGCTGGCGATCTGTTCGTCTGTATAGGGCACGCCCAGGGTCTGGAGGGTGCGCATCTTGGCTGGGGTGTGTTCGCCATCCAGGGTGTTCTCGAACAGCCAGGGATACGCCGGCATGATCGACTCAGGCACCACGTCACGCGGGTTGTACAGGTGCGCGCGGTGCCAGTCGTCGCTGTAGCGACCGCCGACGCGGGCAAGGTCCGGACCGGTTCGCTTGGAGCCCCACATGAAGTTGTGCTCGTAGACGGATTCGCCTGCCACGCTGTAGTGGCCGTAGCGTTCGGTTTCCGCCCGGAAGGGACGAATCATCTGCGAGTGGCAGCCGACGCAGCCTTCCCGGCGATAGATGTCACGGCCCTCGAGTTGCAGCGCGGTCAGTGGCTTGAGGCCATCCACCGGCTCGGTCGTCTGCTTCTGGAAGAACAGCGGCACGATCTCGGCCAGGCCGCCAAAGCTGATCACCACCAGCACCAGCACCGCCATCAGGCCGACGTTCTTTTCTATGATCTCGTGTCTCATGTCAGTCTCGGTCCTTCATTGACTCAGGCGGTCTGTGGCAGGGGAGCACCGCTCTTGGCGGAACCCTTGACGGTCATCGCGACATTGACGGCCATGATCAGCATGCCGGTCACCCAGAACAGACCGCCGATCAGGCGCACGATGTAGCCGGGGCCGCTGGCCTCCACGGTCTCGACGAAGGTGTACATCAGCGTGCCGTCGGCATTGATGGCGCGCCACATCAGGCCCTGCAGGATGCCGTTGACCCACATGGCGGCGATGTACAGCACGGTGCCGATGGTGGCCAGCCAGAAGTGCACTGCCACCAGCTTGACCGAGTACATCTCGTTCTGACCGAACAGGCGGGGGATCAGGTGATACATCGAGCCGATGGTGATCATTGCCACCCAGCCCAGCGCTCCCGCGTGGACGTGGCCAATGGTCCAGTCGGTGTAGTGAGACAGGGCATTGACGGTCTTCACCGCCATCATCGGCCCTTCGAAGGTCGACATGCCGTAGAAGGACAGGGCGACCACCAGAAAGCGCAGCGTCGGATCGGTACGCAACTTATGCCAGGCGCCCGACAGGGTCATCATGCCGTTGATCATGCCGCCCCAGGAGGGGGCCAGCAGGATGATGGACATGACCATGCCCAGGGATTGGGCCCAGTTAGGCAGCGCGGTGTAGTGCAGGTGGTGCGGGCCGGCCCACATGTACACCATGATCAATGCCCAGAAATGGACGATGGACAGACGGTAGGAATAGACCGGGCGCTCGGCTTGCTTGGGCACGAAGTAATACATCATTCCCAGGAAGCCGGCGGTCAGGAAGAAGCCCACCGCGTTGTGTCCATACCACCACTGCACCATGGCATCGATGGCCCCGGAGTAGAGGGAGATGGAGTAGGTGGCGGTGACGGGAATGGCCGCGCTGTTGACGATGTGCAGCACCGCCACCGTCAGGATGAAGGCGGCGAAGAACCAGTTGGCCACGTAGATGTGCGAGGTCTTGCGAATCTTGACCGTGCCGAGGAACACGATGGCATAGGATACCCAGACGACGGCGAGCAGAATGTCGATGGGCCATTCCAGCTCGGCGTATTCCTTGACCTCGGTGAGGCCCAGGGGCAGGGTGGCGACGGCGCAGAGGATGACGGCCTGGTAGCCCCAGAACGTAAAGGCAGCCAGCTTGTCGCTGATCAGCCTTACCTGACACGTGCGTTGGACCACATAATAGGAGGTCGCGAACAGCGCGGATCCGCCGAAGGCAAAGATGACTGCGTTGGTGTGCAGGGGGCGAAGCCGACCAAAGCTTGTCCAGGGCAAGCCAAGGTTGAGTTCCGGCCAGACCAGTTGGGCAGCAAGTATGACACCGAGGGCCATGCCCACGATGCCCCATACCACCGTCATGATCGAGAACTGCCGGACCACCTTGTAGTTGTAGGTCGGATGTTCAAATGCTGTGCTCATGATCAGGTTCCCATCGATCGCGTAAAGGGGACGATCCCCCGGCCATAGTGCCTACCCAGCGGCAGTCTCAGAATGATGCAGATCAACAACCATTCAGAATTCTAGACCAGCACGGCTAGGGCTGGCACTTAGCCACTGGTGGCAGTGAACTTTGGAAATTTGTCCATGTCTGAAAATCTTTTATCCGACATTTTTGGTCAGGAATTGCGCCGGCAAAGCCCGTTTCACGGAGAACAGCACGGGCAATGGGAGGGCATTGGACCCTGCATCCTGGCGGGCCCTGCCAGTGACGACCTACTTCTTTTGACGCATGGTGCAGGCGCTGGGCACGATTCACCCTTTCTGGTCGCCTGGCGCAAGGCGCTGGCCGACGCCGGAGTGGCGACCTTGTCAGTGGAATTCGCCTACATGCGCCAGATGAAGGCGCTTGGGCGCCGGCGCCCGCCGCCCAAGGTCGATGTTCTGGTCGATGAGCTGCGCACCTGGCGTGACGTTTTGTCGCATAGCGTGCCTGGCCGCCTATGGCTGGGGGGCAAGTCCATGGGTGGGCGTGTGGCGACCCTGCTGGCGGCCGAGGAGACGGCACCTGGAGTGGTGGTAGCGGGTTATCCCTTTCACCCCCAGGGCAAGCCCGAACGACTTCGCCTGGCGCACTGGCCTCGCCTCAAGTGTCCAACGCTGGTGCTGCAGGGCACCCGAGATCCGTTTGGCACCCTCGAGCAAGTGCAAGGCTATGATTTGCCCGAGGTGGCCACCGTCGAATGGCTGGAGGACGGTGATCACGACTGGCTGACCCGGCGTGCCAGCGGCGTGACACGAGACGAACTGATGCAGCGCGCGGCAAAATGCGCAGCAACGTTGATGCAGGTGAATTGATGCCGCTACGGTCAGGGGGATGGGTCTCGCCATTTTTTTTACGGCTGTTTTGGCTCGTTGCGGAGGGCCGCTGAATCTCGTGAGCCCTTGTGCCGCCTGCGTTTCCGCCCAAGTCGATGAATGCACGGGCAAAATAGGCGACAAAAAAAACGAGAAAGATGGTTTGGCCGCGTTGACATCCCCCCGATGTTCTGTAGAATGCAGCGCCACGTGACCAGGGGTGGTTAGCTCAGTTGGGAGAGCACCAGCCTTACAAGCTGGGGGTCACAGGTTCGAACCCTGTACCACCCACCACCACCTTGGTGATGGCTGGACACGTAGAGTTGTAGACGTTGGACCGGTAGTTCAGTTGGTTAGAATGCCGGCCTGTCACGCCGGAGGTCGCGGGTTCGAGTCCCGTCCGGTCCGCCAACGTCACTTCTCGAATCGTCATCAATGTGGACCGGTAGTTCAGTTGGTTAGAATGCCGGCCTGTCACGCCGGAGGTCGCGGGTTCGAGTCCCGTCCGGTCCGCCACGATGACACGCCAAAGTCGATGAGCTCCAGGAAACTTGAGGCATCGCACCGTGTGAAATGATGTGGGTGATTAGCTCAGTTGGTTAGAGCACCAGCCTCACATGCTGGGGGTCACTGGTTCGAATCCGGTATCACCCACCACGCGGACCGGTAGTTCAGTTGGTTAGAATGCCGGCCTGTCACGCCGGAGGTCGCGGGTTCGAGTCCCGTCCGGTCCGCCATTTCGCTCGACCCAGCACACGCTGGAAAAAAGTCCGGTCACGTTGCCGGCAGTTATTCCGAAAAGCCCCGCTGCTTCTGCAGCGGGGCTTTTCTCGTTTTGGGTCCCCTCAAGGCGTTTACACCACACTGACGCTATGGGCTAGCCCATGGCGCTGGCGGGGTTCGCATCGTGTCGCTGCTTTTTGCCTTTCTGGGGTGGCGAGGATTGACTCGCTATCATACAGTTGTTTGAAAATAGCCGTAGACTGGTTGCCCTGATGCAGTGCCAGCTCCGGACCTCACGACAACAAGATTGCAGCCAAGGCTGCCAAGGACCGCGCCGTGACCGCCTATCCCCACCTGTTGGCCCCACTGAGACTGGGGCACCTGGAATTGCCCAATCGCGTGTTGAT
This sequence comes from Halomonas sp. DP8Y7-3, assembly GCF_019801675.1. NCBI lineage: Bacteria > Pseudomonadati > Pseudomonadota > Gammaproteobacteria > Oceanospirillales > Halomonadaceae > Halomonas > Halomonas sp. DP8Y7-3. The sequence goes on from NZ_JAHVIO010000009.1 coordinate 278,126, forward strand.
GGGCTCCATGCATACCAATCTGGAAGAGGCGCCGCAGGGGTTTTCCCGTCTGGCCGCCTTTTACGCCGAACGTGCTCGCGAAGGCGTGGCGCTGATCGTGACCGGTGGCATTGCACCGAATGCGGAGGGCGCCGTTTTTCAGGGGGCGTCGCAGTTGACCTCGGCTGAGCAGCTCGATGACCACCGCGGTGTTGTCGAGGCGGTACATGCACAGGGGGGGCGCATCTGCATGCAGATTCTGCATGCGGGGCGCTACGCGTATTCACCGGAGTTGGTAGCCCCTTCGGCGCTGCAGGCCCCCATCAACCCCTTCCAGCCGCGAGCGCTCAGTGACGATGAGGTCGAACAGCAGATCGAGGACTACGTGCGCTGCGCGCGTCTGGCGCAGCAGGCAGGCTATGACGGCGTCGAGATCATGGGCTCCGAGGGCTACCTGATCAATCAGTTCATTTGCCGCCGAACCAATGTGCGCGAGGATCGCTGGGGGGGCAGCTTCGACAATCGCTGTCGCTTCCCGCTGGAGATTCTTCGCCGCGTCCGTGCGGCGGTGGGAGAGCGTTTCCTGTTGATCTACCGGCTGTCGATGATCGACCTTGTGGAGGACGGAAGTACCTATGACGAGGTCATTGCGCTGGGCCAGGCGGTTGAGGCGGCCGGTGCCAACGTGATCAACACCGGCATCGGTTGGCATGAAGCGCGAGTCCCGACCATCGTGACCAGCGTCCCGCGAGCCGCTTTCACCGATGTGTCGCGACGCATGAAAGACGCCGTCTCGATCCCGTTGATCACCACCAATCGCATCAACATGCCGGATGTGGCCGAGCGGGTGCTGCGCGAAGGACATGCTGACATGGTGTCCATGGCGCGTCCGCTGCTGGCGGATTCGGCATGGGTGAGCAAGGCGAGGGAGGGGCGTGCTGCCGAGATCAATACCTGTATCGCCTGTAACCAGGCCTGTCTCGACCATACGTTCCAGGGCAAGCTGACGTCCTGTCTGGTCAATCCCCGCGCCTGTCATGAAACGGAGCTGACGCTTGAGCCCGCTGACCAGCCAGTGTCCGTGGCGGTGGTGGGTGGTGGTCCTGCAGGGCTCGCCACGGCAGTCAGTGCCGCGCAGCGTGGGCACAGGGTTACCCTGTTCGAACGTCAGCCGATCCTGGGTGGGCAGTTCAATTTTGCGCGCCGCATTCCCGGCAAGGAAGAGTTTGACGAAACGCTGCGTTACTTCCAGGTGATGCTGGACAAGCTGGAAGTCGACGTCAGGCTCTCCTGCGAGGCGGGTGTCAACGATCTCCTGGCCTTCGATCGTGTTGTGCTGGCCAGCGGCGTCAGACCCAGACCGTTGGCGTTGCCCGGCAGTGATCACCCCAGTGTGATGAGTTACGCCGAGGCCATCGATGCTCCTCAGCGTGTCGGGCGCCGGGTGGCCATCATCGGCGCTGGCGGTATCGGTTTCGATGTGGCGGAGTTGCTGACCCATACGGCTCCTGGTGATGACCCGTTGCAGGATTGGTGCGACGAGTGGGGGGTGGATCTTGAGGTCAGCACGCCAGGGGGGCTGAAGCCGGCCCGCCGGCCGCAGTCGCCACGACAGGTCTACTTGCTTCAGCGCAAGACGTCCAAGCCGGGCAAGGGGTTGGGCACCACCTCAGGTTGGGTGCACCGGGCATCCCTTCGTCATCGAGGTGTGACCGCGATGGCTGGCTGCGAGTATCGGCATATTGATGATCAAGGGCTGCACCTGAGCGTCGAGGGCGAGCCGCGTGTGTTGGAGGTGGATACGGTCGTGGTGTGTGCCGGTCAAGAATCGGTGCGCGAACTCGTGGCGCCCCTCGAGGCGGCGGGTGTCGCTGTCTCCATCATCGGCGGTGCCGATGAGGCGGCCGAACTCGACGCCAAGCGTGCCATTGACCAGGGGGTGAGGTTGGCGGCGTCCTTCTAGAGCCGTCATTCTGGTGGCGTCGGGCCAGCCCATCAGGATCTGGCTCGCGCCCCAGGCAAGCGTGATGAGAATTACTTAAGAAGTGTGCCGTTGTGTGCAATTTTGGTGGCTGCGGCAAGATGGCGCGGTAGACGGTGATGAGCCCCGTGATCAAGCGGCGGGCGTCGCTTTCACGGCTAGTGAATACCTCGCTTATCATGTTCATGGTCCCTCTTACGCCGAATTTCGTCTGGACAACGAAACGCTTCTGCTGGCAAGAGTTCTTATAGGTAAGGACGCTCAGCGTTGAAGACCTGCACATCGTTTTTGGCTAATGCTGTTCTACGCTGAGAGTACCCACTCGTGACTGGCGCTGGCTGACGGGAAAGGCCTGAGAGCCAAGAGCGAGTCCCGGGCATCACAGGAGGCATCGATGAGCATCTTCGACCACGTGCAGAACCGCTTCGCTCGCGTCCAGCAGGAAGAAATGTCCCTGCAGGAATATCTGGAACTCTGCCGTCAAGACCCTTCCGCCTACGCCAGTGCGGCTGAGAGAATGCTGGAGGCCATCGGTGAGCCAGAGGTGATTGACACCGCCAAGGACCCGAGACTGGCGCGAATCTTCTCCAACAAGGTGATACGTCGGTATCCGGCGTTCAGTGAGTTTCACGGCATGGAGGAGGCCATCGAGCAGATCGTGGCCTACTTCCGTCACGCCGCCCAAGGGCTGGAGGAGAAAAAGCAGATTCTCTACCTGCTTGGCCCCGTGGGGGGCGGCAAGTCATCCCTGGCCGAGCGCCTCAAGCTGCTGATGGAGCGTGTGCCGTTCTACGCCATCAAGGGGTCGCCGGTGCACGAGTCTCCGCTCGGGCTGTTCTCGCCCGAGGAAGACGGTGAGCTGCTCGAGAAAGAGTATGGTATCCCTGCTCGCTACCTGCGCAGCGTGATGTCGCCCTGGGCCGCCAAGCGGCTGAAGGAGTCCGGCGGTGATATCTCGCAGTTCCGGGTGGTCAGGCTGTACCCCTCGCGCCTCAACCAGATCGCCATCGCCAAGACCGAGCCGGGTGACGAGAACAACCAGGATATCTCGTCCCTGGTGGGCAAGGTCGATATCCGCCAGCTGGAGATGTATTCCCAGGATGATCCCGACGCCTACAGCTTTTCCGGAGGATTGTGCCGGGCCAACCAGGGCTTGATGGAATTCGTCGAGATGTTCAAGGCGCCCATCAAGGTGCTGCACCCCCTGCTGACGGCGACCCAGGAAGGGAACTACAACCCCACCGAGGGCATGGGCGCGATTCCCTTCGATGGCATCGTGCTGGCGCACTCCAACGAGAGCGAGTGGCAGGCGTTCCGCAACAACCGCAACAACGAGGCGTTCCTCGACCGCGTCTATATCGTCAAGGTGCCCTATTGCCTGCGGGTGTCCGAGGAAATCAACATCTACAAGAAGCTGCTGGAGCATTCGTCGCTCAATGAGGCGCCCTGTGCACCGGATACCTTGCGCATGCTCGCCCAGTTCTCGGTGCTGTCGCGTCTCAAGGAGCCGGAAAACTCCAGCGTCTACTCGAAGATGCGGGTCTATGACGGTGAAAACCTCAAGGACACCGATCCCAAGGCCAAGTCGATTCAGGAATATCGCGACAGCGCCGGCGTCGATGAAGGCATGGATGGTCTGTCCACACGCTTTGCCTTCAAGATCCTGTCCAAGGTCTTCAACTTCGACAATCACGAGGTGGCGGCCAACCCGGTGCACCTGCTGTACGTGCTCGAGCAGCGCCTTGAGCAGGAGCAGCTGCCCAAGGAGACCTTCGAGCGCTATCTGCGCTATATCAAGGAGTACCTGGCGCCACGCTATGTGGACTTCATAGGCAAGGAAATTCAGACCGCCTACCTGGAGTCCTACTCCGAGTACGGTCAGAACATCTTTGATCGCTATGTCACCTATGCGGATTTCTGGATTCAGGACCAGGAGTACAGGGATCCCGAGACCGGCGAGCTGTTCGACCGCCAGTCGCTTAACGATGAGCTGGAAAAGATCGAGAAGCCGGCAGGCATCTCCAATCCCAAGGACTTCCGTCACGAGGTGGTCAACTTCGTGCTGCGGGCGCGTGCCCAGAACAACGGCATGAACCCGGGGTGGCAGTCCTACGAGAAGCTGCGTGGTGTCATCGAGCACAAGATGTTTGCCAACACCGAGGAGTTGCTGCCCGTCATTTCCTTCAATGCCAAGGCGTCCTCTGCGGATATCAAGAAGCACGAGGATTTCGTGGCACGGATGAAGGATCGAGGCTACACCGAGAAGCAGGTGCGCCTGCTGTCGGAGTGGTACCTGAGAGTGCGCAAGTCGCAGTAGCCGTGAAGGCGCCGGGCCAGGCCCGGCGCCGGACACCCTTGTCGACTGCGCCCAGGAGGTCCCATGACCTACTTCATCGATCGACGAGCGAACGCCAAGAACAAGAGCGCGGTCAATCGCCAGCGCTTTCTTGACCGCTATCGCACCCATATCAAGCGCTCCGTCGAGGAGGCCGTCAACCGTCGCTCCATCACCGATATGGAGCGAGGCGAGAAGGTTTCCATCCCCAGTCGCGATATCTCCGAGCCAGTGTTCCAGCACGGCAGCGGTGGGCGACGTTCGATTGTCGCACCCGGTAATCGCGAGTTTCAGGAAGGTGATCGCCTGCGTCGCCCAGACGGCGGGGGCGGTGGTGGCGATGGCAGTGGAGAGGGTGGCGCCTCCAACCAGGGGGAGGGCATGGATGAGTTCGCCTTCACCCTGACCCGGGAGGAGTTCCTCGAGTTTGTCTTCGATGGCCTCGAGTTGCCCCATCTGGAGCGCAAGCCGCTGGTGGATGTGGAAGAAGTGCGCCCCGTGCGTGCCGGGGTCTCGAGAGATGGCGTGCCGGCTCGGATCAACATTGTGCGTTCGATGCGAGAAGCTCAGGCCCGTCGAATTGCCATGCGTGCACCGATTCGTCGCGCGCTGCGGGAAGCTCAGGAAGCGCTGGAAGTCGAGGAGCGCAAGGATCCCGTGCTCAAGAATCCCGCTCGCATCCAGGAGTTGAAGGCCGAGATCGAGCGTCTAGAGCGGCGTCTGGAGGCGGTTCCCTTCATCGATACCTACGACCTTCGCTACAACCATCTGATCAACCAGCCTCAGCCGTCCAGCAAGGCCGTGATGTTCTGCGTCATGGATGTATCGGGCTCGATGACCCAGGCCCACAAGGATATCGCCAAGCGCTTTTTCCTGCTGCTCTACCTGTTTCTCGAGCGCAGCTACGAGCGGGTCGAGCTGGTCTTTGTGCGTCACCACACTGCCGCCAAGGAAGTCGATGAGGAGGAATTCTTCTACTCACGGGAGACGGGCGGCACCATCGTTTCCAGTGCGCTCACCCTGGTCGACGAGATCATCGACAAGCGCTATCCCCCCGGCCAGTGGAACCTGTACGTGGCCCAGGCATCGGATGGCGATAACTGGGACGATGACTCGGTCAACTGTCGGGAGCTGCTGACTAAATCGCTGATGGGGCGCCTGCAGTACTTCACCTATGTGGAAATCACGCCTCACGCTCACCAGGCACTATGGGAAGAATACGAGCGGGTCGAGGCCGCCTATCCCGACCGCTTTGCCATGCGTCAGATTGTTGAACCCGGGGACATCTATCCGGTGTTCCGGGCCTTGTTCAAGCGCCGTGCGGACAGTGCGGCAAGGGGGTAGGCAGGCACAGGTCTGCCCTACGGCGGCAGCGGGACTGGCAAAGGGGAGCACGGTGAAGGGCGTGCCGTGTGTTGAAGCACCTCGCCAGGTAAGCCCCTAGCCACAGCCGTGTCTTGCAAGCGGACTCCCTTGCAAGCGAAGCATGTTGGACGAGCAGCGCCTTGGACGAAGAGGAATTGCCATGACCGCCTTGACCAAACGTCACGCCAAGCCCATTGCGACCGGCTCGGACTGGAGCTTCGACGACCTGACCGAGTTCGAGGCCGAGATCGCTCGGCTTGCGGACGAGTATCGACTGGACACCTACCCCAATCAGATCGAGATCATCACCACGGAGCAGATGATGGACGCCTACGCCAGCGTGGGCATGCCTGTGGGCTACCATCACTGGTCGTTCGGTAAGCAGTTCCTGGCCGTCGAGCAGGCCTATCGTCGTGGGCAGATGGGGCTGGCCTATGAGCTGGTGATCAACTCCGACCCCTGCATCGCCTATCTGATGGAAGAGAACACCCTGATGATGCAGGTACTGGTCATGGCACATGCCTGCTACGGCCATAATTCCTTCTTCAAGGGCAACTATCTGTTTCGGACCTGGACCGACGCCTCTTCGATCGTCGACTACCTGGTGTTTGCCCGCAAGTACATCAGTCAGTGCGAGGAGCGTCACGGTGTGCAGGCCGTCGAGCAGTTGCTCGACGCCTGTCACGCGCTGCAGAACTATGGGGTGGATCGCTACAAGCGGCCGTCTCCGGTATCGCCGGAGGAGGAGGCTCGACGGCAGAAAGAGCGTGAAGACTATCTCCAGGCTCAGGTGAATACCCTGTGGCGGACAATTCCCATGGGTGACGCCGGCATCGAGGTGCCGCCTGTGTCTTCCGACGATGACCCGCTGGGGCTGCACGGTGGCGGGCGTTATCCCCCCGAGCCACAGGAAAATCTGCTGTACTTCATCGAGAAGAATGCACCCTTGCTGGCGCCTTGGCAGCGGGAGGTCGTGCGAATTGTGCGTAAGCTGGCCCAGTACTTCTATCCTCAGCGGCAGACCCAGGTCATGAATGAAGGGTGGGCGACGTTTTGGCACTACACGCTGATGAATCGCCTGTTCGACGAAGGGGCCGTGGACGAAGGCCTGATTCTGGAGTTTCTGCAGTCCCATACCGCCGTCGTCAGTCAGCCCGCCTTTGACAGCCCTTACTACAACGGAATCAATCCCTATGCGCTGGGCTTCGCCATCTTCACCGACCTCAAGCGCCTCTGCGAGTCTCCTGATGACGAGGACCGGGAGTGGTTTCCGGACATTGCGGGAAGCGACTGGCGCGAAACGCTGAATTTCGCCATGCGCAACTTCAAGGACGAGTCCTTTATTCAGCAGTTTCTATCACCCAAGGTGATTCGTCAGCTCAAGCTGTTCCAGGTGGTCGATGATGATCAGGAGGACATGCTCGAGGTGGCAGCGATTCATGACGAGCGGGGCTACCGGCGGGTCCGTGAGGCGCTGTCCGCGCAGTACGCCTTGTCACTCAGGGAGCCGAATATTCAGGTGTTCGAGGCCGATATTCGAGGAGATCGTTCGCTGACACTCAGGCACGTGCAGGATCAGCGGCGTCCGTTGGCGCGTAGCGTCTACCCTGTGATCCGACACCTTCACCAGCTATGGGGCTTTCCGGTCAAGCTGGAGTCCTTCGATGGTGATGAAGTGGTGCGGCGTTACCAGTGGCCGCTGCCGGACAGCGAAGAATCCGCCTGACGCCGACAGCAGATAACCGACACGCCGCCGCAAAGCGATGCTTTGCGGCGGCGTGTTTTCTTGCCTGCCTTCTTTCTTCTTACTTAGTACCGGACCTCGGCACGCAGCCTTATGGCTTGGCCGTCCAGGATTGGCACCATCCGCCTGGGGCGACGCTATTCTGCGGGAATAGCTGGCAGCCCTCGGTTTCGGCATTGAAGAACATGCAGTTCGAGCAGAGCTCTCCGTCTTCGTAGGCGGCATTGCCGCTGGCATCGCTGGCCTTTTCGACGTATCCCAGAGCCTTGGCCTGGGCATTGTCGGTACTCAGGCGAGGCAGGCTCTGCGCCAGCGCAGTGCGAGACAGGACACCAGCACCCAGCGGCAGAGCGGCGATGCCCAGCAGACTGGTGCGCAGGAAGGCACGACGGCTGTGCTTGGTCATGGGGACTCCTCATTGTCGGAAGATGAGCGTCATACGGTCATGGTCAGGCCCGCGATGGGCCGGTCTTGGTGAGTCAGGATGCCTTGGCAGCCTGCTCCTGCGCTCTTGATGGCGCTGTCTTGCAAGATTAGCTAAGCCGTTGAGCCTTGGCGAATCGTCTCGTTGTGAGTGCGGCAATCCGCCGCGAAAAAAGCGGTCCGCGCAGTCGGCGGTGCAGGTGGTGAGGAGGCGCTGATATACTGCGTTGCCAAACCACCATGTTTAACATCCGCGCCCTGAGTCGTTGGCGTGGAGCGATGGGAAAGGAGCGTGATCATGCAGAATGCTGTGATTCTGATCAATGCCGAGAAAGGGCAGGTCAAGGCGGTGGCCGAGCGTCTGGCCGAGGTGGAAGGGATCAGCGAGGTCTATTCGACCTGCGGTCGCTATGATCTGGTGGCCATTGCCCGTACACGGGATTTCGAGAGTCTGGCGGAGCTGGTCACCGGGCGCCTGAATGCAGTAGAAGGCATTGCCGACACGGAAACGCTCAATGCGCTTCAGGTGCACTCGCGCCACGATCTGGAAACCATGTTTTCGTTGGGTTGGTAAGGGCAGGCCCTGCTGACCATTGTTCGTCCTGACTATTGTTCGTCCTGACCATTGCCAACAAGGAAGTATGTGGATCTCTCGCTTGATCGTCTGATACCTCGGCCGCGGCATTTCCTGGCCTCGCTGGCCATCGCCGTGCTTGGGGTTGTCCTGTGGTACTCCACCGAGCAGGGCTATCGCGACCGCATGAGCTGGATGGGGGTGACCGAGTGGGCGGAACCGTCCGCGCTGGCGTTCACCCGTGTGCTGCGTAATGAAGGGTACCTGCTGGGATGGTCTGATCTGCGCGTTGGTGCGCTGTGGGCGAGCTATGAACTGCGGCAGTCGGCGGATCACCGGGTGGGGCCTCGCCCCGGCTTCAAACAGGATTGGCGAACGCTGTGGCCCGTCAGCACGACCAGCTACGCTGGCAGTGGATATGACCGTGGGCACCTGGCTCCCAACTATGCCATGGCCAAGGTCTGGGGGGAGCAGGCTCAGCATGACAGCTTCCTGATGAGCAATATGATGCCGCAGAAGCCTGCCCTCAACCGTCAGCTATGGCAGCGCCTGGAAGAAGTCGTGATGGACCATTTTCTGCCGCGCTTCGGTCGCCTGCAGGTCATCACCGGGCCTGTCTATGCAGAAACCAGAGTCAGCGATCTCTCCCTGGATCGACTGCTGGATCGCGTCAGCTTTGTGGAGGTGCCAATCGGCTTCTACAAGGTGGTGGTGGTGCCCGGAGAGACTCCTCTGGCAGTCGCTTTTGTGATGCCCCAGAACGTGCGTGGAGATGAATCGCTGTCTCGCTATCTTGTCAGCATCGACGAGGTGGAAGCGATCACGGGCCTGAATTTCTTTCCGCGGCTGGGCCCGCAGGAAGAGGCGGCCTGGGAGGCTCGTGCGGGGGTGGGCGACTGGGCGCTGTCTCAGGTGGCTGAGTTGCCGTCGCGTTTCGATTGAGCGACGGGCTAGGGACTAAAGACCGGGTGCTAACACGCTGGATGCTGGAACGGCAGGCACAAAAAAACCGCGACGGGGCGCGGATTCTTGTTGGATCTGTCTGATCCTGTTGCTGCATGACATTGGTGCCCAGGAGAGGACTTGAACCTCCACGTCCGTAAGGACACTAGCACCTGAAGCTAGCGCGTCTACCAATTCCGCCACCTGGGCATGTCATGTTGTGTGCTCGTGATCTACGTTATCTGCTCGGCCTGTGTTCATCGATGCATGCCACAGCATGTATCGTTGGTGCCCAGGAGAGGACTTGAACCTCCACGTCCGTAAGGACACTAGCACCTGAAGCTAGCGCGTCTACCAATTCCGCCACCTGGGCGAACACGTGCGCTTTGCCGATAACGATGTATCAAAGAGCGTGACGATCTCCATCGTCGTGATCCCGAAGGATCTTGGTGCCCAGAAGAGGACTTGAACCTCCACGTCCGTAAGGACACTAGCACCTGAAGCTAGCGCGTCTACCAATTCCGCCATCTGGGCAAGTGGCGCGTATGTTACCGAAACTTTGGCATATTGCAAGCCTTTTGCGTCGCTGCTGGGAGAAAAAAACGTCGTACTGATGGCGCAAGCTCTGTATCCGGAGGCGCTTATGGTTGGGTGACGGCGCTGCTGGCGCTATACTGCGCGCATGTTAAGAGACAATTTCGAAAAGACCGCACGCTCGCGCCCGGGTGGCGGCGCACTCCTGCCGTCCTCGCCCCTGTCAAGGATGCCTTCCGCATGAACCATTGGACGCTCGACGCCGACGAACACGCCAGCCGCGAAGCCCATAAGTACGACAAGCCTGCTCCCTCCCGTGAATATCTGTTGAATCGACTCGAGGAAATCGGTACGCCGACGACCCACGAGGCGATGAGCGATCAGCTTGGCCTGGATGATGAAGACCTTCGAGAAGCGGTACGCCGGCGCCTCTCCGCCATGGAGCGAGACGGCCAGGTATTGCGCAATCGTCGGGGCGCCTATGCGCTGATCGATAAGCTGGACCTGATCAAGGGTAAGGTGCTGGGTCATCGCGACGGCTTTGGATTTCTGGTCCGCGATGATGGCAAGAAGCCTGACCTGGTCATGCCTCCTCGGCAGATGCGCCGAGTGTTTCACGGTGACCATGTGCTGGTGCGGGTCAGCGGGCGTGACCGTCGTGGTCGCGACGAGGCGACGGTGGTGGAAGTCATCGCGCGCAACACCCAGACGATCGTTGGCGTCTATCGGGAGAACACGCCTGAGTTCGGCGTGCTGATTCCCGAGAACAACCGCATTACCCAGGAAGTCATCATTCCCCACAGTGCTTGCGCTGGAGCGCAGGACGGGCAGGTCATCTCGGCGCGTATCGTCAAGCAGCCGGAGACCCGGGTCCAGCCTGTCGGGGAAGTGATCGAGGTGCTGGGTGAGCGCATGGACCCCGGGATGGAAATTGATATTGCGCTGCGAAGCTACGAGATCCCCTCTGAGTTTCCGCCGGATGTCATCGATCAGATCGCCAGCATGTCCGCTGAGGTAGCGGAGGACGACAAGCTTCATCGCATCGACCTGCGCGACAAGCCGCTGGTGACCATCGACGATGAAAGCGCCAAGGACTTCGACGACGCTGTCTGTGCCTACAAGACGCGTTCCGGAAGCTGGAAGCTGCTGGTGGCGATTGCCGATGTCTCGCACTACGTGCGTCCCGGCAGCCCGCTGGACCAGGAGGCCATTGCTCGGGGCAACTCGGTGTACTTCCCGGGGCAGGTGGTGCCGATGCTGCCAGAGCTGCTGTCCAATGGGCTCTGCTCGCTGAACCCTGACGTGGATCGACTGGCGCTGGTCTGCGAGCTGAACATTTCCAAGACCGGCGCGATCAGTCGCTATCGATTCTATGAGGCCGTTTTCCGCTCCCACGCCAGGCTGACCTACAACAAGGTGGCAGCCATTCTCCAGGATGACGGAGAAGAGGGCGATGCGCTGCGACAGCAGTACAAGGCGCTGGTACCGTCGCTGAAGAACCTGTACAGCCTGTATCAGCTGTTGCGAGAAGCGCGCACCGAGCGGGGCGCCATCGACTTCGAGACCACCGAGACCGCGATCGTCTTCAACGACGAACGCAAGATCGAGAAGATTGTGCCGCGCTCGCGCAACGATGCTCACAAGATCATCGAGGAATGCATGCTGGCCGCCAACGTGGCCACCGCGCGCTTCCTGGACAAGCACGACCTGCCAGCGCTTTACCGGATTCACGAGCGGCCATCGCCGGAACGCCTGGACAAGCTGAGGCTGTTCCTGAACGAGATCGGCATGTCGCTAGGTGGCGGTGATGAGCCCACGCCTCAGGACTATCGCGACCTGGCCGAGGCCATCAAGGGCCGTGACGATGCGGACATCATTCAGACAGTGATGTTGCGCTCCATGAGCCAGGCGGTCTACTCACCGCACAACGAAGGGCACTTTGGCCTGGCATATCCGGCCTATGCCCACTTTACTTCGCCGATTCGCCGCTACCCCGACCTGCTGGTGCATCGCGCCATTCGCTCGGTCATCCGCGGTCCGCGCCAGACCAATACCGTGTTGCGGGCCGAGGGTGCGCCGGTGGAGCCGCCGACCAAGTGGTGCCCCTACACCTTCGAGCAGATGCTGGAGCTGGGGGAACATTGCTCGATGACAGAGCGTCGGGCCGATGACGCCACTCGCGACGTGGAGGACTGGCTCAAGTGTGAGTTCATGTCCGACAAGCTCGGTGAGGTCTACGACGGAACCATCGCCTCCGTCACTCAGTTCGGTATCTTTGTGCGGCTGGATGATGTCTACGTCGAGGGGTTGGTGCACGTCACCTCATTACCTTCCGACTATTACCACTACGAGCCGGAAAAGCATCGCCTCAAGGGCGAGCGCACGGGAACCAGCTACCGTCTCGGCGACGGGGTGACCGTTCAGGTGGCGCGGGTCGACCTGGATGAGCGCAAGATCGATTTCGAGATGGCCGATGACAAGCCACGTCCTCGGCGCGCGCCGCGCAAGCGTCGTGGCGAGCCTGCGAGCAAGGCCAGCGAGACCGGTCACGCCAAGGCCGGCAAGCGTGGCAAGGATGGCGCCTCGTCCGAGGCCGAGGCGCCGAAGAAGAAGGGTGGGCGTCGTCGTCGTGGCCCTCGGCGTAATGCGCGTGGCAATGGCAATAAGGGGTAACGCCAGCGTGATCTGTTTACAGGAGGGCCTGCGTGGCCAAGCATGAATCCAAGCGTCAACGTCAGCGTCAGCCACGGGGTGGTTCTGGCGCCGCGGCGCCCGCAGGTCTCGATGGCGTCTTCGGCGTGCATGCCGTCCGGGCCATGTTGGATCGCGGCGAATCCCCTCGCGAACTGTGGCTGCAGGAAGGTGAAGCGGGCCGACGCTTGCACGACCTGGTCGAGCTGGCGCGTCAGCGCGGGGCACGTGTGAAAGCGGTGCCCCGAGACGAGCTGGACCGCCTCTCCCAGGGGGCTTCCCATCAGGGAGTCGTCGCTTTCTGTCCGCCGTTGGCACCGGAGAGCGAGGAGTCGCTCTGGCATAAGCTGAAGGCATGGCCGCTGGAAACACCGCCGCTGCTGCTGATTCTTGATGGGGTCACTGACGTCCACAACCTGGGAGCGTGCCTGCGCAGCGCCGACGCCGCTGGCGTGCATGGGGTGCTGGTGCCCAAGGACAAGTCGGCGCCGCTGAATGCCACGGTGCGCAAGGTGGCCTGTGGTGCTGCTGAAAGTGTGCCGGTGTATCAGGTGACCAACCTGGCGCGGGCCATGGCGCGGCTGAAGGAAGAGGGCGTGTGGATCACCGGAACGGCAGGCGAAGCCGAAGGCAGCGTCTTCGAGGCGGATCTGCGCGGCCCGACGGCGCTGGTCATGGGGGCTGAAGGCAAGGGCATGCGCCGCTTGACCCGCGAAGCCTGTGACACGCTGGTCAAGCTGCCGATGGCCGGGGCGGTCTCCAGCCTCAACGTCTCCGTTGCTACCGGTATCTGCCTGTTTGAGGCAGTGCGACAGCGTTCATCGTCCTGATAGTGGTAGAGAGGGATGGTGGAGAGTGGTGGTAGAAAGAGGTGATAGACAGAGGTGATAGAAAGAAGCGGTAGCAAGACCGCCTGTCCTCGCCACCTGGCTAAAAGAGAGGAAAGTGATGTTCGGGTTGCATCACGCCGCTTGACTCCGTAGAATCCATGCGCCCGTGCGTTCTGCGCGGGACAGGTTATTTGTTATTCACTCCTTGCTTCCCCCGGCGTCGAGCGATGTTCTTGACACCCGCTCAGGCCCCTGCGGAAGCTGCCAAACCGAAAGGAGAATCCATGCGTCACTACGAGATCGTCTTCATGGTCCACCCGGACCAGAGTGAGCAGGTTCCGGCCATGGTCGAGCGCTACACCAGCATCGTCACCGAGAACTCCGGTACCGTTCACCGTCTCGAAGATTGGGGTCGCCGTCACCTGGCCTACCCGATCAACAAGATCCACAAGGCCCACTACGTGCTGATGAACGTTGAGTGCAGCGGCGAGACTCTCGAGGAAATCGAGAACATCTTCCGTTTCAACGACGCCATCATCCGCAGCCTGGTGGTGCGCTGCAAGGAAGCCATCACCGAAGCGTCTCCGATGATGAAGCCGGTGGAAGAGAAGCGTGCCCGTCGCGAAGAAAAGCCGCGCACCGCTGAATCCGCCTAAGCCGCGCATCGCTAGTTCTGCAACGCACGTATAAGGAGTCTTTCCATGGCACGTTTTTTCCGTCGCCGCAAGTTCTGCCGTTTCACCGCTGAAGGCGTGAAGCAGATCGACTACAAAGATCTGGACACCCTGAAGGCCTACATCACCGAGACTGGCAAGATCGTTCCCAGCCGTATCACCGGTACCAAGGCCCGTTACCAGCGCCAGCTGTCTACCGCGATCAAGCGCGCACGCTACCTGGCTCTGCTGCCCTACACCGACAGCCACCAGTAAGTCATCAACCGATGCTGCCTGTCGCCCGATGGTCGATGAAAGGGACGCCCCAGGCGGCGCTGGTCGCCCTGGTGGCGTCTGCGGTGCCCTGGCTGTTCTGGTTCGGGGCCGCTATCGCCGCTCTGGTGACGCTGCGCAAGGGCATGGCGCCGGCGTTGCCGGTGATTGCTGCCGCAGCGGTTCCTGCGGGCTGGTGGTGGACGCAAGGGGATCCGATTCCTCTGGCGACGACCTTGCTGGCGCTGTTGATGGCGGTCGTGCTGCGCTCTCGCATGCGCTGGAGCGAAGCACTGATCCTGGGGTCTCTGGCGGGCGCGGCGATGATCCAGATCGGGGTGTTTCTGCCCCGGGCGGACACCGCCCTGATGCTGGATCAGCTGCGTCAGAGCTCGTCCGAGGTAGCGGCCATGCTCGACGAGCTGGCGGCCCAGGGCGTCGACCCCACACAGCTGGCCGAGCTGGTCATCAGCGGGGTCACCGGCCTGGTTGTCATGCTGGCCTCCGTGGCTTGCCTGGCACTGGCCCGTAGCTGGCAGGCGGGACTCTACAACCCCGGTGGTTTTCGGGAAGAGTTCCACGCCATGCGGCTCAGCCCTCGGGAGCTGATTCTGCTGGTGGTGCTGGTGATTGCCGGCTCGCTGCTTGGACTGCCTGGCATCGGCATGCTGGCCTGGATACCGCTACTGATGGCGGGCATCGGCCTGACACATGGTGTAGTTGGACGTAAGGGAATGAACGGGTTGTGGCTGGTCGCGTTCTATCTGCTGCTGATCACCACCTGGCCCATGATTCTCATCGTGCTGGTTGTGGCCTTGATCGACACCTTCGCGGATTTCCGCGGTCGTCTAGGTCACAGCAACTGACATAGAGGTTTACGAGATGGAAGTCATTCTGCTCGACAACATTGGCAAGCTGGGCGGTCTTGGTGACAAGGTCACCGTCAAGCCTGGCTACGGCCGTAACTACCTGGTGCCTTACGGCCTTGCCGTGCCGGCCACCAAGGACAACATCGCTGCTTTCGAAGCACAGCGCGCCGAGCTTGAAGCCCAGGCCGCTGAGCGCAAGGCCGAGGCGGAAGCCCGCGCCGAGCAGCTCAACGATATCGAGCTGTCTCTGGTCGCCAAGGCCGGTGACGAAGGCAAGCTGTTCGGTTCCATCGGTCCGCGTGACCTGGCGGAAGCGATCTCCAGCGCTGGAATCGATGTCGCCAAGAGCGAAGTGCGTATGCCGGAAGGCCCGATCCGTCAGACCGGTGAGTACGACATCGTGCTGCACCTGCACGCTGACGTCGACGCCGCTGTGCGCGTGGTGGTGGTGGCCGAATAAGGTCATCTCCCACGGCAACAGCAAGGGCGCGGGAGTGATATCCCGCGCCTTTTTTTATGCCCGCGATCCGCGGAGCTACGGTCTTGCGAGAGGGTGGAGATCGGCTAGACTGGAAGCCCTTTACCGACCGGCAGTACATGTGTTGCGAGAGACAAGCAGATGAGTGACGTCCAGACCATCGATCAGGAAGCCGCAGCGCTCAAGGTTCCGCCCCACTCGGTCGAGGCCGAGCAATCGGTGCTGGGTGGTCTGATGTTGGACAATCAGGCCTGGGACAGCATCGCCGACCGCCTGGTCGCCGATGACTTCTATCGCTATGAACACCGTCTGGTGTTCAACGCCATGGTGGCGCTGGCGGAGTCCAGTCGCCCGCTGGACGTGGTGACCCTGTCCGAGGCGCTGGAGGCTCGCGATCAACTCGATACCGTGGGTGGACTGGCGTACCTGGCAGAGCTCGCCCGCAATACGCCTTCCGCCAGTAATATCCGCGCCTACGGTGATATCGTTCGCGAAAGGGCCACCCTGCGCAAACTGATTCAGGCAGCCAACCAGATCGCCGATGGCGCGTTCAGCCCCAACGGTCGTCCCGCTGACGAGCTGGTCAACGAGGCCGAGCGTCTGGTGTTCCAGATCAGCGAAGATCGCCCCAAGGCCGGTGGTCCCATCGGTATGAGCGAACTGCTGACCAAGGCCGTCGATCGAATCGACGAACTGTTCAATATGAAGGGCGAGATGACCGGTCTGTCGACGGGTTTTCGTGACCTGGATGACATGACGTCGGGCCTTCAACCTTCTGACCTGGTCATTGTGGCCGGTCGACCCTCCATGGGTAAGACCACCTTTGCCATGAATCTGGTGGAGCATGCGGTAGTCTCCAGCGACAAGCCGGTCATGGTGTTTTCCATGGAGATGCCGGCAGACTCGATCATGCTGCGTATGCTGTCGTCACTGGGTCGTATCGATCAGACTCGCGTGCGTTCCGGTCAGCTGGAAGACGAGGACTGGCCGCGGCTCACCTCCGCGGTCAACCTGCTGAAGGACAAGCAGCTGTTTATCGATGACACCGCAGCCTTGTCCCCCAACGAAATGCGCTCGCGAGTTCGTCGAGTCGTGCGCGAACACGGCAACCTGGCGATGATCATGATCGACTATCTGCAGCTGATGCAGGTGCCAGGGTTCGGTGACAACCGTACCGGTGAGATCTCCGAGATATCACGGTCTCTCAAGGGGCTGGCCAAGGAATTCGGGTGCCCGGTCATTGCCCTGTCGCAGCTCAACCGTTCATTGGAGCAGCGACCCAACAAGCGCCCGGTGATGTCGGATCTGCGTGAGTCCGGGGCCATCGAGCAGGACGCCGACCTCATCGGTTTCGTCTATCGTGATGAGGTCTACAATCCTGATAACCCCGATAACAAGGGGCTGGCCGAATTTATCATCGGCAAGCAGCGTAACGGTCCGATCGGCGCGGTTCACATGGCCTTTATCGGCAAATACACCCGTTTCGAGGATCTTGCACCAGATAGCTACGGCGACACCTTCGGTGAATAGGCCCTGCGCAAGAGGTGCGGCTTGAGCTGAACCGGTGGACTCGTATAATGCCGCCCCTTGCACTCTGTAACCCGACTCTGGAGGACCCTGACATGGCAGGTGGATTTCGACGCGGCAATCGGCGCCGCGCGCCCAAGCTGGAAGCCCGAGGTGAGCTGACTTCGGTGGAACGTGAAGGTCCTTTCAAGGAATGGCTGGGCATGCCCGATCTTTACCGTTACCACCTGGTGGTGGACGGCGTCGACTACAGTTATCAGACAGAAGATGCCGAACTTCCGGTGGCTGTAGGGGATAAGGTGGTCTTTCGTTACAAGGAAACCAAGGCAGGGAACTGGGTCGACAGAAATTCCCTGGGCAAGGCGATCGATCCTTCCGAGTATCAGTAGGCGTCGGGACAGCAGTAGGGTGATGCTGTAGCGCATGATAGGCTGGCCTGTTGGGCGTCTGGTAGCCCGCGAGGCCACCGAAGGGGTGGCCTTTGCCTGGTGTGTTCTCGTTCCTTCGCCTCTTGCCTCTCGCCTCTCGCATCTCTGGGTTTGGTGTCTTTTGTTTTCTCTTTCTTCCTTCTGTTCCGTCTTCCCTCTGTCCGCTCGTCGCTGTGCGCACATCCCTTGCTGCTTCACTTTTCGCTCTAGCCCTCTCTTTTTACTGAGTGTCTTGACGGCATGGAGCTGTCTTCTGCGGGAGCGTGCTTGATTGCATCGCGCAGGGAACGGCAGGTGTGTATCCAGGTCAGAGAAATTATTGTTAGCGTAACCAGAATGTCACTCTCCATCGTCAGGCTGTGCCATGATCAAACCGTCGCACCGTCCATCGCGCTAGTGTCGAGCAGTCTGTGAGACGATGACCCGCGCCAGACGGTGGTGAGAATGGACTGGTGTGACAGATAGCGCTAATCAGCAAGGCGGTGGCAAGACGCTGGCCGCCACTACAGGATGAAAAGAGGCGAGAGATACTATGGAATTTCAGGAGCTGAAGGCCTTTGTGGGCCGACACGACAACTTCGAGATCCGCGTCATCAGCCACGCGGGTAGCCGTTTCTATCAAGTCGAGCTGGAAGACGTCGAAGGGGCGCGTCATATGCTCTGCCGACGCGGCAAGCCTGTGCTGTTCCGTTCATTGGACGATGTCTACCTTGAGCTGAAGCGAGCAGGCATTCATCGAGCCTACCTGGTGCAGCACGTCGCTCACGACGAGGTGATTGGCCGCGAGACCCACTATGCGCAGCCACTGGCATCGCGCATGCCACTGGTCTTCTGACGCTGCCCGCCCGATGGGGAATACATCCCCACCATTGACGTTCTGACACCCCTGGGTGTTCCTGCCTTCCTCTGACCGATACAAGTCCCTGGCGCTGATAGCCAGGGCCCGTGAAGGTCGCGTTCGAGCCTCTTCAGGCCGAACCCCTCCAGTTCGACTCTATTCACCAGACCGCACTTGGCCAGTCTGTAGGTTGCCAGTCTGGTCTTAGCCAGACCTGTGTCGCCCCAGCCAAGGACGTAGCTTGGCAAACAGGCGATAGCCCAGGTCCAGCGCCTGCCGCATTCCCGGTAGCATGCTGAACGAGAGCCAGCGCCGGTAGCCCAAGGTCGCGTACAGGGCTCTGCTGGCATCCATCCCGACGATCCAGTGGCCCCTTGCGTCGAGAAGGTGCAGCTTGCCCATCATGTCCTCGATGCGCTTGCCCCACTGCGCCGCATCAAAGTCGGGATGGCGAATATCCACGAAGCGAATACGGTCCCGTCTGGGATGGCCGCGCAGCCAGGCGACTTCCCGGCGACACAGCGGGCAGCCGCCGTCGTGGAACAGGGTGACCGGTGGGATGATGTCGTCGAAGCGCTTCAAGATGATGACCCCCGGGCGCGATAGCCTGCCACATGTTCGCCTTGGCCGTAGCTCGGCTCGAGCTCCAGCGTGGCGAGAAAGGACTCCGCCTGCTCACGCATGGCGGTGCGCTTGTCATCGCTCATGCGGCTCAAGGAGCCGTAGATCAACTTCATTCGGTGGTTGTTGCTCAGGGTGTCGGCGTGGCGCTCAAGGAAGTGCCAGTAGAGACTGTTGAAAGGACAGGCGGTCTCGCCTGTGGTCTTCTTTACATCGTAGCGGCAGTCGCGACAGTGATCCGACATGCGGTCGATGTACTTGCCAGATGCACAGTAGGGCTTGGACCCCATGATGCCTCCGTCAGCATGCAGCACCATGCCCAGCGTATTGGGCAGCTCGACCCACTCGCAGGCATCGGCATAGACGGCGAGATACCAGTCGCATAGTGCCTCCGGACTGACGCCGCATAGCAGGGCAAAGTTACCGGTGACCATCAGACGCTGAATATGGTGGGCGTAGGCATTCTCGCGAGTCATGCCGATAGCGCGCTGCAGGCAGCGCATGTCCGTCTCTCCGGTCCAGTAGAAGCGAGGCAGGCCACGAGTCGCCTTGAGGGCGTTGCCGCGCTTGTAGTCTGGCATCTGAGACCAGTAGACGCCGCGCACGTACTCGCGCCAGCCGAGTATCTGTCGCACGAAGCCCTCGACCGCGTTGATCGGGGCCTTGCCTTCAAGATACGCATTCTGGGCTGCCTCACAGACCTCTCTCGGGCTTATCAGCCCCAGGTTCATCGGCGCCGAGAGGCGCGAGTGGAAGAGGTAGGGGTCGTCATCGCTGATGGCGTCCTGATAGTCGCCAAAGTCGGGCAGCAGCGCATCGATGAAATGGCGCAGGTCGACCAGCGCCTGCCGCCGCGTCACCGGCCAGTGGAAGCCGTCAAGATCGCCAAAGTGATCGCCAAAGTGCTCTGCCACCAGGTCGAGCACTGCCTGGGTGGTGTCGTCGATACCATGCTCAGGCGGTGATGGCACATCGAGGCGCTGGTCGAGTGGCTTGCGGTTGTCCTTGTCGAAGTTCCACTGACCGCCCATCGGCTCGTCGCCTTCCATCAGTAGCCCAGTATGGCGCCGCATCTCGCGATAGAAGGCCTCCATGCGGGGTTGCTTACGCCCTGACAGCCACTGCGCGAATGCCTCGGGTGTGCAGTAGAACCGAGTGTCTTCAGTCCATTCCCAGGGCACGTCGCTGCGACGCTCCTCGATCGCCTGCAGCAGGCGCCATTCCCCCGGGCGAGTGGTCACGATGCGCTGACAGTCATAGAGCTTTGCGAGCCGCTCGGCCTCTTGCAGCAGCGAGTGGGCGTTATCCGGGTCATCGAGCGCGCTGTAATGGACCCGATATCCCTTGTCACGCAGGCTGGCAGCAAAGTGGCGCATGGCCGACAGCATCATCGCAATCTTTTGCGGATGATGGGGAACATAGCGACCTTCCTCGGCGACCTCGCAGAGGGCGATCACGTCGTCATCCGAGGCGTGTTCCAGTGCTGCCAGCTCGTGGCTAAGCTGATCACCGGCAAGCAGAATCAACGATCTGGACATAAGTTTTCCAAAAGTTGTACAAATCTTCTTTATAGTAACACTTGATTCGAGCCTGACACCTGCTGGTGTTAGTCTTTTTGCTTACCGAGACCGCCAAGAGGAAGCCATTTTCATGGATCAGTCTGATTCCCCGTCATCCGAGCAGGTACGCCGTCCGCCACATGCCCCAGCGGACCACCCTGTCATTCCTCGTGACAAGATCGGGGTGCTGGTCGCCAATCTGGGGACGCCGGATGATACGGACTACTGGTCCATGCGCCGCTACTTAAGCGAGTTTCTCTCGGATCAGCGGGTCGTCGATTACCCTCGTTGGCTGTGGCAGCCGCTGTTGCAGCTGGTGATCCTCAGCCGTCGGCCGTTTGCCTCAGGGGAGGCATACCGCAGCATCTGGAACACCGAGAAGGACGAAAGTCCGTTGCTGACGATCACCCGCAACCAGGCGGACAAGCTGGCGCTGCGCTTGGGTGACGCTGTGGGGGAGAACATCGAGGTCAGTTTCGGCATGCGCTACGGCAATCCCTCGACAGAAAAGGCGCTCAAGGAGCTGGAGGACAAGGGCTGTCGGCGTATCCTGTTCTTCCCTCTTTACCCGCAGTATGGCTCACCGACCACCGCGACGGCGTGCGACCAGTTCTTTCGCCAGTTGATGAAACGGAAGTGGCAGCCGGCCATCAGGACCGCGTCGGCCTACTTCGATGAGCCGGCCTATATCGACGCCCTGGCGGCCTCGGTGAGGGAGCGCCTGGCGCAGGAGACCCAGCCGCCCACCAGGATCGTGGCCTCCTATCACGGGGTACCCAAGCGCTTTTTGACAGAAGGCGACCCGTACTACTGCCAATGCGTGAAGACGACCCGGCTGTTGCGAGAGCGGCTCGGCATGCCGGAAGAGGACGTCGTTACCGCCTTCCAGTCGAAATTTGGTCCAGAGGAGTGGGTCGGGCCCGCAACGGTCGACAAGGTGGCCGAACTGGCACGCCAGGGCCATAAGCGCATTGCAGTGCTGTCGCCTGCCTTCAGTGCCGATTGCGTGGAAACCCTGGAAGAAATCCAGCAGGAAATTCGGGATGCCTTCATCGAGGCCGGCGGAGAGACGTTTGTCTATATTCCCTGCTTGAATGATCGCGACGATCACATCGACGCGCTGGCCGGCATCGTCAGGCGAGAGTTGGCCGGATGGCTGTGAGAGCCTAGACGCCATCGCAAAATGGGCAGCCATCTGGCTGCCCATTGTCGTTTAGCAGAGCGCTCTGGCCTACTCCGGATCGGGGTGGGGGACCGGCTTTGCACCGACTTCCTCTTCCCGAAACTCGAGGGGCTTGCCCCGGGTCTTGTCCAGGTAGTTCAGACGCTGATGCAGACCGGTCTTGGCCAGCATGTGGGCACTGACAGGTGCTGTGATGAACAGGAACAGGGTAATCAGCATTTCCTGCAGGTGCAGACCGCCCTGGGTGACGCTGAAGTACACCATCGAGCCTGCGAGTATGCAGCCCATGCCCAGGGTGGTGGCCTTGGTCGGACCATGCAGGCGCATATAGAAGTCCCTGAGGTGGGCCATGCCCAGCGAGCCGATGAAGGCAAACAGCCCGCCAGCGATCAGCAGTACCGAGATCAGGCCCTCGAGAAACACGTATAGCATGAAGACTCTCCTGAATTACTCGATGATGTCGCCGCGCAGCAAGTACTTGCAGACTGCGATGGTGCTGATGAAGCCCAGCAGTGCAATCAACAGCGCCGCCTCGAAATAGGTCTTGGTGTTGAGCCAGATGCCCATCAGGATAATCAGCGCGATGGAGTTCACATACATCGTGTCCAGCGCGAGAATCCGGTCGGGCATGTCAGGTCCCACCGTCAACCGGTACAGGTTCAGCAACAGCGCCAGGGAGACCAGCGTCAGGCTGATGGTCAACGCGATATCGATCATTCGAAGATCTCCTTCAGCGGCCGCTCATAGCGTTCCCGAATGGTGTCGATGAGGGTTTGCTCATCGCGCACGTCCAGCGCGTGTATCAGCAGCGTCTTCCCATCCATGCGCAGGTTCGCCGAGACCGTACCCGGTGTCAGCGTGATCGTGCTGGCCAAAAGCGTGATGGTAAAGCGTTCTTCGAGCATCAACGGATACTCGACGAAATGCGGCCGAGTGCGGCGCCAGGGATTGATGATGATCCAGGCAACCTGCAGGTTGGCCACCACAATGTCACCGATGACCCTCAAGAAGAAGCGCAGCAGTTTCCAGGGTTTCTTGACGCCGGGCTGCAAGTCCCAGAAGGGGTAGGTCAGCCAGGGGATCAGCACCGCCAGGACGCTGCCCAGCAGCAGATGGCCCACAGAGACATCATTGACCAGCAGCAGCCAGACAACCAGCAACAGCAGGCTCAGTAGCGGGGTGGGCAACAACGAACGAGAGCGGGTGGTCATGGAGCGTCTCCCTGTTGCATCAGCACGGCGCGGAGCATGGGTTCAGGATTGGTCAGCTGTTCGGCGGTGGCTTCGGTATAGCCTGCCAGGGGCCCGGCCAGCACTACCAGCAGGGGGGAGGCGGCCAGCAACCAGCCAGTGCCGGCCCACTGCCAGGCCGACAACGGCTCGCCGTCATCGCTGGCCTGACTGCGCCAGAACAGGGTGGAGCCGGCCCGGGACAGCGCCACGATTGCACACAGCCCGGTGCCCAGCAGTAAAGGCCAGAACCACAGGCGTTGGTCGCTATCGCCAGCACTCATCAGCATGACCTTGCCAAAGGCGCCTGACAGCGGCGGCAAGCCTGCCACGGCCATACCACCGATGACGAACATCAGCCCGAGGGCCGTGGCATTGTGGGGGACACGTCCCCGCACCAGGCGCGTGCCTGCCTTGCCACGCTGGGTGCCGATCATGTCGGCCAGCAGGAACAGACCGCCGGTGACCAGGGTGGTATGGACCAGATAGAACAACAGTCCCGATACCGCAGCAGGGGAGCGCATGCCGACGCCGGCCAGCAGGGTACCCACCGACACCAGTACCAGATAGGCCACCAGCAGGCGCAGGTCACGCGCCGCCAGCACGCCGATGCCGGAAATCGCCAGGGTGCCAAGGGCAAGCCACCATACCCAGCTCTGCTCCAATGCCTCGAGGGGGCCGGCCTGGTCGCCGAAGATCAGCCAGTAGACCCGCAATATCGCGTAGACCCCGATCTTGGTCATTACCGCAAACAGGGCGGCGACCGGAGGCGGAGCACTGGCATAGGCCCGTGGCAGCCAGAAGTACAGCGGCAGAATGGCCGCCTTGAGGCCAAAGACCACCAGCAGCAGCAGCGCGCCGGCCACCACCATGCCCTGGCGTTCGCTGGGTAGCTGGCTCACCGCCTGGGCCATGTCGGCCATGTTGAGGGTGCCCGTGGCACCGTAGAGCAGCCCAACCGCGAACAGAAACAGCGCCGATCCGGCAAGGTTGAGGACCGCATAATGCACGGCGGACTGGATGCGACCCTTGCCTCCGCCATGCACCAGCAGGGCGTAGGAGGCGAGCAGCAGCACCTCGAAGAAGACGAACAGGTTGAACAGGTCGCCGGTCAGGAAGGCGCCGTTGATCCCCATCAACTGCAGCTGGAAGAGGCCATGAAAGTTGCTGCCCTTCTCGTCGTCGCCGCCGCAGGCAAACAGCACGGCGCCAACGGCCAGGAGAGACGTCACGAAAATCATCAGCGCAGACAGGCGATCAAGCACCATGACAATGCCAAAGGGAGGCTGCCAGTCACCGAGCGCATAGTAGTGAATGTCGCCAGCGGCGGCCTGACGCAACAGCAGCAGGCTGACCAACAACAAGGCAAAGGTGGTCACCAGGCCCAGAACACGCTTATAGGACGGGTTGCCGAAGCGCGTCATCAACAGTGCCACCGCGGCTGCCAGGGGCAGGACGATGGGCATCACGATCAGGTGGGACATCAACGTCGCTCCTCCTTGTCCTCGGCCTTGCGCCCATCGACATGGTCATTGCCCATGTCGCCCCGGGCGCGCATGGCGAGAATGACCGCGAAGGCCGTCATGGCAAAGCCGATGACGATGGCGGTGAGTACCAGCGCCTGGGGCAGCGGATCACTGTAGTGGCTCTTGCCGTCGATGATGGCGGAGCCTCCCGCCGTGAGCCCGCCCATGGAGAACAGAAACAGGTTGGTCGCATAGGACAGCAACGTAAGGCCGACCACCACCGGGAAGGTTCTCCCGCGAAGCATCAGGTACAGGCCACTGGCGGCGAGCACGCCGGTGGTAATGGCATAGAGCATTTCCATATCACACGGTCTCCTTGCCGTCGGAGGGGGCAGCGGTTCGGTGCAATCCCTGCTCTACCGAACCTTGGTCATGGTCTTCCTTGGCCGGTCGGTGAGGCGTGGTGACCTTGCCCAGGTTGGCCAGGATCATCAGAGTGGCGCCCACTACCGCGAGATAGACGCCAAGGTCGAACAGCATGGCGGTGGCCAGCTCGATGTCACCGATCAAGGGGATGTGGAAGTGGCCAAAGGACGATGTCAGGAAGGGCGCGCCGAACAGCCAGCTGCCGAAGCCCGTCAATGCCGCCACGCCGACGCCAAGGATGGCGACGGGCTGATAGGGGAAGTCGAGTCGCTGCTGGGTCCAGGCAACCCCCCTGGCCATATACACCAGCAGCAGCCCGACGGCAGTGATCAGGCCAGCGATGAAACCGCCGCCGGGCTGATTGTGACCGCGCAGGAAGATGAAGACCGACACCAGCAGCGCCAGCGGCAACACCGTCTGCGAGATGGTTGTCAGGATCATCGGATAGCGATCGGGTGCCCAGATCCGGCCTTCGCTGTCGCTGTGCGGCATGAACAGGCGCAGGCGATTGAGCAGCTTGAAGATGGCCAGTCCCGCGATGGCCAGGACGGTGATCTCGCCCAGGGTATCGAAGCCACGGAAGTCGACCAGAATCACATTGACCACGTTGTGGCCGCCTCCTCCTGGCACGCTGTTGTCGAGGAAGAATTGAGAAATACTCTCCGTATCGCGGGTCAGAACGGTGTAGTTGAGACCCGCAATCACGCCCCCAAGCCCCATGCACAGCAGCAGGTCGCGCAAGGCTCGTGCCGGAGTCGACTCTCTTGGCGTCTTTTGTGGCAAAAAGAACAGCGCCAGCATCAGCAGAATCATGGTCACCACCTCTACCGACAGCTGGGTCAGGGCCAGGTCAGGCGCAGAGAAGCGGGCAAAGGTCAGGGATACCAGCAGACCGACCACCGACAGCATCAGCAGTGAGATCAGGCGGTGTCGGTGGGTGATGGCGGTGCCGATGCCGGTAAAGATCAGCAGCAGGGCACCGACCAGCAGGACACCGTCGACCGGTTGATTGCCCTTGGCTCCCGTGAGCGCATCCATTCGCGCCAGACCCACGGCGCCGGCGATCAGAGAGGCGCCTAACAGCAGCGTCATGAAGCGCTGCAGCGACGCATTGTCGAACCACTCGGTGATGCGTTCTGCGCGATCGCCGATCGTCTGGACCACGCCCTCGAAGATGCGGCTGGCATCGCGGGGCGGAAAGTCACGCACAAACTGGCGGATCTTGCGGTGCAGCAGATAGGTTGTCAGGCCGGCCAGCGTGGCGATGATGCTCATCGCCAGCGGTAGGTTGAAGCCGTGCCAGATGGCCAGGTGAAAATCCAGGGGCTCAAGCAAAACGGCGGCCACCGCCGGTGCCAGCAGCCAGGTGGCCATCACCGCGGGAAACAGGCCGACCAGGATGCACAGTGTTGCCAGCAACTCCGACGGAGCGCGCATCAGGTGAGGAGGCTCGTGAGGAGCCTTGGGGGGAGCGTGACGAGGCTCGGCGAAAAACACCGCATGGACCAGACGGATCGAGTAGGCCACCGACAGCACACCGCCGATGGTGGCGAGTACCGGCAGGACCAGGCTCAGACCGCCAAAGGCCTGGGAGTCCAGGGTTTCCGTGAAGAACATCTCCTTGGAGATAAAGCCATTGAGCAGCGGGAAGCCTGCCATGGCAGCGCCTGTGATACTCATCACGACGCAGGTGATCGGCATGGCCTTGGCAAGCCTGCCCAGCCTGGCCAGGTCCCGCGTTCCCGCTTCGTGGTCGATGATGCCCGAGCACATGAAAAGCGCGGCCTTGAAGGTCGCATGGTTGAGAATATGAAATAGCGCGGCGAGCACCGCCATGGGGCTGCCGATCCCCAACAGTACCGTGATCAAGCCAAGATGGCTGACAGTCGAGAATGCCAGGATGCCCTTGAGGTCTGCCTTGATCAGCGCGAACCATGCCGCGTAGACCATGGTGACGATCCCGACCACGGTCACGATGGCCGACCACAGCTCACTGCCGGCAATGGCCGGGTGCAGGCGAGCCATCAGGAAAATGCCGGCTTTGACCATAGTGGCCGAGTGCAGGTAGGCGGAGACCGGCGTTGGCGCTGCCATGGCGTGGGGCAGCCAGAAGTGGAAGGGGAACTGCGCCGACTTGGCGAAGGCGCCCAGCAGCACGAGCACCAGCATGATGGGGTAGCGCGGGTCCGCCAGAATGGTGGCGCCGCTGTCCAGCACGACCTGCATATCCAGGCTGCCGACGATGTCGCCGAGCAGCAGCAGGCCAGCGAGCAGGGCCAGACCGCCCGCACCGGTGACCGTCATGGCCATGCGCGCACCCTTGCGGGCCTCGGAGCGGTGTGACCAGAAACCGATCAACAGAAACGACGACAGGCTGGTGAGCTCCCAGAACATCCACAGGACCAGCAGATTGTCGGCCATGGCAATGCCGACCATGGAGGCCATGAACAGGATCAGGTAGGCGTAGAACTTGGCGTAGTTCTCGCTGGCGTCCAGGTAGTAGTGGGCATACAGGATGATCAGCAGGCCGATACCCAGTATCAGCAGATTGAACAGCAGCGACAGACCGTCCAGGCGGAAGGCCAGGTCAAGGCCGATCTGCGGCACCCACTCGAGGCCTGCACGGGGAATGTTGCCTGCCTCGATGGCGGGCAGATAACTGAGGGTAAGGGCCAGCGCCACTGCCGGAAGGCAAGCGGTGGCCAGGGTGCAGAGTAAGCGGCCTCGAGATCCGGTCAATGCGGGTACCAGCACACCGAGAAGCGGTAGCAAGGGAATCCATAGCAAAGTCATCTGTTGGTCATCCTGCCTGTCCTTGAACGTGGTAAGCCCTGACGCGCCTGTAAAAGCCGTTCGACTACAAGGTGTTATGAGTACCCCTGGAGTGGCGGTCACCTTACCCTGAAGCGCCGCCCCACTTTACCCGAAAGATGGACGCCCCGCTGCCCTGTTCGGATTCAACGACCTCGGTCTTCTCTTACAGGCTTGTACGATAAGTGTACAAGTCCTATATTTTAGAGATCCTCATGGCGCTGGACCATCGAATACCTGGCGCCAGAAGGCGGAAGGGGCCGCTATCGGCCGACATGATGGATGGTGAGTGGAGTTGGCATGGAGACAGATCTGGTCTGGCTGCGCGGGGAGCTCAGGTTGGCGGATAACCCGCTGCTGGCATCGCCGGGAGGGATCAGCGAGCGGCTCGTGGTGTACGTGATCGACGCTGCCCTCCTTGAGCCTCAGGCGCCGCTGGACATCCCCAGAATGGGGGCGCGCAGGCTGCGATTCCTGTGGCAGAGCCTACGGGAGCTGAGAGGCGAGTTGCTCAAGTGTGGCAGCGATCTGCTGGTCACCGTGGGCGAGCCGGTGACGTTGGTGGCAAACCTGGCCGAGCGTATCGGCGCCTCGGCAGTGCGTGTGGGTGAGCATCCCGGTAGCGAAGAGCAGCAACAGGTGCAGCGCCTGTCACAGCTATTGCATCCTGGTTGTCGGCTCGACACGTTCAGTACGGCCACGCTCTGGGCGCATGCAACCTTGCCTATTGCAGTGGAGGAGGTTCCGGGCAGCTGGTCCGCGTTCAAGCGCAAGCTGGGCAAGGCCAAGCCATCGGCAAAGGCACTGCCAGCGGCAGCCACTCAGCCCGCCTGGCCCGATCGGGCGCCTCGCGGGCTGCCGTCGCTGCAGCGTCTTTCGCCGGCTGCTGCGGCGCTCGATGATCACCCTGACCCGTTGGGCCTTGGCTATGTGGGCGGCGCAGCGAGTGGGCTTGACCGTCTTGATGAGTATTTCTGGAAGCAGCAAGCGATCGGTGTCTATCAAGACACCCGTAACGGGTTGATCGGGCCGGACTTCTCGTCACGCCTGTCGGCTTGGTTGGCCACGGGATGTATCTCTGCCACTCAGGTGCTGGGCGCGCTGACGCGTTGGGAGCAGGAGCACGGGGCCAATGCCTCGACGAAGCACTTCTATCGCGAGCTGCTATGGCGTGAATACTTCCACTGGGCGGCGTGGCAGGAGGGGAGCGCACTGTTTGGCAAGCGGGCGCCAGCGCCAGGACAGGCGTTCACACGCTGGCAGCAGGGAGAGACGGGGCAGCCGGCGGTGGATGCGGCCATGAAGGAACTGCGCGATTGTGGCTGGATATCCAACCGTGCGCGTCAGTGGGCGGCCAGCTATCTGGTGCACGATCTGTGCGGAGATTGGCGTCATGGAGCCGCCTGGTTCGAGCACTGTCTGATGGATTATGACGTGGCCAGTAATTGGGGTAACTGGAAGTACATCGCGGGCGTGGGGCGTGACACTCGGCCCAAGGTCTTCGACATGGATGATCAGGTCCGGCGTTACGACCCCGAGTTGCGATACGTCCAACACTGGCTCGAGAAGGACGAGCCTGAACGGCGACAGGGGGTGTCATGAGGTCCTGCAAAAGGTCCATCGGCGTTATAGCCCGCAGCGATCAGAGCCCTGCGCTGGCAGGACGAAAGGGTGGGAAGTGCGGTGACATGGTGGTATCGAAGGACAGCCCCAGCCCCCTCCTGTGGTCGACGCCGATTCCCTCCGTTTGCATCTAGCGCCGCAGCGGGGAGTGGGTCATCATGCCTGCACATTGATTGCCAAGGATTGCCTTCAACATGTCGACGCGACTGCTTCCCGCCTTTCTTCTTATCGCCTTGGTCGGCTGCCAGACGACGTCTGCCGCCCCAGAGAGTGGACCTGCCAGCCCTGCTGCCTCCGAGACAGAGAGTGCCAGCTCTGACAGCGACGCGGCAACGCCCGCCGCCAAGGACGCCAGTGCTGACGATCATGACGGTCGTACCTTCGACCAGTGGCTCGCCGACTTCCGTCGCCAGGCTCGTAGTGAAGGTATCAGCGAAGACACCCTGGCGCGCGCCCTGGATGGCGTGCGTTACCGTCCCAGGGTGATTGAGCTCGACGGCTCGCAGCCCGAGTTCGTGCGTCCGGTCTGGCAATATCTTGATACCGCCGTGTCAAACGCGCGGGTGACCCAAGGGCGTGACAAGTTGGCAGCCAACCGCAGTGCAGCGGATCGTGCCCAGTCAAGCTATGGCGTGCCGGTGGAAGTGCTGACGGCTATCTGGGGCATAGAAAGCAACTACGGCCAGAATTTTGGTGATTTCTCCACTCTGGAAGCGTTGGCCACACTGGCTTACGACGGTCGCCGTCGAGACTTTGCCCGCGGGGAGCTGCTGGCCGCGCTGAAGATCATCCAGGCCGGGGATATCACGCCCCAGCGCATGAAAGGGTCCTGGGCGGGAGCCATGGGACATACGCAGTTTATCCCGTCGAGCTTTGTGTCCTATGCCAAGGACGGCGATGGGGACGGTCGCCGGGATATCTGGGCCAGCATTCCAGACGTCATGGCGTCTACCGCCAACTATCTGAATCGTGCCGGATGGCAGCCCGGCCAGCCCTGGGGCGTGGAGGTCGAGCTGCCTGCTGGCTTCGACTACGCCCAGACTGAGCTCGACACCCGCAAGAGTGCCGCTGAGTGGGGCCAGCAAGGGGTGCGCCGGTTCGGTGGTGGCGAGTTGCCTGCCTTTGCCGAGGCCTCGGTGATTACCCCCGCGGGTGCCCGCGGCCCGGCCTTCCTGGTGGGTCCCAATTTCCGTGCCATCCTTCGCTACAACAATGCCACCAGCTATGCCCTTGCGGTTGCCTCACTCAGCGAGCGCATCGCAGGCCGGCCTGGCATTCAGGGAGGATGGCCGAGGGACGAGCAGCCCCTGAGTCGCACCCAAGTGCGCCAGCTGCAGGCACGGCTGCAGGCTCTGGGGTACGGGGTGGGAACCCCTGACGGCATCATGGGTCCCAATACTCGCGCGGGTCTGCGAGCCTGGCAGCGTGATCAGGGGCTGGTTCCGGATGGCTTTGCCACCCTGCGCCTGCTCGAACAGCTGAATCGCTGATCCTCTTCAGACGTGCCCAAGCGACGGTTTGGGCACCCGGCACATTGGCGCTGGCTGACAGCGCCGCATCACAGGGAGAATTGCAGGATGAAGGAACCGCTTGAACGCTGGTGTGTCAGCCGGATACGTGCCGTGGCGCTGGCAGCGCTACCGTTGACCTTGATGCCGATGAACGCCGCCCTGGCTGATGACGGACCCGATGTCTTTGGTTGGGTGGAGAAGGCGACGCTGGAGCCCTGGGACGTGGAGGTCAAGGCCAAGCTGGACAGCGGTGCGCTGACATCCTCGCTGGATGCGCGAGATATCGAGCGTTTCGACAAGGACGGTGAGCCTTGGGTACGGTTTGCGCTCGAGCTGGAAGATGAAGAGACAGGCGAGACCTTCAAGAAGGAGCTCGAGCGGCCTTTGTATCGTGACATGACGGTACGTGGGGCCGGCGGCCGGGACGAACGTCTGGTCGTGCTGATGAAGGTGTGCATGGGCGATACCATTCACGAAGAGCAGTTCAGCCTGCGCAATCGCGAGGAAATGAACTATCCGATGCTGCTGGGACGTCGCACCATCGGTGAGCTCGGCCTTCTCGATGTGCGAGAAACCTTCCTGATCGCGCCGACCTGTGACGAGAATTCACCGGTGATCGAGCACGATGGGGAAGGGGAGTTCGGCACCAATCGCAGGGCCGAAGAGACCGACGACCAGGGCGCAGAGGACCAGGACGCTGAATGATCGCCGTCTGCTGGTCAGTACGTCACGGCATGGCGGCTGCCGCTGCCATGCCTGTGTGCTTTGCCAGGGTCCGTCATTCCGGCGTCAGTGGTGGTGGCTCAGGGTGTGCTCACACCTGGGCCGGCCCACTAGAACAGTCGCGCCAGCAGGGCAGTCACGGCGGTTTCCACCCTGAGGATGCGTTGTCCCAGGTGAATGCCCTCACATCCGGCGGCCAGCATTTGCTCCACCTCCCAGTCGATGAAACCTCCTTCGGGGCCAATCAACAGCACCACCGAATCATCGATGCCTCGAGGGCATGCCTGCGGCATGCCTGGATGAGCCAACAGGCCGCGCCGCCCCTCCAGCAGAGTCGGTAGCCGGTCCTCGACAAACGGACGGAAGCCGCGCGCCGTATCCACCGTGGGCATGCGAGTATCACGCGCTTGCTCCAATCCCAGCACCAGGTGCTGGTGAATCTTAGCCGGATCGAGTTCCGGCGACTGCCAGTAGCTTTTTTCCACGCGCCGGCTATGCAGCAGCGTGATGTGCTTCACCCCCAGCGCAGTGGCATGCTCTATGCTTCTTGCCAGCATGCGTGGGCGAGGCAGGGCCAGCACCAGATGCACCGGCAGCGCCTCGGGAGGTGCCTGGTCCAGGCCTGATACGTCGAAGCAAGCTTCATCTTCGTCCAACGAAAGCAGCGTTCCACGACCAAGCGGGCCATTCTCTATCCCGAGGGTCATGACGTCACCTTGCTGGGCGCGGTGAACCTGACGCAGGTGTGCCAGGCGTCTGGGGTCGCGGACCCTGGCTAGCCGTGAGTCATTGACGTCGTCCTGGGTGAGAAGAATCAGGTTCATGGAGCCTCGAATGCCGGTTTGTCTTGCAAGGGCGGTGTCGCGGTGCAAAATGGATGCGAACGAAGCCGAATGACCGTGATGGCGGTCAGGTGGCTTCCCACAGAATGTAAGGAGCAGCGCCGTGCGTGTGATTCGCAAGTATGCCAATCGCCGGCTCTATGATACCGAACAGAGCCGCTATGTGACCCTCGAGGATCTGCGCAGTCTGATTCTCGAAGAAGTGCCCTTCCGTGTCGAGGACGCCAAGAGTGGCGAAGACCTGACACGTACCATTCTGTTGTCGATCATCATCGAACAGGAACAGGCTGACAGCGACGCCGAGGTCTTCTCCAATGACCTGCTGCAGCAGCTGATTCGGGTGTACGCCATGTCCCAGCCGCTGCCGCTGGCGCGCTATCTGGAACAGGGCACGCGGCTGATGATGGAACAGCAGAAGAAGATGCAGGATCAGTGGCAGCAGGCCATGCGCCATTCCCCGATGGAGCTGATGCGGGAGTTGGCGGAAGAGAATATGCGCTTCTGGCAGAACACCATCAGTCAAGGAGGTACCACCCGTTCGGATGACGACGAACGATCGTCCTGAGTCGTCCAGCGGGGGGGGCGGCAGTGCCGCACGTTATCGCGCGGGCCGGGCCTTTTTCTGCCATAATGCCGCCTCATTTGGTACATGATAGGTGGTTGAGCGGATGAAGGTCCTGATCATCGGCGGCGGTGGCCGCGAACACGCGCTGGCCTGGAAAGTGGCTCAGTCGGCCAGCGTTTCTGCGGTATTCGTCGCGCCAGGTAATGCGGGTACCGCCCGCGAGGCAGGCCTGACCAACGTCGATATCGGCGTGGCTGATCTTGATGGCCTGGTTGCCTTTGCCCAAGGCGAAGGCATTGATCTCACCATCGTAGGCCCCGAAGCACCGCTGGTGGAGGGCGTCGTCGATCGCTTCCGCGCGGCAGGGCTGGCGATTTTTGGCCCGACCCAGGGCGCTGCCCAGCTCGAGGGGTCGAAGTCCTTCACCAAGGACTTTCTGGCACGCCACGCCATTCCCACCGCCGCCTACAGTACCTTTACCGAGGTCGAGCCGGCCCTGACCTATCTGCGAGAGCAGGGCGCTCCTATCGTGATCAAGGCCGACGGGCTGGCGGCCGGCAAGGGCGTCATCGTGGCCATGAGCGAGGCAGAAGCCGAGGCCGCCATCCGCGATATGCTGGAAGCCAACGCCTTTGGCGACGCTGGTGCACGGGTGGTGATCGAGGAGTTTCTCGAAGGCGAGGAAGCCAGCTTTATCGTGATGGTGGATGGCGACGCCATCGTGCCCATGGCCACCAGTCAGGACCACAAGCGGGTTGGCAATGGGGATACTGGCCCCAACACTGGCGGCATGGGGGCTTACTCCCCCGCACCGGTGGTCACCGATGAGGTCTATGCGCGCATCATGGATGAGGTCATTCGTCCTACGGTGCAAGGCATGGCCGCAGAAGGGCACCCTTACACCGGGTTCTTGTATGCAGGTCTGATGATCAGCGAAGCCGGTGAACCCAAGGTCATCGAATACAACTGCCGTTTCGGTGATCCTGAGACACAGCCGATCATGATGCGCCTCAACAGTGACCTGGCCGAGCTGTGCCTGGCGGGTGCCACGGGACGCCTTGACGGTCATGAGTGTCAGTGGGACCCGCGTCCTGCCATTGGTGTGGTCATGGCCGCCGAGGGCTATCCGGCAGGCTACCGCAAGGGCGATGCGATTACTGGCTGTGATGAGGCCGAGGCGCTGGGGCTCAAGGTTTTCCACGCGGGTACCGCAGACAGCGACGGTCAGGTGGTAACGTCTGGCGGGCGGGTGCTGTGCGTGACGGCGCTGGGTGATGACCTTGCGGCTGCGCGCGAGCTTGCCTACCGCGGCGTGGATCGCGTCGGATTCGATGGGGCGTTCTGGCGAACCGATATTGCCCACCGCGCCATGGCTCGCCAGGGCTGATGGGGCAACATGCCCGACTCGCCCCGTGGCCAGGCCAATAACAATTTCCAAGGAGCGAGCATGGAACGTGTGAAACTCGACTTCCCCGAGCAGTCGATCGTGCATCGCCACCCGCTGACGGTGCGCATCACCGACATGAACTACGGCCAACATCTTGGCCATGATGCGGTGATTTCGCTGATGCACGAGGCCAGGGCAGCCGCCCTGGCCGAACTTGGTCTGCACGAGGGCGACCTGGGGGGCTACCCCAGCGTGGCGGCGGACTTGGCCATCCAGTATCAGGCGGAAGCCCATTGGCCGGATGCCCTGGTTATCGACACGGCGATTCCGGTGCCGGGACGCAAGGCCATCACGGTCTACCACCGGATTCGCCGAGAGCGTGACGAGCGCATTGTGGCGACCGCCCGCATCAACTTGATGGTGGTGGATCCCCAGGGGGCTCGTCCGGTGGCGGTGCCCGATGCTGTGCATGCTGCGCTGGAGAGGGTGCGCTGATGTCGAGGGAGTATCCGGTCATCGCGGTCACCGGTTCATCCGGGGCGGGTACCACGACCGTCAAGAGGACCTTTGAACGCATGTTTGCGCGCGAAGACGTGCATGCGGCCTTCGTCGACGGTGATGCCTTTCATCGCTATACCCGGCAGGAGCTGGCGCGAATCTTCCGCGAGGAGCCCGAGCGCAAGGATGAGCTGTCCCACTTTGCCGTCGAAGCCAACTTGCTCGATCGTCTGGAAACGCTGTTTCAGGAGTACGGGGATAGTGGCTCGGGTACATTCCGCCATTACATCCATGCCGAAGACAAGAAGATGATCGAGGCTGGCTATCAGGTCGGCACCTTTACCGAGTGGCAGCCGCTACCGACGGGCACCGACCTGCTGTTCTATGAAGGCCTGCATGGTGGTCTGGTGACCAGTGAGGTGGATATCGCTCGGCATGTCGACCTGCTGGTAGGCGTTGCCCCGACCATGAACCTTGAGTGGATTCAGAAGATTGATCGGGACATGCATGCTCGGGGATACACCCAGGAAGCGGTCATCGACACCATTCTTGGGCGCATGGACGACTACGTTCGCTATATTCTGCCCCAGTTCTCGCGCACCCATATCAACTTTCAGCGGGTGCCCACGGTGGATACCTCGAACCCCTTCGAGGTGCAGGACATTCCTACCGATGCCGAGTCCTTCGTGGTGATCCGCTTTCGTGATCCCGCCACGGTGGACTTTCCCTATCTGTTGGCGATGATTCAAGATGCCTTCATGAGTCGCCCCCATACCCTGGTCGTGCCCGGTTCGCGCTTGTCTCTGGCGATGGAGTTGATCCTGGGGCCACTGGTACGCCATTTGCTGGCGCAGCGTCGCTTTCGCTGAATCACCTCACCACGGCGCTCATCGTGCCGCCACGGGGGCCGCGTAGCGCTTGGCCCCCGCGACACACAGCACCACGATGGCACAGGTGACCAGCATCATCAGGCTGATGCTTTCGTGCAGCCACCAGGCGGCTAGCCCCAGTCCCAGAAAGGGTTGCAGCAGCTGCAACTGTCCGACGGCGGCGACGCCACCCTGGGCCAGCCCCTGGTACCAGAAGACAAAGCCAATCAGCATGCTGAACAGCGACACATAGCCCATGGCCCCCCAGGCAGCGATGTCGATATTCGCAAAGGATGACGGGCGAGACAGTCCTGTCAGCGCCAGCATGACGGGAAGTGCGAGAACCAGCGCCCAGCAAATGACGCGCCAGCCAGACAGACGTCTCGATAGACGTGCGCCTTCTGCATAGCCAAGCCCGCAGACCAGTACAGCGCCTACCATGAGCAGATCTCCCGTCCCGTTGCCATAGCCATGCTGGCTCAGGGCAAACAGGGTAATGACGCCGCCGCCGCAGAGGGAAAACAGCCAGAACACCGGGCGTGGCCTATCGCCTGCGCGCAGCACACCGAACAGGGCAGTGGCCATCGGCAGCAGGCCGATGAAGACCAGAGAGTGGGCGGCGTTGACCTGTTCGAGAGCCAGCGCGGTCAACAGCGGAAACCCGACCACCACGCAGCCCGAGATCAGCGCGAGCGAGGCCAGCTCGCCAAGTGCTGGGCGACGTCCGCCGAAGCAGAGCAGCAGCATCAGCGCTACCGCACCGGCGATGCTAGCCCTGGCGAAGGTCAGGAACAGGGGATCGAAGGCTCCGACGGCGATGCGCGTTGCCGGCAGCGAGCCGCTGAAGATGGCCATTCCAAGAAAGCCGTAGGCCCATCCAAGGTGGGGGGAAGACATGCGTGAGGCTCCGTGCCGAAATGATCTGCTTAGGTTGGGCTGGAGCGTCGGCGGTATCGAGATACAGTTCAGTACAGTTTGGGAAAACTGTTATGGTGCGGTGACCAATACAGTGCGCCGCCGTGTCGACTGAAATGATCGCCCAGAGGATCGATCCGATGGCGTTGGTCTGCACTACTCATCTTGCTATGTCGAGGGGGAAGGATGCACCTGTCCGATATTGACCGCCGGTCGGCCGTTCCTCTGGTAGAGCAAGTGGTGGCCCTGGTGCATCGGCGGATGGCGCAGCGTCAGCTGGCTCCAGGAGCTCGACTGCCATCGATCAGAGCGTTGGCTGAGTCGCTGTCGATTTCGCGTTCTACCGTGGTCGACGCCTACGACCGACTGGTCAGCGAGGGCGCCATTCACTCTCGTCCCGGGGCGGGATTCTTCGTGGGGGATCGTCTTCCACCTCTCTCCCTGGCCGAGCTCGGTCCTCCCCGTGCCCGTGAAGTCGACCCGCTGTGGCTGACCCGACAAGCGCTCGAAAGCGATCAAGCCCGCTGGCGGCCAGGCTGTGGCTGGCTGCCGGCAGAATGGATGCCGCATGACGATATACGGCGAGGCTTGAGGCAGCTGGCTCGCCGCTCCTGCGCCCTGCAGACGCTGACCGACTATGCGCCGCCGCAAGGCCTGGGGGCGTTGCGGCAGGTGCTATCGCGCCGCCTGGCGGAACGCGGGGTGGAGGCGTCACCACAGCAGATCATGCTGGCGGAGTCGGGCACTCAAGCGATTGACCTGCTCTGTCGTTTCTTGCTGGAGCCGGGTGACTGTGTGGTGGTGGATGATCCCTGCTACTTCAACTTTCATGCCATGCTGCGGGCCCATCGCGTCACCGTGATCGGAGTTCCCTTCACCCCGTCGGGGCCAGATCTGGTCCACCTTGGCCACGCCCTCGAGCAGCACCGACCACGTCTTTATATCACCAACTCCGGGCTGCATAACCCCACTGGCGCCGGCCTTACGCTGGCGGTGGCCCATCGCGTCCTGCGCCTGGCCGAACAGCATGATCTGTTGATCATCGAAGACGATATCTTTGCCGACTTCGACATTCAGCAGGCGCCTCGGCTGGCGGCGCTGGATGGACTGGACCGGGTGCTTCAGGTGGGCAGTTTTTCCAAGACCCTGTCGGCCTCGGTGCGCTGCGGTTACATCGCGGCACGCGGCGAGTGGATCGAAGAACTCGTGGACCTCAAGCTTGCCACCTCCTTTGGTGCCAGCGCTCTGTCTGCGGAGTTGGTGCTGCAGTTGGTCAGAGAAGGGGCGTACCGACGCCACCTCAACCTGCTCAGGGCGCGCCTGGGCGACGCCATGGGGCGAGTCAACCTGCGGCTCAGGTCGTCAGGCCTTGAGCCGTGGATCGAGCCAGCGGGTGGGATGTTTGTCTGGGCGAGCCTGCCCAGCGGACTGTTGGCCAAGGAGGTCGCGCGGGAAGCCCTGAACGTGGGCCTGGTGCTGGCGCCTGGAGAGGTCTTCAGTGCTGATGGCAAGGCCAGTCGCTATCTTCGCTTCAACGTCGCCCAGTGTACCAGCCCCGAGGTGTTCGACCTGCTCGATAGCACCCTTGAGCGCGTCGCCGGACAGCAGTGAGTCAGACCGGCTGTCATGACCTCCGTCGCCAGCAGGCGAGATGTGTCAGGGCACCCTCTGGGGGGGGAGAGGGGATGCGTTGACGGCCGCCGCTCTCACCGCCGCTCTCAATGTGGTTTCTCCGACGTTGGAGAGCTCGCAGCACGTCCCCTGGCAAAGCGTTTCGCCATGGGTTGTGCGCTGACGCCATGCAGCACCACCGAGATCATCACCGTCAACACCACGCAGGCCAGGATTTCGTTGCTGCCGGGAATTGGGTACTCGGTGTAGACGTGCAAGGCGAACAGAATGCTGGCGAGTCCCCTGGGGCCGAACCAGCCGAGGAAGGTCTTCTCATAGGTCGACAGCCCCAGACCCGTCAACGACACCCAGATGGGCAGCATGCGGATGACCGTC
This sequence comes from Halomonas sp. DP8Y7-3, assembly GCF_019801675.1. NCBI lineage: Bacteria > Pseudomonadati > Pseudomonadota > Gammaproteobacteria > Oceanospirillales > Halomonadaceae > Halomonas > Halomonas sp. DP8Y7-3. The sequence goes on from NZ_JAHVIO010000009.1 coordinate 316,825, forward strand.
AGGTACATCAGGGCCAGTGTCACGGTCTTCCACGAGGCGTGAGAGAACGCCAGCGGTACCATCACCGCACCAAAGATCAGGAAGGTGGCGATGGTCAGCAGTTGCCCCTCACTTTCCATGAACTCTTCGATGAAGGTGGTCTCGTGGCGCAGCAGGTTGCCGAAGGTCAGTCCACCCAGGAACACGGCGATAAACCCGTTGCCTCCCACGGATTCAGCGGTCAGGTAGGTCAGGAACGCCACCGCCAGAAACAGAATGCCCTGGTAGACCACGGTGACGGTTCCCCGATCAATGGCCGCGTCGAGCAGGCGCGCGAACCCCCAGCCGAAGAGGACGCCGACCAGGGGGCCCAGCGTCAGCTGCAGCAGGGCAAAGGTCAGCAGGTTGTCTGGCGCATGGGCGACGTCTGTCCCGGTGGCCGCTGCTGCCATCAGGGCAGATGCCAGAATGACCGGCACCGCCAGGCCATCGTTGAGTCCGCTTTCGACATTGATCGATTGCCGAATGCGCTCAGGCACGCTGGGGCTCGACACGACCGCCTGGCCCAGCGCGGCGTCAGTGGGAGTGAGGATGGCAGCGACCAGCATGGCGGTGGCCCAGGCGGCCTCGGGGGATACCCACTTTGCCATCAGGGTACCCAGCAGCACGGTCAGAGGCATGCCGATCAACAGCATGCGCAGGGGAATCGACAGATCCTTGCGCAGCGACTTCAGCTTGACCACCGATGCGTCGGCAAACAGCACAATGATCAGCGTGATCTCGGCGATCACCTGGGTCAGCTCCTGCTGGATGTGCACCGGGACCAAGTCGGGCGTCATCATTCCGAGCACCATGCCGGTGGTCATGAACACCATGGGCAGGCTGATCAGCGACGCGGAAATGCGCCGTGACAGCAGCGCGAATGTCACGAGGACCAGCAGTATCAGCAGCAAGGCGGCATGATGCATGTGCGGCGGTACTCCAAAGAAGTATCGAATGTGTAGGTTGTATCACAGCAGCAACCACGATGGGCGAGGCGCGTGCGAGCCCTGGGCGCAAAGCTCAACGTTGCACAGCAAGCGGGCTGGGAACGATCCCCATACGGCGTGGGTCAGCCGTCGATCACAGGAAGACTGACAGCGAGGATAATGCCCGGTAACCTCGGCACTCTATCTCTGTTGTCATGAGCACCCACGGAGCCCGCCATGGATTGCCTGTTCTGCAAGATCATCAATCGCGAGATTCCCGCTGATATCGTCTACGAGGATGACCAGGTTCTGGCCTTTAACGATATCGATCCGAAGGCGCCGACCCATATGCTGGTCATTCCCAAAAAGCATATCGCCACCTTGAACGACATCAGCGAGGATGACCTTGCGCTAGTGGGAAGATTGCCGTTCATCGCCTCGCGCCTGGCCAAGGAGCAGGGCTTCGCCGAAGACGGCTTCAGAGTGGTCATGAATTGCAATGAAGACGGCGGACAGACGGTCTATCATATTCATATGCACGTGATGGGCGGTCGACGCTTCACTTGGCCGGCTGGCTAGCTGGCGCTTGACGGAGACTCTTCCGGCATCTCAAGCGATCGACGCATCCGTGCATTCCATGGCGCCGTCCGGTGGGTATGACCCGGACGGCGCCGCTCGTTGCGCCGCTCGCCTTCGTGCGCGGGGCGCCGCCAATGTCTGGGCGGATAGCGCAGTGGTTTAAGTCGAGCTCAGGCTGGCGTAGAGCTCGGGCTGGCGTAGAGCTCGGGCTGGCGTAGAATAGTGCCTCAGCGACTCGACTTTCCTACCGCCGCCCAAGGATGCAGGTATGCCACGCTCTCTTTCCCCCGCTGATCGCGCCATTCATCAGTTCGATAATGTGCTGCGCACGCTGGTGCCGGGTGCGGCCCGAGCCTCACGTCCGACGCCTGCAGACAGCAGCGTTGATGACGGCGAGATGAGCCACGAAGATCGCCACCATGCGGCCGGTCTGATGCGGATCAATCACACCGGTGAAGTGTGTGCTCAGGCTCTCTATCAGGGCCAGGGTCTCACGGCCAAGCTGCCGGAAGTGCGTGGCCAGATGGAAGAGGCGGCCCAGGAAGAAATCGACCATCTTGCCTGGTGCGAGGATCGCCTGCGCGAGCTGAATGCCGATACCAGTCGGCTCAACCCGCTGTTCTACGCGGCATCTTTCGGCATGGGAGCATTGGCGGGTGCCATTGGTGATCGTGTCAGTCTCGGTTTCGTGGCCGCGACCGAGGAGCAGGTGGGCAAGCATCTGGACGAGCATCTGGAAACGTTGCCGGAGGGGGATCGTCGCTCCCGCGCTGTCCTGCGGCAGATGGCAATCGATGAAGCGCATCATGCCCAGCAGGCGCTTGAGGCAGGCGGTGCGCGCTTTCCTGGGCCGGTAAAGGCCGGTATGACCTTGATGTCCAAGGTCATGACCAAGAGCGTCTATCGCTTCTAACTCCCACCAGCACTCGCTGGGGCATTGTTTTCCGCAGCGTGTCGTGGGGTGCTATCAGGCTGTATCAGGCTGTATGCCGTGGTCGGAATGCCCCGCTTGAGGCGGGGCATTGTCGTGTTCGGCGGCCGTTTTCTTGCTGCGCTCTGATGCGTTGGCGCTTTGGTGCTCTAGCACCCTTCTCTATCGCTTCTCACCAAGGCCCGTTGGGCGCTTTCGCGATAGAGAAAGTAGGCCGGATCACGACTCCACAATGCTGTACGAGTGGGTGACTTCGACGCCTCCCTTGGCCAGCATGATGGAGGCGCTGCAGTACTTGTCGGCGGACAGTTCGACGGCGCGCTGCACCTGCTTTTCTTTCAGTCCCTTGCCTGTCACGGTGAAATGGACGTGAATCTTGGTGAACACCGAGGGCACGCTGTCGGCACGTTCTGCGTCGATCTCGGCCACGCAGTCTTCCACCGGTGCGCGAGATTTCTCGAGGATTTCCAGCACGTCGAATGAGGTGCAGGCTCCCATGCCCATCAACAGCATCTCCATCGGGCGCGGGCCGGTGTTGCGACCACCGTGATCGGGCGGACCGTCGATGACCACGCTGTGGCCGCTACCGGATTCGGCCACGAACTGGCGACCGCTGGTCCATTTGACGCTGGCTTTCATGGGGCTTCCTTCTGTTTTGCTGTCGGTGCGCACCGTCAAGGTGCGCAGGGAACATCATGTGTCGTCGGTTGCGGCCGACCCTGTGGTTGACAACCCTATGAGTGACAACCCTCTGATTGACAATCTTAGGGTCGGCTGGAGCGGTGGCCGGAGCTCAAGCGCTGATTGAGCGCCTCGAGGCGTTCCGGTGTGCCCACATCGACCCATTCGCCATGGTGATGGGTGCCGGCTACCCGGTCACTTGCCATGGCCTGACGAAGCAGTGGTGCCACAGGATAACAGGGCTCGGGTAGCTCGTTCACCAGTCGCGGATCGATGAGCGCGATGCCCGAATAGGTCAGGCGTGGCGCTCCCGTTGCCTGCACTCTGCCGGCGGCTGTCAGGTGAAAATCCCCCTGCGGGTGATGCGGCGGATTATCGACCATCACCAGATGGGCGAGATCACCCTCTGCCAAGGACAGGGTGGCGGGGTCGATATCGCAGAAGGCATCCGCACTGATCAGCAGAAAGGGCGCCTCACCCAGCAGCGGGCGCGCCTTGGCGATGCCTCCGGCGGTTTCCAATGGCTGTGACTCATGGCTGAAGGCAATCGATACGCCGTAATCGACACCATCGCCGAGCGCCTCCACGATCTGGTCAGCCCGGTAGCTGACATTGATCACCACATCGCGAATGCCCACGGCGGCAAGCCGCTTGAGGTGATGGCCGATCAACGGTTCGCCCGCCACGGGAAGCAGCGGTTTGGGGCAGTGGTCGGTCAGCGGACGCATGCGCTTGCCCAAGCCCGCGGCCAGGATCATGGCTTTCATGATGCGCTTCCTTGCAGCCGGTCTGACAGCTGCGAGCGCAGCCTTTGCTGGGTCCATGCCAGGAAGTCGGCCTGGCCTTCCAGGCCTTCGAGTTCCACCAAGCTGTCCTGAAGGTGATCAAGGAAGTGCGGCAGACGCTGTAGATAGCCGTCACGCCCGTCCCTCAGGGTAAGCCGACAGAAAATACCCAGCACCTTGAGCGAGCGTTGGGCGGCCATGGCATTGGTCCAGCGCCAGAAGGTGTCGTGGTCGACCTTGTCAGTGAGGCGGCCATCGGCGATGGCCCTGTCGCAAAAGCCGTCGCACCACTGTCGGCGTTGTGCTGCATCGAAGCGTCGATAGCGGCCATGCAGAAGTGAGATCAGGTCATAGGTGATGGGGCCCGCGAGTGCATCCTGAAAGTCGATCAGCCAGAGCGCATCCGCGTGGCGCATCAGATTCATGGCATCGAAGTCTCGGTGCACCGTGACCACGGGTTGCACCAGCGCTTCGCGGATCAGGGCATGGCGCAGCGCCTGCCAGCCAGGGATGTCGGTGTCCTGCTCAAGCCATCGACCGGTACACCATTCGGGAAACAGGTCCAGTTCTCGTGCCAGGGTCGCCTCGTCATAAGGCGGTAGCCCGTCAGGCGCCAGCTGTTGCAGTCGCTCGAGCAGGGTGATGGCAGCGTCGAAGTGGCTGCGCGTGGCGGCTGAATCGGCGTGTTCGAGAGCGAGCTGCAGCGGCTCGTCGCCGAGATCTTCCAGCTCGACGAATCCTTGCTGGGGGTCGACAGCATGGATGGCTGGGGCAGGCAGTCCCGCGGAGCGCCAGCGACGGGCGATATCGACAAAGGGGGCGACGTCTTCCTGAGGCGGGGGCGCGTCCATCAGTATGCGCGTCTGGCCATCGTTCAAGGTCAGACGATAGTAGCGGCGAAAGCTGGCGTCACCGGCCGCCAGGACCAGTTGGCCTGCGCCAGGGTCGTGCGGGTGCTGGGAGTGTGCCCAATGGCGCAGTTGCTCGAGTCGGCTGGGGCATTCGGCCTGGGACATTGCTGAGAGAACTCCTGATAGCGGAAGGGCGACGGTTGGCAAAGTCGGTTGACGCTCCGTTGGCCTCACCGCATGCTGTGCATGGATCATGGGCGGCTGTGGCGCAACTCCTGCTGGAGCAGATCGGCGTTACAGGCCGGCCGCGGCCTGTATAATACCGATTCACCCCGTCGAGGACAGCGTGCAACATGGCCAAGCGATACGCATGGACGGCCCTGGCGGGCCTCGCCACCACTAGTCTGGTGTCGTCGCCCCTGTGGGCGGCTCCCCCTGATTCCCTGCCGGCAGGCCAACTGGATTGGCAGCCCTGGGGCGATGATCGTCCCGCGGGGACCGTGTGTCGAGGCTACTATGTCGAGCCAGACTACCGACTGCCTGCGCCGGCCATTGATGGTCAGGTCAACAGCGAATCCAACACCGCCAATTACGGCACGGATGGCGATACCGTGCTGGATGGCGAGGTTATCCTGCGCAAGGGCGACACCCAGCTGGAGGCCACCCGCGTCCAGGTGCCACCGGAGCGCGACCTGGCCAATGCCAGTGGTCCCCTGACCCTGCGTGACAAGGGCCTGCTGGTACGTGGAGACAGCGCCCAGGTGTCGCTGGACAGCGATCAGGCGACCATCGACTCAGCCCATTATGTGGCCCACGAGGCGCGCCTGCGCGGCGATGCCATTCAGCTGGAGCGCGTCAGCGACAACGTGTTCCGCTTGCGAGAAGCCAGCTTTACCACCTGTGAACCCGGTGACAGCACCTGGCGGCTGGTCGGTAACGACATTCTGCTGGACCGCAATCAGGGCTTTGGTACGGCCAAGCATGCCCGCCTGGAAGTCGGCGATGTGCCGGTGTTCTACTGGCCATGGGTACGCTTCCCGATCGATGAACGCCGACAGAGCGGTTTTCTCTGGCCCACCATCGGGGTGTCCGACGGCGGCGTGGACTACGCCCAGCCCTACTATCTGAACTTGGCGCCCAACTATGACGCCACCATCACCCCTCGCTGGATTCAGGACAGCGGCTTGCTGCTGGGCGGTGAGTTCCGTTACCTGTTTCCCTCGGACCAGGGTACCGTCGAGGGCGCCTACATCGGCGACGACAAGTCCGCCGGGGATGACGATTCGACCACCGAGCTCGAGAACGGGGACGAGCGCTGGTACTTCGACTACAGCCATTACGGTCGGTTCAGTTCGCGGATTCCGTATCGCTTGCGCTATGGGGCCGCCAGTGATGGCCGCTATTTCGATGACTTTGGGCGCACCTTCGGCGAAGCCGATACCAGCAACATGCCTCGCCTGGCCCAGATCGACTATCTGGGTGACACCTGGTCGCTCCAGGCCAAGGCCCAGGGCTATCAGTTGCTTGATGATCCGGTCGACGAAGGTGACAAGCCGTTCTACCGTCTGCCTAGCCTCACGGCCAACGGTCGCTGGTCCCAGGACCTTGGCTTCTACCAGGAGTGGAATTCCAACGCGACCTACTTCTGGCGTGATATCGAAGGCGATGAGAACGGCTTCTACGACTACGAGGACACGGTTCGGCGCATTCCCCTGCGCGAGGACGTCAAGGGGGCACGCCTCGACCTGACGCCTGCGGTGGGCTATCGCTTTGACCCGAGCTGGGGCTTCTTCGAGCCGCGCGTGGCCTTGCAGCACACCAGCTATGACCTCGACTACGATGACCGCATCACCGATAACACCGAGAGTCCGTCGCTGACGGCGCCGGTCACCACCATCGACGCTGGCCTGATCTTCGAACGTGATTTCGCCTTCGGTGGTGATGACTGGCGCCAGACCCTGGAGCCACGCCTGAACTACGCTTACGTGCCGGAAAGGGACCAGAGCGACTTCCCCGACTTCGACACTGAAGAGCTGTCGTTTTCATGGGGGCAGCTGTGGTCGCCTTACCGCTTCTCTGGGGGTGACCGGCTCGGTGACCTGAACCGACTGTCCTACGGCGTGGAAAGTCGCTTCCTGGAAGATCAGAGCGGCCGTGAGCGCCTCTCCATCGGTGTGGGCCAGGCAGCCTACTTCGAGGACCGCAACATCGATATGGCTGGCGACCCGGATACCTTGCCCAGAGACGAAGAGTCGTTCGACTATTACGATGCCACGCGGGACCGTTCCCCCTGGGTGACACGGATCAACTGGTCGATCAACGACAACTGGAGCACCCGCTGGCAGTGGCTGTACGACGATGAAAAGAGCCGTACCGAGAGCACCGGTCTCGGGGTGCACTATCGCGCCGATGCAGGCCACGTGCTCAACCTTGGCTACCGCTGGCAGCTGGAAGGCTTCGACAACGCGGACGATGCCGACGACATCCGTAACTACAACAGGGAAGAATACGACCTGTCGTTTGCCTACAAGGCCACGGATCGTTTCGACATCATTGGGCGAGTCCTCTACGACAACACCAATGATCGCGCCCTCGACCAGATGGCGGGTGTGCAGTGGAACGACTGCTGCTATGGTGTGCAGGTCGTCTGGCGCGAGTGGATCGAGGACGAGGACACGGCCAACAATATCGAGGATGACACCACGGATCGCGGCCTGTTCCTGCGCTTCGTGCTCAAGGGCCTGGGTGGCTTCGGTGGCGAGGCCGACACCTACTTTCAGTCAGCGGTGCCCGGCTATCGTCCTGGCCTGAACTGAGTATCTCCTGCGAACTATCCTGCGGCAGGCGGGTTCTAACACGCCTGCCGCATCGAATTTCTGAGTGAACGAGGAAGCAAGATTATGCGTAGCCGACCCCTTGCCGCCGTGGCGCTGGCCGCCTGTCTGGCGCTGACCACCGTGGCTGCCAATGCCCAGGACGGTTACCGTCAGTCGCTGGATCGCATTGTTGCTGTGGTCAATGAAGACGCCATCATGGCATCGGACCTGGACGAACGTGTCGACCAGGCCATGGCACGCCTGCGCACCAGCGACATGGCGCTGCCCCCGGAGCAAGCGCTGCGTGAGCAGATTCTCGATCGCATGATTGTCGAGGAAATCGAGGTGCAGCTGGCCGAGCGCATGAACCTGAGTGTCGACGAGACCGAGCTCAATCGCCAGGTACGCTCCGTGGCCAACCAGAATGGCGCCACACTGGAGCAGTTTGCGGATCGTCTCGAGTCACAGGGCACCAGCCTTGCCCAGGTGCGTGATCAGATCCGTCGCGAGATGCTGATCATGAAGGTCCAGCAGGCTCAGGTATCCAGTCGCGTCAATATTTCCGAGGCTGAAGTCGAGCGCTTCCTGCAGCAGGAAGGCGTGGGTGCTACCCGCGACCAGGCACGTCAGGCGATTTTCCAGCGTAAGGTGGGTGATGAGCTGGAGAAGTGGATGCAGGAAATTCGCGGCGAAGCCTTCGTCGAGAAGCGCCTGAACCAGGGGTGAAGGCGCGTCAGCAGGCGGGTGTCATTGTCGTGAAGAGGCCAATGAGGTGGATGTGAAAGCGCAACAGGTGAGCGGCAAGTGAAAGCGCCTATCGTAGTCACCACCGGAGAGCCTGCGGGCATTGGCCCGGAGCTCGCGTTGATGCTGGCGGCGGCAGATGCCACTGACTGGGTCGCCATTGGCGACCCAGTGCTGTTGAGGGAGCGGGCCGAGGCGCTGGCGCTGGACATCGAGGTGGCCGTCACGGCGCCGGGTCAGCCGCATCCGGGCCCAAGGGTCGGGCGCCTGGCGGTGTGGCCGGTGGACATGAAAGCCCGCTGCATTCCCGGGGTGCTCGATCCCGCCAACGCTGACTATGTGCTGGCGACCCTGGACCTTGCGGTGATGCAGTGTCTGGCGGGTAACGCTGCCGCAATGGTCACCGCGCCCCTGCACAAGGGCGTGATCTGCGACGGCGGTCATGATGGTTTTACCGGCCACACCGAATACCTGCGCGATGCATGCGGGGTAGAGGAGGTGGTCATGATGCTGGCGACCGACCACGCCTTGCATGGACGTGTGGAGGCAGCCAGTGACACGCTCCCGACGCCCCTCAGGGTCGCCTTGGCCACGACTCACTTGCCGCTGCGAGAAGTGGCCGACGCCTTGTCCCAGGCAAGCCTCGAGCGGGTCTTGCGGATCCTGGCGCAGGACTTGACCCGTTACTTCGCGGTGAAGGCTCCGCGCATCGCCGTATGTGGCTTGAACCCCCACGCGGGAGAGGGTGGCCACCTTGGGCGTGAGGAAATAGAGGTGATCACCCCGACGCTGGAGCGGCTGCGGGCCGAAGGGTTCTGCCTCGATGGTCCGCTGCCCGCGGATACGCTGTTTACGCCTCGACACCTTGCCGGCGTCGATGCCGTGCTCGCGATGTACCACGACCAGGGTCTACCTGTCCTGAAGTATTCAGGGTTCGGTCAGGCCGCCAACATCACGCTAGGGTTGCCGCTGGCGCGCACCTCGGTCGATCACGGCACGGCTCTTGACCTGGCAGGGACCGGGCAGGCCAGCCCGCAGAGCCTGGCAGTGGCGATTAGCCTGGCCGAACAGATGGGGGCCCTGGCCCAGGCGGGCTGAACTGGCCGTTTTCCCCAGCCCGACCTTGGCCAGCCTTTGCGCTCTGGCCATCAGCGCCCTATCATCGCTCGCTATATTGATTTGGCGCTCCCCTTGGTTTCATAAAGGATTCAAGCATGTCATCCCGCCCTACGGCGCACCGGGCTCGCAAGCGCTTCGGTCAAAACTTCTTGCGTGACCATGGCGTCATTTCCCGCATCGTTCGCTCCATCGGCGCGCGCCCTGGTGAGCGCGTGGTCGAGATCGGCCCCGGTCAGGGAGCGCTGACCGAGCCATTGCTGGAGGCGACCGAAGGGCACCTGGAGGTTATCGAGCTGGACCGCGACCTGATCCCGGGCCTGCGTGTGCAGTTCTTCAATCACCCGGCGTTCGTGATCCATGAGGGCGATGCCCTCAAGATGGATTTCCAGGCGCTGCGTGGCGACGGACAGCCGCTGCGTGTTGTCGGTAACCTGCCCTACAACATATCGACTCCGCTGATTTCACACCTGCTGCGCGCTGGCTCTGCGGTCCAGGACATGCACTTCATGCTGCAGAAGGAAGTGGTGGATCGTCTGGCCGCTCCCGCCGGTGGCGGAGATCGTGGCCGACTGTCGGTGCTGGCGCAGTATTTCTGCGAGGTCGAGTCACTGTTTGTGGTTCCCCCTGAGGCGTTTGTCCCGCGGCCCAAGGTAGACTCTGCCATTGTGCGCATGACCCCGCGTCAGCAGAAGGTCGCGCCGGCCCAGGATGAGACGCTGCTGTTCGATATCGTGCGAGAGGCCTTTGGCCAGCGCCGCAAGACCCTGCGCAACAACCTCAAGGGGCGCATTGATGGCGATGCCCTGGCCGAACTTGGGATTGATCCTGGTCGCCGTCCGCAGACCCTGGAGGTGGCAGAGTTTGTCGCGATCGCCAATGCGGTGTACCAGCAGCAAGGTAATGCTTCAGCGGATCATGACACACAGGGGGATCAGGACACTGGGGAGGAGACACCCGCATGAACGAGCACCCCGACGTGCGCGTTGACGTGACACCGGCCTTTCGTGAGGACGAGTCTGCGCCGCTGGAAGATCGCTTTGTGTTCAGCTATACGGTCACGGTTCACAATCACTCAAGCGGTAATATCCAGCTCATGGCCCGGTTCTGGAAGATCACCCAGACGAGCGGGCAGGTGCAGGAAGTGCGTGGCAAGGGCGTGGTCGGCAAGCAGCCGATGATTGGTCCTGGCCAGACATTTCAGTACACCAGCAGGGCGATACTCGATGGGCCGGTAGGCTTTATGGAAGGCGCCTACACCTGCGTCGATACGGCCAGCCAGCGACCGTTCGAGGTGCCGATCTCGGTGTTCCGCCTGGCCACGCCCAACCAGATTCATTGAATGTCTGACGACAGCGGGAGACGCATGAGCCGATACGCCATTGGAGACCTGCAGGGCTGCCATCAGGAGTTTGTCGAGCTGCTGGAGGCGCTCAGCTTCGATCCGCGTCGTGATGAACTGTGGCTTGCGGGGGACCTGGTCAATCGCGGGCCCGGATCCCTGGATTGCCTGCGGGACGTCATGGCCCTCGGTTCTGCTGCCAAGGTGGTGCTGGGCAACCATGACCTGCATCTGCTGGCGGTGGCACGAGGTGGGGCTTCGCTCAAGCGCAAGGACACCCTTGACGACATTCTGGCAGTGCCCGATCGCGATACGCTGCTCGACTGGCTCCAGGCCAGGCCGCTGCTGCTGCGTGACGGAGAGGCCGTGATGACCCATGCCGGGCTACCGCCCCAGTGGTCGGTGGAGCAGGCCGAGGGGCTCGCCGGAGAGGTGTCCTGGGTGCTGACGGGAGAGCAGTCCGGCGACTTCCTGTCGCGGATGTATGGCAACCGGCCGCGACGCTTCAAGCCCCATCAGGAGGGCGTAGATCGCTACCGGGCCATCGTGAACACCCTCACCAGGATGCGTTTCATCGACGCCGAGGGGCGTCTCGATTTTGACGCCAAGGAAGGCCTGGATAGTGCCCCTGAGGGATTTTCCCCCTGGTTTCAGTATCCCCGTGACGACGATCCGTGGCTGCTGTTCGGCCATTGGGCGGCGCTCAATGGCACTGCGCCAGATCGCAGGGTGAGGGCAGAGGCCCTGGATACCGGCTGCGTCTGGGGCGGCAGCCTGACCGCGCTGGATATGGCAAGCGGAGAGCGAATCAGCGTTCCGAGCCGCCAGCAGATCACGCGATAACCGGTACCAAGCCCGTTGTGCGGCATCCGCCACGCTCATGTGCGGCGTTGCCCATGGGCCTCTTGCTTTTGCCTTCTGGAGTTTTGCATGACACCGGCGACCTTCGAGCACCTCGATATCGAACGCCTGCAACAATGGCTGGATCAGGGCGGTGAGCTTTGCCTTGTCGATATTCGCGATCCGGGCAGCTTTGCCCAAGGGCACATCCCCGGTAGCCGCCACCTGGACAATGACAGCGTGGGCCCGCTTGTCGCGGAAACCGCCAAGGATACTCCGCTGGTGGTGGTGTGCTATCACGGCCATTCCAGCCAGCAGGCGGCGAGTTGGCTGGCCGCTCAGGGGTTTACCCAGGTCTATAGCCTCGACGGCGGTTTCACCCAGTGGCAGCACGTTCTGCCTGAACGCGTCAGCAAGGGCTGAACATGGCCCCTGAGATGCCGGGAAAGCACCACGGCAGCACAGACCCTTGTGCCGGTCTTGAACGTTACCGGGTGGGGGGTGCGGTGCGTGACGCGCTGCTGGGATGGCCAGTCAAGGACACGGACTGGGTGGTCGTTGGCGAGACCCCAGCGTCGATGCGGGAGCGTGGTTTCACGCCGGTAGGCCGGGATTTTCCGGTGTTCCTGCATCCCCGTACCCATGAGGAGTATGCCCTTGCCCGTACCGAGCGAAAGTCCGGGCACGGATATACCGGCTTTGAGGTGCATGCAAGTCCTGATGTCACCCTGGAGGAGGACCTTGGGCGGCGCGACCTGACGATCAATGCCATGGCCGAGTCGCTCGATGGGCACCTGGTGGACCCTTTCAACGGGCGTTGCGACCTGCAGCAGCGGCGCTTGCGTCATGTCAGTCAGGCCTTCGTCGAAGATCCGCTGAGGGTGTTGCGCACAGCGCGCTTTCTCGCTCGCTACGCCGGCCTCGGGTTTACCATTGCCGAGAGTACGCAAGCGCTGATGAAACAGCTGGCTGACAGCGGCGAGCTGGATCACCTGGTGGCTGAGCGAGTCTGGGTGGAAACCGAGAAGTCGCTGGGCGAGCCAGAGCCCCGGCGCTACTTCGAAGCGCTGGACTCATGCGGTGCACTGTCACGGCTGATGCCTGGCTTGGTGCAGCCAGGAGCGGCCGAGTTCAAGCGCGCCTGCGAGAGAATGAGCGCATTGCCCTCGGCCCTTGCGGGCCAGCCCGTATGGCGTTGGGGTCGTTTGGTGGAGGCCCTGCCGGCCGAGCAGCGTCGCCAGCTTGAACAGGCCTTGAAGGTGCCCAATCCGTATCGTGATCTGGGACACCAGCTGGCGCTGACCCGTGAGCTCAAGGCGCAGCTGGCCGACGGTGCAGGCTCAGAAGAGGCCAGCAGGATAGCCATGACCTGGTGTGACGGCATCGATGCCTGGCGGCGCAGCGAGCGAGTCGCGCCCCTGCTGTCGTTGCTGGCCATGGAGATGCCCGAGCAGGCAGCCTGGTTGGCGCGTGGGGTCGATCAGGCGCGCTCGCTTGCCCCGCGAGAGCTGCTTGATCAGGGCTTCAAAGGGGCGGAGCTGGGGCAGGAGCTGAGGCGACGTCGCCTGGCGTGCTTTCACCAGGGCGGGCGCTGATCCTTCAACGGGAGGGCAGCGGTAGCGTTTCTCCGCGCCAGTGAAACTCGACGGGCCACAGCTGTTGGCTGCCGTCGCCGAACGCTTGCCAGAGCTCCTGATACCGGCGCCCCACGACGGGATGGCGATGGTCGGGAAGAAGCTCTGCCATCGGCCACAGGACGAAGGCGTGGTGCAGGATCTCGCCGCGTGGCAGGCTCACGCCGTCGACCTCCCCGGTCAGCGAGTCGACGGTAAGAATATCGACATCAAGGGTGCGGGGGCTGAACTTTGGACTGTCCTTGCTGCGGCCGTTGGCGCTCTCCAATCGCTTGCACCAGGCTTGCAGCTCGCCGACGCTCCAGTCGCAGTGAAGGGCGACCACCAGGTTGAAGAAATTGCGGCCGTCCTCGAAGCCCACCGGTGTGCTCTCGAATACGCGGGAAACGGCCAACTGGCCAAAGGTGTCGGCCAAGGCATCCAGGCACACCGTGATGTGGTGCTCCCGTTCGATGTTGCTGCCCAGGCTCAGGGTGACCAGTCGCATCAATGTCCTCCCGCTGGTGTACCACGCTCGATGCGCACGCCTACCGAGGCGGCATTGGCCACAGCGCCGGGCTTGCGCAAGGTCATTCTCAGCCAGCTGATCCCGTATTCCTGCATCAGCAGCGACGCCAGGCGCTCGGCAAAGGTTTCTACCAGCTGGAAGTCATGCTCCGAGGCGAAGACACCAATGCGACGACTGATGGCGTCGTAGTCGAGCGTCTTGCTCAGGTCGTCATCCGCGGCCGCTGCCCGGATATCCGTCGCCAGCGTGAGATCCACTATCAGACGCTGGGTAATGGAGCGCTCCCAGTCGTAGACGCCAATGACGGTGTCCAGCTCAAGGCCTTCGATCAGCACCTGATCCATCGATGATGTTTCCCGGTCGTGGTGTCCCGGTCGTGGCCGGGAACGCAGAATGAACAAGGCGGCCAATTGTACTTGACCAGGCGGTCGCGAAACAGGCCGCAGATGGCGACAGCGAGCCCGGGCTGGCAAACTGGTCCTTCAAAGGGGGCGGCCGGCGTGGTACTTCCCTGGAGGTTTGGCCGGACGCCAATCGTCTGGCACCACCAGAAGACTGTCGCGGTTCCCGGCGTCGCTGGTGCAGCGGCGCTGCCAGCATGATCGCGCGCATGGGGCTGCCATGTGCGCACCGAGGCGTCCTCATGGCGCAGGAGTCGTTGTGGGTCCGACCATAGAAGTATTACTGCCGCTGACGGCGCTGGGCTATCTCAGTGGAACCTGGTTGGGGGCGATCACCGTATGCCGGGTGGCGGGGCTTGCTGACCCGCGCCTGAGCGGGTCATGTAATCCGGGGTTTTCCAATGTGCTGCGGCTGCATGGGCCCGTGCTGGCGCTGGCAACCCTGACCATCGATGCGCTCAAGGGCTGGCCCGTGCTGCTGTTGGGCATGCACCAGGGGTTGACGCCTTGGGGGCTCGGACTGGTGGGCCTGGGGGTGCTGCTGGGGCACTGCTATCCCGCCTGGTATCGCTTTCGCGGCGGCAAGGCTGTTGCCAGTGCCTTTGGCGTGATGCTGCTGCTGACCCCCGGTGTCGCGCTGTCATGTGCCGTGATTTGGGGGCTGCTGGCCTGGCGGGTGCATACCGCGGCGGTCGCCTCACTGACCAGTGCCACCCTGGCACCGTTGCTGAGCCTGTGGCTGTCCCCCGACTTTGCCTGGGTGGTGCTGGTGTTTGCCGCGCTGGTGCTGGCCCGCCATGCGCTCAATATAGATCGACTGCGCCGTGGCAAGGAGCCACGGCTGTGATTCGGCTTTGACGCGGCTTTGACATGTTAGGGCGCCGAGGCAGCTAGCGCGCTGGCCTGGGCATGATCCGGCCTGACCTGTTCTAGCCTGACCTGACCTGACCTGGCCTGACCTGGCTTGGACCGGCCAAGCCCGGCCCGATCAGGCAGGGGCGCTCAGCTGGTCCATCGGCCAGCGCGGCACGGCCTGCATCTGACCTACCACGTCCCGCTCGCCCGCCAGCAAGCGCTGCGCACCGGCATAGGCGATCATGGCGCCGTTATCGGTACAGAAACGGCCGCGGGGGTAGTACACCTTGGCTCCCTGCTTGGCGGTGGCGTCTTCAAGCCGAGCGCGCAGGCGGACATTGGCGCTGACGCCTCCAGCGACCACCAGACGCTTCAGTCCAGTCTGCTTGAGCGCACGGCGACATTTGATGGCCAGGGTGTCCGCCACGGCTTCCTCGAACGCACGCGCCACGTCCGCACGGGCCTGTGCATCCAGCTGTCCCGCGCTCTCCAGCTGGCGGATGGTGGTGAGGGTGTGGGTCTTCAATCCCGAAAAGCTGAAGTCGAGTCCCGGCCTGTCGGTCATGGGGCGCGGGAACTGGAAGCGCCCCGGATCACCGGTTTCCGCCAATGCGGCGACCCGGGGGCCGCCCGGATAGTCGAGGTCGAGCATCTTGGCTGCCTTGTCGAAGGCTTCACCCGCTGCATCATCCACGGACTCGCCCAGCAAGCGGTACTGGCCAATACCGGCGACCTCCACCAACTGCGTGTGGCCCCCGGAGACCAGCAGCGCCACAAAGGGGAAGGCCGGAGGCTCATCCTCGAGCATGGGGGCCAACAGGTGGCCTTCCATGTGATGGACACCAAGAACCGGGATATCGAGCGCTCGGGCCATGCCGTGTGCGGTGCTGGCACCCACCATCAGGGCGCCTACCAGCCCCGGGCCTGCCGTGTAGGCGATAGCATCCAGCTGTTCGCGCCCGATAGCGGCTTGCTCCAGAACCTGGTCGATCAATGGCAGCAGGCGTCGAGTATGGTCGCGGGAAGCCAGCTCCGGCACCACGCCGCCATAGTCGGCGTGCATGGCAACCTGGCTGTGCAGGGCGTCGGCCACCAGACCGCACTCGGTGTCGTAGAGCGCGACGCCGGTCTCGTCGCAGGAGGTTTCGATGCCTAGTACTCGCATGGGTCGACTCGGAAAGCAAAAGCGGGAAGGGGCGTGATTCTACGCCGTTTTGAGAGTGGCTGCGACAGTGGGCGCGCGAGGGGAAGTGTGGCGGCGGCCAGCGTGATGCCGTCTCGCGGGCGAACCTGTGTCCTGCAACTAGCTGTTTTCGCCTGATCCTACGGACAGAGTGGCGTCCACATCGTGGTGCGTGCTGGGTGGCCGGTAGGCGCTATCTTTCCAAAAAGAATTTGCAAGGCTCGGCTTCGCTCACTAAAATACTGTCCGCTGCAAGACTGGGTCGTGCATCCAGGGCTCGCTGTCCCCCGTCACTGTTTCGTTTCCTTGCTGATTATGGCATTCGCGATAGCGTTGCCTTCCTGTATGAGTTAAGGCAGTCGAACGAAGTGTCGTGGGGTATTGGCCTTGAAGGTGTGCGTACAAACCGAACTCAAGTTACCTAAGGTAGGTGAGTGCTTAATGCCTTCTGTCAAAGTACGTGATAACGAGCCGTTTGACGTCGCTCTGCGTCGCTTCAAGCGTTCCTGTGAAAAAGCCGGCGTTCTGTCTGAAGTCCGTCGTCGTGAGCAGTACGAGAAGCCGACTGCCGAGCGCAAGCGCAAGGCCGCTGCCGCTGTAAAGCGTCACGCCAAGAAGCTCCAGCGTGAGCGCAAGCGTTTCGAACGGCTCTATTGATCCGTACTTGAGTCGAGCGTGGTTCGCCGCTCTCGATTCAGGAGGACGCCAAGCGGCCGCCATTGAGGTGGCCGCTTGTTTTTCTGACATCCGATGAGGGTGTCCCGTCCAGACCTCTGGACGATTCTTGTTCTTCTCAGGATACCGCTCCTGTCGAGGAGACTATGGCCGGCCAGATTCCCCAGCGCTTCATTGATGACCTCCTCGCGCGCGTGGACGTGGTCGAGGTGGTGGGTGAGCGCGTCAAGCTGAAAAAGGCCGGGCGCAACCACTCTGGTCTGTGTCCGTTTCATCAGGAAAAGAGCCCATCGTTCACGGTCAGCGCGGACAAGCAGTTCTATCACTGCTTTGGCTGTGGTGCCCACGGCAACGCGCTGCGCTTCTTGATGGAGTACGACAAGCTACGCTTCCCGGAAGCGGTCGAGCAGCTTGCTTCCAGGTTGGGGATGGAGGTGCCCAGAGAGGGTGCCGACGATCCCAGAGCCCAGGCGCGAGAAAAAAAGCGCAAGGAAGGCGTCAACCTGCTGGAAATGTCTGCCAGCTACTTTCGCGAGCGGCTCAAGATGCCGGAGGGCCAGGTTGCCCGAGAGTATCTGGAGCAGCGCGGGGTGTCAGACGAGATCCGCGAGCTATTCGGCATTGGCTATGCGCCGGCCCAATGGGAGGCGCTGAAGCGGCACCTCGGCGGGCAGGGCGTCGATGAGTCGGTGCAGATCGAGTATGGCCTGCTGGTTCACCACGAAGACAGTGGTCGCAGCTACGACCGTTTTCGCGATCGAGTGGTGTTCCCGATCCGTGATATTCGCGGGCGGACCTTGGGGTTTGGCGGTCGGGTCATGGGGGATGCCAAGCCCAAGTACCTGAACTCCCCCGAGACCCCCGTGTTCCACAAGGGGCGCGAGCTGTATGGCTTGTACGAAGCCCGCCAGGCCAGCCCGAAACTGGAACGGTTGTTGATCGTCGAAGGCTATATGGATGTGGTCGCGCTGGCGCAGTACGGCATCCATAATGCGGTGGCTACCCTGGGTACGGCCACCACGGCAGATCATCTGCGGCGCCTGTTTCGCCTGGTCAGTGAGGTCGTGTTCTGCTTCGACGGTGACAAGGCCGGACGTCAGGCGGCGGCCAGGGCGCTGGAAACCGTGTTGCCCGAGATGATCGACGGGCGTCAGGCGCGCTTCCTGTTCCTGCCCGAGGGCGAGGATCCGGACAGTCTGGTGCGGCGTGAGGGTGCCAGTGCGTTCGAAGACCGCGTGGTGTGTGCCAGTCCGCTGTCGGAGTTTTTGTTCGAGCACGCCGCCCAGGGGCGTGACCTGGCGCAGCTGGAGTCGCGCGAACGCTACGCCAGCCAAGTGCTGTCGGCCATCGAGAAGATGCCCCAGGGAGTGCTCAAGTCGTTGATGCTGACGGAGCTGTCGCGACGCACCGGGGTCGAACAGTCGCGTTTTGAAGCGCTTCTGGCGCCCGTGGTTGCCGAAGAGCCCGAGCTGATGCCCTTCGACGACGCCATGGAGCCCGCTGTTGCAGAGGGCCAGTTGCCGCAGCGGCGCAGAAAGTCCTCCGCGGCGCTGGGCCTGATGGGCCGTACCCTGCAGCTGCTGGTGCACGAGCCGCGCCTGGTGGAGCGTCTCCCCGAGTCGCTTGAGTGGTGTGACGGTCAGGGCGACGATGCGCGACTCTGTCGCGACGTGATCGAGCTGTTGCGGGCTGGGGGGTATTCAAGTGCTCAGGTGCTGTTGATGCACTTCCATGGCAGTGAGGACGGCGAGCGTCTGGCCGCACTGGCGCGCAAGGAGCTGTTGATCCCCGGGCCGGCAAGGGCGGCGGAGCTGGACGGTCTGGTGAGCTATTTTCAACGGGCCTGCAAGACCCCGTCGCGACAGCAGGAGATTGATACGTTGCTGGCAAAGCAGCAATCAGGGGAGCGTCTCTCGAGTGAGGAGCGTTCGCGACTGATGAGTCTGCTGGCCGCACGTGATTGAAGACGTCGCAGCGAACGATCCCTCAGCGTCACTGGTCTACCTTCTGAGGTAAGCCTTCACGCTTTGCTGGCGACGAATAGGAGGTATAGAAGGTGTCAGGGTTGAATTCTCAACTACTATCACCATCTAAGGGACTAGGCGCTGATATTGGGCGCAACCAGATAAGCTAACACACCTGAGACATCGCGCAAACACTCCAGACTGGCAGAAGTGGCCCCAAAACCGCTATACTGTCCGGCTTACCGAGTTTTCTCCACCTTAGCGCTTCAGGTGCTTCATTCTTCTTCGTCGAGATAGGGTTTCTATGGCTGGAAATGCGCAGCAGCAGTCACGTCTGAAGGAGTTGATCGCGCGCGGCAAGGAGCAGGGCTTCCTGACCTATGCCGAGGTCAACGACCACCTTCCCGAAGATATCGCCGACCCCGACCAGGTGGAAGATATCATCGGCATGATCAATGACATGGGTATTAACGTCGTCGAGGAAGCTCCCGACGAAGATACCCTGATGATGTCGGATCACTCAACCGATGAGTCCGCTGCCGAAGAGGCGGTAGCGGCGCTGGCAGCGGTGGAAAGCGACGTCGGTCGGACCACCGACCCGGTGCGCATGTACATGCGCGAGATGGGGACGGTCGAGCTGCTGACCCGCGAAGGCGAGATCGAGATCGCCAAGCGCATCGAAGAAGGGACTCGCGAGGTGATGTCGGCGCTGGCCTACGTGCCGGGCGCGGTCGAGTCCATTCTTGACGCCTACGACGCCACTCAGGACGAAGAGGCTCCTGGACGCCTGTCAGACCTGTTTTCCGGCTTCATCGACCCTGATGAGGGAATCCCCGGCGTTGCCGAGGCGGAAGTCCCGGAAGTGGAGGAGCAGGAAAGCAGCTCCGACGAGGATGACGACGAGGACGCGGGCGAAGAGGACGACTCTGGCGGCGGTCCGGATCCCGAGGAAGCGCGTGCCCGTTTCGAGCAGATCCGCGAGCAGAGCGGCATTGCCAATGCCGCCATCGAACGCGGTGGGCGCCAATCACCCGAGGCGAAGGAAGAGCTGGCGCGTCTGGCTGAGCTGTTCTCGCCGATCAAGCTGGTGCCGAAGCACTTTGAGCGTCTGGTGGGGCAGGTCCGCATCAGCGTCGAGCAGGTGCGGGCTCAGGAAAAGACCGTGATGCAGCTCCTGGTCAAGCAGGCCAAGGTGCCGCGCAAGGCCTTCATCAAGGCATTTCCCAGCAATGAGTCGCGCCTGGACTGGCTGGACGACTTCATTGCCGAGAACGCTCGCTATGCCGACCGCCTCGAGCCGCTGAAGGCCGACGTGCAGCGCGCTCAGCGCAAGATCGCCTTCGAGGAAGAGATGATCCAGCTGCCGGTGAGCGAGGTGAAGGAAGTCAACCGTCGCCTGTCCATCGGTGAAGCCAAGGCGCGCCGTGCCAAGAAGGAAATGGTCGAGGCCAACCTGCGCCTGGTCATCTCGATCGCCAAGAAGTACACCAACCGTGGCCTGCAGTTCCTGGACCTGATTCAGGAAGGCAACATCGGCCTGATGAAGGCGGTGGACAAGTTTGAGTACCGTCGCGGTTACAAGTTCTCGACCTATGCGACCTGGTGGATTCGTCAGGCGATCACGCGCTCGATTGCGGACCAGGCACGCACCATCCGCATCCCGGTGCACATGATCGAGACCATCAACAAGCTCAACCGCGTATCGCGTCAGATGCTGCAGGAAATGGGGCGTGAGCCGACCCCGGAAGAGCTGGGCGAACGTCTCGAGATGCCGGAGGACAAGGTCCGCAAGGTGCTCAAGATCGCCAAGGAGCCGATCTCCATGGAGACGCCCATCGGTGATGATGACGACTCGCATCTGGGCGACTTCATCGAGGACTCCACCATGGTGCTGCCGATCGACTCGGCCACCGGGGAAGGTCTCGTGGAAGCCACGCGTAACGTGCTGGGCGGCCTGACGGCTCGCGAAGCCAAGGTGCTGCGCATGCGCTTCGGGATCGACATGAACACTGACCACACCCTCGAGGAAGTGGGCAAGCAGTTTGATGTCACCCGTGAGCGGATCCGTCAGATCGAGGCCAAGGCACTGCGCAAGCTGCGCCACCCGACGCGTTCGGAGCCGCTGCGCTCCTTCCTCGACGAGTAAGCTCAGCGCACGCCTTGTCGGCCGAGGGCGTTGACGACGCCCTTGGTCAGAAAGTCGTCATACAAGACGCCCGCGGCACATGCCGCGGGCGTTTTTGTGGTGTGTCCCTTCGCCAATCTGCTGGGGGTTTCGCGTCAGGCGGATGTCAGCGCCTGCCCTCGCTCTTCATGTGGGTACCACCAACATGACAACGCCCGTGATGAGCGGGCGTTGTCATGACGTCTGGGGCTGTAGCGGCTGTAGTGCAGGGTAGGAACTTGCGGCGGCTCAGGCCTGCTTGGCCTGGCGACGCCGAATCCACAGCACCAGTTCGATCATGGCGAACAGCAGCAGGGTATAGCCGAAGAGTTCGGTCACTTCCTCCGCGGCGTCCTTGAACACCCGGATATAGCGCTCCGCCAGCAGCGACTCCCACATCTCGCTGCGACCGTAGAGCCGCGAGAAGGCAAAGGTGCCGAGAAAGCCTGCGGCGAACAGGCCAAAGGAAAAACTCTCGACGTAGCCCTCGAACTCGCGCACAAACGCGTGGCGCTCGCGCAGGACGATATACAGGATCGGCAGTAGCAGCAGCGTGACCAAGGTCTGCCAGGCGCCGTCGAACACATAGGCGTCGAGAAAGGCATCCTGCTCACGAATCAGGGCGGCGGCCAGCAGGCCAAACATCAGTAGCGTCACCCGCGGTAGCCCGCCCAGCACTTGCCGGGCATACACCAGCAGTAGACAGCTGATCGTCAGCCAAAGCGTCTGCATGCTTTCCGTAAAGCCCGTCTCGCTGAAACGAATCTGTTCCGGCAGGCCGGTTTCCCACAGCACGCCCTGCATCATGGCGCCGATGACCAGGAGGTAGAGCAGGGCTCTGGCGCAGGTCGCGCGGAAACTGATCGTGGGCGCGGCGGATGGGGGGGTATCTAGCATCCCTCTCAATCTCCAGGTAAGGCGTGTATCAGGCGGGGATTATACCTACAGCTTTGCATGTGTGTGTGAAATTCCCCGAGGTATTCTTGACTCGTTTGCGCTGTCGCTCGTTGCACGTTATCGCCGCGCTTCCTCCACCAGCCAGTCGTGCACGGCCTTGATCCGGCGATCATCGGTCGCCCCCGGTGCGTGGACAATGCCGTAGTGCTTGCCGGTATCGACCCGTGACTTGAAAGGCGCGATCAAGGCACCACTCTTGAGCTCGCTGGTCATCAGGGTTTCCCTGGCAATGGCGACGCCCATGCCGGCGATAGCCGCCTCCATGGTGAGGTGATTTCGGTTGAAGGTATAGCCTCTTTCAAGATTGATCGAGGGCGCACCGATGGCAGACAGGTAGTGGCGCCATTCACCGTACTCCTGGCTGCCGCGCCAGGCGGTGATGTCGTGCAGCAACGGATACCAGGACAGATCCTCTGGACGACGCAGGGCAGGACGTCCCTTGAGCAGGCTGGGCGAGCATACCGGAAAGATGCGCTCCTCCATCAAGGGGGTGATCGATAGCCCCGGATAGTGGCCGTCGTTGAGGTCCAGGGCCAGGTCGAAATCCCCGTCGCGCAGGGAAATGTTGCTGTCTTCCGAGCTGATGTGCAGCTCGATATCCGGAAAACGTGCCTGCAGCCGCGGCAGTCTCGGCATCAGCCACTTGTTCAGGAACGAGGGGATCGAGCGTAGCCGGATCACGCCGCTCATGACACCGCTGCGCAGCCGGCTGACTTCGAGCCCGACCGCCTGATAGGCGTCATCGACCACGGCAGCCAGGCGTTTGCCTTCCTCGGTCAGCTCCAGCCGGCGTGGCAACCTCCGGAACAGCTTGAATCCCAGCCTGTCCTCCAGTTGCTTGATCTGCTGGCTGACAGCCCCAGTGGTGACGTGCAGCTCTTCTGCTGCGCGGGTAAACGAGAGGTGTCTTGCACTGACCGCAAAGCCCTTGAGCCAGGCATGGGTCTGGGCATTGAGAAGTCGGCTCATGGATGCGCTCTTGTGGGCTTATGATTTAGCTGAGCTATATTGAAGACAAGATATTCTGCCTTGTCCCAGGGCTTTTTGGCAGCCAGCATACCCATAATGGCATGCGACGACATCCTGTCGCTTTAGCGAGACTGATTGGAGCGTCTGACAGCGCAGTGTTCTATCGTCGGCTACCAGCATCCCTTCAAGACGCGAATCTACTTTCAAGAGGCACCTCATGGCCATCAGCGTTTTCGACCTTTTCAAGATTGGCATCGGCCCATCGAGCTCGCATACCGTTGGCCCGATGAAGGCAGCCCATGATTTCGTCGAGGCGCTACGACGCGATGACGCTCTGGAGCGGGTCGCAGCGGTCGAGATTCACCTTTATGGGTCACTTTCTGCCACGGGCAAGGGGCACGCCACGGATCGTGCCTGTGTCATGGGGCTGATGGGGGAGCGCCCTGACCGCATTGATCCCGCGGTGATCGGGCCATGCATCGAGGAGCTACTGGAGAGCCAGACCCTGATGCTGGGAGGGCAGGTCGCCGTGCCCTTCTTGTGGGCTCGTGATCTTGTCTGGCATGAGGAGAGTCTTCCCTATCACCCCAACGCCATGACCCTGGTCGCCAAGGGGCATGCAGGTGACATCCGGCGCGAGACCTACTATTCGGTCGGCGGGGGGTTTGTGGTGGACGAGGCCCAGGCACAAGATGGCGCGCTGGACGCCGATAACACGGCGCTGCCCTATGACTTCAACAGCGGCGCTGAGTTGATGGCGTTGTGCCGTCTGCATGGTCTGAGCATCAGTGAGCTGATGCTGGAGAACGAAAAGGCCTGGCGCAGCGAGGCCGAGGTGCGCGCGGGCCTGTGGGACATCTGGCAGGCGATGCAGGCCTGCGTGAATCAGGGCATCCAGGCAGAGGGCGTGCTGCCTGGCGGGCTGAACGTCAAGCGCCGCGCCGCCTCGCTGTATCGTCGCCTGGAAGCCATGTCTGACGATGTGGGTCTGATCGCCTCGACCTTTTCCGCGATGGACTGGGTCAATGTGTATGCGTTGGCCGTCAACGAGGAAAATGCCGCCGGCGGGCGCATGGTGACCGCGCCTACCAATGGCGCTGCTGGCATCATCCCTGCCGTGTTGCACTACTACATGAAGTTTCAGCCTGGCGCATCGGAGAAGGACGTCGTCAATTTTCTGCTGACGGCGGGTGCCGTTGGCATCCTGTGCAAGAAGAATGCCTCCATTTCCGGGGCCGAAGTGGGCTGCCAGGGGGAGGTGGGGTCTGCCTGCGCGATGGCGGCCGCCGGTCTGGCTGAGGTGATGGGGGCCAACGTTCCCCAGGTCGAGAACGCCGCTGAAATTGGCCTTGAGCATAACCTGGGGCTGACCTGTGACCCCGTAGGCGGGCTGGTTCAGGTGCCGTGTATCGAACGCAATGCGATTGCGGCGGTGAAGGCCATCAATGCCGCCTTGATGGCATGCCGTGGGGATGGCGAACATTTCGTGTCTCTGGATAAGGCGATTCGCACGATGCGTGATACCGGTGCCGACATGCAGGAGAAGTACAAGGAAACCTCCAAGGGAGGATTGGCCGTCAACGTCATCGAGTGCTGACGTCCACCTGACCATTCGTATGCCAGCAGCGGCCCGGGGATCGGCTCCCCGGGCCGCGCTTTTTTGCCCTAGTGTCAGCGACGTACCGAAGCTTTGTGTCCTGCCGCAGAGGGCCAGGGCGGAAACCTTGTGGGCTTTAAGTAAGCAACCTATTGAAATTCGGTGGGATACATCTTTGGTCGAGTTCAACGCATGGTGAATTGCGTCGGACGCACGTCTCTTCTAGCTTACGTAAACGTAAAGTTAAGCGTCTCCAGTACTGAGTCGAACAACCACAACAACCTCAAGACAGGGGCTACGGTCCCGGCGAGGACGCCACATGAGCCAGCAGTACGTGCTAGAGACCCGTGGCCTGACCAAGTCGTTTCGAGGCTTTACCGCCGTGGACGGCGTGGATCTGAAGATCACGGAGGGGCATATTCATGCTCTGATCGGCCCCAATGGAGCGGGCAAGACCACGGTCTTTAACCTGTTGACGAAATTTCTGCCGCCTACCAGGGGCGATATCCTCTACCGCGGCAAGCCCATCACCCGCATGCGTGCCAATGAAATCGCACGCCTGGGGCTGGTGCGTTCCTTTCAGATTTCTGCCGTGTTTGGTCATATGACGGCGCTGGAGAACGTGCGAGTCGCCTTGCAGCGTAAGCTCGGTACCTCTTTTCATTTCTGGAAGTCGGAGCGTTCGCTGGAGCCGCTGAATCAGCGCGCCATGGAGCTGCTGGAGGAGGTCGGTCTGGCGGACGTCGCAGATGTGTTGACGGTGGAACTGCCCTACGGCCGCAAGCGAGCGCTGGAGGTCGCCACCACCCTGGCCCTTGAGCCCACTGTCATGCTGCTGGATGAGCCCACCCAAGGCATGGGAGCGGAGGATGTGGATCGCATCGTTGCGCTGATTCGCCGGGTCTCGGCGGGCAGAACGGTGCTGATGGTGGAGCATAACCTGAGCGTTGTCAGCCGGTTATGCGATCGCATCACGGTATTGGCCAGGGGCGCTGTGCTGGCCGAGGGTGACTATGCCAGCGTCTCGGCGGACCCAGCAGTGCGCGAGGCCTACATGGGCAGCGAAGCCAGCGTTGCCGAGGAGGCCACCACATGACCTCTGTGATGAACGCTACCCGCTCCCCCCATGGGATCAGCACCAGCAGCGATGAAGCGATCTGCCTGGCGGGCGTCAACGCCTTCTACGGTGAATCACATATCCTGCACGGCGTGGACCTGCGGGTGAAGCGGGGTGAACTGGTGACGCTGCTGGGACGCAATGGCGCAGGCCGCAGTACCACGCTGAAGACGATCATGAACATGGTCGGCTCGCGCAGCGGTTCCATTGTCATCAATGGTCAGGAAACGCTGGGCATGAAGCCCCACCACATACCGCGCCTTGGCGTGGGGTACTGCCCCGAAGAGCGGGGTATCTTTGCCAGCCTGGACGTCGAGGAGAACCTGCTGCTTCCGCCGACGGTACGCTCCGGTGGCATGAGCCTTGACGACATCTACGGGATGTTTCCGAATCTCTACGAGCGCCGGCGCAGTCAGGGGACCCGCCTGTCCGGTGGCGAGCAGCAGATGCTGGCCATGGCGCGCATCCTGCGCACCGGTGCCGACATTCTGTTGCTCGATGAAATTACCGAGGGGCTGGCTCCTGTCATCAATCAGGCGCTTGCCGAGGTGCTGGTGACGTTGAAATCCCGCGGGATGACCATCGTGCTGGTGGAGCAGAACTTCCGCTTCGCGGCCCCCCTAGCCGATCGCCACTTCGTCATGGAGCACGGCCGCATCATCGATACCATCGAAGCCGCCGATCTCGACGCCCGGCGCGACGACCTCAATGCACTGCTGGGGGTCTAGCGTGCTATTCGCCAGGCGCGGCACCCATCCCTTCGCGAAGCCGTTCCCACTGGCCGTTGCCGCCAGCGCGGACGGCGCTGTGTGGACGGCCAGTACCGACGCCTCAGCACCTGCTCTACAACACGTTCAGCAACATATCCAACAACGACATATTCAACAACAACAAGGGCCATGGGCCCAGGAGCCTTCCATGATGTCACAGACCCGTTCTTTCCGCCGTTTGCCGCTGGCTCGCGCCGTTGCCGCCAACACCTTGCTGGTCGCCGGTATGCTGGGAATGGCCGCACCCTCGCTGGCCCAGGACGGAATCAGCGATGGCGAGATCCGTATCGGCTATCTCGCGGACATGTCAGGCACCTATCGCGACCTGGCTGGCCCGGGTGGTCTTGAAGCCATGAAGATGGCGGTGGAAGATTTCGGTGGAAGCGTCGGTGATGCACCTATCGAGATCTTCAATGCCGATGACCGCAACAGCGCCGATGTGGGCGCCAACACCGTGCGTGGCTGGGTCGATCAGGAAAACGTGGACCTGGTCGCCGGCATGGTGGCCTCATCGGTTTCCATCGCCGTGACCAAGGTACTGGAAGAAGCCGGCGGACTGGCGATCATTTCAGGCTCTGCGGCTTCCAGCATCACCAACGAGCACTGCACTCCCAACCATATTCACTATGTGTACGATACCTATCCCCTGGCCAACGGAACGGCCAAGGCGGTGGTAGAGCAGGGCGGTGACAGCTGGTTCATGCTGACGGCGGACTATGCCTTCGGTCATGCGCTGGAAAGCGATGTCGAGAAGGTCGTCACGGACAATGGTGGCACCATCGTTGATCGCGTCCGTCACCCCTTCCCGACCAGCGACTTCTCCTCCTACATCCTTCAGGCCCAGGGCTCTGGGGCCAAGATTGTCGGCCTGGCCAATGCCGGTTCCGATACCGTCAACGCGATCAAGACGGCCAGCCAGTTTGGCCTGACGCAGACCGGGCAACAGCTGGCGGGCCTGTTGATCTTCCTCAATGACGTACATGCCATGGGTCTGGAAACCACCCAGGGACTGCTGCTGACGACCGGCTGGTACTGGGATATGGACGACGCCTCCCGCGAATGGGCTGAGCGTTACTTCGAGCGGGTCGGCAAGATGCCAACCATGGTTCAGGCGGGCATCTATTCCAGCACCACACAGTATCTCGAGGCGGTCGAGGCGGCGGGTACCGATGACCCTGCCACGGTGCGCGCCAAGCTGGGTGAGACACCCATCAATGACTTCTTTGCCCGCAATGGACGCATTCGCGAAGACGGACGCATGGTCCATGACATGTATCTGGCTGAGGTCAAGGCGCCTGCCGATTCCGAGAGTGAGTGGGATCTCTACGAGATCAAGGCAACCATCCCTGCCGAAGACGCCTATCGCCCCTTGTCGGAAAGCTCCTGCAAGCTGGTCAGCAACTAAACCGTGTCAGTTGGCACGATGCCACGGTGTTTCCAGGAAGCGCTGAATCATTCCGGGGCGGTCTCGCTATCGCCCCTTCTCGAGGGATGTCCTCATGACCATGATCTTTGGCGTACCGTTGGCGGTATTCATGGGCCAGCTGATGCTGGGGCTGATCAACGGCGCCTTCTACGCACTTTTGAGCCTTGGTTTGGCGGTGATCTTCGGCCTTCTGAAAATCGTCAACTTTGCTCACGGGGCCCAGTACATGCTGGGGGCCTTCGCCGCTCTACTGGGAGCCCAGTATCTGGGCATCAATTACTGGCTGGCGCTGCTGCTGGTACCACTGGTCGTCGGTGCCTTCGGCGCTCTGCTGGAACGACTCGTGCTGCGGCGCATCGCTCACCTCGATCATCTGTACGGGCTGTTGCTGACCTTCGGTCTGGCGCTGATCTTCGAGGGTAGCCTGATCAACCTGTTCGGCGTTTCTGGGGCCAGCTATCCGGTTCCCGAGGCCCTTGCGGGTGGCATCAAGCTGCCATTCATGTTCCTGCCCACCTATCGTGGCTGGGTGCTGGTGGCGGCACTGGTGGTATGCCTGGGAACCTGGTTCATCATCGAACGCACTCGGCTGGGGGCGTACCTGCGTGCGGGCACGGAAAACCCGGCGCTGATGCAGGCGTTCGGCGTCAATGTGCCGCTGCTGGTCACCCTGACCTACGGGTTTGGCGTTGCGCTGGCGGCCTTTGCCGGCGTGCTCGCGGCGCCGCTGTACCCGGTGTCGCCAACCATGGGGTCGAGTCTTCTGATCGTGGTCTTTGCGGTGGTGGTGATCGGCGGCATGGGCTCCATCCTCGGGGCTATCCTCACCGGTCTCGCCATGGGGCTGATCGAGGGACTGACCAAGGTGTATTACCCGGAAGCGGCCAATACCGTGATCTTCCTGGTGATGATCATGGTGTTGATGCTCAGGCCTGCTGGCCTGTTTGGTAAGGAGGCGTGACATGACCACAACGACGACAACGGCTTCCCCGGTGGCGGGGAAGGCCAGGGCGCGCGCCGCCCGCCGCCGCAGGGGCATGCTGCTGGTGGCGCTGCTGACACTGGCGCTGGTGGCTCCCCTGTTCGCCTATCCGGTGTTCCTGATGAAGGTCCTGTGCTTCGCACTGTTCGCCTGTGCCTTCAATCTGCTGCTTGGCTTCGCGGGGCTGCTGTCCTTCGGTCATGCCGCCTTTCTCGCTACAGGGGGCTACGTGACGGGCTTCCTGCTGTCGAGCTATCCGGGCCTGACGCCGGAGCTCGGCATCATTGTTGGCACTGTCGCTGCGGTGATTCTCGGCACCCTGTTTGGTGCCTTGGCGATTCGCCGCCAGGGGATCTATTTCGCCATGGTGACGCTGGCGCTGGCGCAGATGATGTTCTTTTTCTACATTCAGGCGCCATTTACCGGCGGCGAGGACGGCCTTCACGGTGTGCCCCGGGGTAAGCTGTTCGGACTGATCGACCTGTCGAACAACCTGGCGATGTACTACGTGGTGCTGGCGATTTTCGTGATCGGCTTCGCCATCATTCAGCGAACGGTGCATTCACCCTTCGGGCAGGTGCTCAAGGCCATTCGCGAGAACGAACCGCGGGCGGTGTCCCTGGGCTACAACGTGGACGCCTACAAGCTGGTGGCCTTCGTGCTGTCGGCAGGACTTGCCGGGCTTGCTGGCGCGACCAAGACAGTGGTGTTTCAGCTGGCATCGCTGACCGACGCCCATTGGCACATGTCGGGGGAGGTGATTCTGATGACCCTGGTCGGCGGTGTCGGGACGCTGTTTGGCCCGCTGGTGGGCGCTGGCCTGGTGGTCAGCCTACAGACTCAGCTGGCGCAGTCACCGCTGGGGAATTGGGTCAGCGTCATCCTGGGCGCCATCTTTGTACTGTGCGTGCTGAGTTTTAGAAGCGGGATCGTAGGTGAGATTCAGCGTATGGTGCGCAAGAACTTCAAGTAGTCCATCCAACGCCAAGGGCCCAGCGATAAGCGGTCCATTCCGCACCCCGTCCATTCAAGACCACGTTGCCCCCCCCTCATGTCACGCGTCTGTCGAAGGAGCGTGTCATGACGGGGGGCAGACTGTCCGACAGTGGAAACCACCGGGTACAGGGGGAAACGTCATGCCCTCAGGCAAGCGCTGAGTTCATCAGCCGAACGGCGCCATGCGCCCGCAGCGCAGCATCCTAGCCTGATGCGGTATCGGCGAGGAGTTCGAGCAGCGCGTAACGCAGCGAACCGTTCGCGCAGGCATTTATGCAGTGTTTCCTTGGCCTACACGCTCGTGCTGCTGTCTATCCTCACGTCGTCGCTTTACGCCTTTTCCCGCATCTCAGACCCCACATCCTACGTCTCAGACCCCATATCCCACATCCCACGTCCCACGTCCCACGTCTCAGACCCCATATCCCACATCCCTCATCGAAATAGCACTTTGTTCACTGATCTATGTCGCTCGGTGGCCGCAACAGACGGCGACGTGGTGATGCTGGGGTCAGGATTTCTCTAGCGTGAGATCAGTGTTCGTACATCAACCTGCGTGGAAGATCGATAGGGACTAATCCGATACCTGCTACGTCAGGGGACAGTCATTGCCACTAGCCGCTTGGGCATAGTCCTCGAAGGAAGATGAGTTGTAAGAGATCTTCCTCGCTGGGTGATTGCTACAGCACGAAAATGCCGACTCATCACGCTGGTGATCTTCGTCGGATGTTTTTTAATCCATGTAAGTCATTGTATGTAAATGCTATTTCTAAACATGTGCCTGGAAAGCGATAGTCATTTTGTCAATCTATGCTGTTGTTAATCGGCATAATAAAGTCCTGTTTGTAAGATATTTCTTATCAATAAAATGACAATTTCCTACGACGTGAATATCGAATTGACCGAGTATCTTGAGCGAATCGGTGATAGCATTTATCCAAACGTAACAAAGTGTATCAAACGAATTTTGACGCCGATACTTAGCTTTTGCCGATGTCGGGTTTAGCGAATGACGTCCGTCAACATGTTTCATTGTTCGTGCATCTTGTTTTGTCCGATCAGGCGTCAATATTGCTCTGCCTGGCTTGTATTAACACAATCTTAGGTATTGCAACGTTCTCTACAAAGCTTCCGCTTCTGCAGAACTCATGTCGCGACAATGGTCAGATTATGCCGAACAAAACTTCTAATGCTTCATCGGTGTTAAGTGGAACGTCGGTAGCTCATTCGTTGGCCTATTTAATATTTCATAAGCATCTGACGTTCTTGCGAATGGTACGTGGCTTGATGGGAGCGCGGGAGCTACTTGTCGCATGCATGTTGGTGACATGCATGTCGGGTTGTTCAACATCAAAGACGTCGGACAGTAATGTCTCTGGTTTTGCCGATGTGGAGAGGTTTGTGGGCGTCTTGCCATGCGATGAATGCAGCATGTTAAGAACCGATTTGACGCTTAAGCGAGATGTTAATGACGGTACGCCAGATGGTTTTGTGCTGCATCAAACCGAAGTGGATGCGGTAGCAGGAAACGTCTCATCGACGTCCTGGGGCCAGTGGCGGATTGAGCAGAAAGATAAAGATATCTACTACGTCATGGATCACCAGCCACAGGATATAGTCCTGCGCTTGAGTGGTGATGGGACCCGCCTGCTATGGGCCGGGAAGAGACCGCTGGGTCATCAGAACGTGAGCTTTATTCTTCGTCCGGCTGATCCCATACGTTAGCGATTATCACCGTGCTGGTCGGGTAGGGCGGCAGTTGAGATGACGTGGCGAATGGGGTGGGGGATCAGGTGAGTGGATCGGGCTTCAGATGAGTGGCTGAGGCTTCAGTTAAGGAAGAGGCTGATGTTCCTGAGAGGCATGCTCTTGCGGTCAGGGCAAGCTCCGGGGAAGTAAGTGCCGTAGAGCACAGTCTGTCAAGACGCGCCAGTCAGGTGAGTCTTTTACGCAGGGGAAGTCTGGTGTCGGATGCATCTTTTGATCTTGAGGCCTTTATCAGGCTGAGAAAACAGACCCGAGTGGTCGGTGACCTGCTGCAAGAGCAGGCGACGGACTATCTGGCCACGCTGGCTCTGCTGATTCGCCCTCAACGCATCTTTGGGGAGTACCTGCAAGGCGCTCCAAGAGGCAATGGGCGGGACGCCCAGCATGCCTTCAAGGACTTCAAGGGACTGTTTGAAGCGACGGCGGGGGCGCAGCCTTTTCGTCTTATGCAGGAGCTTGAAGTCCCGCTGGATATCCTGAGTTCCACTCCCCAGCTCTACCCCTACGAATACGACATGGTACTTGATGGTCGCTCGCGTCCTGTGCGGGTGACGAGCCCTGTGCGCTGGGTGGTGGGGTACAAGGGCTTCGAGCTCCAGCGTTTTCGGCAGATTATCAAGGACCCAAATCGTAGTACCGCAGAGCTTTTTCGCTTTGTCGCCCACTATCTGATGTTGTTCTTCTGCATCAACCGTGAGCCAGGTCTGGGACGGCTTCTCCTGGGACTTCGTTATCCCGTCAGCTTTGAACGTCTGGCGGACTTCGGCGATATGCCATTTTGCGTGATCGGTGCTCCGGTGGCCTCACATCTTCCCGATCAAAGCCTGATTCTGAGAAGTACTGAGGTTGCGGGCAACAATAGTTTTGAAGAATTGGTCGAGTTGGCGGATATCGAAGTCATTGAAGATGGCATCAAGGATCGATTGATGAGGGCGGTATCGAATATCTGATCCTGTTTCTTGTACCTCCCAGCCCATTGAGGAAATCGACAGATGGCGGAAAAAGACAGCACACAGCACAAATTAGGTCGTATTCGCGCCCCGCGTGTCCACATTACCTACGACGTGGAAATTGGGGATAGCCAAGAGCAGAAGGAGCTGCCTTTTGTTGCCGGTGTGGTGGGTGACTACAGCGGTAACCCACTGAGTCCTCCGCCGAAGCTGAAGGACCGGAAGTTTGTCGCGATCGATAGAGATAACTTTGACAGCGTGTTGAAAGGCTTCAAGCCGCGATTGGCCTATCGCGTGGATAACACCCTGTCTAAGGATGGCTCCCAGCTACCGGTAGAGCTCAACTTCAACGCCCTCGAGGACTTTGAGCCGCAGAATGTGGTCAAGCAGGTTGAGCCACTTCGCAAGTTGCTCGAAGTGCGCAACAAGCTGGCGGATCTTCGCAACAAGATGGGGGGCAACGACAAGCTCGAGGAGCTGTTGATGGATGTCCTTCAGAACAGCGAAAAGCTCAAGGCGTTGGGTGATGAGTTTGGTCGTGAACAGTCTGTCAGCGACGACAGCAAACAGTAGAGCCGGAGTCAGCACATGTCAGACAAGGAAATGCAGGCGCAGACCGATCAGGGCACCGTATTTGCACCGGAATCCTCCCTTCTTGAAAGCATTATTTCCGAGAGTCGCGTGGCGCGTTCCGAGAACGAGCGTTCCCGTGCGCGAGACCTGATCGAAGAGCTGGTAGCTCAGGTACTTGAGGGCGAGGTGCTGCCCAGCAAGGACCTGATCGCGGTTCTCGATGCTCGTATTGCAGAAATCGACGCCATGCTCTCCGAGCAGATGAACGAAATCATGCATGCCGGTGAGTTCCAGCAGCTCGAGTCCTCGTGGCGGGGCTTGAAGTACCTGGTTGATCAGAGCGAGACCGGTAGCAACATGAAGATTCAGGTGCTCAACGCCACCAAGAAGGACCTGGTGCGTGACATGAAGTCATCGCCTGAATTTGATCAGAGTGCGCTGTTCAAGAAGGTCTACGAAGACGAGTACGGCACCTTTGGTGGCGCGCCTTTCGGCATGCTGATCGGTGACTACGAGTTTTCACGCAGTCCCGAAGACATCTACCTGCTGGAGCAGGTATCCCACGTGGCCGCAGCGGCCCATGCGCCCTTCATTTCCGCGGCATCGCCCGAGCTCTTCGGCTGGGACTCCTTCACCGAGATGACGGGGCCACGGGACCTGTCCAAGGTGTTCGACACTGTCGAGTATGCCAAATGGAAGTCGTTCAGAAACTCGGAAGACGCTCGCTACGTCGGCCTGACGCTGCCGCACGTCCTGGGCAGGCTGCCCTATGGGCCAGAGACGGCGCCGGTGGAAGAGTTCAATTTTGTCGAGAGTGTCGACGGTCGGGAGCATAACCAGTACCTGTGGATGAACGCCGCCTACGCCATGGCTGCCAGGGTGACCGATGCCTTCTCGAAGTACGGTTGGTGTGTGGCCATTCGCGGTGTCGAAGGCGGTGGTCTGGTGGAGGATCTGCCTACCCACACCTTCCAGACAGATGATGGTGAAGTCGCGCTCAAGTGTCCGACGGAGATCGCCATCACCGACCGTCGTGAAAAGGAATTGGCGGATCTCGGATTCATTCCCCTCGTGCACTGCAAGGGGACTGACTACGCCGCGTTTTTCGGCGTGCAGTCGGCGCAGAAGCAGAAGCATTACAACACCGATATCGCGAATGCCAACGCGCGTCTGTCGGCCCAGCTCCAGTACATCTTCGCCACCTCCCGGATCGCTCACTACATGAAGGCGATCATGCGCGACAAGGTCGGCAGCTTCGCTTCACGCACCAGCGTCGAGCGCTACCTCAACGAGTGGCTGTCCCAGTACGTGTTGCTGGATGACAACGCCAGTCAGGAGGCCAAGGCCCAGTATCCGCTGCGTGAGGCCCACGTCGAAGTCGCCGAGGTGCCGGGCAAGCCGGGAGTCTACAAGGCCGTGACCTTCCTGCGTCCGCACTATCAGCTCGATGAGCTGACCGCGTCACTGCGCCTGGTGGCGGAGCTGCCCCAGTCCTCTCGTAACTGATGGACGCTGCGCCATTCGCCTGAGCGTGGAGGAGGCCCGATATGCAGCCACGAAGCACACGGCTGGTGGTGCCGACACTGTGGAGTCGGCTGCTCGATGACGAGCCTCATCGCGCTGAGGAAGCTCCCGGAGGGTGCTGGTGTTCTCTGGAAGAGTACAAGGCCAGCGTCGTGGCTGACCTGGAGCGTCTGGTCAACACCCGCCGTGAGTTGCTGGCCGAGCATCTTGATGGCTTTCCCAACGTCCAGGGGTCGGTGCTCGAGTACGGACTGCCGGATTTTCTCGGGCGGGGGCTCAACAGCAGTGACGATCGTCAGTACATCCAGCGGCAGCTGGCCTTTGCCATAGAAAGCAATGACTGCCGCTTTCGCAATGTGGAGGTACAGCTGCGCGAGCAAGACTCTCGCGAGCGCTTGTTGTGCTTTCGGGTGGACGCGTTGCTGGTGCTGGTCGACAGCCACCACCAAGTGTCCTGCGAGGCAGTGCTGCAGGCAGAAACTCAACGCTACAAAGTGCGGAACCTGAACTGATGCTCGACGAACTCTTGCCTTACTACGAGAGAGAACTGTCCCACCTGCGTTTTCTGGGGCGGGAGTTCGCTCGCGAGTATCCCAAGGTGGCGTCGAGACTTCAGCTCGAGGAAGACGACTGCTCTGACCCGCATACCGAGCGCCTGATAGAGGCCTTCGCCTTCCTCGCGGCCAGGGTGCACAAGAAGCTGGATGATGACCTGCCGGAAATCGTCGAGTCATTTCTCAACGTGCTGTATCCCCACTATCTGACACCGACGCCGTCGCTGTCCGTGGTGCAGTTCGATCTTGGCCAGCAGTCGGCACTGGACAGCGCCTATCCCATCGCCAGACATACCGAGCTGATGTCGGCCCCCTTGGCTGAGGGAGCGCTGCATTTCCGCACCTGCTATGACGTGACGGTCTGGCCTGTTCGAGTCGACGAGGCCCGTTTTGCGCTGCTGGAACGCTCTGCCTTCAATGGGCGTGACGGGGATGCGGTGGCGCGCCTGGACATCGAGATGACGGGCACCGGGCAGCAGCCACTGGGCAAGCTGGGTATTGATCGGCTGCGCTTCTTCCTCGACGGGGAAGGCCCGCTGATGCATCCGTTGTACGAGCTGTTGTTCAACAACCTGTGTCGCTTGAGCATCAGCGTGGAGGAAGGTGGACGCTGGCGCGAGATCAGCCTGCCCCTGGAGACCGTACAACCGGTGGGTTTCGACGCTCAGGAGGGGCTGCTCGACTACTCCGAACGGTCCTTCCTGGGCTATCGCCTGTTGCACGAGTACTTCATCTTTCCCGAGAAGTTCATGTTCGTCGACCTGATGGGCCTGGACCGGGCGCTGGCGACGTATCAAGGCTCTCGTGTTCGTCTGCACTTCCTCTTCAGTGACTACGAC
Organism: Halomonas sp. DP8Y7-3; assembly: GCF_019801675.1. NCBI lineage: Bacteria > Pseudomonadati > Pseudomonadota > Gammaproteobacteria > Oceanospirillales > Halomonadaceae > Halomonas > Halomonas sp. DP8Y7-3. Next base: position 352,862 of record NZ_JAHVIO010000009.1, read on the forward strand.
CAGCCCGAGCGGTTGGCGCGGCTGGCGCAGACGGTCGGGCGCAATCAGTTCCGGCTCGGCTGCACGCCGATCATCAACCTGTTCGAGAGAATGGCGGAGCCCATCCAGCTCACGCATACCCGCCACGAGTATCCCGTGACGGCGGATGTACGCTATCCCGCCGCGGTGGAAATCCTGTCCATCACCCAGGTGAAGCGGGTGCGCAAGACCGCCGAGAAGGACCAGGTACGGCCCTGTCATCCGTTCTTCGAGCCGAGAGGCCATCGGCTGAAGAAGGGTGACAGCTACTGGCTTGCCAAACGCATTCCCTCTGCCAGGGAGCGTGACCAGGGCACCAACCTGATGCTGCGCCTGGTGGACCGGGAACTGACACAGGTGGACAGCGCAAGCGATGCGCTCAGTTTGAACATTACCTGCAGCAACCGCGACCTGCCCCAGCAGCTGACCATCGGTAACCCACAGGGCGACTTCTTTCTGCCCAAGGAACAGGTGGTCAAGAGCATTCGCTGCCTGCGTAAACCCACCGCTGCGGTGCGCCCGCCGCTTGGCAAGGGCGCCATCTGGCGGCTGGTGTCGCATCTGTCGCTCAATCACTTGTCGTTGGCTTCCCAGGGAAGGGAAGCGCTGTTGGAAATACTGTCGCTCTACAACTACCGAGATCGGGATGCGGCACGGCGTCAGATCAACGGTATCAGTGCTATCGAGACCGAGGTGGCAATGACCCGCATTGGCCACCCGCGTCCGGCCTTCGTGCGCGGGCTTGGCGTCCGGCTGCAGCTTGATGAAAGTCAGTTCATCGGCAGTGGCATCTTTCTGTTCGGCATGGTGCTGGACCATTTCTTTGGCCAGTACTGCTCCATCAACAGCTTTACCCAGCTCACCCTCATCAGTCAGCAACGCGAAAGGGAGGTGGTCACATGGCCGCCCAGAACCGGCACTCAGTCTCTGGTCTGATCGACCGGGCACGGGCTGAGCCGTACCGGTTCAGCTTCTTTCAGCTGGTGAGGCTGCTCAGGCTTCACTACAGCCACCAAGGGCGCCTTGACCCGGAGTCTCGTCCCCACGAGGACCCGTTGCGCTTCAGGACCAAGCTGTCACTGGACTTTCCCGCCAGTGAGGTGAGTGACCTGTGGTTCGAGAGCCCCAAGCGGTTGTCTCCTCATGGGCAGCCGCTGACCGACATTCAGGTCACCTTTCTTGGCCTGGTAGGGCCGTCTGGAGTGTTGCCCAGGCCCTACACCGAAACCCTGATCGACCGTCATATCGCGCTGCGCGATGACGCGGCTCATGCCTTCCTCGATCTGTTTTCTCATCGGATTACCGGGCTCTTCTATGAGGCGTGGCAGAAGTATCGTTTTCATATCGAGCATGAGCGCAAGGGCCAGGCCGATTTTCAACGTCAGTTGCTGGCTCTGGTCGGGCTGACCGAGCACACACGTCGATACGTGGACGATGTCGACGCGCCGGAGAGCGACGGTGAGCGCCTGCCTGGCCACATGTTCAGCTACTTCGCTGGGCTGTTGACCCAGAAGCCGCGTAATCGCCTGAACCTTGAGGCACTGCTTGGCTTTTCTTTCGGTGTGCCATGCGCCGTCAAGCCTTTCTCGGGCCGTTGGCTGCACCTCCCGGTAGCCGAACAAACACGTCTTGGTCGCCGTAACGCCGCCCTTGGCCGTTCGGCCGTGACCGGGGCTCGCGTCTGGGACTACCAGTCCTGTGTCCGGGTGGTGCTGGCGCCGCTTGGCCTCGACGACTTTCTGCGTTTTTTACCGGGCAAGGCCGATTACCAGCGGCTGATCTCCGTCATTCGTTTCTACCTGGGCGCCGAGCTCGACTTCGAAATAGAGCTCGGCCTCAGGGCCGAGGATGTTCCGCCCGGCAGGCTGGGAGCCGACAACGGGGTGGCTCTCGGACGCCTGGGCTGGGTGGGCCAGCAACGTCGATACCAGGACGGCCAGGTCATTTTTCGCATTCCTTATGAGGGGGCCAGACCATGAGTCTGAGGACGCTATTCGCCAAGTTGAATGACCCAAGTCGCCAGGCCATGGAAGAGGCCGCAGGGCTCTGTCTGGGCAAGCGGCAGTACGAAGTGGAGATCGAGCACCTGCTGCTGAAACTGCTGGAAATCGACGACAACGATGTTGTGCGGGTGTGTCGCCATGGCGACGTTGCCCTGGACCGGCTGGCCGATCAGTTGGACCGTGCTACCGAGCGATTCAAGACCGGCTGTACGCGAACACCGGCACTGTCACCGCACATCTCTCGTCTGATCGAGCGTGCCTGGATGGTGGCCTCCATCGAGCACGGTGGCGCCAGGATACGCAGCGGTCATTTGCTGCAGGCCCTACTGGACGACCAGGGGCTTCGCCGGGTGGTGACCGACAGCGCGCCGGAGCTCGAGCGAATCGATATCGATGAGCTGAAACTGCATTTCGATGACCTGCTGTCCGCGAGCCCCGAGGCGCAGCGTGGCGCAGCAGAAGGCGACAGTCCGGGCGTGCCCGCCCAGGGCATGCGTGACGGCAAGACTCCTGCGCTGGATCGCTACACCATCGATCTCACCGCCAATGCGCGCGCCAAGCGTATCGACCCGGTGCTGGGACGGGATGGCGAGATACGACAGATGATCGACATCCTCACGCGCAGGCGACAGAACAACCCGATCCTTACCGGGGAGGCGGGCGTTGGCAAGACTGCGGTGGTCGAGGGGTTGGCGCTGAAGATTGTGGAAGGCCGGGTCCCCCAGGCGCTGGTCAACGTCGAGCTACGCACCCTGGATCTGGGCCTGCTGCAGGCGGGGGCCGGGGTCAAGGGGGAATTCGAGCAACGGCTGAAAGATGTCATCGAAGAGGTCAAGCGTAGCCTGCACCCGATCATCCTGTTTATCGATGAAGCGCATACGCTGATCGGCAGTGGCGGTCAGGCCGGGCAGGGGGATGCTGCCAACCTGCTGAAGCCCGCGCTGGCGCGCGGGGAGTTGCGCACTATCGCCGCAACAACCTGGGCAGAGTACAAGAAGTACTTCGAGAAAGACGCTGCCCTGGCGCGCCGGTTCCAGGTGATCAAGGTCGATGAGCCCACTGAAGACGTGGCCATCGATATGCTGCGCGGCCTGGCCGAACGCATGCGCGAGCATCACAAGGTCGAGGTGCTCGACGATGCGGTGGTGCAGGCGGTGCGCCTGTCTCACCGCTACATCAGCGGCCGCCAGCTGCCCGACAAGGCGGTCAGCGTGCTCGATACCGCTTGTGCCAGGGTGGCCCTGGGTCAGGCGGTTGCCCCACCCGCACTGGAGGACGCCCGTCAGCAGGTGGCGGACCTGGACGGCGAGTATCGGGTGCTGACCCAGGAGCAGGACAAGGGCAGTGATCATGCGGCTCGGCTGGCCGAGATTGACGATCAGCGTGACGCGCTCAAGGCCCAGATCGAGGCGCTCGAGCGTTCCTGGCAGACGCAGCGGTCGGCGTTGGAGGCGCTGCAGGCGGCCGAGCGGGAGCTCGCCGATGCGCCAACCGATGAGGCCAGAGATTCCGCTCTAGAGAGCATCAGGGCACGCCGTCGTGAGTTCGAGCAGACCGTCGATGGCGAGGTGCTGGTGCACCCCTGTGTCGATGGCAACGCCATCGGCGCGGTGGTTGCCGCCTGGACGGGGATTCCGCTGACCAAGATGCAGCGCGACGAGATCGATACGGTGCGCATGCTGCCGCAGCTGCTGGCCGAGCGGGTGATCGGCCAGGACCATGCCCTGGAAGAAATCGGCAAGCGCATCAGTTTGTCGCGGGCCAAGCTCGAAGACCCGAGCAAGCCTGTCGGCGTCTTTCTGTTGCTCGGCCCCAGCGGTGTCGGCAAGACAGAGACCGCGCTGGCGCTGGCGGACACCCTCTACGGCGGTGAGCGCAATCTCATCACCATCAACATGTCGGAGTACCAGGAAGCGCATACCGTGTCATCGCTCAAGGGCTCGCCCCCTGGGTATGTCGGCTATGGCGAAGGCGGCGTGCTGACCGAAGCGGTGCGTCGCAAGCCCTACAGCGTGGTACTGCTCGATGAGGTCGAAAAGGCCCATCCCGATGTGCTCGAGCTGTTCTTCCAGGTGTTCGACAAGGGGGTCATGGAAGACGGTGAGGGGCGTGAGATCGACTTTCGTCACAGCGTGATCCTGCTGACCTCCAATGTGGGGACCGAGTGGATCATGCAACGCTGCCTCGATGTGGCAGAGCGTCCCGAACCCGACCAGTTGGTGTCGGAGATGACCGACTCCCTCAACCAGGTGTTCAAGCCAGCCTTCCTCGGGCGCCTCAAGATCGTGCCGTACTACCCGGTGCAGGGCGACATTCTCACCCGCATCGTCGACCTCAAGCTGTCACGCCTGGCCCAGCGTTTCCAGCAACACCACGACGCCCGCCTGGCCTTCGATGATGACCTGGCGCTCAAGATTGCCGAGCGCTGTACCCAGACCGACAGCGGTGCCCGCAGCATCGATCACCTGTTGACCAGCAGCCTGATGCCGGCACTGGCCGAGGAAGTGCTTGGCGCCATGGTCGACGATCAGCCCATCGATGACCTGGTGGTGGGTGTCGACGACCAGCAGCGCTTTACCTACCGCAAGGCATCGTCATCGGCGGCCTGCCAAGAGGAGGTCGACGTTGAGTCCGTCGGGTAAATCAAGTGAGCGCAACGCACAGGGCCTGCAGCGAGGCAAGGAGTGCTTCATGACAGATGCAAGGCAGGGTAGGACGGCCCGGTACCTAGGGAGGCAGGCAGCGATGTGCTGTCTGGCGGCACTGCTGCTGTCCGGTTGCGGGGTCACCGACCGGCTGGGCAAGCGTATGGACGGCACCATGGGGGACATCCTGTTCGACCAGCAGGAGCAGATGGTGGTGGCGCTTCACGCCGACGACTCACTCAACCCGGACACCGAAGGCAACCCGCTATCCGTGGTGGTGCATCTGTATCAGCTGGATTCACTCAATGCCTTCAATGCCACCAATAGCGAAGGCCTGGAGGCTGGGGCCAAGGACCTTCTGGGCGACAGCCTGATCAGCGAGCGCGAGGTCGTGCTGCTGCCCAGCCATACCCTGGTGGAGACCGCCCCCATGGATCCGCGGACTCGCTATGTCGCCGTGGCGGCCTTCTTTCGCCAGGCCGAGGGCGAGGACTGGCGTCTGGTGTTTGATGCCCAGGCCATGCGCAAGGACGGCATCCTGACGTCACCTGACGGGGTGGTGCTGAGCCTTAGCGACAACCGTGTGGCTCCCATGGACGAAGACAGCGCCGAGCTGGTGGCCCAGGCCAGCAGCCTGGCCCGGGCGTTTGCGCCCTGAAGCGACAAGGAAGACAGCCGTGAGCAAACACAATCGCGTCATGTGGTCCGAGGGCATGTTTCTGCAGCCCCAGCACTTTCAGTACCAGGACGAGTTTCATCACCACCAGTTGGGCGAGGCCAGCGTGCGCTCCGGGCCCTTCAGCTGGGGCGTGCAAGTGTTGGAGATCGATCTGGATGCACTTGCCCATGGTCGCTTGAAGCTATCGCGGCTAAAGATGGTGTTTGCCGATGGCACGCTGTTCGATGCCCCTCAACATGACCCCTTGCCACCGGTAAGAGACCTGGGTGAGCTGACCGGCGTGGCCGAGTGCAAGGTCTTTGCGGCGTTGCGTCAGCTGACGCCGTTCTCCCCCAACGTGGTCGATGATGAGCATCGGCGCGGCCAGGACCGCCGCTTCCGCCAACGCTTCGAGTCCCTGCCCGATCTGCTGGAAGGCGAGCTCGAGAACGAGCTGGCGCTGCTTGAGTTGAACGTGACCCTGCTGCTGGAAGATGACGGCCTGGATGGCACCAGCCATTGCCCGCTGCTTCGCCTCAAGCGCAATGCCGCCGGCGAATTCAGCGTGGATCCGGCGTTCATCCCACCGAGCCTGCATCTTAGCGCCAGTCCCGCTCTGTTGACCTTGGGCCAGCGGTTGATCGGCGTGCTGCAGGCAAAGAACGAGGCGCTGTCGAGCCGTCGTCGCGAGCGTGCGGACAAGGTCGCTGAGTTTGGCTCAAGCGATGTGACCCTGTTCTGGCTGCTGTATACCGTCAATCGTGCCTATCCCCATTTGGCCCATCTCCTGGCCCATCCCCGACTGCCACCGGTGGAGCTGTTTCGCTTTCTGTCGGACCTGGTGGCCAGCTTGATGACCTTCTCGACCCAGCATGGACTGGCCGAGCTGCCCGACTACGACCATCTCGATGCGGCGGCCTCCTTGACCTTGCTGGAAACGCGCGCGCGCGAACTGCTCGATACCGTCGTACCCAACCAGTACATCCCGATCGCGCTGGAGCAGACCAAGCCCTCCTACTTCGTCGGTCGCCTCAAGGACCCGCGTCTCGCCGATGCGGATTTTTACGTCTGCGTGCACGCCGACATGCCGGGCGCCAAGTTGATCGAGCTGGTCCCTCGAGCCTTCAAGGTCGGCTCGCCGGAAGACATCGAAGTGGTGGTCAACAGCGCCATGCCCGGCGGCACCTTGGCACATGCTGCGCGGCTGCCCGTGGCCATCCCCGTGCGCCTGGACAACCACTACTTCGCGCTGGAGCCCAAGGGCCGGATGTACGACCGCATGATGTCGGCCCAGGCCATCGCCTTCTACGTCCCCAGCGGTTTTACCAACCTCAAGATTGAACTGATGGCGGTATTGAAATGAATCAGACCTCCGTGGCATCGCAGGGACATAGCGCATCGCAGGGTCACTTGGGCCAAGACCACCCTGCACAGCCGGGTAGCTCCCGCTGGAGCCCCAGCGCTTCCAGCTCATCTCAGGGCGGAGATGCCCCCAACAAGGCACTGCGCCTGAAGGACCTGGCCCAGGATTTCTTCTCGATGGTGCTGATGGTCCGGCGTGGCAGCGAGGCGCCGGACGTCGAGGCCTTTCTGGAACGGGTCGAAGCCTTCTTCAGCGATATGGAACGCCGTGCCCTGGCCATCGGCTATACCCTCGAGCAGTTTCGCGATGCGCAGTACGCGCTGTGTGCCTTTCTTGATGAAAGCGTCTTGGCGGCGGGCGAAAGCAAGATGCGCGAGTACCTGGAGTTGCACCCGCTGCAGTACAAGTTTTTCGGCGTGCACCTGGCGGGGGAAGGATTCTTCGAGCGCCTTGATGGGCTGCGCAGCAACCTCAAGTCCAACATCGACGTGCTCGAGGTCTATCACCTGTGTCTGGCGCTGGGGTTCGAGGGCAAGTATCGCCTGGAGCACCGCGATCAGCTGCGTTACATCGCCAACACCCTGGGCCAGGACCTGGCCCGCTACCGCCCGTTACCCAGTGACGTGTCGCCGGCGTGGAAACTGCCGGACCAGGTCGGACAGCTGTTGCGCTACGAAATCCCTGTCTGGGTGTATCTGCTGCTGATTGCACTGGTCTGTGTGGTGACCTTTCTGGTGCTTGACGGCGTGCTGGATGCCCGAGTCGAGACGCTGATCGAGCGGCTGCCGTCGCTGTTCACGGCCACCTAGGGGGAGTAGCGAGATGCGGCGAATGTTGCGTGCACTCAAGAGTTTCTGGTTGGTCTCCCTGTTGCTGTGGGCAGTGGGCTTAGCGGCCAGTGTGTGGTGGATCCGACGCACCGGGGGGAGCCCCGAGCAGTTGGGCATTGCGGTGGCCATCCTGACCGCGGTGTGGCTGTTGGCGGTGGTGCTGAGAACCTACCGCAAGCTGCGGAACGAGCGTGGCCTGGAGACCCTGGTGCAGCTGGAGGTGGACCGCGAGTCCGCCAGCGTCGAGTCGTCGGCGGACTTCGATATTCTCAGAGAGCGCTTGAAGACGGCGCTGGGTGTGGTCAAGGCTCGCGGAGGGCGCCGGCATCATCTGTCCGAGTTGCCCTGGTACCTGGTGGTCGGGCTGTCGGCGTCGGGCAAGACGTCACTGCTCACACGTTCGGGAATCGACGCGTCAGTGGCTGCCGTCGCCGGTGAGGCGGGCACCCAGTACTGCGATTGGTACTTCGGCAGCGACGCGGTCATGATCGATACGGCCGGTCGCTACATCGCGGATGAGCAACCCGCCCGTGAATTCGCCGACTTTCTGCGTCTGCTCGCCAGGCGACGCCGGCGCCGTCCTATCAACGGGCTGCTGGTCGTGGTCGACCTGCCCGAAATTCTGGAGCTGCCAGCAGAGCATAATCATGCCCTGGCGGAGCAGCTGATCGAGCGCATCAACACCTACTATGCGGCGCTGGGGGCCACGCCGCCGGTCTATCTGTGCTTCAGCAAGTTCGACCTGGTACCCGGGTTCAACGAGACCTTTCACCGGCTGACCGAGGAAGAACGCCGCCAGCCGTGGGGCATGACCTTCTCCGTGGCGGATATCCGTGGCAAAGGGGTCAAGGCCCTGTTCCGCCGGCATCTAGGGGCGATGGTCAGCACGCTGCGTCACCGCCTGGAGCGTCAGCTACGCGTCGATGCTGGGGCAGACATCGACGAAGCGCAGCGGCGCTTCCCCGATTACCTGGCGGGGTTGGAGAGTCTACTGGCCGATTTTCTCGAGCCCTTCGACCTGACCGTGGCGGGGGCCTCTGCACCGCTGACCCGCGGCATCTACTTCACCAGTGCACTGCAGCATCAAGGTGAGGTGCTGTATCCCATCCTGGACGCTAAGGTCCGCGACTCCTTTGCCCTGGTGGCGGGGGATTCCGCTCAATCCGCCGACGTTACAGCCGCCAGCGACACGCCTTTTGCCCGCCTGCGTCCGCGCAGCTATTTCATCAAAGGGCTGCTCAAGGATGTGGTTATCGCCGACCACAACCTGGTAGAGCACTATTCGCGCAAGGGGCGTCGACGCTACGCCTCCGCCTGGGTGACGCGTCTGGCCATGCTGGCGGGCGTCGGACTGTTGGGATGGCTCGGCTATGACTATTGGGGCCAGCAACAAGGCCTGCTCGATCTTAACCGCAAGATCGACGGCGCCATCGAGCAGGGCGCCAGTGCGCGCCTGAGCCTGATGCACGACGAGTTGACCAAGGACTCGTCGGCGGGGAGCGCCGCGCCAGCCTGGTGGGAAGCTGATGTCTTTGCCGTGCATCGAGCGCTCGAACCGAGCATTGAGCAAACCTACTTCACCCTGCTTCAGCGACAGGCACTGGAGCGTGTCGCTGACAGCCTCGAAGAGCAGCTGGACGCGATCGGCGAGATGGCTCGCGCCGTGGGTCTTGATACCCGGATCGGACCCGAGGGGGCCTTCGGTCAGCTACCGTCGGTGGGCACCTCGGCGCCAGACGCTGACGATGGCTCTGTCCTGGATGAAGGGCGTGAGGCCATGGCCGATCGCCGGGACAGCATTCGTGATCGGCTGACCTCGCAGCCGTCCTTCGGCAGCATGCCGCATTCCCCTGGTGAGCTGGCCAGTCGCCTGCGAGGAGAAGTCGATTACCGTGTGCGTGGCAGTGTCTCTGATGCCTATTGGGGCGTGCGCCAGCAGGGACGTGATGCCCTGCGAGAAGGAGCACGCAACGCCTGGCGGGATGGGCTCAACGGGCTTAACGATCTGGTCAACAGCGGCCCTGCGCTGGGGGCCGGTGGCTCTGCCATCTCCCAGGTGGCTGTCAGTCGACTGACGCCGGACCAGGTGGCTCAGCTGATCGAGGGCTACGACGCCTTGAAGCTCTATCTGGTGCTGACCGCGCCGGAGCAGCATCCGGAGGCGGACTTTGTGCGGGTGGCGCTGTACTCGGCGTGGCGAGACCTGTCGAAGCGGGTCGGTGGCATCGCCTATTCTCCTGCGGTGATCCGTGACAACGTCGAGCTGTACGCGTCCTACCTGGAGCAGAGGCGGGCCCCGGCGCTGCCACGGGACGACAGGCTGGTCGCCCAGGCCCGGGCCAACCTCAAGGCCTTCTTGATCGATAACACACCAGCGGACCGTGAGTACCTGCGGCTGCGTCTGGCTGCGCAAATGCAGTTTCCGCCGCTGACCCTGTCGGCGATCTTGCCAGAGGATGCCGAGGCACTGATGTATGCCACAGAGTCGGTGCCGGCCTTCTTCACGCAGCGGGTGTGGCGAGAGTTCGTGCAGCCTCAGCTCCGGGAAACGCTGTCGTCTGAGCTGCAGCAGGATCGCGACTGGGTGCTGGACAGCTCGGCGGAGCTTGACGAGGACGAGGCCCGAGCACGTTTCGCCGAGATATTCCTTCACCGCTACAAGCAGGACTACCTGTTCGCCTGGGAGCGCTTCCTGGCCAGTGTCGGGGTGCGCAAGTTCGAGGGAATGGACGTATCGCGCCAGCAGCTAACCCGATTCAGCGACTATCAGCGCTCCCCGCTCAAGCTGTTGCTGCAGACCGTCGACGCCAATACCCGTTGGGATAGCAAGCTTCCCGCACAACGTCTTGCGGCGGTGGACCCGACCACCGCCCCGGCGCTCGATGGCGATAGCTCGGGCGCTGATCCGGGGCAGTCTGCGGACTCACCCGGCGTTTGGAAGCGCACGGTGGATTGGATCAGCCAGGATGGCAGTGATCCGGGCGCAAGGCTTGAGGGCCTGTCTGAGCTACCGACTGTCCACGATGGCCTGCTGGCAAGCTACTTCAGTCCGGTAGGACAGCTGTTCGACGATACGCCTGTCGATGGCGGCGATACCTCGCAGATGGACCGCTACCTGCTGCTGTTGCGGCAGCTGAAGGTGCGCCTGGACAGTATCGAGCGAGGGGATGCCGGCAAGCGCACCAAGCAGCTGGTAGAGGAGGTCATCGATGACCGTCCCAACGAGGTCAGTGCGCTTCGCAACTTCGTGTCCGCCAACATCGATACCTCGGAAGACGAGCTGGTTCAGGCGCTGCTCAGATTATTCCGCGACCCGGTGACGTTCTCGGTCGATAGCCTGAATGGCCCCATGGCCACCTACCTCGCCGCTGCCTGGGGAGAACAGGTCGCCACGCCTTGGCGGAGCATGGTCGAGGGGCGCTTCCCGGTAACGGATTCCGCCAATGAAACTTCTCTGCATGACCTGCTGACCTTTGTCGAGCCGAATACCGGGCTGCTGGCCCAGTTCGAGCAGGCCGAGGTAGGTAGCCTGGCGGACGCCATGCAGGGAGATGAGCCCCTGGTCGACCCGCGAATCACCGAGATGATCAGCGTAGGCACCCAGGTCGGGGATGTGCTGGAAAGCCTTGGTGATATCGAGAACGGCTTCGAGATCATGATCCAGCCGGCTCCGAACCTGACGTCCATCACCCTCACCGTGGACGGTCAGGAGCAGGTCTATCGCAACGGGCAACAGAGCTGGAAACGGTTTACCTGGCCGGGAGAGCCCCGCCAGGCTGGGGTCCGGCTGGATGTCGTGACCTACAGCGGCATGCACCTCAACGTGTTCGACTTCCCCTCCCGCTGGGGCCTGCTGCGGATGATCGAATCCGCCGATGTCACCAACCTGGATGGCGCGCGCCAGCGTTTCACCTGGTACACCGGCGCCGGCCCGGTGAGCTTCGAGGCTCGCAATTTCGGCGGGGTGAAGCTTACCGATCTGAAGAAAGTGCGACAGCTGAGGGTGACCACCCTGGGGGCGCGAGGATGACAGTGCTCAGCGCCATAGGCAGGGAGGTGTGGCCGTGATCGGGTTCTTTGGCAAGCTGCCCAGCAGCGCTGATTTTGTGTCCAGCAATGCCTCCCACAAGGACGTTCGCGAGCTGGATGAGTGGGTCCAGGGTGCCCTGTATCGCCTGGCAGAGTGCGAACCCGAATGGGAAGCCTTCTGCGATGCCTTGCCGACCTGTTTCTTCCACTTCCGCGCCAGCAACGGCTACTGGCTGGTGGGCGGCATTCGCATGTCCTGCGATGCCAGTGGCAGGCGTTATCCGCTGCTGATCTTCCAGCGTCTGGCCGTGGTACCCGCCGTGGAAGGCACCCTCGGCGTCCACACCTTGAGTGAAGTGTTCTGCAACCAGGTCCGCGGGTTGCTGGAAAGGGTCGCCAGCGGCGATGCCGACGTCCGACTGCTCCACGAGCAGCTCGGTGAATGGCGTGAATTGCGTGATGCGGACTTGAAGCTTCACCAGCGCCTGCTCGAGCGCCACCTGCACGACGTGCGCTTCTGCGACCTGTGTGGCGCCCTGTCTCCCACCTTTCCCGAGTTTGTCGGCAGCGCCTTTGCGCTGCGTATGCAGGCGCTGCGCGAGGGGTTGTTACAGGGGGATTCACTGCAGTCCGTGCTGCCGCTACCGGCAGAACATGCCCTCAAGCGACCGGCCGCGGACCTGTGGCTTCACTGGCTGGAACGAGAAAGCCGCCGGCGAGCCAAGGCCAGTGTGCTGGTGGACGACTTCCTGCGGCCGGTGCTCTGGCGGTTTGCCAGCGCAGACCGTGATGCCCTGCGGATGGTGATGAACGTGGCTCCCCGGATGTCGCGTCTGGATGTGCTGGAACCCTTCGAGGCGTTCTACCCCGTGCAGTCGGCGGACAAGGTGCCGAGTGCAACCCTGGATATGAAGACCTTCCTGGCCGGTTTTCCCGGTCAGGAGGGCGGTGATGAACGGGATGTTACCTCATGGTGATCAAGCGACTATCGCGCGTGTTTCGTCAGTATCGAACCTATGCCGTGGTGCTGGCGGCGTTCTTGATGATCTTCATCATCTGGGGATTGGGAGTTGCCGCAGGCTTGTCGTCCCTTGGTAGTGTGGTGACCGGCATCGTGGTCTTCCTGTTGATCTCGGCGGGTTATCCGCTGTGGCTGTATCGCCGTTCACAGCGCCAGGATGACGTCGAATCAGCATTGATCCAGAGCGCTGACGATGCCGTGCTTGGCGCGACTCCTGAAGACCGTGAAGAGGTCAGCCTGCTGCGTGAGCGCCTGCTGGAAGCGCTGGAGCGGATGAAGAAAGGCGATGCCGGCAACGGGCGTAAGCGCGATCTGCTCTATCGCCTGCCCTGGTACCTGGTCATTGGCCAGCCCGCCGTGGGCAAGAGCACGCTGGTCTACCGCTCGGGACTGAACTTTCCGTTTGCCGACCGCGAGCATGCGCGTATCGCGGGGGTGGGGGGGACGCGTCACTGTGACTGGTTCTTCAGCAGTGAGGCCGTGCTGCTGGATTCGGCCGGACGCTATACGGCGTCAGAGGAAGATGCGTCGCGCTGGCGCGCGTTTCTCGGACTATTGCGTCAGCACCGGCCACGCCGACCGCTCAACGGTTTGATTGTCGCCGTCAGTATTGATGAGTTGATCGATCGTTCAGACGCCGAGCGCGAGGCACTGGTCTTGCGCCTGCGTGAACGGCTGCAGGAAACCTACGACCAGCTGGGAACGGTGGTCCCCGTCTATCTGGTGTTCACCAAGAGCGACCTGATCCCCGGTTTCCGCCAGTTTCACCAGCAGCTGCCGCCAGGAGAGCTCAGCGAGGTACTCGGCTGGACCTTTCCACACCAGGATTTTGCGACCGCCAACTGGACGGCTCGTTTTGGCGAGGCCCTGGATGGACTGGTGATCCGTTGCCGCGCCATCGGCGAGCAGCGCCTGGTCGAAGGCGACATGCTCCAGACACGCAGTGATCCAGCAGCGCTGGAGTTTCCGCTGGAACTGCGTGCACTGGCGCCCGTGCTTTCGAACTTCGCTGGGGCGCTGTTGAAGGCGAATCCCTACCAGAGCGCACCCCTGCTGCGTGGCTTCTACTTCACCAGCGCACTGGCCGATGGTCAGCCTGCCAAGGGGGAGCATGCCCGGGCCGTGGAACAGCGGTTCGGGCTGGTCGCCGGGAATGGTGTCGCCGCAGCCCCTGACGGCAACAGCCTGTTCGTCACCGGTCTGTTCTCCCAGGTGATCCTGCCAGATCAGCATCTGGTGGGGCTTTACAGTGGGCCCAATCGCGAACGCCAGCGTCAGCTGCGTTGGTGCTGGGGAGCGCTGGCCATTGCCGTGTTGATGCTGGGCGGCTGGGGCATCTCGTACTCGCGTAATGCCGACGAGCTTGCCGCCATCGACGCCAGCCTGGTGGAAGCAAGGCAGGTGGATGATCAGTCACTCCGCAGCTATGCCCGGTGGGAAACGCTGGATGCCCTGAGGGTGGCCGTCAAACACTATGTGGAGCGGGGCCAGGAAGGTGTCCCCTGGACGCTGGGAATGGGGCTCTATCACGGCAATGCCGTCGAGCCCGCGCTACGAGCGGCCTACTTCGGTGAGTTGGCACACCGCATGCTGGAGCCGGTGGCCGAGAGCCTCGGCCAAGCGCTCTATACCTTGCCCACGATACCTGTCTATCGCGCCGGCGAAACGCCACTCATGGCAGCGATTGACCTCGAAACGGTGGAGCCCCACGCCAGGCCAGGAGACAACTCACCTCAGCAGCTGGCCGACTTCGGCAATGCGGCGCTTGGAACCTATATCGAGTTGTCGCGTACCCCCAGGGAGAAGGTCTCGGCGGAGCTGTTGCGTCAGCGGCTGCCGGACTACTGGTATCCGGATATCAGCGCACACCGGGGCGGCCTGAGGGACCCTCGCGACCTGGAATTCGCCAGCCGCCAGATTGCGTTCTATGCCGAGCAAATCAAGGCGCCGGACGTGCCGCGCATCGATGACAACTCCTTTTTGATCTCGTCGAGCCGCAACTATATCGACGGCTTGCTGGATCACTCTTTGCGCACGCTGGAAACCATCACGCTTGAGTCCGACACCCTGTTTGCCTTTGGCCGTGCCGATTTTGCCGGGTTGCAGGCGGCGGGCCAGCAGCAGCTGAACCGTATCGCCGAGCGCCTCGTCAACACGCCCGGCGTTGGGCGCATCACCATCACCGGTCACGCCGACCAGATCGGCAGAGCCGACACCAACAAGCGTCTGTCGCTTGAGCGCGCCGAGACCGTGCGTACCTACCTGATCGGCAAAGGCGTGACCCCTGAAATGGTGGATGCCGTGGGCGCCGGAAGCGAGCGTCCACTGGTGCAGTGTGAAGCACAACTTGGCCGCAGCGAACAGATTCGCTGCCTGGCCCCGAACCGTCGAGTGGAAATCACTGTGCGTGCCTCTAGCTGAGCACGTCACGGGCGTTCCTTCGTCGACAAGACGACATCGGCCTCTTCGCGTGTCGGGAGGAAGCCGGGTCGAGCGGGCAGCATCGGGAGCCAGGACGGCTTCTGGCGGTAGCGTGCCCATTCATAGGCGGGAGGGGCCTTCAATGGTTCTTGCCCTGAGCGCCTGGTGTTAACCATCGCAATCAAAAGGAATGACCACATGGCATTTGATGCGTACCTGAAGATCGACGGCATCCCCGGTGAGAGCCTGGACGCCAACCACACTGACTGGATTGAGCTGCTGAGCTTCGAGTTCGGCGCCAGTCAGGCAACCTCCGCCACCGCCAGTTCTGCCGGCGGTGCCTCTGCCGAGCGTGTCAACTTGAGCGAGTTCGCCATCTCGAAGTTTATCGACAAGGCGTCTCCGAAGCTGTTCGAAGCGTGCTGCCGTGGCCAGCACATCAAGGAAGTGGTGCTGCAGGTGCATCGCGCCGGCGGTGAGCAAGTCCGTTACGCCGAAGTCAAGCTGGAGGAAGTCATCATCTCCTCCACCGAGATGCAAGGCATGGCGAGCTTCTCTGACACCGGTAACGGTGGCGGTACCGACTCCGTGCATGACTCGCGTCACGACCTGCCCACCGAGGAGATCAAGTTCAACTACTCGCGGATCAAGGTCACCTACACCCAGCAGAAGCGTCAAGACGGCCAGGGTGGCGGCAACATCACCGGCGGCTGGGATCGTACCCGCAACCGCGTGTACTCCTGATCGACGGTGGTGTCTGCGTGAATGGCCTGACCCAGTCTGGCCTGATCGCAGGAAGACGCGCCTGACGTTGCCTCACTCCTTGATGGGGTGAGGGCATCAACCCGATGTCGGGCGCATCGCGACCATGGGGCCTCCCATGGTCGCACTTCCCGGTGAGCGTCTTTGGTGCAGGCCCGTCGACTGCCGGCGTGGGGGAGCAGGCAGTTGCAAGGGCGTTCACCAGGAAGCGGAGCAGAAACCGAACCAGAAGCCGAAACGGCAAGTGCACCTTGGTAGTCAGGAACGAGGCAGCAAGGGGCATCGCGGTACTCAACCTGGCAGTACACCGGTGGGGTGGCGGATAGGGAATATGGGTGGGGGCTAGGACGATGGCAAGTGTCATGACAAGCGCACAAGAGATTGCGGCGACAGCGGCACTGCAGGGTTTCAGTGCAAAGGGAGTCGGGCATGGTCGATGAATGGAACCGTGATGCTCTGCTGGCGCCCATCGGCGAACAGCAGACGGGTGAAGATCTCAGCTTTTCGCTGGTAGTGGACGAGATTCGGGAAGCGCGCCGCGCTGACCCCGTGTACCTCAACCAGGGCGAGTGGCAATCGGATCTGAAGCGCGCGGATTGGAATGCGGTTATCGCGCTGTCGGCAAAGGCGCTGGCGGAACAGAGCAAAGACGTGATGATCGCCGGCTGGCTGTGCGAGGGACTGTCCCATCGTGATGCGTTTCGCGGTATGGCGTTTGGCCTTGGGGTCATCAGTGCCTTGTGCGAGACCTACTGGGAGCGTCTCTATCCTCAGCTCGATGACGGCGAGGAAGAGCGTCTAGGACGCTTTACCTGGCTGGATGACACGTTGGCGGCCATGGTCGGCAGCATCCCGTTGCTGGAGGGGGAAGCGGGCTACGGGCTGGATCGCTATGAAGAGTCGCGCCAGGTCGAGAACCTGGCGCGCAATGATGCCGAGGCGATGGGAGAGGCGCTGAGTGACGGCAAGATCAACGCCGAGATCTTCCAACGGGCGGTGACGTTGACCTCACCGGAGCAACTGCTGGAGCGCCATGGCCAGTTGAAGGATTGCCACAGCGCGCTGGCCAGCCTTGAAGCCGTGTTGGTGACCCATCTGGGCGACCAGGCGCCTCCGTTTAGCCGGCTGACGGCTGTGCTCGAAAGCTGCGCACGCTTGCTCGAGCGGCTGTTGATGGAAAAGGGCGTTGATCTCGAGGCGGGCAAGGCAGCGCCAGAGCAGCAGGCTGACGTTGACGCGGTGGCGCCCGATCCCGTGTCTACAGCGCCAACAGTCACTCGGCCAAGTGGCGCGCTGCGCACGACGCCCCAGAACCGCGAAGAAGCCTTCGCCATGCTGGGTGCGGTCGCCCAGTACTTCAAGACCGCGGAGCCCCAGAGCCCGGTGCCCTACCTGGTGGAGAGGGCCGTGCGTTGGGGGCGTATGCCGCTGGAAGAGTGGCTGCGGGATGTGATCCGCGAGGACAACGTCATCGACAGCATTCGCGAGACCTTGGGCACCCAGGGCCGCGATGCCGGTGAATCCCAGTGACACGCCGTCCTCCTGAGCAGGGACACACATCATGAGTGAATCATCGATCTACGACCGGATGCCGTTACGGCAGTCGACCTTGCGCAAGTATGCCCAGGCGCAGAAGGCTGCGGAACCCGCACCGACGCGCTACGACCCCGAGCGTCTTCGGGTCATTGATGGGGTCGCCCTGACCGCCGCGGGGCTGGTCGGGTGGGGGAACGTACCGGCCGCCTCATCCCCCGTCGTCGACCGCACGTTGTCGTCTACCGAGGTGCTGCTGACCCATCCGGTGGCGCTGCCTGAGGCCGTTGCAGGGTCTATTCCGGCGCTGATCGGTGAGCCCGCCAGACGCGTCCATGAGCTGGGACATGCTCTTCTCTGCGAGGCATTGAATCTGGTCGAGCCATTACCCGCCGAGGCCAATGTGGATGTCTACGTCAGCACCGCGTTGGACATTCGGGAACAGGCGCAGGCGCTTTGCCAGTCGCTGGCTAGCGTCCTGCGGACATCGCCGCGCATCTCCGCCGTCAGGCAAGCCCCTGCCCATGAAGATATCCATGACGATAGCCATGAAGCTATCCATGAAGATATCCATGATCTGCTTGCGGCACCTGAGTCCGGGGGAGCCAGCCACGTGCTGTGGCTGAGCATCGATACCCTGCTCCATGCCCAGGGTATCGCCTCACTGCGTGACCGTGGCGCTCTCGCTAGTCTGTCTGACCTACAGGGGCTCAAGCCCTCCGAGGCCAGCGTCGCCCTGTTGTTCGAACGAGTTCAAGAGGACGCAGAACAACTGCCCGCTGGCATCTGGCTGACCCGGGGCAAGACGCTGACGTATCACCGGCATGAGCTCTCGACTCGCCAACAGCGGCGTCAGCACCTGCGCGAGCTGGTGGCTCAGGGGTGGCAAGGCGGCAGCACAGAAAGCCTGAACGGCCGCGAGGATACACCTGGCAAAGGGGGCAAGGACGAGAGCGGGGGAGGCGAGCAGCGGGACCTCGATACAGGTCGCGCCGGTGCTCCCTTTGTTGTCGTCGACCACCTTGATGTCTCCGGTGATAGGGCGGTTCTGGGCAGCGTGCTGATGGAGCGCTGGCCCGAATTCGAGCTTGGCGAGGACTGCCTGTCCATCGATGCCCACTTTGGCTGGCCAGGCCAGTCGGCGATCGCGCTGTCTCTGGTGGTGGCGACCGTCGAGCTGCAGCGGCGTGGCGCTCAAACGACAGGGGCACTCCTGCTGACTCTTATGGATGACAACCGGCGTCGGACACTGGCACTGCGAGCCGTCGCCGAACCCATCGATGTCGCCGCGACGTCCTCCTTGGCAACCGCCTGATCGCCTGGCGAGGCTGCTCAATTCACCGGCGAAGGCCCGCAACCACTGATGAGATCTGCATATGTTCAATTCTGGTGATGGAATTATCGTGCTGGGCGACTCCACCAGCCATGGCGGCACTGTGGTGACGGCCCAGGCCAACTATCTCCTGAATGGCACACCGGTCGCGGTGGTCGGCGACATGGTGGCCTGCCCCCAGAAGGGACATGGCGTCTGCCCCATCGTCGAGGGCCACCCGACGATCACCCTGAACGGCAAGAGCGTCGCTTTTCACGGCTGTCACACCGCCTGCGGCGCCACGCTGATCTCTTCCCATGGCGGTGTCCATGGCCTCGGATGAGTTCATGGGCTGAGGCCGCGTTGCGGGTATCCCACTGTGCTTGGGCATTTCTCGTGACAGACGGCTTCTCGCTACTGGCCCCGCTACCGGCTCCGTTATTGGCAACCTAAATCGCTGAACGCTGATAGCACTGGGCGCTGATTTTCACCGCGCGACCGATCACGCAAAGGACGATGACAATGAATGACACATCATGGCTGGACAGGATGCTGGCTTCTTTTGATGTCAGCCTGTCGCAGCACCAGAGGCTCCTTACCCTGACCATCGAGGGCGCGGAGCTGATTCCCCATCGCTTGGTCGGAGAAGAGCGTATTTCCCGACCCTTCTGCTATCGGCTGGACGTAATCTCCCAGCGCGGTGATATCGAGCTGAAGACGCTTATCGCCCAGCCCGCCAGCCTTGCCATTCGCCAGGCCGATGGCAGCTATCGGCCGCTGTCTGCCCTGGTCGAATCAGCGGCACTGCTCGGTGAAGACGGTGGGGTCTACTACTACCAGTTAAGCCTGGTGCCCTGGTTCACCATGCTGACGCTGGGTCGCGACAGCCGCATCTTTCAGGATGTCAGTGTGGTCGAAATCATCGAACAGGTGTTCAACGGCCACGATGTGGCCAAGGGCGGCTGGCGCTTCGATCTTCGCCGCGACTATCCATCGCGCAGCTACTGCGTTCAGTATCGGGAGAGCGACTTTCACTTCGTCAACCGGCTGATGGAGCAGGAAGGGCTGTTTTACTACTTCGAGCACGGCGACAGCGGTGCCAGCGAAGAGGCCGCTGCTGGCAGGATGACGGCGACGGATACGGGTAGCGCGACAGACGTCAATACCAGCCACCGCCTGGTGATTACCGATGACGTGGGGACCTGTCCCGCCGCGGAGCCACGCCAGATTCGCTTTCATCGCCAAGATGCCACCGAAACCGAGGATGCCATCACCCAGTGGGGGGGACGGCGCACCCAACAGCCAACGCGGGTCAGTCTGGGCACCTTCGACTACAAGCAGCCGCGTCTGATCAAGCGTACCGGGCTCGATACCCGGCCAGACCAGGGCAACCTGACCGAGCAGGAGTTTTACGACACCCCCGGCGAGTACTACTTCGGTGACTATTTCCGCGGAGAGCGCCTGACCATCAACCGTCTCGAAGCCCGGGAGTCTCTAGCCAAGCGATTCCAGGGGGCGGGCGGTGCCCGTCAGCTGCAGGTAGGCCGCCACTTCGAGTTGACTCAGCACGCCAGGCACGAGCGCGGTGACAGCGTCGAACGGGAGTTCCTGGTGCTGGCGGCGACGATCCATGCCGAGAACGCTCTGCCGGTATCCGCCCATCTCTCGACGCTACCCGGCAGCCTTCAGGAGGAACTGGATCACGCGCGCAAGGCCCATGGACTGGAAGACCAAAGCCTTCATCAGGACGACTATCAGCGCGCCGGTACCGGCCATTACCAGATCGACTTCGAGGCCCAGCGCCTGAGTCAGGCCTATCGCTCAATGCTGGATCACCCCCGGCCCACGGTGGGCGGTCCTCAGACCGCGATCGTGGTGGGCCCCGAGGGCGAGGAGATCCACACCGACCGGCTCAATCGGGTCAAGGTGCAGTTCCACTGGGACCGCTTGGGTCGCAGGGACAATCACTCCAGCTGCTGGCTCAGGGTCTCTCAGCCCAACGCCAGTGCGGGGTGGGGCGGCGTGTTTGTGCCGCGTATCGGCCAGGAGGTGATCGTCGACTTCCTCGAGGGAGACCCCGATCGCCCGTTTATCTCCGGGCGGGTCTATAACGGCGATGAACGCCCGGAGTGGCATTCCAACGGGCTGCTGTCCGGCATCAAGTCAAAGACCTATCGCGGCAGCAAGTACAACGAGCTGGTGTTCGATGACGCCACCGACCAGGAGCGCGTCAGGCTCAACTCCGAGTACGCCAAGACCCAGCTCAACCTGGGGTATCTGGTCCATCAGCACGGCAATACCCGGGGCAATTTCCGCGGTACCGGCTTCGAGCTGAGGACCGACGCATACGGTGCGGTGCGGGCCAATGCCGGGCTGCTGTTGACCAGTTGGGGGCAGCTGGGCGCCAACGGTGAGCAACTGGAGCTCAGGCCCGTCTTCAGCGAGCTGGAGAGCGCCTGGCAGCTGGCCGATACCCTGAGCCAGAGCGCCGTCGAGCATGACGCCGAGTCACTGGACGTGCGAGGCGATATCAAACGTGCCAGCGAAGAGGCCAAGGGCACCTATGGCGATGGTGGCGCGGCAGATACCCAGGACCAATCCACCGCTGCCGGTGCCAGCCACGCGGGTGGGGGCGAAGCCGGTCGCCTGGAAAGCCCCTGGCTGCATCTGGCCTCACCCGCCGGCATCGCCGTGAGCACGCCCCAGTCGACCCACTTGGCCCAGGACAAGTCGCTCAGCGTCACCAGCGGCGAGGACATCAATCTGGCGGCGGGCAGGAGTCTAGTGGCGGTCATCGCCCAGAAGCTTTCGCTGTTTGTGCAGAACGCCGGCATCAAGCTGTTCGCCGCCCAGGGCAAGGTCAACATCGAGGCGCAGTCGGATGAGATGGCCTTGACCGCCGAGAAGACCCTGACCATGGCCTCCACCGAGGACAGCGTCGAGATCAGCGCCAAGAAAGAGATTCTGCTGACCTGCGCCGGTGCATACGTGCGCCTCAAGGGCGGCAATATCGAGGTGCACGCCCCCGGCAAGATTGACATCAAGGGTGCCCAGCACAACTTTGCCGGACCCGCGAGTCTTAACGCCACGCTGCCGGAGCTGCCGGAGTTTCAGGACGTGATCTGCGAGCAAGCCGATGGAGAAGGCTCGCGCGCCGGTGACGGCATCGTGGAAGGCTGAGGAGACTACCATGACCGAGCGTGTTTCCTCTGCCGACCGAAAGGAAGACAACAGGGACGACAGTCTCCAGCGCATGCTGGAGGCCGTGAAAGGGCAGGATCAACCGGGTCAGGCAGACATCCATCAGCCCAGCACTGCCCCGGCACGTCTGTACCGACTGATCGATCCCTCCGTGGACAAGTCCAGGGCGCTGCCAAGGGACGCCCTGGCGGGGGCGATCACGACGGATGCCCCAAGCCCTTTTAAATCAAAGTCTTCTCAATTAAACCCCTCTCAACCGATAGCGCCTGACGCCTGCGGCCTTATCAAGCATCCCTTTCTGGTTCCTGAGCCAGCAAAGCGCCTCTATCTACAGCCTGTCGACGCCGCCACGCTCACACCGCAGACCCTGGCGCAGGAGGTTCAGGCGGAGATCGAGCGTACCCTCGATTCACGCCTCGACGCCTATCCATTTTGCGCCTGGGTCATCAGTCGTGCCCCTCTGCCCAGGATCATGGCCCACCTGCAAGGACAGCGGGTGATTCGACGCAGCGGCAGCCCGAAGCCCGCGCTGCTGCGCTACCAGGATCCGCGGGTGTTCGAACGGCTGGCGGAGATTCTCTCGCCTGAGCAGCTGAACCATCTGCTCGGCCCCATCGAGGCCTGGTGGTACATCGACCACCGACGTCAGCTATGCGGAATCGAGATGACCCCGCAGCCACACCCCTTGCCTCGCACCGCACTGGGCACGCACCAGTGGCAAGCGCTCAAGCGGGTGGGGATGGTCAATCGCGGCATGCAGCGATGGCGTGGACTGAAACGCAACGACCTGTGGGACGTGACGCCACAGGAGATGGACGAGGCCCTGGCAGAAGCCGAGCGACAGGGCCTGACGGACGAGATGGACCAGCTCGCCTTTGCCCAGCATGCGCTGCTGGTCCCCGGCTTCTATCGGCATCCCGCCATCCAGGGC
The DNA here is from genome assembly GCF_019801675.1 of Halomonas sp. DP8Y7-3. Taxonomy (NCBI): domain Bacteria; kingdom Pseudomonadati; phylum Pseudomonadota; class Gammaproteobacteria; order Oceanospirillales; family Halomonadaceae; genus Halomonas; species Halomonas sp. DP8Y7-3. The sequence continues at coordinate 375,589 of NZ_JAHVIO010000009.1, forward strand.
GCTCTTCCAGGAAGACAGATGCCTGCTGGCGACGACGTGTCCTTTTGCCAGGCCATGAAGCGGCTTAGCGCACACGACTGGTACCGAATTCAACACGATAGGGAGCATCGCTCGTCATGAGAGAAGGCATGGAAGACCTCATCTACGATGTGGAACAACAAGAGCAACAGCGTGAATGCGAAGGCCGTACCGGGCGCTGCCCCCAGTGTGAGCGGCAAGGCTTCCCCATCCTGCCGGTGCGTTATGCGGTGTGTAAGAACATTGACGCCAATCGGGACATCCCTGAGCTGCCTCCCAGCCGGGTAAGAGACTTCACCGAGGTAACGCTGCTCGACGCGCTGGAAAATGGTGAGAAGGTCGAGAAGAAGGTCAATAGCCAAGTCCTCAATCATGTGGGAAGCCATCCTAGGGGCAAGGTCTGCAAGTACATCTTGCGCCAGCTTCGGCCGGGCTATTTTTATGTCTTCGACCAGTATGCCTACGACCAGCATATGGCAGACAAAAATAACCCTCCTTTCTTCTGGTACGCCTACGTGGTGAACGGGGAGGGCATGTTCCACCAATACAGCGTGAGGGAAACGCCACCCTCCTCACAAGAAGCCGCTTTTTCTTGCATGCACGCTCCCGAAGAAGAGCGCTGCCGTAAGGCACTAAGTGCCTCCATTGTGACCCTGCCACGTGTAGATAAAGGAAACGTTTTTTATTGCGCCTATACAGAGCACCCTTGGTCCCGTGAGCACCTGTCGATGATTGAAGGCAATGCCGAGTGGCGCAAGAAGAACATGCAGGAGTTTACTATTACAGGTGAGCCCCGACCCTCGTCAGAGGGAGAAGGGAGTCCGCCGGAAGTGGACAACAAAGTCCCTGTTCATACCTTCTCGCTGGATGAACTTAATTTGGTAGCGGAGCTCAGCATTAGCTCAGTCGAGCGTAAGGACTTCGTCTGGCCGGCGGGTGGAAGAAGAAAGCTGTACAGCCATGTAGAAATGAAAGCAAGTATGCAAGACCGCTTGAGTGGGTATGCGGAATGGCTGCAGGGGCAAGAATTGGTTATTGCCGTTAACGATGAAGTAGGGGTCATTGATGAACTCAATGCGCACCGATTGGAGCCACTGGCCGAGTTAAAGGAGTTTATTGACACCGGCGATAATAAGCGCATGCTGGGGATTCTGCAGGCGCTGGACGCATTTGAGGAAAACTTCAAAAATGTTCAGAGAGCCGCCATAGCAGAAAGACATGGTGATAACGCGCAAAGCGCCTACGAGAGAAAGTTAAGGCGTGACCTTGAAAGGATGAAAGCGCTTAAAGATAAGGCACCCACTGAAGAAAACAGAGAGTATATTGAGCGGGTGATCCTCATGCTTGAGGAGAAGATTAGGCGGGAAGAAGCAAGGAGAAGAGATAGAAGTAGAGAAGACTTAGAAGATCTCGGGGGCCTTATCGAGGAACGAAGAGAACAAGTAGAAGACTACTACACAAACAATAAGGAGGCTTTGGATCGATTTAGAGCTACTTACGCTCGCAAGACTGCCATCGCAGAATGGATGACAATGTACTTTGACGCGGACTACGCTTTTTGGGTGCGCGATCACTTAAAGAAGGCGTTTGATCGTTATAGTGAAAAAGATTACCTTGAAGGTTCTGGGATATCGGGGATAGCAGGTTCCGTCTTGGTGGGCGGAGTGCTCTCCCCATCGTCTTACAGCCTCTGGATGGATTTGGCAAAGGAGATGAGGGAACCCTCGGGAATTGTGCCAAGAGCATTGTTTGCCAACAATAAAGATCTCCTAAGTATGGCAATTGACGAAGTCTCTAATCCGGAAGCAGACGACTATCTAATGCCTGAGGCTCTAGAGGGCTGGGTCGAGCGATTTAGAGAAGTATTTGAGGAGTATGATCCTCAGATCAGAGATGAAATCGAACAGCATTATACGACAGTATTTCCACCTCTCATAAAAACGGCCAGCATTTCTCTTTCTACTCTCGCTTTGCAAAGTCAGAGTATGATGGATACTGGTATCGACGACTGGCGTCGGTATGTTCAAATATTTTATTGTTCTCAATTGGAAGTCCGAAATCGAACATTGTCTCCATTATTGCTAATGCCGATTGAAACAAATTCAGCAGCACTTCATCAGTTGATTGATGAAATTTCAGTCAGAACACTGCAGGCAAGTGGGCAAATTTCCAGGGCTCCTATCATCGATAGCACAATGCCGTTTCACGATCAGCAAGGAGGGAATGTACGAGTTCCGCACTCACCAGACGATAGCCCGCTGGTGGTGAACTTCCACCTGCCTATTGTTAATTTCAAAGACTCAAATATTGACGAGGTAGATCGCCAGGTTATAGACGATTATGAATCTGGCGTATTCGGCTCATCAGTGAAGGCCGGGACCACACTGATCAGCTTGATCACCATGAAGGAAGTGTCACGCAGTGAGCGAGCCGGGCACGTGGGGAAGCTCATCGTATCATGCGTGACAGCGATAGAGACGGTTAGGGTAATAGTGAGAGACATTAATAAAATTCTATCGGGGAATGGAGCAGATGTTGATAGAGCTAAGCTAACATCGTCCGTAGTTGGTCTATTCAAGACGCTGGGCGATGCTGCGACGAGTTATGCTGATGTACGGAAGCTTCCCGTAGCGGGAGGGGGCAGTCCAATCGATAGCTTTTGGAAAGCCCGAATGCAGAAAATAAAGAGACTTGGGATTATAGGTCTACCATCAAGTGTCGTCTCTGTAGTTCTCGGTATCAATATGATAAATGACGCATGGTTGGAGCGAGACTCGGGGCAATCAACAGGAATGGTGGTGAAAGGTGTTCTGGTGGGGACCCTGACATCGCTGGGAGGGATTCTCGCGATTGTCGGTGTGTTTGTGTTTAGTGGCCTCCTTACCTTGATCGGTGGGCTGATTACTGTCGCGCTTCTCGTATTAGGTGTGCTGTTCATAAAGCTGGTGGCACAAGCGGTATATATGTGGATTGATCGTAGTTTGATAGGCAACCATGTTGGACTGGTGGAACCTTTCAGGAGTGCAGAGGAGGAACTAGCATCTCTTGAGTTGGTGTTTAGAGGGGTGACGGTCAATATTCATCACGAGAGGGTAAATATTCATTATCAGGAGGATGGGCAATCTGTTGTTTCGAAAGCTGGTGGCAATCCCTATAGTGGGATGGTGGTGGCCAATGGAACTATGATAACGATAAAACTATCCGTCCCTGTATTGAGTAATATGCTTCTTGATCTTGAGTTAGCGTCTATCGGTGAAGGTGAGAGGACGCCATTATCTCTCCGCCATCTAGAAAAGGTTGATAGCGAAGATGTCTTGAAAGAAAGTGTTCCAACCTTTCAGATAAGAGATATTAGCCCGGTCAGTATTGAGAGATCGTCTAATGATCTATATTCTATAGAATTTAGTGAGAGTTATGAATTTTTATATTTGAAGGATAGTGTTAGACTCTATGTAACATTGTCGAGCGATGATTTCGACCGAAAAACGGTTAGAAGTTTCTTTGATTTCTTGGTGCAGTGATGAATAATCTTGGCATACTTGTTAGGTCGATGTTTTTCAAACATAGCAAAATTCTAACTTGTTTTTTTATAACTGTTATTTTTATTAATGTTACATCATGTGAGGATTCTGAGCTAGGTCGCGGTCATCCAGATCCTAGGGCTGTGGTAATGGAAGGGGAACCATATATATTAAATATTGACTCTAGTCCTACATCAATACTTAAGTTTTATAACCGTATTTCTATTGAGCAATTACTTGCTACAGCCGGTGAAGGCGATGCGGTGCAGAGATATCTATATGCTCGGATCCTGATGCGTGATTATAGGTACGAACTACCGCATGACGATGCTGTTAAAATCTTGGAGGCTGTATGGCAGGAGGGCTTAGTCGATGCAGGCTACGATTTATTTGAGCTTTACACTGGAAGCCCTATAGTAGATAGAAATTTAGATGTTGCAAAAGAGTATCTTGTTGCTTCCGCTGAGTTGGGTTATATAGTCTCTCAGCAGACTCTCGGTCTCGCTTTAAGCGGAAGGAGTATAAAAATCAAGATGGAAGTTGACTATGCGCTCGCTAGGGGGTGGTATCTCCTCGCTGCGCAGCAAGGAGATGTTCTTTCTGCCGTAAATCTTGCCGGTTTGTATAGAAAGGGATTAGGCGGTGAGCTTGATGAGGGCAAAGCATTTAGTTGGTTAATTAAGGCGGAACATATGCCTTATGGAGATCCATCTTACGCTTTTGATGGTCTGGCACTATATTATGAGAATGGCATCGGCACCGACGTCGATCTCGTCCAAGCCTACAAATACTACGACCTCCTTTCTCCTGCTGGCGATGATGACAAAGCCCGCCTTGCCGGGCAGATGACCCCGGAGCAAATCCACGAAGCGATCAATCTGTCCCGTCAGTGGCAGGAGGAACACAATATCTTTGTTCCCAGCTACTACGGCCTTGAGTATCAGGATGATGGGACCTTTCAGTGATATTGTGGTGTGCCAGCGTATCGATGTTGAGTTGAGGCCCTCGTGACACTTCGGTGCGAGGGCCTTTTGCTGTCTGAGGCGTTAATTCATCGCTAGGAGGTGCCTAGCGGCACATCGGCTTCCCGACGGTTGTGGTAGTGGGGAGGGGGCGGCCTCGGGCTGGCCAGCCTCTTCATTGCTGGCGGTCTGCTTACGATTGCAGCGCTTCTCGTTAGCTTCGTTGTAGTGGTTCTGGCCTATATGTTTGTGAAGCTGGTGGCACAAGCGGTATATATGTGGATTGATCGTAGTTTGATAGGCAACCATGTTGGACTGGTGGAACCTTTCAGGAGTGCGGAGGAGGAGCTAGCATCTCTTGAGTTGGTGTTTAGGGGGGTGACGGTCAACATTCATCACGAGAGGGTAAATATTCATTATCAGGACAATGGACGGTCTGTTGTTTCGAAATCTGGTGGTAATCCTTATAGTGGATGGTGGTGCCAAATGGAATGAGATTTAACATAAACGTGATAATTCCTAATGTGCAATTTATGAGGGTGAGGCTCGAATTAATGGGCGGAGGGGTTCCCGATCAAACTAGTTTGTTTGATTTGCAGTACATTAAGTCTGATGGTGATAATGAGTTTAAAAAGATTCAAACCGTTGAAAATAATCTACTAGAAGATGAAGAAACAAGGAATATTGGTGATTATTATAACGTTGCTTTGACTACCTTTTGTGATGACCATCGGCTTCAGCGCATGGCTACCCTTAGGGTTTCCTTATTTAGTAGTGATACAATGAGCGGGCGGGCTTCAGCAAATTTTATTGTGAGATGGTGAAATGCTTGCTATCAGGATTTTGTTGTTTCTTGTCTTATTCTTCCTGGCCTCTTGTGGTGAGAGAGAGGTGGTGCATGATGTATTTCATGAAATGTCGGGTAGACCAATTATTATTAACTTGGATACTGATAAATATTCGCTTCTTTCTTTTTATGATAAAACTAGTTACGATGAAATTCTCCGAGAGTCATCGGCGGGAGACCTAAAAGCTAGTTTTTTAAAAGCCATTCTACTTTTAGCTGATATGCCTGGCTATGGAGTTGAACCTGATTTAAACGAGGGAGTGTCGTCCCTTAAAGATTTATGGGGTAGTGGAATTGTTGATGCGGGATATTATTTATATTTAATTTATAACCAAGGAAGCGGAGTACAGAGAAATACGGATGTTGCGATAAATTATTTAAGTGCATCTGCGAACTATGGTTACCCTAAGTCACAGCAAGTTCTTGGTATGGCATATAGTGGAAAACTACCTGATAGATTGGTAAATGTCGACTTCGACAAGGCAGTAGCGTGGTTTTCCGCTGCCGCTGAGCAAGGCGATAAAGTTTCAGCAATTCATCTTTCAGGACTATATTATAGAGGTCAGGGAGTAGTTAAAAACTATCGAAGAGCATTTGAATTGATCTCTGGGGTCGAGAGTATGCCATACGGTAGTGCAGACGATGGTTTTTATGGCTTAGCATTTTACTATGAAAACGGCATTGGCACCGACGTCGACCTCGTCCAAGCCTACAAATACTATGACCTCCTTTCCCCTGGAAGCGCACCCGACAAAGCCCGCCTTGCAGAACAGATGACCCCTGAGCAAATCCGCGAAGCGATCAGCCTGTCTCGTCAGTGGCAGGAGGAACACAATATCTTTGTTCCTAGCTACTACGGCCTTGAGTATCAGGAGGATGGGACCTTTCAGTGATATTGCGGTGTGCCAGCGTATCGATGTTGAGTCGAGGCCCTCGTGTCACTCCGGTGCGAGGGTCTTTTGTGATTTGTCGTCAGGAGCATTCAGGTCTTTCATGAGCAGTTCTTGGTTAGGAGTGTTCTACATTTTTACCTTATTCTTGCATGCCGGGAAGAGTGTGAAAAAGACTATTTTTATAATTCTATCGCTTGTAAGTATAATTATGCTGTCTTCGTGCGAGGGCTCTTCCGTAGATGTTGACGATGATGTGGCTCGTGCTACATTTGTTGAAATGCAGGGAGCTCCTGTTATTTTAAATAACGACCCTACTCCTCTTTCAATAGGAAAACTCTACGATCGATACTCTGATGAAGAGCTTATTTCCGTCGCAGAGAATGGAGATGCAACTCAACGCTATCTTTATGCGCGTATGCTGGTAAGAGGAATGGTTGAAGACGTCTCGCGTGAAAAGGGTGTCGAAATGATGGAGTCCGTTTGGCGTGAAGGGGTCGTCGATGCTGGTTATGATTTATTTTTAGCATTTACTAATGGAATGGGTGTCCGTCGAAATGAAGATGTGGCAAAAAATTATCTTATTACATCCGCGGAACTAGGATATATACTGTCACAACAGACCCTAGGACTTGCATATGCGGGACGAAGTATTGATATAAAAATGAGTCCTGACCACGGAGAAGCCATTAAGTGGTCTCGTTTGGCGGCCGATCAAGGGGATCTCGTATCTGCTGGAAATCTTGCAACCATCTATGGAAAAGGTGAAGGTGTTAAAATTGATGATAAAACTTCATTTGACTGGCTTTTTAGAGCTGAGACTATGCCTTATGGTGATCCATTCACTGTTTTTCGTGGCTTAGCCAGGTACTACGAAGAAGGCATCGGCACCGACGTCGACCTCGTCCAAGCCTACAAATACTACGACCTCCTTTCCCCTGGAAGTGCACCCGACAAAGCCCGTATCGCGGAACAGATGACCCCCGAGCAAATCCACGAAGCGATCAGCCTGTCTCGTCAGTGGCAGGAGGAACACAATATCTTTGTTCCCAGCTACTATGGCCTTGAGTACCAGGAGGATGGGACCTTTCAGTGATATTGCGGTGTGCCAGCGTATCGATGTTGAGTTGAGGACCTCGTGACACTCCGGTGCGAGGGCCTTTTGCTGTCTGAGGCGTTAATTCATTGATAGGAGGCGCCAAGCGGCTCGTCGACTTCCCGACGGTTGTGATAGCGGGGTGGCAGTTGATTGGCCAGGTGCTCTGCCAGGTAGTCGATGACGACGCGCACCTTGGGCGAGCGCTGGCGATGGTGCGGGGTGACGGCCCAGACGCCGGTATCACTGTGTCGGTAGGTGTCGAGCACCGAGACCAGCTCACCCTTGGCCAGATGGTGCTCGACATAATAGTCCGGCAATTGCCCCAGGCCGACGCCCTTGAGCACGGCGTCCAGCAGGGCCGGACCTGAATTGCCCTGCCACGGCCCCTTGATGGACACTTCCCGGGGTATGCCGTCGACGGCGAAACGCCAGCGATCACGTGAGCCATGCAGGCAGCGGTGGTGCTTCAATTCCGATAGGGCATGGGGCTGGGGAAAGCGCTGGAAGTAGGCCGGAGAGCCGACCACGTATTCGCGTCGGTCAGCCAGTCGGCGCGCCAGCATGGTGCTGTCTTCCAGGGTGCCCATGCGTATGCCGATGTCAAAGCCTTCCTCGATCAGGTCCACCTGCCGGTTGGTAAAGTGCAGGCGCACCCCCAGCTGCGGGTACTGTATCAACAGGTCATTGATCAACGGCGCCACGTAGCGCTCGCCAAAGGTGGTCGCGCAGGTCAGGGCGAGTTCCCCTCGGGGCTGGGCCTCAAAGTCTTTTACGACCGCATCGGCCTCGCGAAAACCGTCTACCAGCGCCTCGCATTGCTGGTAGTAGAGACGCCCGGCCTCGGTCAGGCTGATCTGACGCGTGGTGCGGTAGAGCAGGGGAGTGTCGAGGCGACTTTCGAGCGCTGCGACCTGGCGGCTGATGTGGGAGCTGGACACGCCCAGGCGCCTTGCCGCGGCAGCGAACGACGAGAGCCGCACGACTTCAATGAACGCTTCGATACCGGCCCATGGGTGCATGGTCGTCTCCATTATTGCTATATGGCAACAATGTTATGTCGTCTGCGTGCTTTATCCCAGCCCGTGGCGAGGTCTAGACTGATGCCACTACCGTCAGCGGTGGCGGCCGGCCATATCGTGTCGGCACTGCCACTTGGTGCCACCATCGCTGCTCGGGGACACGCGCCCTATTGCGTTAATCGACGTTATTCGAGGATGTTGCCATGAAATCACGTGCCGCCATTGCTTTGGAATCCGGCAAGCCGCTTACGCTGACAGAGATCGACGTGGAAGGTCCCAAGGCGGGGGAAGTGCTGGTTCGTATCGTTGCCACCAGTGTCTGCCACACCGATTCGTTCACCCTGTCCGGGGCGGATCCTGAAGGCATCTTCCCCTCGGTACTGGGCCATGAAGGCGCCGGTATCGTCGAAGAGGTGGGCGAGGGCGTGACCAGCCTGAAGCCGGGTGATCACGTGATTCCGCTATACACCGCTGAGTGCGGCGAGTGCAAGTTCTGTCGCTCTGGCAAGACCAACCTGTGTAGCTCCGTGCGTGCCACACAGGGCCAGGGCCTGATGCCTGACGGCACTACTCGCTTCTCCTTCGAGGGCAAGCCGCTCTACCACTACATGGGCACGTCGACCTTCAGCGAGTACACCGTGGTGCCGGAAGTGTCTCTGGCCAAGGTCTCCCAGGAGGCACCGCTGGACAAGATCTGTCTGCTGGGTTGCGGTGTGACCACCGGCATTGGTGCAGTGCTGAACACCGCCAAGGTGGAGCCGGGCGCGACCGTTGCCGTGTTCGGTCTGGGCGCCATCGGCCTGGCCGTCATCCAGGGCGCGGTGATGGCCAAGGCCGGCCGTATCATCGCCATCGATGTGAACCCCGAGAAGTTCGAGCTGGCCAAGCAGTTCGGGGCGACCGACTTCGTCAATCCCAAGGACTACAGCGACTCCATCCAGCAGGTCATCGTTGACTTGACCGATGGCGGCGTCGACTACTCGTTTGAATGTATCGGCAACGTCAATGTCATGCGCTCCGCGCTTGAGTGCTGCCACAAGGGGTGGGGCGAGTCGATCATCATTGGTGTGGCCGGAGCCGGTCAGGAAATTTCCACCCGTCCGTTCCAGCTGGTCACCGGTCGTGTCTGGAAAGGTTCGGCCTTTGGCGGGGTCAAGGGGCGCAGCCAGCTGCCTGGCTACGTCGAGCAGTACATGAACGGTGAGCTCAACATCGACGACTTCATCACCCATAACATGGCCTTCGACAAGATCAACGAGGCCTTCGACCTGCTGCATGCGGGCGAGAGTATCCGTACCGTGCTGCATTACTGACGCCCACGCCTGCTGGCTCGGTCGATGCCGGGCTAGCGGCGCTTTGCCACAGGCGCTCGAGCCACCATGGCGATGCTGTGGTTCGCGCGAGCCCTTGTCGATTCACGGCCCCGCCTGGCGGGGCATCATTGTCGAAGGAGATTCGCCATGTCCATGAGCGAGCATCTGGAACTGGTCAGCGCCAACCGCAGCTTCGGCGGTTGGCACAAGCGCTATCGTCATCACTCGCGGGCGCTGGACTGCGAGATGACCTTCGCCATCTACCTGCCACCCCAGGCCGAGACCGAGAAGGTTCCGCTGCTGTGGTGGCTGTCCGGGCTGACCTGCACCGACGAGAACTTCATGCAGAAGGCGGGTGCGCATCGTCTGGCCGCCGAACTGGGTATCGCCATTCTGTGCCCGGACACCAGCCCGAGAGGGACGGACCTGCCTGGCGAGCACGACAGCTATGACCTGGGTTCCGGTGCCGGCTTCTACGTCAATGCGACCCAGGAGCCCTGGAAGGCCCACTATCGGATGTACGACTACGTGACCGAGGAGCTGCCGTCGGTGGTACGCCAGCACTTCCCATTGAATGGGCGTGAGTCCATCAGCGGTCACTCCATGGGTGGTCATGGGGCCTTGATTCTGGCGCTACGCAAGCCTGGCCACTATCGCTCGGTCTCGGCGTTCTCGCCTATCGTCAATCCGACCCAGTGCCCCTGGGGCCGCAAGGCATTTACGGCTTACCTGGGGGAGGACACCAGCAAGTGGACCCAGTACGACGCCTGTGAACTGGTAGCGCGCGGGGCGTCCCGCCAGCCCCTGTTCATCGATCAGGGGGATGCCGATGACTTCCTGGACGAGCAGCTGTGCCCGGAGCGTCTGGAGGCCGTCTGCGCTGAGCGCGATCATCCGCTGACCCTGCGTCGTCAGCCCGGCTACGATCACAGCTACTTCTTCATCGCGACCTTCATCGAAGACCACCTGCGCTACCACGCGGAGAAGCTCTACGCCAAGCGCTGACAGCAGCGACAAGCTACACGCGAAAGAGCGCGGACAACGCGGCCCTCGTCCTGTGACGAGGGCCGCGTCGTATCTGGCCGGAGAACGGCGTGGCGCAATTGGCGCCCCTTGCAAAGTCGCCATTGGTCGAGGTGGTCGCGTTGGGGACCAGGTATGTCGTGAAAATCGTCATGCGACGAAGAGATCGTCGCTTTTAGGCGCCATGGCGACATTGACGTAGCTATTCGCGACATCATTGTCGCAGACGACTGGTCAAGGGCATGTCGATAGCGATTATTGTGATGTCATGACACGTCGGTACGACCTAAAGTCATGTAAAACCGGGTTCGATGTCGGGGCTCAGTGCCGGTGCTGACATCTAGATGATGCCGCCATAACAATAATGGATCGCGGCGGTGCCTCTTTCTGCGGAGCAGATCAGACGAGGGGCAGACCGACCGTGTCGAGGAGGTGACCATGAGCTTGCCCAACAAGCCCGGACGGGCTGTATCCCAGGGGGGCCACGAAGGACCCCAGACCATCGGCTTCCTGTTGCTGGAACACTTCACCCTGATCTCGCTGGCGTCGGCGATCGAGCCATTGCGCATGGCCAATCAGCTGTCCGGCCAGGAGCTCTATCGCTGGTTCACACTGAGTCTCGACGGTGCGCCGCTGGAAGCCAGCGACGGGCTGACCGTCACCCCGGATTCGTCGCTCAGTGTTCCCCTGTCGTTGGATATGGTCGTGGTGTGCGGTGGGGTGGCACCCACCCGTCACGTGCACCAGGGCCATGTCAGCTGGTTGAAGTCCCAGGCGCGACATCTCAAGCGTTTTGGTTCCATCTGTACCGGTGCCTGGGCGCTGGCACGTGCCGGGCTGCTTGACGGCTATGAGGTCAGCACCCACTGGGAATGTCAGGCGGCCCTGCAAGAGGCGTACCCCTGTATCGGCCTGACGTCCAAGCTGTTTTCCATGGACCGGGATCGCTGTACCGCCTCCGGCGGGACCGCGCCGCTGGACATGATGCTGACGCTGATCGGGAGGGACCACGGGCGCGAGCTGGCGGCCGGGATTTCCGACATGTTTGTGTGCGACCGGGTGCGTGGTGAGCAGGACCAGCAGCGGGTGCCTCTCAAGCATATGCTGGGGACCGCCCAGCCAAGGCTCCAGGAAATCGTGGCCCTGATGGAAAACAACCTGGAGGAACCCATCGACCTGGACGAACTGGCTTGCTATGTCAGCCTGTCCCGGCGCCAGCTCGAACGCCTGTTCCAGCGTAACCTGCACTGCTCACCCTCACGCTATTACATGCGGCTGCGCCTCAACCGGGCTCGGCAACTGCTCAAGCAGACCTCAATGTCGATCATCGATATCGCCGCCGCCTGCGGGTTTGTCTCGACGCCCCACTTTTCGAAGTGCTACCGCGAGTGCTTCGGGCTGCCTCCCCGCGAAGAGCGCCTGGGATGGAGCGCTTTTTCTCCTGTCGTGGCGGGCACCCTGGCACCCCCGCTGGTGTCGGGAGCGGTGCAGGAACCGGTATCCCGCGCCCTGTCGGCGCTGGAAGAAGCCCGGGGAGAGCCAACCTATGGCAGCTTCCGGGTCACGTCCAAGATAGGTTGAGGCCCAGAGAGGTGAGACCAAGAGAGGTGAGTCCAGGCGAGCCTGAACACGAGAGAGCCTGAGTCCGAAAACGCTTGATGCATGCCAGCGGGGTGTCATCTAGGCTCGTCTCGCTGGTCTGTCGCTCCCCTTGGCCAGGCTGTCGCCGCAGCCTGCGCCGCATTTGTCGCGCTAGCCCAATGCCTTGATATACTGCGGGCACGTCCTTCAACAGAGCTCAAGGCATGCATATCCGGTGGCGCCCCATCCTACGACTTCTGCTTCGCGCCACTCTTGCCTTTGTGCTGGGGTCCGTTGTGCTGGTGCTGTTCTTTCGTGTGGTGCCGGTCTTTGGCTCCATGGTCATGCTGGAGCGAGAGGTGTCTTCCTGGTTTTCGGGGGAACCGCTGGACATTCAGCAGCAGTGGCGGCCTTGGGACGAACTGTCGGACAACGCCAAGCTGGCGGTGATTGCGGCCGAGGACCAGCGTTTCCCAGAGCATAACGGATTCGACCTGGTGGAGCTGAAACGTGCCGTGGAATCCGCCAGAAACGGGGGATCGCTGCGTGGTGCCAGCACCATTACCCAACAGACCGCCAAGAACCTGTTCCTGTGGACGGGGCGTGACTGGGTGCGCAAGGGGTTTGAGGCCTGGTTCGCCACCTTGATGGAGTTGTTGTGGCCCAAGGAACGTATCCTTGAGGTCTACCTCAATATCGTCGAGTTCGATCGCGGCGTGTTCGGGCTGGAGGCCGCCAGCCAGCACTACTTTGGGGTCGGTGCCGACCAACTGAGTGCTGTGCAAGCTGCCCGTCTGGCGGCTGTGCTGCCTAATCCCCTCGAACGCAGCGCCTCTCGTCCCGGGCCTCGTACCGCCAACCGCGCCGCCTGGATTCAGCGCCAGATGAATAACCTGGGGCTCAGGTATCTCGACAAGCTTTAGGGCATCACTGGCGTTAGGGAATCTCTGGCGCTAGGGAATCACTGGCGTGAGGGCATCACTGGCGTTAGGGAATCTCTGGCGCTAGGGAATCTCTGGCGTAAGGGAAGCACGGAGTGCCTGGCCGAATGGCGTCAGCGCTCTCCTCAAGCTTCCTCCTCAAGACCTCTTCTCAATCCCTCTCCTTGCGTCCTTTCCGACCGCCATGCTGAACCCGCCAGATAATCCTTCCTGCACAGCCCCTGGCGCCATGCGTCGGGGGCTGTTGTCGTTATCGGAATGACGTGACGCTTTTGGAATTCTTGCCGTCGCAATCAGGCGTCGTGGCCGCTTCCGGCAGCGCTATCCTGCCTCCATGACGCCGGCTCGAGTCCGGTCCATTCGTCCACCGGGCAAGGGCTATCGTGATGAACTCCCCCCTGACGCAATCCGACACTCGTTCCATCGACGCTCGTTCGCTGCACCGCGAAGCCACAGTCATCGATGGCCTGATCATTGCCAAGTGGCAGCGAGAGCTGCTCGAGGACATGCGACGAGGCGGCCTGACGGCGGCCAACTGTACGGTCTCGGTGTGGGAAGGATTCCAGGCGACCGTGGACAATATCGTGGCGACCCGGACCTTGATGGAGCAATGCAGCGATCTGGTGCGCCCGGTACGTACCACCGCCGATATTCGCAAAGCCAAGCAGGAGGACCGCACGGGCATCATCTTCGGTTTTCAGAATGCCCACGCCTTCGAGGACCAGATCGGCTACGTCGAGGTCTTCAAGCAGCTCGGCGTCGGTATCGTCCAGCTTTGCTACAACACCCAGAACCTGGTCGGAACCGGCTGCTACGAGCGGGACGGCGGACTGTCCGGCTTTGGGCACGAAATCGTCGCCGAGATGAATCGCGTCGGGATCATGTGCGACCTGTCCCACGTCGGGGCCAACACCTCCCGTGAAGTCATCGAAGCCTCGAACAAGCCGGTGTGTTATTCCCACTGTCTGCCGTCGGGCCTCAAAGAGCACCCGCGCAACAAGTCCGATGAAGAGCTGCGTTTCATCGCCGATCACGGCGGCTTTGTCGGTGTCACCATGTTCACGCCGTTTCTGCGGGCGGGGGTGAATGCCACCGTCGATGACTACGTCGAAGCCATTCTCTACGTCATGAACATCGTGGGTGAAGATGCCATCGGCATCGGCACCGACTTTACCCAGGGGCAGGATCAGGCCTTCTTCGAGTGGCTGACCCACGACAAGGGGTACGCCCGTCGTCTGACCTCCTTCGGCGAGATCATCAATCCCAAGGGGATTCGCACCATCGGCGAGTTCGGCAACCTTACCGAGGCGCTGCTGCGCCATGGGTTGAGCGAGACCCAGGTGCGCAAGGTCATGGGCGAGAACTGGGTGCGGGTACTGGCAGATGTCTGGGGAGAGTAGACCTCCCCGTCCCATCGTCACTGCGGACGATAACGACAACTAACACCACAGCTAACACCACAACGAAAACCACAACGACAGCTACAAGACCACACCACTGACCGCTGCCGAGGACTTTACCGTGACGACCATCGCTCCCGAGCTGCCTATCGAGGTAGACGCCGATACCGGGGTCTGGACCACCGACGCCCTGCCGATGCTCTACGTGCCGCGCCACTTTTTTATCAACAACCACATCGCGGTGGAACAGGCCCTTGGGGTCGAGGTCTACGCCGACATCCTGTACCACGCCGGCTACAAGAGCGCCTGGCACTGGTGCGAGAAGGAAGCCGAGCTGCATGGGTTGAGCGGTGAGGCGGTCTTTCAGCATTACATGAGCCGCCTGTCCCAGCGTGGCTGGGGACGCTTTGTCACTGAAGCCATAGCGCTGACCGAAGGCAGCGCCACGGTGCGACTGGAGCACAGTGCCTTTGTGTTGCAGCTGGGCAAGACCGGAACTCGGGTCGACTACATGTTCACCGGCTGGTTTGCCGGCGCCATGGACCTGATTCTGGCAGCGTCGGGATCCCCCCTGCGCACCCGTGCCGAACAGACCCAGAGCGCCGCCGAACCGGGTTGCGACGTCGGTCGTTTCGAGGTGAGGCCAGAGCCTCGTCGAGACTGACCGAGCGGGGCGCACGGCGGGCCCGCTCCCGCCGCGAATCCCGCTGATTGGGCATCACGCCACATCTCCCACAGAACGCACAGGCAAGGTGTCCATCGGATACGCCACTCCTGTCGTCCTCGTTCAGGCAGAGGAGCCTTCTCATGGCCTTCGACGCGATCTTTCAGCCGATCACCATCGGCCGCCAGACCATTCGCAATCGGGTGGTCAGCACCGCCCACGCCGAGGTATATGCGACCGAGGGTGGGATGACCACCGAGCGCTATGTGCGCTACTACGAAGAGAAGGCGAAAGGGGGCTGCGGCCTGTGTATCTGCGGCGGATCTTCTGTCGTTTCGATCGATAGCCCACAGGCCTGGTGGAGCTCGGTCAACCTGTCCACCGACCGGATCATTCCGCACTTCCAGAACCTGGCCGAGGCGGTCCATCGCCACGGCGGCAAGATCATGATCCAGATCACGCACATGGGGCGCCGCTCCCGCTGGGATGGCCATCACTGGTCCACCTTGGTGTCCCCCTCGGGTATCCGCGAACCGGTCCATCGTTCCACCTGCAAGACCATTGAGGAGGAGGAAATCTGGCGCATCATCGGTGACTTTGCTCAGGCGGCTCGTCGCGCCAAGCAGGGCGGCCTCGATGGTGTCGAACTGTCCGCCGTGCACCAGCACCTGATCGATCAGTTCTGGAGTCCCAGGGTCAATAAGCGTGAGGACGAATGGGGGGGGAGCTTTGAAGGGCGCATGCGGTTCGGTCTCGAGGTGCTGAAGGCCGTGCGCGCCGAGGTCGGCGACGACTTCGTGGTGGGCATGCGCATCTGCGGCGACGAGTTTCATCCCGACGGTCTTACCCACGATGACATGAAGGCCATCGCCGCCTTCTATGACGCCACGGGCCAGGTGGACTTCTTTGGCGTGGTGGGGTCTGGCTGTGATACCCACAACTCCTTGGCCAACGTCATCCCCAACATGTCCTATCCACCGGAGCCGTTCCTGCACCTGGCGGCGGGCATCAAGGAAGTGGTAAGCGTGCCCGTCATACACGCCCAGAACATCAAGGACCCGACCCAGGCCAATCGCATTCTCGAGGGTGGGTATGTGGACATGGTGGGCATGACCCGAGCACACATTGCCGACCCCCACCTGATCGCCAAGATCAAGATGGGAGCGGTGGACCAGATACGCCAGTGCGTCGGGGCCAACTACTGCATCGATCGTCAGTACCAGGGGCTCGATGTGCTGTGCATCCAGAACGCCGCGACCTCGCGGGAATACATGGGATTGCCGCACATCATCACGCCGAGCGAGGGACCGACACGGCGCGCGGTCGTGGTGGGAGGAGGCCCCGGAGGCATGGAGTCCGCCAGGGTACTGGCCGAGCGCGGCCATCAGGTGACCCTGTTTGAAGCCTCCGACAGCCTCGGTGGCCAGATCACCCTTGCGGCCAAGGCACCTGCGCGGGATCAGATCGCTGGCATCACTCGCTGGTATCAGCTCGAGCTGGCACGCCTCAAGGTCGACCTGCGTCTGGGAACCCGGGCCGACGTGGCCACCATCGAGGATCTGCGCCCGGACCTGGTGGTGCTGGCGACCGGGGGAAGACCGTTCCTCGACCAGTATCCGGCCTGGGGATTTTCCGCGGATGCCGAGGAAAGCCTGATCGTCAGCACCTGGGACGTTCTGTCTGGCAAGGTGACCCCGGGCAAGAACGTGCTGGTGTTCGACAGTATCTGCGAATTCGCCGGGGTGTCCGCGGCAGACTTCCTGGCCGACAAGGGCGCCAAGGTCGAGATCGTCACCGATGACATCAAGCCGGGGGCCGCCGTTGGGGGAACCACCTTTCCTACCTATTACCGCAGTCTCTATGAAAAGGAGGTCATCATGACGTCGGACATGATGCTCCATGAGGTGTACCGAGAGGGCAGCAACCTGATCGCGGTGCTGGAGAACGAGTACAGCGGTGTGCAGGAAGAGCGGGTAGTCGATCAGATCGTGGTGGAAAACGGGGTACGCCCCGACGAAACCCTGTACCTGGCGATGAAGGCCGCTTCCTTGAACCGTGGACAGGTGGATCTGGAGGCGCTGTATGCCGCCCAGCCCCAGCCGTGTCTGGCGGAGTTGGAGGCCGATGAGCACAAGGGTGGATACGTGCTGTTCCGGCTGGGGGATGGGGTCGCCCCGCGCAACGTGCATGCCGCCATCTATGATGCGCTCCGCCTGTGCAAGGACGTGTAGGCGGCACCTCGGCAGAGGCCGTCGGCGGGTCCTCGCCCCTGTCTCTGTCGCTATGTCGCTATGTCGCTGCCTCTCTGGCGCTTCTCTTCCTCAGCGTCTTTCTTCGCCGCCCTTCATCACCGCCTTTCTTCACCACCGCTTTTCTTCACCACATTGTTCAGGAGGCCACCCATGTCCGCGACGCTTTTTTACGGTTCCCTGACGGGGCTGGTGCTTGCTGCTCTGCTGCTGGCGCTGGTGGGGGCTGCCAGGCGCTTTTTGCTGTGGCGCCGTGGTCGTCCGTCGCCAGTGGCATGGCTCGGGGGACTTGCTGCCATGCCCCGTCGCTACCTGGTGGACCTGCATCATGTGGTGGCGCGAGACAAGGCGTTTGCTCATACCCATGTGGCTACCGCAGGCGGGTTTGTCGCTGCTGCAGGCTTATTGCTGCTGGTGACCCTGGCGCCCCTGCCCGAGGGTGGAGAGACGTTACTGACAGGGCTGATGCTGGTGATGAGTCTGGTCATGCTGGGCGGTGCCCGGCGGGTGGCCAGGCGCCGTCGACGTCCGCCGTCGCGGCTATCCCGCGGCCCCTGGCAGCGACTGCCAAGGAGTCTGACGGTATTTGCCGCCAGCGTGGCAGGCCTGTCTCTGATCATGCTGATGGTCACTTGGCTGCCTGCGGCGTGGCTCACGGGGGTGCTCGGCGGGACGCTGACGCTGGTGCTGCTGGCTGGGCTGGCGCTGGGGCTTGGCGAGATGTTTCTCGGCATGACCTGGGGCGGTCCGATGAAACATGCCTTTGCCGGCGCACTGCACCTGGCGTGGCATCGGCGTGCCGAACGCTTCTCGACCCGGCAGAGCGATCGCGACGGTGTATCGCCGCGGTCGACGGGGCTAAAGCCGCTTGATCTTGACGACCCTGATGCTCCGCTCGGGGTGGAAACGTCGGAGGACTTCACCTGGAATCAGCGTCTGGGCTTCGATGCCTGCGTGCAATGCGGTCGCTGCGAGGCAGTGTGTCCGGCGTTCGCGGCGGGACAGCCACTCAACCCCAAGAAACTGATCCAGGACATGGTGCTTGGCATGACCGGCGGCAGCGACGCAGGCTTTCATGGCTCGCCCTATCCGGGCAAGCCACTTGGTGAGCACCGTGGCCAGCCTGGCGGCCCGATGGTCGTGACCTCAGGCGGGGCGCTGGTCGATGCGGACACGCTTTGGTCCTGTACGACCTGCCGGGCCTGCGTGGAGGAGTGCCCAATGATGATCGAGCACGTCGATGCCATCGTCGACATGCGCCGCCATTTGACCCTGGAACATGGCGCCACGCCGGGCAAGGGGGCGGCGGTGCTCGACAACCTGATCGCGACGGACAATCCCGGGGGCTTCGCGCCGGACTCGCGGATGCACTGGGCGGCAGACCTGAACTTGCCGCTGATGCGTGAACTGGGCCAGGTGGACGTTCTGCTGTGGCTCGGTGATGGAGCCTTCGATATGCGTAACCAGCGTACCTTGCGAGCCTTGGTGAAGATCCTGCGGGCGTCCCAGGTGGACTTTGCGGTGCTGGGGGATGAAGAACGTGACAGCGGCGATGTGGCGCGACGGCTCGGCGATGAGGCCACCTTTCAACGCCTGGCCAGGGACAATGTGGCAACGCTGTCGCGCTATGGCTTCCAGACCATCGTCACCTGTGACCCTCACAGCTTTCACGTTCTTGGCAATGAATACGCTGCCTTTGGCGGCCACTATTGCGTGCGTCATCACAGCACCTTCCTGGATGAGCTGTTGCAGCAGGGAAGGCTCAAGATAGCGCCACGCCCGCGGTCCCGTGTGACCTACCATGATCCCTGCTACCTGGGGCGCTACAACGGTGAGTTTGATGCGCCGAGGCGGGTGCTGGCTGCCCTGGGCATCGAGCTGACCGAGATGGCGCGTTCTGGCTTTCGCTCGCGCTGTTGCGGAGGAGGAGGGGGTGCCCCGGTCACCGATATCCCTGGTGAACGGCGGATTCCCGACATGCGCATGGCCGACGTGGCCGAGGTAGAGGCCGATGTGGTAGCGGTGGGCTGCCCCCAGTGTACGGCGATGCTGGAGGGGGTGGTGGATCGCCAGGCGGAGGTTCGGGACATCGCCGAACTGGTGGCTGAGGCCTTGGTGTTAGAGGAATCGGTTTTCGAGGAATCGGTTTCCGAGGCATCGTCGACTGCCACAGGTGCTCGGCGGCGGCCGCGCCAGACGGGGCATCCTGGTCGACTCGTCGAGGAGGCAAGCCAATGAGTGATGTTCATTCGACGTCCCAGCATCAGCAACACGATGTTCGCCGCCGCCGAGATCCCAGGCTGGAAGGGATTGCTCGCAATCGACGTCACCCGGAGCATCTCGCCGTGCTGGCGGCCCTCGGTCAAGGCGGTGAGGGCCAGGCATCCTGGATGGGGCCCAACGGACGCATGCGCCGCGATCCCCACCTTGTCGGCGTCATGGGGCCCAACGGACGGCGGCGGATTGATCGCAGTGGTGCTCTGGTCGGCGCCGCCGGACCACAACAGGGTCGAACAGCAACGCAGCGAGATCAGCGTCGCGACGTGGTGGTGGCCGATCCCGCGGGGGTCATTGCCGTGGTGCCGGATCTCGCCTCAGGTCGGTTGAGCGAACACGACCGCGACGTGTTTGGCCTGGCCCGACGACTGGCTGATGAGAGGGCTGATGACAGGGCCGATGACAGGGCCGATGACAGGGCTGACATCGACGGCAGCTCGCTTGCCGTGACGGCGCTGTTGTTGCTGCCATCGCCGTCGGCAACCCTCGAAAGCGCCCTGCAAGACGCGCTGGCCGAGGCCGGAGCAGATCGGGTCATCGTGCTGCCAGTAGCGCCGGGATATGCCCCTGAGGATCGCCTTGCGGCCTGTCTGGCGGCGGACCGGGCGCTGACACCGCGGCACTGGCTGTTCCCGGACGCTACCCTGGAGGGCGGAGACCTGGGCCGCCGCCTGGCGGTACGTCTGGGCGAGCGGCCTGCCTGCGGGCTGTGGCGGGTGGAGCCGGATGACGCCAGTGACAGCGGCTGGTCCTGCCTATGCCGCTCGGGCTCGGGCCGCCAGGACCTGGCGCGTCCGCTGCCGCGTGTGGTGGTGGCTGCCGCACAATGCGCGGAGCCGGTGACGGCGACCCGGCACGAAGCCCGTGAATGGCCGCTGTCGCGAACGTCCTGCGATCACCCGGAGGCACCGCTGCCGATGCAAGATCTCGGTGCCGTGGCGGTGGATCCGGCGGCGATTGCCCTGGCCGAGGCACCCTTTATTCTTGCGGGCGGAAACGGCGTCGGTGACTGGGACGGCTTCCATCATGCGGCCAGGGTGCTAGGGGCCAGCGAAGGCGCCTCGCGGGTCGCGGTGGATGAAGGGCATATGCCGCGAGAGCGTCAGGTGGGCGCCACGGGTACCTTCGTCAGTGCCCGCGTCTATCTGGCCGTCGGCATCAGCGGTGCGATTCAACATCTGCAGGGAATTCAGCGCTGCGAGAAGGTGATCGCCATCAACTCTGATGGCGGTTGCGACATGGTCAAGCGTGCGGACCTCTCGGTGATCGGTGACGGCGATGCGATCCTGGCCGAGTTGGCCTCCCTGGTCGAACCCTCCTTGGTCGAACAAAGGGACAGCCGGCAGCAGCTGGGGGTTGGTCCAGAGGCATCGTCGCCGACAGACCCTACCGAGAGCCCCGACATGCTTTCGCTTCTTTCCGACCGTATCAAGGAGAGCCGCCATGTCGCTTGAACCGCGAGCCCCGGCAGCTGTAGAGCCGGCGTCGATATGCCTGGACGTGCTGCTGTCGCTGGGCCGTCATGGTCTGACCCAGCGCCCTCGACGGGCCGATCTGGACGCGCGTGCGCTGGAGATGGCGCTGACCTTCCAGCACAAGGGCAAGCCTGGCAATACCACCCTGTCCTGTTGGCACGCTGGCCCGGCGGAACAGGATACCGAAACAGCACTGCGTGCCTATCTGGGCATGGGGCTACCTTCCATTCGCTGGATGCATATGGCGGCAGCAGGGGATGCCCTTGCACCATTGCATGAGGCGTTGCGGGCACCCGTCGATGCCGACGCACGACTGGTGCTGTGTGGCATGCACGCCGAGCAGGGGGAGGGCAGTGGTCTGTTGCCGATCGCCCTGGCCGAGCGTCTGGACTGGCGCTGGGTGCCAGGGGTGGTCGCGATCGAGACCATCGAGCCCATATCGTCCGGCGTGGCCCAGGCCGTCGTGCTGCAGGCCCTGCCAAGGGGGCAGCGTCGGCGCATCGCGGTCAGGCTCCCGGCCATTCTCGGGGTCGAGGCAGCGGCACCAGCGCCTCGCCAGAGCGCTTTCGGCCCGGCCCGGCGAGGGCAGCTGCTGCAGCTCGACAGCGGTGCAGAGCCGCCGATAGACCCCGCCGGCGCGACCTGGCCCTTCATGCCTGCCACGCCAAGGCCGAAGCGGCTGAAGATCGTCACCTCGGCCAATGCGCGCGAACGGTTCAAGGCAGCAGCGGCAAAGGCAGAGTCGGGCAGCGGGCGGGTACTCGAACAGGTGTCCGCCACAGAGGGCGCGATGGCGATTCTTGACTTTCTTGATGCCGAAGGTGTGGTTAGTCGCGCAGCTGTCACTAATGCGCGACAAGGTGATGGACGCTGAGAGCCGCTGGTGCCAGCATGTCACCAGGTGACCTTAACGCCACATAAATAGAGTCAAACAATGACCGCAGAAACCGTGACCGCCAGTCCTGCCAGGCGAACCCGCAAGACGCTCAAGGGGCGCCAGACCACTCCCTCGGTGCTGGAAGCACTGCGCCATCTGCTTGGGGACGAGCGTCAGCAACCCCTGCTGCGCCAGCGACAGCTGTTGATCGAGCACCTCCACGCGATTCAGGATGCCAACGGCTATCTTGCGCTGGAGTGGCTGAGAGCGCTGGCCAGCTACATGTCGCTGCCCATGGCGGCCGTGTATGAAACAGCCACCTTCTATGCCCACTTCGACGTGGTGCACGACGATGAGCCAGCGCCTGCTGCCTTGACCGTTCGAGTGTGCGACTCGCTTTCCTGTCAGTTGGCGGGCTCACAGCGGCTCGCTGATGCACTGGCGGACGGCCTGGATCCCGCACAGGTGCGTGTGACCCGCGCTCCCTGCATGGGTCGCTGCGATCAGTCCCCGGTAGTGGAAGTAGGGCATCATCATCTGGGGCATGCCAGCGTGGAAGCGGTGGAAGTGTTGCTGGATACCGGGCGTACCCACCCAGAGGCGGTGGTGTGGCAGACCCTGGCCAGCTACCAGCAGGAAGGGGGCTACGAGCTGCTCAAGGGATGCCGGGCGGGGCAGGTCGATTTCGAGGACCTGGCCACGCTGCTTGAGCGCTCAGGCCTGCGCGGACTGGGGGGTGCCGGTTTCCCGACTCACCGCAAGTGGCGCACCGTGCGCGAACAGCCCGGACCTCGCTGGTGTGCCGTCAATGCCGATGAAGGCGAGCCCGGCACTTTCAAGGATCGCTACTACCTGGAGCGAGCCCCGCACCAGATGCTGGAAGGCGCCCTGGTAGCCTGCTGGGCGGTTCAGGCGGAAGGTGTCTATATCTATCTACGCGACGAGTACCCGGGGGCGCATCGGGTGCTGCGCGAGGCCATCGCTGAGCTCGAGGACCAGGGGTTGATCACCCCTGGGCAGGTGATACTGCGCCGAGGGGCCGGTGCCTACATCTGTGGCGAAGAGTCGGCCATGATCGAATCCCTGGAAGGCAAGCCCGGCAAGCCGCGCCACCGTCCGCCGCTGGTCGCCCAGCAGGGCTTGTTCGGTCGACCTACCCTGGTCAACAACGTCGAGACGCTCTACTGGATACCGGTGCTGTGGCGTGAAGGGGCGGCGCTGTACGCGCGGGAAGGACGACGCCAGCGCAGCGGACTGAGGAGCTTCTCGCTGTCAGGACGGGTGCGTCGTCCCGGCGTCTATCTGGCTCCCGCCGGGATCAGCCTGAACGAACTGATCGAGGAATTCGGCGGCGGCATGGCTGACGGTCATCGGCTGGCCGGCTACCTGCCAGGGGGCGCTTCAGGCGGCATCCTGCCCGCGTCCAAGGCGGATCTTCCCCTGGACTTCGATACTCTTCAGGCAGAAGGCTGCTTTATCGGCTCTGCGGCGATCATCGTGCTGTCCGATCAGGATGACCTGCGCGCCGTCGCCGTGAACCTGCTGGCGTTTTTCGCCGATGAGTCCTGCGGCC
This sequence comes from Halomonas sp. DP8Y7-3, assembly GCF_019801675.1. Taxonomy (NCBI): domain Bacteria; kingdom Pseudomonadati; phylum Pseudomonadota; class Gammaproteobacteria; order Oceanospirillales; family Halomonadaceae; genus Halomonas; species Halomonas sp. DP8Y7-3. Next base: position 399,318 of record NZ_JAHVIO010000009.1, read on the forward strand.
AGTGCACGCCCTGTCGGGTAGGCAGCGAGAAGATGCTGAGCCTGCTGGAGCGCAAGCATTGGGTGGTGGAAGACCTGCAACGTCTTTCGCGCATCATGCAGGACGCCTCCATCTGCGGGCTCGGGCAGGCTGCCCCCAATCCCGTGCTGAGCTTGCTGCGGCATTTCCGCGATGACCTCGCCCGCCATGACATCATTGTCAGCGACGCTGCGGAAGGAGCCACATCATGACCAAGGTCACCAAGACCGCGGGCGCTTCCACCGCCGCGGACGAGGCCCTGCCAGAGGCCTTTCTGCTGACGCTGGACGGCGCCGAAGTGAGCGCCTACCCAGGCGAGACTGTCTGGCAGGTGGCCAAGCGCGCCGGTGAGACGATCCCCCATCTGTGTTTCAAGGAGGCCCCCGGCTACCGCGCTGATGGCAACTGCCGTGCCTGCATGGTGGAAATTGAAGGTGAGCGAGTACTCGCTGCCAGCTGCCTGCGCGAGGCACGCCCAGGCATGGTGGTAAAGAGCCTCACCTCGGAGCGTTCCCGCCTGGCGCGGGAAGGGGTGCTGGAGCTGCTGCTCAGCGATCAGCCCGCCCAGGAAGACAGCCCTGATCGCTCGAGTCAGCTGTGGATAATGGCCGAGCGGCTGGCGGTGGATGCCACCCAGGCGCGGGCGCGCTATCCGCGCAGGCGCCGCGATGTGGTGCGACACGCCCCTGACTATCGCCTCCCCGGTGAGCACTTACCGACCCCGCCTGGCCGATGCGATGGGGCCGAAGGGCGGCACCTTGTCTCACCTCCCACATCACCGATGACGCCAGCTAAAGGGGCGGCGGGTCACGATGCCAGTCATCCGGCCATGACCGTCAATCTGGATGCCTGTATCACCTGCAACCTGTGTGTTCGGGCGTGTCGAGAAGTACAGGTCAACGATGTCATTGGCATGGCCCATCGTGGGGCTGCCAGCAAGGTCGTGTTCGACCTTGACGACGCCATGGGCGACAGCAGCTGCGTGGGGTGCGGTGAGTGTGTCCAGGCGTGCCCTACCGGTGCCCTGATGCCCGCGACCATGGTCGACGACCACGGCAGGGGCAGTCGTGCCAATGTCGATCGCCAGGTCGACTCGGTCTGCCCTTACTGTGGCGTTGGCTGTCAGCTGACCTACCACATCAAGGACGATGCCATCGCCTTTGTCGAGGGGCGTGACGGGCCGGCCAATCAGGGGCGGCTATGCGTGAAGGGGCGCTTCGGCTTTGATTATCCGCGTCACCCATCGCGCCTGACGCGCCCCTTGATACGCCGTGAGGGCGTGCCCAAGGGGCTGGACCCGGCGTTTGATCCCGCCAATCCGCTGACCCATTTCCGCGAAGCGTCCTGGGAAGAGGCGCTGGCCCTGGCGGCGGGTGGCCTGACGCAATTGAAGGCAAGCCACGGTCCGCGGGCGCTGGCGGGCTTCGGGAGCGCCAAGTGCTCCAATGAAGAGGCCTGGCTGTTCCAGAAGCTGGTGCGTCTTGGTTTCGGCAGCAACAATGTCGATCACTGCACGCGCCTGTGTCATGCAAGCTCCGTTGCGGCCCTGATGGAATGTATCGGTTCTGGTGCGGTAACGGCCTCCTTCATGCAGGCGCTGCAGGCGGATGTGGTGATCCTTACCGGCTGCAATCCAGCGGTCAATCATCCGGTGGCGGCCACCTTCTTCAAGCAGGCCGCCCTGCGCGGTACCCGGTTTATCATTATCGACCCCCGTGGTCAGGCCATGGGAGCGCATGCCCACCGGGTGCTGCGGTTTACCCCCGGTGCCGACGTTTCCCTGTTCAATGCCATGCTGCAGGTCATCATCGAGGAAGCGCTGTTCGACGAGGACTATATTCGCGACCATACCGAGGGCTTCGAGCGGCTGGCCAATGCCGTGCGAGGCCAGACACCAGAGTCGGTAGCGGACCTGTGCGGGGTTCCCGCCGAGGAGATACGGGCGGCGGCAAGGGAGTATGCCAGCGCCGAGCGGGCCATGATCTTCTGGGGCATGGGGATCTCCCAGCATACCCACGGCACCGACAATGCGCGCTGCCTGATTTCCCTGGCGCTGGCGTGTGGCCACACCGGGCGGCCTGGCACCGGTCTGCACCCCTTGCGCGGCCAGAACAATGTCCAGGGTGCTTCTGATGCGGGCATGATTCCCATGGTCCTTCCCGACTATCAGCCGGTCTCCGATGCCCAGGTGCGGGCATCCTTCGAGGAATTGTGGGGCCTGGACAGCAACGGCCTTGATCCCGAGCCGGGCCTCACCGTGGTCGAGATCATGGATGCCATTCACGCCGGTACTATTCGTGGCATGTACATCCTGGGCGAGAACCCGGCCATGTCCGACCCGGATCTGGCTCATGCCAGGGGAGCGCTGGCCCGCCTGGAGCACCTGGTCGTGCAGGACCTGTTCGTGACCGAGACCGCTCAGTTCGCCGACGTCATCCTGCCGGCCTCGAGCTGGCCGGAAAAGGACGGCAGCGTGACCAACACCAATCGCCAGGTGCAGTTGGGGCGTCAGGCACTGCCTTTGCCAGGGGATGCCCGACCGGACTGGTGGATCATTCAGGAAATGGCGCGACGTTTCGGGCTCGACTGGCAGTATCAGCACCCCCGTGACGTCTTCGCCGAGATGCAGAAGGGCATGGCCTCGTTCGATAACATCAGCTGGGAGCGCCTCGAACAGCAAGGGGCGGTCACCTATCCCTGCTCGGCACCGGACGCCGAAGGTGCCGATGTGGTGTTCTCTGACGCCTTCCCTACGGCCACTGGCAAGGCAACGTTCTCTCCGGCGCTACCCATGCCCCCCGACGAGCCTGTCGATCATGACTACCCGACGGTGCTGTCCACCGGGCGTCAGCTCGAACACTGGCATACGGGGTCCATGACCCGACGAGCCAGTGTCCTTGATGAGCTCGAGCCCGAAGCGGTGGCCAGCCTGTCGGCGGGAGAGCTTGCGCGCCTGGGCATGCAACCAGGTGAGCGGCTGACGATCTCCACCCGGCGGGGCGCCATCACCTTGGTGGCCCGGCTCGATGACGGTATGCCGGACGGCATGGTCTTCGTGCCTTTCTGCTATGTTGAAGCAGCGGTGAACCTGTTGACCAACCCGGCGCTCGACCCTTACGGCAAGATTCCGGAGTTCAAGTATGCAGCGTGTCGTCTGACCCGCGCCGAGCCTGTCGCTGATACCGTAGAGTCCTAGGGTCCTGTTGGGGCTGAGGGCTGAGGGCTCGTACTGGGTCTGGACGGCGAGAGCGGGCCTTGTGCTGTTGCAATCCGCTCCAGATGCCTCGCTTCCGTGGCCGAGCTGATGAAGAAGAGGGCGCGAACATGATGATTGCCGAGCTGGTGGATGGCCGTGATTTTCGAGATCGCCTGGTGGCTCTTGGGCTGAGATTGCCGGAAGACGCCTGTCCCGAGACCTGCGCCCGTATGGCGCGGCTCAAGGCCCGTGAAGGCGGCCTGCCCGGACTGGCTTCCCTGGTCACGGAGCTGCTGGGCCAGCGTGAGATCGTACTGCCATCCGTGTATCAGGCCATCCATGCCCACCTGATGGGCTTGAACGACGAAGGGGGACTGGTTGCCCCCCATTGAGCGTTCACACCTGGCTTGCAGCCCGCTAAAGCGCCGGAGAAGATGGAGGCTATTCGCCAACGGTGGCAGGTGGCCCCATGATTCTGAGCGCTGAGCTCGCACAGCAGATCATCGACAAGACCCAGGATATCCTCGATGCCAACATCAATGTGATGGATGCACGCGGGGTCATCATCGCCAGTGGCGATGCCGCTCGGCTGGGGACGCTGCATGATGGAGCGGTGCTGGCGTTGAAACGTCGCAATGCGCTCGAAATCGGTGATGCCGACGTGGCGGCCTTCAAGGGCGCGCGCCCTGGCATCAACCTGTTGCTGGAGTGTGCCGGCAAAACGGTCGGTGTGCTGGGCATCACGGGCCAGCCGGAACGGGTCCGCCAGTCTGCGCGACTGGTCAAGGTCGCGGCTGAAATGCTGGTGGAGCAAGCCGATATGCTGGCGCGACTGGAATGGGCCAAGCGCCACCGCGAAGGGTTCATCCTTTCCTGGATCAACAATGAGCTTGCTCCCGACCAGTTGCTGGATTGGGCCGAGCGCCTAGGCATTGATGTAAGAGTGCCTCGGGTGGCGGTTTTGATTGAGCTGGATCGCGCTAGTCCCACGTCGCGCCTGACCGATATGCAGCGCTTGATGGAGCTGCTGGCTACACCTCAGCGGGATAACCTGGTGTCGCTGGTGTCGTCGCACCGTATCCTCGTCCTCAAGCCGCTTAGCTCCAAGCCTGTGTCAGACCGGTCCTCGACGGGTCAGTGCTCGAGGGGTGAGAGCTCGACAGAGCAGCCACGGCCGATGATGAATCGGGGGCGCGGCAGGGCGTCCGGCGGCGCGGAGGGCATGGCAGATGAACAGCGGCGGATCAATGACCTGCTGGAACGACTGCGGGGGCATGGCATCGACGATGTCAGGGTCGCCGTAGGGCGGGCCTTCGATGCCCCCAAGGACCTGCACCTGTCGGTGGAAAGTGCCCAGCAGGTGTTGCAGGTCGGCAAGCAGCACTACCCGCAGCGAACGACCTACTACTACGATGACCTTCACCTGCCGGTGCTGCTGTCGCCCTTGGCGGATGGGTGGCAAGGGCATGAGCTTCGCTCTGCGATTGACCTGATTCACCAGAACGACAGCGGCGGGCGCTTGCTCAAGACGCTGAACAGCCTGATCAAGCACCAGGGCAATCTGAGTCGCTGTGCCGACGCGCTGCATATACACCGCAATACCTTGCGTTATCGTCTCGATCGGATCCACGACATCACCGGCATCTCTCCTCACCGCTTCACCGGCCTGGTGGAGCTGTACCTGGGACTTCAGCTGTCCATCGATGATGGATAGTTGGTGATCCGCACAACCTGGGCGGTCAATTTTCAGCGGATTTTGTGCAAGATGACGGCGTTATCCGCGGCCGGATCAGGCATACTCCCACGGGGAAATGCTGGCCCACTGGGATCAGATCTTCCGTTGTCAGGCCTCAGGCCCCTCAGCTCCGCAGGTCCCGGGCCCTCAGGGAGCAGGACACCTCGTGAGTCGCGGGATGTGAGCGTTTGCCACGTCCGCTGGCGGTGTCTTCCATTCATCTACATAGAGAGACAAAGACGCCATGAGTCTGGTTGTCATCCTGCTGCTGGTGATTGCGTTCATCGTGATCGCGACCAGCAAGTTAAAGGTTCACCCTTTTCTGGCGCTGTTGGCGTCGGCCTTTATCGCGGCCTTTGCCTACGGGCTGCCACTCGATTCGGTGGTCAGCACGATCACATCGGGCTTTGGCGGCATCCTTGGCTATATCGGCCTGGTCATTGTGTTGGGCACCATCATCGGCATCATTCTGGAAAAGAGTGGGGCCGCGATCACCATGGCGGATGTGATCATCGCCAAGCTCGGGGATCGTTTTCCGACGCTGACCATGTCGATTATCGGCTATATCGTCTCGGTTCCGGTGTTCTGTGACTCCGGATTCGTGATTCTGAACTCGCTGAAAGAGTCCCTGGCCCGCAAGTTGACGACATCGCCCATTGCCATGAGTGTCGCTTTGGCAACAGGGCTTTATGCCACGCATACCTTCGTGCCGCCGACTCCTGGTCCGATTGCTGCCGCGGGCAACCTTGGGCTCGAGGCCAATTTGGGCCTGGTGATTGGTGTGGGGGTCTTCGTCGCCGCGGTTGCCGCCTTGGCTGGCACCTTGTGGGCGCGTCGCTTCCGTCATACCGAGCCGGACGTGGCCAATCCGGCCCTCGAGGACGGCGACCACCATCAGGATTGGGAGGCGCTGCGTGCCAGCTACGGCCGTCTGCCCAGCCCGATGACGGCGTTTGCTCCGATTTTTATCCCGATCCTGCTGATCTGCATCGGTTCGGTGGCGCGCTTGCCAGCGGCTCCCTTTGGTGAAGGTGATGTGCTGAACGTGCTCAGCTTCCTGGGACAGCCGTTGACCGCCCTGGTCATCGGTTTGCTGCTGTCCACGATGCTGCTCAAGAGTGAGAGCAAGATCGAAGAGTTTAGCCAGCGTATCGGTGAAGGTATTGTCGCTGCCGCGCCAATCCTGCTGATCACCGGTGCCGGCGGTGCCTTCGGTGCGGTGCTCAAGGCGACCGCACTGGGCGAATACCTTGGGCAGACGCTTTCCGCACTGGGGGTTGGCATCTTCATGCCCTTTATCGTGTCTGCGGCGCTCAAGTCTGCCCAAGGGTCTTCTACCGTGGCGCTGGTGACAACGTCTGCCCTGGTGGCCCCGATGCTGGGAGATCTCGGTCTCGAGAGTGACATGGGACGGGTGCTGACCGTCATGGCCATCGGCGCAGGGGCGATGACAGTATCCCATGCCAATGACAGTTTCTTCTGGGTAGTGTCTCAGTTCAGTCGGATGAGCGTGGGCTTGGCCTATCGCGCCCAGACCCTGGCGACCCTGGTGCAGGGGGTGACGGCGATGGCCTTGGTCTATCTGCTGTCACTGGTGATGCTCTAACTGCACGTCACGATGATCCGATACGGGGCAGGCCAATGGCCTGCCCTCTTTTTTATCTGTTGTTTGTACCGATGGTGAGTACCTACTGTTTGTCTCTGCTGTTTTTACCTGCCTTTTTCGCCTGCATATGGCCTCTTGCAAGGCGCTCGATGCTCCTGGCCACATGACTGCCGGCTCACAGAAACGCTCCATGACGGCAGTGATAGGGCCTCACTGCCGTCAGGCGTTGTTCCCCTCAAGTAGGATGTGACTGTAAAGTTTGTAGCATTATTCTTACATGAGTTTACGATATTGTTACCAAGAGCGACGTCACCAACTTGTGCAGGATAGTTAGCAAAGGCAGAAATAACGATGGACTTTCCGACGCGCAAGCTACGTATCCGCTGAAGCATGGGCGCCGTGGCAGGAAATGCTGGCGTTTGCAGGAAGCCAGCAGACAGGATCGCCGGGAAAGTCAGCCGCGAGCGAGGTTGACGAATGATGGATCGGCATAAGGAAGAAGGGGCGGGATTGGCGACCACGCTGCTGGTGGTGGTGCTGCTGACGTTTGGTGGGCTGGTGGCTCTGCATGCGCTGATTACGCCTCCATCCCCAGCCTTGTTCCTGTTCGAGTTGTTGACCTTCAGTCGCTCGGGGGCCCTGGCGTCGCTGCTGGCGACGGCTGGCATCATTGCGCTGATCCAGCAGCGGCGCGTCATCAAGCGTGGAGCAGCGTTGCTGCTGCTTGGCTATGGCCTGTTCCAGGCGCTATGGCTGCTGGACCAGGCCTGGGAACACCAGGGGCGAGTGACCGCCCAGCCGGGCATGTCCTCGTTGCTGCTGGTGCTGTTGTCCGTATCGGTGTGGCAGGACAGTCGGGAGACTGAGTCTTCGGATCGCTGGAAGCGATGGTTGCTGCAGTGCCTCGGCGGGATGAGTATTGCTTGCGGCAGCTTGACCCTGTTGATGATCAGCGATGCCGAGGAGGTGCCGCGCTGGCGGCAGCTATTGTTCGAGACGCGCCCCCTGGGGACCCTGATGATCATCATTTTCGGGGTGATCTTGCTGCTGCTGCCACGCCCTGATGTGATCAACTTCCGTGTTCTTGCTCCCCGTGCTGTGTGGGCTGGACTGATAGGTACCAGCCTCAGTCTGCTGGTGGCGTTTGGGGGATACCACCTTTATTCACGCAGTCTCAGTGACAATCTCGCCTCCCAGTTGGACATCCTCGGTAGTCGTATTGCGCAATGGCAGGAACGCTACAGCGAAGGCTGGAGCGAATGGAGTATGCCGCTGACCCAGGCCGGAGGGTCGCCTGAACCGACAGGGTCTTCAGGCCACGAAGAGATCGTTGACTATGTCTGGTGGCAGGATGGCAAGGTGTTGCGTCGTCTTGGTCCTGACTCAGGCTCGGCCGACAGCCGACTGGCGGAGCTGCTCGACATGCCTCAGGTTCGCGATTGGCTCGCTCGCCGGCGTGATGAACCCATGCGCTGGTGGATACTCGCCGAGGGAGACGCCCTGCTGGAGGTCAATAGCTTTGGCAGCTTCGGCCCCAGGCTGGTGACGTTGGTGAGTATGGGGCCATGGCTCGATCGCATGAGTGAGGGGCTGGAAGCCAGAATGACGCTGATCGGCTGGAATGAAAGCATGCTGGTGGAGCATAGGCCCGGCGAGGTCTGGGTAGAGCACGGTCGTCTTGCTGGGCTGATGCGGGAGGACATCGCCATGTCTGGTGGCGGCACCTTGCGTATTCAGGCATCGCTGCCGTTAAAGCTGGTGGGCGTCCTGCTGCCGGCGATGCTGGCGGCATTGGGGCTGTTCGCGACTTACCAATTGATGGTGTGGATCTCCCTGGCCAAGATCCGCAGTCGTCAGGCCATGTCCCTGGCGGCAAGAGAGCAGGAGTTCCGCTCCCTGTTCGGGCTGAGCGCTGATCCCATGTTGCAGGTACGTCGCTCGGGACTGGTCACCGAGTTGAATGCATCGGCAGAGCGTGCCCTGAATCAGCATGCATCGGTAGGCGCCGTCTCGGTGTCGGCAGGCTCATCGGAAACCACTGCCATCGGTCAGCCTTTTGGTGACATCGCCTGCCGGTTGATGGGCTGCGACACGCCACCGTCTGAGCTGCATGAGCATTTCGACGAGGTCATGTCCGGGCGCCAGCAGTCGGTAAAGTTCGAGTGCTATACGCAGCACTCCTGCTTCCTGGTGAGGCTGCAGCAGATTCGGGTCGAGGGGGCCTGTGCAGGCCTGTTTGCAAGCTTTACCGACGTGACCCAGCGTCAGGTGGAGCAGGCCAGGCTCTCGATCATGGAGCGCTGCCTGACCGAAAGCACCAATGGCGTGGTCATTTTCGATGCCATCGCCAGGGGCGGGCCGGTCATCTACGTCAATGCCGCGGTGTGTCGCATGCTGGGTGTGCGCAACGCTGACTTGATCGGCCTCAAGGCCAGTGAACTGGCCCGGCGTATGGGACTTGACCCGGTAACGGAAGGCGAAATCTGTCATTGGATGAAGACTCGGCAGGCCGGCTCCGTTACCGTGCTGGCAACGCAGGACGTGGGGGCTTGCCGCTGGTATGACATGACCCTGTCTCCGGTACACGCCAGTCGTGAGGGTGTCAGCCACTTCATCGGCATTGTCGACGATGTCACTCAGCGCAAGGCCCAGGAGGAGATGCTGGCCCATCAGGCCACCCACGATGCCTTGACCGGTCTGCCCAACCGACTGCTGCTGTCAGACCGTCTGGAGCATGATGTGGCGCTTGCGCAGAGGCATGAGAAGGGGCTGGCCGTGCTGTTCCTGGATCTGGATGCCTTCAAGCCGATCAACGATAGCCTTGGCCATGAAACCGGTGATCGCGTGCTGGTGCAGGTCGCCAAGCGGTTGGGGCGAGGACAGCGCCGCTCGGACACCCTGGCACGACTCGGTGGCGATGAATTCGTCATGGTGCTGGTGGACATTGGTGGGCGAGAGGAAGCGGTGGTGGTGGCCGAACGGCTGCTTGAGCAGTTGCATGAGCCTTTCCGCGTGGATGGCCACCAGCTGCATATCTCCGCGAGTATCGGGATTGCGATGCTGGACAGTGAGTCGGCGGTGAGCTCTCAGCGGTTGATCCAGCAGGCGGACCTGGCCATGTACCAGGCCAAGCAGCGAGGACGAAACCAGTGCCAGCTGTTCTCGCGTACGCTGGAGGGAGCTTCCGGTCGACATGTCATGCTGCGCAATGCACTGCGGGTGGCGCTGGACCAGCAGCGGTTGCAGGTCTTTTACCAGCCCCAGGTGGATGGTGCTGGGCGTGTCACGGGACTTGAGGCACTGGCGCGCTGGTGCCATCCGGACCTGGGCTGGGTATCGCCTGCCGAGTTCATTCCTCTGGCGGAAGAAACGGGCCAGATCATCGAGCTGGGCCGCTGGATTCTGCGTAGAGCCTGTCAGGACGCCAAGCGATTGTTACAGCTGGGTTTATCGCCAGGCAGGGTGGCGGTCAATCTGTCGCCACTGGAATTCCACCGTGAGGACTTCCTGTCCAGTGTGTGCCAGGCGTTGGATGACATTCAGCTGCCATCGGACTGGCTGGAGCTGGAAATCACCGAAGGCATGCTGCTGGAAGACAAGCCGGGTGTGGCCAAGACCCTGGAAAAATTGTCCCGCCGCGGCGTGACGGCTGCGATCGATGACTTTGGTACCGGCTATTCCAGCTTTGACTACTTGAAGTCGCTGCCCATCGACAAGATCAAGATTGACCGTGGGTTCGTCGCTCACTGTCTCGATAGCGAGCCAGACCTTGCCGTGTGCAGGAGCGTTATCTCACTGGCCCGAGAGCTGGACCTGGAAGTGTTGGCCGAGGGCGTGGAGACCGCGCGACACTGCTACACCTTGAAGCAGTTGGGCTGCGCCACATTCCAAGGCTATCTGTTCTCGCGACCGGTGCCGTTTCGTGAGCTTGATGCACTGTTGCGCCGTGAACATCTGACGCCACCAACGGCCGCCGAGAGTGGCGAGGTTATCCCGCTGGTGGCGACGGACAGCAGGCGGCCCTAGTCAGGCGGCCCTAGTCAGGCCGCCTTAGCCAGGCCGCCTGCTGGTCAGGTCCTGGATACCTCGATCATGCGCGTACCAGGCTCAGTTCCGGGGTGTCCGAGAGGTTGGTGGTCAAGGTGCTGCGATACCAGTCGATGAAGTCGATCACGCCGTATTCGTAGGTGGGGGAGTAAGGTCCCGGCCGATAGGCGAGTGAGTTGATGCCACGCTGGTTTTCCTCGGCAAGGCGACGGTCCTGGGCGTTGGTCGCATCCCACACCCGCCGCAGATTCTCGGGGTCGTAGTCGACGCCTTCCACCGCGTCCTTGTGGACGAGCCATTTGGTCGTGACCTGGGTGCGCTGGGGGCCCAGCGGCAACACACGAAACACCGCCGCATGGTCGCCGACAAAGTGATTCCAGCTGTTGGGCAGATGTAGCAGACGCAGTGACCCCATGTCCTCGATTCCCTGGTGGGTCAGCGGCGTTGAACAGGCGGGACGTCCATCCATGGTCATCGACACTGTGCCCTCGACCAGTGGCGTGCGGGTCAGCCGATTGCGCTTGCCGCCTGCCCAGCGCATTTTCCAGGGGATGCCGAGCGCGTCCCATTCCTGCTGCTTGCGCTCCACCAGGGCACGGTATTCCGGGGTCGCTCGTGGGTCCTCGGTATCGTCGAATTCGTAGAGCGTCTTGATCAGCTCAGGATGTGAGCCGTTGCAGTGGTAGCACTCACGATTGTTTTCCAGCACCAGCTTCCAGTTGGCCTGTTCCTCGATGGTGGTGGTAACCGCCACCTTGAGATTTTCCATGTCGTAGAAGCTCAGGTAGCTGTCAAAGGCGGCCTTGAGATCGCTGGCATCCGGTGGCTCGCTGGCCAGGCTGACGAACAGATAGCCACCGGCTTCGGTGAGGGCTACAGGGGCCAGACCATGGTCTTCCAGGCGAAAGTCTGCGCCCATCTCCGTGCCGGCAAACAGAAGGCGGCCATCGAGTTCATAGGTCCACTGATGGTAGGGACACACGAGCTTGGCCACCTTGCCGCTTTGAGTGGCGCACAGCCGTGAGCCCCGATGGCGGCAGGTGTTGTGGAAGGCATGCAGGCTGTCGCCGTCTCCGCGCACGATAATGATCGGATTGTCGCCGATATCCAGGGTCATGAACTGCCCCTTCGCTGGAATTTCGCAGCTCATCCCGGCAAAGATCCACTCCCTTTCAAAGATGGTTCGCATGTCCAGTCTGAACAGGCGGTCATCGTTGTAGAACGCCTGGGGCAGCGAAAATCCGTGCGGATGATGCATGGCCGTTTCCAGGGCGAAGTGGCGGGCCTCTTCCAGAGGGTCCCCCAGACGGGGTGATGCAATGGGGTCCATGTTGCTCTCCAGGTCATGCGGCAGACGCTCGCGGTGAACGTCGTCCTTGCTCATTGAATGGGTACTGGGTGACGGCCCAGTGCGCGTGCAGGTCACGGGCGATGGACGCCTCTGGTGGCTGGCATGTGGGGCGTGGCGTGCTGGCAGTCTGGAACAAGGGCTCGAAGCAGGGCTGTCTGGCGACGACACCAGATGATGCCGTTGCGACGCTATCGCTGCCGTGACGAGCATGGCCGGGGGAATCGAGCATGCTGATGTCGTGATTAGACAAGTGAGGGCGGGAGGACGAGGGGCAGAATTCCCTCATTAGCCTGGCCGGTAGCCGTTGCCCGGTCATCAGAGCCACCACTAGCTGCGAGCGACGACGCCATGGTGACGAATTTTCTCAGCCCGGTGACGACCCAGACCTGGTCCAACGGACGCCACGTGGTGCGCTGCGTCAAGGTGATTCAGGAAACCTGGGACGTGCGCACCTTCTGTTTCATGGCGGAGCAGCCGGTCATGTTCTTTTTCAAGCCGGGGCAGTTTGTCACCCTGGAGCTCGAGATCGACGACGAGTGCGTGTTTCGCTCCTACACCATCGCCAGTGCCCCCTCGGTTCCCTACAGCTTCTCGATCACGGTGAAGAGGGTGCCGGGAGGGCGTGTCTCGAACTGGCTGCATGAGTCGCTCAAGGTCGGCGACGAGCTGGCGGTGCACGGCCCCGTGGGCGAGTTCAACTGTATCGATCATGCGGCCGACAAGGTGCTGATGCTGTCCGGTGGGGTGGGCATCACACCGCTGATGTCGATGACGCGCTGGTTTTTCGACACCAATGCGGCGGTGGATCTGGACTTTGTCCACTGTGCCAGAACTCCCAGGGATATCATCTTTCGCCGAGAGCTCGACCATATCTTCTCTCGACTTCCTGAATTTCGGCTGCACATCGTGTGCGAGCGTGACAGTGAGCTGAACCAGTCCTGGGCCGGGTACCGCGGTTTCCTGTCAGAGGCCATGCTGGAGTTGATGGCGCCGGATTTCATGGATCGCGAGGTCTTTTGCTGTGGGCCGACCCCCTTCATGGCGGCGGTGCGACGGCTGCTGGTTCAGCGCGGCTTCGATATGAGCCGCTACCATGAGGAGTCCTTTGGCGCGACGCCGGTGGATGTTCAGGAGGACGTGCACGAGCTGGCCGAGCAGGCCGAAGCGCTCGCCGAGGAGCTGGATGTCGCGGACATGCACTGCGTGGAGTTCGCGGCTGCAGGGAAAAGTGTGCGTATCCAGCCAGGTGAGACCGTGCACGCAGCGGCCGCCAAGTTGGGGCTGCACATTCCCAAGGCCTGCGGCATGGGGATCTGTGGCACCTGTCGAGTGCCGCTGGTGGCAGGCGAGGTGGAGATGGACCACAACGGCGGCATCACCGACGAAGACGTGGCCGAGGGCTACATTCTGTCGTGCTGCAGTCGGCCCCGAGGCAATGTCACTGTCGACTGGTAGCGAGGCGTGCCAGTAGCAAAATCCACGCCCAGTGGAGGCGGTCGGGGGGAATCGGGTACGCTGGTCAGCCACCTCCGCTGGCATACGAGCGATATGTTTCCTACCGATTCTTCCTCCCCCCTGTCTGAGGCTGAGTCTGAGGCGTCAACGTCGGTGGCCCAACCGCCGGCGCTGTCGGTAGGTTTCGTGTTGCTGCGTCGTTTTACGTTGTTGCCCTTTGCTGCCTTTGTGGATTGCCTCAGACTGGCCTCCGATGAGGGCGACCGCAGTCGTCAATTGCGCTGCCGCTGGCGCTTTCTTACGGCAGATGGGGAGGATGCACCGTCGAGTTGCGGTGCGGTCATCTCACCCTGTGAACCCTTTGCCACGCCCTTTTGTGACCCGCGTCAGTTCGACTATCTGGTGGTCATTGGCGGAGTGCTCGACGGCTCACCGACGGACGATCCTGCGGCGTCAGAGTACCTGCGTCAGGCGGCTCGGCTTGGCGTGCCCCTGGTCGGCGTCTGTACGGGTGTGCTGTCACTGATCCAGGCTGGCGTGATGGCGGGGCGACGCTGCTGTGTCAGCTGGTATCACCATGCGGACCTGGTGCGCCGTTTTCCCCAGGTCAATGCGGTGGCCGATCGGCTCTATGTGGATGATGGCGATCGTCTGACCTGTGCGGGTGGCGCCGCGGCGGCCGATCTGGCGGCGTACCTGGTGGAGCGTCATCTGGGCCGCGCCTGGGCGCGCAAGAGTCTGAACATCATGCTGCTGGATGGGCACCGCGGCGGAGAGCATGGCCAGCCACAGCCCGTGGTATTCGAGCGTATCGAGGACCGCATCGTGCGCCGGGCGGTGACGATCCTGGAGCAGCATCTGGGGGAAGTCATTTCCGTGGATGAGCTGGCCAGCCGCGTAGGCGCCTCCCGTCGCGGCCTCGAGCGCAAGTTTCAGGACAGCTTTGGCATCGGGCCACAGAAGTTCGCCCGTGACCTGCGACTGCGCTATGGCCTGTGGCTACTGTACTTCACCGAGCACAGCATCACCGATATCGGTGAACGCTGTGGCTTCGCCGACACCGCACACTTCTCCCGCCATTTTCGCGCCGCCTATGGCCAGTCTCCCTCCCAGTTGCGCCGCGATCCCAAGGGGCGCGAGGAAGCCGGCGTCGACCCCTTCTTTCTGCATATTGGCACTCGTCTCGGCCAAGGCTGAGCGTCTCGACCCAGCCTGACCTTCTCGACCCAGCCTGACCCTCTCGCAAACACAGACCGTCTCGGTCACCCGCGTCCAATAAAGCTGTCGCATTTGTTCAAGTCACGCCGGGGCGTGTCGGCTTCAATGACAGCACCAGGCAGCAGGCGGGGACGTTGCCGACAACGCCGACACCCATGCGGGAGTGACAGATGTCCTTGTTGAAGACGTCGATGTCGCTTTCAGAACGATTGCGTTGTGGCAGCAGCTTACCTTGGAGGTCGAGGATGACCTCGCGAGTGAGACTGCCGGCCCGTGCCTGCAATGACAACGATAAATCTGATCAGGCGAGTGCGGTCGCTTAACCGTTGCTTGCCATAGCGGGAGGCACCCCATGTCCCATCTGTTCACGGCGCATTCATCGCGGACGTCGCTCTGTCTTGCACGATTCGATTCCCAGATAGCTGAGGCCGTTGCCGCGGAGGAGGTTCGCCAGCAGCAGCATGTAGAGCTGATCGCGTCGGAAAACTACGCCAGTGCGGCGGTGATGGAGGCCCAAGGCAGCCAACTGACCAACAAGTACGCCGAGGGGTATCCCGGCAAGCGCTACTACGGTGGCTGCGAGCACGTGGATGTGGTCGAGCGCCTGGCGATGGAGCGAGCCTGTGCCCTGTTTGGGGCGGACTATGCCAATGTTCAGCCCCACAGTGGTGCCCAGGCCAATGCTGCCGCCTTCATGGCGCTGGTCTCGCCGGGTGACACCGTACTTGGCATGAGTCTGGCCCATGGCGGTCACCTCACCCATGGTGCGGCGCCCAACTTCTCTGGCAAGCATTACCGGGCGGTGCAGTACGGGTTGGATGAAGCGACGGGCCGCATCGACTACGCCGAGGTCGAACGCCTGGCACGCGAACATCGTCCCAAGTTGATCGTGGCGGGTTTTTCGGCCTATTCCCGGGTGGTGGATTGGCGTCGTTTTCGCACCATCGCCGACAGTGTCGGAGCCTGGCTGCTGGTCGATATGGCCCACGTTGCCGGTCTTGTGGCGGCAGGCCTGTACCCCAGTCCTTTGCCCCATGCCCATGTCGTGACCACGACGACCCACAAGACCCTGCGCGGTCCTCGCGGTGGCCTGATCCTGTCGGCCAGCGGTGATGAAGTGCTTTACAAGAAGCTCAATGGCGCTGTGTTTCCTGGTCAGCAAGGAGGCCCGCTGATGCATGTCATCGCGGCCAAGGCGATCGCCTTCCGCGAGGCCATGAGCCAGGATTTCGTGCGCTATCAAGAGCGAGTGATCGCCAACGCCAGAGCCATGGCGTCGACATTCCTTGAGCGTGGCTATGACGTGGTGTCCGGTGGCACCGATGACCACCTGTTCCTGGTCTCTTTGATCCGCCAGGGCATTACCGGCAAGGATGCTGACGCGGCGCTGGGCCGTGCCCACATCACCGTCAACAAGAACGCCGTGCCAGGCGATCCACAAAGTCCCTTCGTTACCTCGGGCCTGCGGATTGGCACCCCTGCTGTTACCACCCGGGGCTTCGATGAGGCGGAGTGTGCACAGCTTGCCGGTGATATCTGTGACGTTCTGGACGCCCTGACCCGGGGCGACGATAGCGCCGCCATCGAAGACGAGGTACGAGCTCGGGTCGCTGAGCTGTGTGCGCGTCACCCGGTCTACGCGTTGGCCGACCCATCCGAGCTGCAGTCCGCCTAGACGGGTAGTGGAACTACAGGCGCTAGCTGGCGGCTCAGTGGCCGTGGCACTGGGGTGACGCTACTGGGCTGATGCCACTGAGCGGAAAAAGAGATCCTTGAGGAGACATCATGCAACGCTATTCCGGATTTGCGCTGGCACGCCATGCCATCAGCCACCATGAGAACTGGCAGCGACAGTGGCGTAACCCCACTCCCAAGGCGGCCTATGACGTGATCATCGTTGGCGGCGGCGGGCACGGCCTGGCGACCGCCTACTACCTGGCCAAGGAGTTCGGGGTAGGTAACGTCGCGGTGATCGAGAAGGGCTGGCTGGGGGGCGGTAATACCGCTCGTAACACTACCATCGTGCGCTCGAACTACCTGTGGGATGAGGCGGCGGCCCTCTATGAGCATTCGATGGGGCTGTGGGAAGGCCTTTCCCAGGACCTCAACTACAACGTGATGTTCTCCCAGCGAGGGGTGCTCAACCTGGGGCACACCCTGCAGGACATGCGCGATATCCAGCGCCGGGTCAATGCCAATCGGCTGAATGGCATCGACGGCGAGGTGCTGGATGCCCGCGGTGTGCAACAGCTCGTGCCCATCATGGACTGTTCAAAAAACGCGCGATATCCCGTCATGGGCGCCTCATGGCAGCCCCGCGCTGGGGTGGCGCGTCATGATGCGGTGGCCTGGGGCTATGCCCGCGGTGCCGACGCCCTGGGTGTGGATATTCTGCAGCAGACCGAAGTCACCGGCTTCAAGATCCGCGATGGGCGCATCCTCGGGGTGCATACCAACCGTGGTGACATCGAGGCCACCACCGTAGGCTGCGTGACCGCGGGCAACTCGGGTGTCCTGGCCGGTCTGGCCGGCCTGCGCTTGCCGCTGGAAAGCCATCCGCTGCAGGCGCTGGTGTCCGAGCCACTCAAGCCGGTGCTGGACACTGTGGTCATGTCGAACCACGTGCATGGCTACATCAGCCAGTCCGACAAGGGGGACCTGGTCATCGGCGCCGGGATCGACGGCTACAACGGCTATGGGCAGCGCGGCAGCTACTCCACCATCGAACACACCCTGCAGGCCATCGTCGAGATGTTCCCGATCTTCTCAAGGGTGCGCATGAATCGGCAGTGGGGGGGCATCGTCGATACCTGTCCGGATGCCTGTCCGATCTTGTCGAAGACCCCCATCAAAGGGCTCTACTTCAACTGTGGCTGGGGTACCGGCGGCTTCAAGGCCACGCCCGGGTCTGGGCATGTGTTTGCATCAAGCCTGGCCAAGGGCGAGATGCATCCGTTGGCCGCACCGTTTTCCATCGACCGTTTCCACAGTGGTGCCCTGATCGATGAGCACGGCGCTGCGGGTGTCGCCCACTGAGTCCAGGAGGTTTGCATGTTTTACATCCATTGCCCCCACTGCAATGAGTGGCGCGAGGAAGAAGAGTTTCACCCCAAGGGACAGGCCCATATTCAGCGGCCCGAGGATCCTGCCCAGTGCTCGGATGAAGCCTGGGGGGACTATCTGTTCTTTCGTGACAATCCGCGGGGTATTCATCACGAGCTGTGGGTTCATGCGGTCGGCTGTCGCAAGTTCTTCAACATGACGCGCCACACCCAGACCTACGAGATTCTCGAGACCTACCGCATCGGCGAGGCGCCGCGATTCACCCAGGCCAATCCTGACGGCAAGACGGTACCAGCTGATGCCAGTGATGACGGCCATGGCGGCGCGGGCCGTGCCACGTCCCAGCTCTCGTCTCACGCCTCATCCCACGACGCGTCCCACGATTCTTCCTATACCCGGGAGGTGCGCGCATGAGCCAGCTCAACCGCCTCGAGACAGGGGGCCTGATCGATCGCAGCGTGCCCCTGCGTTTTACCTTCAACGGCAAGTCCTACACCGGCTATCAGGGCGATACGCTGGCGTCGGCGCTGCTGGCCAACGGGGTCGATGTCGTCAATCGTAGCTTCAAGTACGCGCGGCCCCGCGGCATCGTTGCGGCCGGAGCCGAGGAGCCCAATGCCGTGGTCCAGCTTGGCCAGCATGAGGCCGAGCAGGTGCCCAATGTGCGGGCTACCCAGCAGGCCCTGTTCGATGGCCTCTACGCTCGCTCCACCAATGGCTGGCCAAGCGTCCAGCGGGACCTGATGGGCATGCTGGGCAAGGTCGGTGGCAAGCTGATGCCCCCTGGCTTCTATTACAAGACGTTCATGGCACCGGCCTCGCTGTGGATGACCTATGAACGCTATATCCGCAAGAGTGCTGGCCTGGGGCGTAGCCCCATGGAAGCCGATCCGGATATCTATGACCACATCAACCGTCATTGCGAGGTGCTGGTGATTGGGGCGGGCCCTGCTGGTCTTGCCGCCGCCCTGGAGGCTGCCCGCTCGGGGGCTCGGGTCATCCTGTGTGACGAGCAGGAATCCTTCGGTGGTTCGCTGCTGGATTGCCGTGAGCGACTCAATGATGGCCCGGCCAGCGCCTGGGTCGAGGAAGCCGTGGCAGAGCTCGCCGCCTGTGCTGATGTGACCCTGTTGCCCCGCACCACGGCCAATGGCTACCACGACCATCATTTCGTCACGCTGCATGAACGGCGCACTGAACATCTTGGGCACTGTGCTCCTCGAATCGAGGGGCGGCGCCAGGCGCGCTCACGCCTGCATCGCGTGCGTGCCGCTCGGGTGGTGCTGGCCACAGGAGCCCACGAACGACCGCTGGTGTATGCCGGTAATGACGTGCCAGGCAATATGCTGTGCTCGGCGGTGTCGACCTATATTCGTCGCTATGGCGTAGTGCCGGGACAGCGCCTGGTGGTGTCCACCAGTAACGATGACGGCTATCGTGCGGTGCTTGACTGGCTCGACGCTGGCCGCGAGGTGGTCGCGGTGGCGGACGCCCGCTCTGCTCCTGACGGAGAGCTGGTCGAGCAGGCCAGAGCACGAGGTGTCCGCATCCTGCCAGGCTCGGCAGTGATCGAGGCACGCGGCGAGCAGCGCGTTGCCTCGGTGCGGGTGGCGGCTATCGATATCGACGGCTTCGGCCTCGCCGGGAGCGCTGAGATCCTGGTCTGCGACACGCTGGCGACGTCCGGCGGATTCAGCCCGGTGATTCACCTGGCGTCGCATACCGGGGCACGGCCGAGCTGGCGCGACGACCTGATCGCCTTCGTGCCCAGCTTGCCCCAGGGCATGCTGGTGGCGGGCAGTGCCGGTGGCACCTTTACCCTGGCGGCCACCCTGGCCGAGGGGCAGGAGGCGGGTCGCCAGGCGGCGGCAGAGGCGAACCTGGATGTCGGCGGTCAGGGTACGACGCTTAATGATACTGACAGTAACGGTACTGACAGCCACAGTTCTGACAGCGACGGCACTGACGGCAATGACAGCCACGCTGGCTCGCAAGGCCGGCTTCCCAGAGTGACGGAAGTGCGCCAGGGCGAGGCGGTGGCGCTGTTCCAGGTGCCCCACAATAAACCGACCTTGCGTGCCCCCAAGCAGTTTGTGGATCTGCAGAACGATGTCACCGCTGCCGGCATCGAGCTGGCCACCCGTGAAGGCTTTGAATCCATCGAGCACGTCAAGCGCTATACCGCCATGGGCTTCGGCACCGATCAGGGCAAATTGGGCAACATCAATGGCATGGCCATCGCCGCTCGCTGCCTGGGCCGTTCGATTCCCGAGGTCGGTACCACGGTATTCAGGCCCAGCTATACGCCGGTCACTTTCGGCGCGGTGGTGGGGCGCCACTGTGGAGCACTGTTTGATCCTGAGCGCTACAGTGCTCTGCACTCCTGGCACGTGGAGCGAGGGGCCGAGTTCGAGGATGTCGGGCAGTGGAAGCGCCCCTGGTACTTTCCACGGCGCCACAATGGCCAGCCTGAAACGATGCATGAGGCGGTGAAGCGTGAATGCCTGGCGGTCCGCGAGGGCGTCGGGATCCTCGATGCCTCGACCCTGGGTAAGATCGACATCCAGGGCCCCGATGCCCGCGAGTTCCTCGGCCGCATCTACACCAACAAGTGGGCCAAGCTGGGCGTGGGCAAGGTGCGTTACGGGCTGATGTGCAAAGACGACGGCATGGTCATGGATGACGGTACGACCAGCTGTCTGGCCGAGAACCATTTCCTGATGACCACCACAACCGGCGGAGCCGCTGGCGTTCTCGAATGGTTGGAGCTGTGGCACCAGACCGAGTGGCCGGATCTCGACGTGACCTTCAGCTCGGTCACGGATCACTGGGCGACCATGACCGTGACGGGGCCGAAGGCGCGTGAGCTGATGAGCGAAGTGGTCGAGGATATCGACCTGGATCGCGAGGCGTTCAAGTTCATGGAGTGGCGAGAGGGCAGGGTGGCCGGGGTGCCGGCGCGCATCTTCCGAATCTCCTTCACCGGTGAACTGGCCTTCGAGATCAACGTGCAGGCCCACGCCGCCCTGCATGTGTGGAAGACGCTGTTTGCCCATGGCGAAAAGTATGACCTCACCCCCTACGGTACCGAAACCATGCACGTGCTGCGGGCGGAGAAAGGCTTCATCATCGCCGGTCAGGATACCGATGGCTCGGTGACGCCGGAGGATCTCGGCATGCAGTGGGCGATAGGCTACGACAAGCCGTTCTCCTGGGTCGGACAGCGCGCCCTGAGCCGCACTGATACCGCGCGGCAAGATCGCAAGCAACTGGTCGGGCTGCGCCCCGTCGATCCCGAGGTGGTGCTGGAAGAGGGCGCGCAGATTGTGCTCGACCCGCAACATCCGGTGCCGATGCCCATGGTGGGCCACGTCACCTCAAGCTACTACAGCCCGACCCTCGAGACCGGCTTCGCCCTGGCGGTGGTCAAGGGTGGTCATCAGCGCCTGGGCGAGACCGTCTATCTTCCCTGTGTGGATGGCAAGACTCACGAGGCGCGCATCGTCTCTACCGTGTTCCTCGATCCGAAGGGAGAGCGCCAGAATGTCTGAAGTGATACCCACTGTGCATGTCTTTGATGCCTATCCCCACAGCAGATCGGTCATGACGTCCCCGTTGGCCTGGTCCTATCAGCATGTCGGTGCCCCGGCACCATCGACAGCGTCTCGCGTCGTGATGCGAGAACGCCGGCACGACCACCTCATTCTGCGGGGTGGGGCCATCGTGCTGGATGAAGCCGTGCGCAGCGTGCTGGGGCTGGCGCTGCCGGCACGTCCCCACGAGCTGGTGCAGGGGGACGCGGCGTCTTTGCAATGGCTGTCGCCGGGTGAATGGCTGGCGATACTGCCCCCGGGTGATGCCCATCGGGTCGAGCTCGGCCTGCGCGCGGTGCTGGGGGATGCCAGCGTCGCCTTCACCGATGTTAGTGCAGGACAGACGGTGATCGCCTTGAGCGGGGATGACGACGCCATGCGCGAGCTACTGATGAAATCGGTCGTCTACGACGTTCACCCGCGTCACTTTCCCCCTGGCAAGGGGGTGACGACGGTGTTCGCCAAGTCCAGCGTGAGCCTAAGGCGGCCTGACGATAAAGGCTGGGAGCTGGTGGTTCGGGCGAGCTTCGTCGACTACGTTTATCGGTGGCTGCTGGATGCTGGTGAGGAGTTTGCCATCGGCGTCGAGCGTGACGTCGAGGATGCCGTTGATGGGGAGCGCCCATGAGCATTGACCGCCCGACGGGCCTTGCCAACTGGATTCTGACCGCCCAGTGCCCAAGCCGCCTTGGCACCGTGGACGTGGTGACCCGCTTCCTGCGCGAGCACGGGTGCTATATCACTGAGCAGCAGTCCTTTGATGATGCCAGCTCCAGCCGGTTCTTCATTCGCACCGAGTTCCGCCCCCCGGGTGGGGGCGGGCCATCCAGCATCGGCTCGGCTGACGGGGGCTTTTCGGCCACGGATTTTGAGCAACGGTTTTCCGAGCGTGCCGCCGAGTTTGCCATGACTTTCGAGCTGACGGCCCCTGATCGACGGACGCCGGTGGTCATCATGGTGTCGAAGGCAGATCATTGTCTCAATGACTTGCTCTATCGCTATCGCACCGGACAGCTGCCGGTCGAGATCAAGGCCATCGTATCCAATCACCCGGACCTCGCGCCCTTGGCCGAATGGCACGGGCTGCCTTACCACCATTGCCCGATCAGCGCGGACACCAAGTCCGAGCAGGAAGCGAAGGTGTGGCAGATTATCGAGGATAGCGGTGCTGAGCTGGTGATCCTGGCGCGTTACATGCAGGTACTCTCCAGCGACATGAGTGAGCGTCTGGCCGGCCGAGCGATCAATATTCATCACTCGCTGTTGCCAGGATTCAAGGGGGCCAGGCCATATCACCAGGCCTTCGAGAAAGGGGTCAAGCTGGTCGGTGCCACGGCGCACTACATTAATGACGACCTGGATGAGGGGCCGATCATCAGCCAGGGCGTCGAGCCGGTCACCCACGCCGATACAGCGGATGACCTGGTCGCCCGAGGGCGTGACATCGAATGTCTGACGCTCGCACGAGCGGTTGACCTGCATCTGCAGAGGCGGGTGTTTCTCAACGGCAACCGCACGGTGGTGTTTCAGCGATGATAAATGCTGTTCTACGGACAGCTAGGCGGTGAGGCCGAGGCGCTCATTTCAAGGCCGGTAAACCAGGCGGTGGCATCACCGCCTGCGTTGTCGCCATCGCTCATCAGGGCAAGCCCATCGATACTGTCGGGCTGAGTGCCGAACAGCCTGCGATAGTCGGCGGCCACGTCGCGGACTTCTGCCACCCATTGACCCACCTTCTCGTCACCGCCCTGCAAGGCCAGCAGGATGGCTCTATCGGTAAAGGCATTGGGCCAACTGTTACCACGGGGCTGGTTCGATGACCACACGTAGTTGACCGACTCTACCTGCCAGGGAAGCAGTCCGGTCTTTCTGGCGACATAGACGCGGGCAGGGTAGTCGTCGCCTGCCTTGCTGCGCTCATTGACGTTGGCATAGACCCCCGAGACGCGCCAGCACCAGCGCAGATAAGGTGTCTCCTTCAGGTCGATCTCACGCTCCAGGTACTTGGCCGACGCCTGTCCCCTGGCACGTGCTTCAAGTGCCTGGGTGCCCTCTAGCGCTGTTACGCGATACGACGTCTCGCCTTCGAAGGATCGGGTTGGCCAGGAGAGCAAGACCTGGGGCGAAAAGCTTGCCGCCTGGAGCGTCGAAGCGAACGAGAGGGCGCCACAGGCGGTCAATAGCAGCGTGATAGAGGCACGGCGGTGGGATATAGGCATAGATGGCGGGCTCCATAGCGACGGTAGGGCAAACATGGCTAGCCAAAAGCCCACTTTCTCTGCAGTGTTGGTAGGCTTTGCAGAGTCGGTTGGCACTCCGCGATCCTTACACGACCACGCAGCGTCATTGGCATATGTCGACTTGTCGGGCGGCACTTATTTTGTCCATGCTTACCTCGTCCATGCTTACGTTGATCAAGCTTGCGTCGTCCACGCTGGCAATGGGCAAGCTCACAGTGTCACTCGTTGAACAAGGAAACCATCGTATGAGGCAGCGTCACTACAGCAGGAAGTGGGTCGGGGGCCTGATCATGGGTCTGGTATTGGCCGGATCAGGAAGTGTAGCGGCAGAGTCCCAGATCGATGAGTCGGGTGTGGCCAGCCTGACGTCACAGGACAGCGTAGAAGATGTCGATGCGCGCTTCAGGCAGGGTCTGGAGAAGCGTGGCATGGGCTTGATGGCGATGGTAGACCACCAGGCTAATGCGGAGGGTGTAGGCCTTGAACTGCCGCCGACGCGCACCTACATCTTCGGCAAGCCCGAGGTAGGGACACGCCTGATGCAGTGTCACGGCAGCACGGCACTGGATCTGCCCCAGAAAATGGTGGTTCGCCAGCAGGACGACCACCTGGTGCTCGAGTGGAATGACCCGCATTACCTGGCAAAGCGGCATGGGCTAGGTGACTGTGAACTGCCCATCGACCAGATCGCACAAGCCTTGTCGGGGCTGGCACAGGAAGCGGCGGGTGACTAGCCAGCAGTCGCCGGCGCGCAGATCCGTGCGGTTGATTGCGGGCGGTAAGCGTGATGCGGAATACCGCCGTCAGGCTGTCTCGGTAGCAGGTAGGAGAGATAGCCTGTAGGCGGGGTTCACAAGAGTGTGACAAACGGGGCTGATACCGTAGTCGTCGAAGCTTCTGCTGTAGTTCATTGAAGCTTTCGCTGTAGCCGTCGAAGCTCGAGCGCTACGCGATCCGCCGGGGGATAGGCTGGCGATTATCCCTGGCGGCGTTCTTCCGCCTGGGTAATCGCTTCCTGAACCTTCTTCATGTCCTCTTCGCTAGCCATGCAGTGGTGTTCAGCCTTGTCAGCTGAGGCCCCCCCATAGGCTCGTCCCGCCTTTCTTAACATCTCGAATTGCTTGTCACATCGACGGCAGACCGAACAGAGCATCAGGTGAAAACGAAGCGAGAGCTTCTCTCGCGTCGTCAGGGGCGCATCCAGCTGCTTCGACATCAGCTTGGTAGCGGCCTTGCACATCATCATGCCGCATCCTCCTTCCAACCTTTTTCAATACAAGCGCGAAGCTTGAGGCGAGCCCGGTGCAGGATCACCCATGCGTTGTTTTCTTTGATGCCCACTTCCTTACAGATATCTTCGGTAGAAAGGCCCATTAATTCGCGCAGAGTGAATACCCGTGCCACGTTGTCAGGAAGGCCCAGCATACAGGCGTCAAATACTTTCCAGAAATGTTCGTTCTCGAATGCCTGCTCTGGCGTGTCCCAGGCCTGGGGCTTGGCCTCGTGAGTCCAATGCCCGTCCTGCTGGAACATGCGATCAATGGCATCATCCGTCGTTTCTTCGTCAAAGGGTTCCCAGCGACCGTGACGTTTCTGCTGGCGCATCTGATCCAGCAGCTTGTACTTGAGGATGCCGAAGACCCAGGTCTCATAGCCGGAGCGACCTGAAAAGCTGTCGTTTTTCTCGATGGCGGCAATCATCGCTTCCTGCACCGCATCCTCGGCGGCGGCATGGTCGCGCAGGTGCATGCGTGCAAAGGACAGCAAGCGAGGGCGAACCGCGGCAAGCTTCTTGTGGCGGTCAGTGAGGGTGTCTTCGGTCACGGCATAATCTCCAGCGAGAGGGCTTCCATGTCGGCTAGTCGAGCCAGGTCCTGGGGGGTATCCAGATCCCAGACCGTGCTTGGACACTCAAATGTCCAAGAAAGCTCCGCCAGACGTGCACGCGTCTGGGACATGACCCCGGACGTGCCCCAGTCGACTCCCTCAAAGAGCCGTGGGTCATGTCGGCGAACTCCAACCAGAGCATAGCCGCCGTCCTCCGCGGGAAGAAAGACGCTGTCTACCTGTTTGAGTCGTTTCTGACAAGTTTTCAGTAATTTCTTATCCATTAACGGGCAATCTGTGCCGATTAATAGGCTTGGGGCGTCAGTCGCGGCCAGTGCCGCATACATCCTCGCTCCCAGGTCGCCGTCGGGCTGGCGGGCAAGGCGAACACCGTAGCGATCCTGCGCCTGCAAAAAGCAGGGATGTTGATGATCCAGTGCTGTCCATAGGGTAATCCGACTTGCAGAAGTCGCCTCCAGTGCCACTTTCAACGTGTGCTCGATCAATCGATGCTGGAGGCGCGCCGCCCCCTCTGGGCCTAGTGCAGGGATCATGCGTGTCTTGGCCAGTCCTGCCAGTGGGGCCTTGGCCAGAATCGAGATGACAGGCAGGTCGCCATCGGTGGTGCCCGGCCCCTGACAGTGCGCGCTGTCATCGCACATGGTGATACTCCTTGGCGAGATCTACAGCACTGGCACCACTCCAGTAGCGAAAGCGCAGCCGCCACATCAGCCAGATCGTCGCAGCGAGGCCTCTTTTTTCCCAGCGACGCCCGTCGGTGGTGGCTTTTAGCCTGAGGCAAGCGGGACGAGAGGAACGCTTGAGTCGCCTGGACATTTCGATGTCTTCCATGAGGGGCTGGTCCGGGAAGCCGCCCAGGTCGACAAAGGTGGCGCGTTGCATGAACAGGGCCTGATCTCCGGTGGCGATGCCCGTCAGTCGCGAGCGCAGGTTCATGCAGGCGGCCACTATCGGCAGCATCGACGAGTGGCCGCGTATGCGAACGTCAAAGCGCCCCCAGACACGGGCTTCAACGGCCTTCAACACCGCTGGCATGGCGTCGGGCGGCAATTGAGTGTCCGCGTGGAGAAACAGAAGTACCGGCGAGCGAGCCGAGGCGGCGCCTGCGTTCATCTGCCGGGCTCGCCCCGCAGCGGCGGAGATCACCCGGTCTGCACGTGATGTCGCCAGCGCACAGGTGCCATCGCTGCTGCCACCATCGACGACGATGATCTCGGCCCCTGCGCGGCGCCAGCCATCCAGTCGGTCAAGGCTAGCGGTGATGATGTTGGCCTCATTCAGGGTGGGGATGATGACGGTGAGTTGCGGCGTCGTGGCAAGTGCCTCAGCGTCGGGCATGCTGTGCGCTCCGCCATGTGCTGGTGGTCTGTCCCGTGCTGGCACTCGACAGCTCAATGATCGGTCCTGCGGCGGCCTCGGCGTCGGCCCGGTCGTGGGTGACCAGCAGTGCAGGCAGTCCGTATTCCCGTATGCGGCCAAAGACCAGTTCGCGCATCTCCTGGCGCAGGGTGGCATCCAGCTTCGAGAATGGCTCGTCCAGTAGCATGGCCTGGGGGCGCGACAGCAGCGTACGCATCAGGGCGACGCGAGCACGCTGGCCCCCCGAGAGGGTGGCGGGGTCGCGCTCGCCGAAACCTTCCAGGCCGATGTCCGACAGGGCTTGATCGATGACCTCTCGGCGCTGGCGGCGATGTCGAGACGGAGGCATGCCAAAGGCGAGATTGCCAGCAACGCTAAGGTGGGGAAAGAGCAGGGCATCCTGAAACAGCAAGCCAAGTCGACGAGCGGACGTCGGCAGTGACGTGATCGACTGATCGCCCAGGCGAACGTCCCCGCTGGCGTGAAAGGCCGGAGCGAGGAAGCCCGCGGCAAACGCCAGCAGGGTGGACTTTCCCACACCAGAAGGCCCCATCACGCTGACGACCTCTCCGGCGTCGATGCGCGCCGACAGAGAGACGAGCGGTGTCTCCTGCAGGCTGATGCTGACGCCGTCAAAGATCAACGGGCGGCGCGACGTACCAGCGGTGTCTCGTAGTTCGGGCATAGCGGTCTCGCGGGTTGTGTGGAGTCAGGTCAACAGGGCTCGCCGCCGTCGATGCAACAGACGAGGCAGGCCAATGGCCAAGGCAAAGCCAATGGCGGGTAGTGCCAATTGAGCCAGGGCATAGATAGCGGTCAGCCGGCGGTCGCCGCCGGACGCCAGAGAAACCGCCTCCGTGGTCAGCGTGGTCAGTCTGCCCGCGCCCAACAGCAAGGTCGGCAGGTACTGGCCGATGCTGACGGCCAGACCCACCGCCATGGCGGTCGCCATCGGCGCGAGCAGCAGGGGCAAGCGTACCCTCAGGAAGATGCTGGCGTGGCTCTTGCCAAGGCTGGCAGCGACCTGGCTCCAGCGGGGATCCAGGCGGCGGTAGCTCTCGGCCAGGGACAGAAACACATATGGCAATACGAACAGGCTGTGGCCGACCACGACCAGGACAAATCCTGGCATCAGAAACAGCTGAGCCTGGAGCTGAACCAGGCCGTAGAGAAAGGCCACGGGCGGTACCAGCAGTGGCAGGTAGAGCACCAGGGTGGCGCCCTTGCCCATGCTGCGCTGATGCAGGGATTCGCTTTCGAGGCAGCCAACGACCAGTATCGTCGACAGTAGGGTTGCAGCCACTGCCAGGGCCAGCGTAGTACCTGCAGCGGGCAGGAGTCCCGGCAGTGCAGCGCGCCAGTTGGCCAGGGTCAGCGGGGTTGGCCAGCTGGCAGGAAACGGCCAGTAGGCGGCCAGAGACCACAGCACCAGCCCCAGCAAGCTGGCACACAGCAGGCCCGCACTGAGCCAGGTCAGTCCACCGCCAAGCACCACTCCCAAACGCTGGCCAAGGTGGCGCTGACCATCGGTCAAGCAGGGTGTGGCCAGCAGGCGAATAGCGTGCTCGATGCACCACCATATGCCGAGCGCCATCAGCGTGACCGCCAGCTGGGTGAGCGCTGCCGCGGATGCCATGAAACGCATGGAAAGGTCTGGGTCCCCTAGCCAGCGGACAACGCTGACGGCCAGGGGTGGCGGAGTCGAAGGGCCCAGAATCATGGCGACATCGACGTTGGACGAAGCAAAGGCGATCACCGCATAGACCGGCAACCGAATCAATGGATACAGGCTCGGCAAGACGCCCTTGAGAAAGGCGGTGACGGGAGAGTAGCCCAGCGACAGGGCCAGATGGCGGCGATGATGGGCCTGGCATTGAGGCAACGCCGCCAGGCTCATCAGCAGCAGGAAGGGGACTTCCTTGACCACCAGCCCAGCGATCAGGGCAATGCCGTGAGGATCACCGGGGAACAGGTAGTCCGGCGGCACCTGTTGACCGCTCAAACCGGGCGAAACGAGCCGCATGGCCAGTCCCGACGGGGCGAGCAGAAAGGCCAAGCCAATGGCCGCTGCCGCGTGAGGCACGGCCAGCAGAGGCGATAGCAGGCGCTTGAGCCAGACAAAGGCCGCGCTGTCGGCGAAGGCCCCGAGAAACAGGATGACGATGACCAGCGCCACCGCCGTGCTGATCAAGCCCGTGGAAAGGCTCATCGTGATCATCTCGCCCAGGCCTGGGGTGTGCCACAGCGCGACCCAGGGCGCCAGGCTGAGGCTTTCCCCGCCCAGCGCAGGCAGCCAGCCAAAGGCTGGCGCCGTGACGCCAGCAACGCCCACCATGACCGGCACGACAAGCAGTAACACGGTGAGCAGAGGCGCCCAGCGTGTCAATCTCACAAACCAGGTGTCGGCGGCCAGGATACGCTGGTCAACGCGTGCCATATCGCTCCAGCCAGCCGGCCTCGACGGCTTCCATCCAGCTCGGATGGGGCTCAGGCAAGGTGTTTTGCAGCTCGGCAACGGGCAGGCGCGCAGGCTGGTCATCCATGGGCGTCAGGGCATCCCGCTGGTCGCTGTCCAGACGCTCGAGGTCGAGGACCGTGGGGTCGCCCCACACATCCAGCTGTTGCTTGCGCGCCTGAGCTTCCGGGGACAGCAGGAAGTTGGCGGTGACCATGGCGCCGGCCACATGGCTGGCGTTGAACGGAATCGTCACGAAATGAACGTTGCCAATGGTGCCCCCTTCCAGCACGTAGCTGCGGATCGAAGGGGGCAGCTGGTAGGAGCTGACCGCCGCCGCGGGTTCCGCCGGGTTGAAGGTGAAGGCCAGTGACAGCTCGCCATCACCCATCAGGCTGCGCATGGCAGGCCCGGAGGCGGGGAAGTCACGCCCCTGGCGCCACAGCTGCGGGTGCAAGGCATCGAGATAGTCCCACAGTGGCGTCATGAACGCCTCGGCATCAACCTCGCTGGCTGGGCGGGAGAGCACGGCGGGATCGTCGACCAATGCGAGAAGCGCCTGCTTGAGGAACGTGGAGCCATGGAAATCCGGGACCAGCGGATAGGTGAAGCGGCCTGGATGTTGATGACTCCATTGCAGCAGTGCATCAAGAGACTGCGGGGGGGAGTCGACACGGTCACTGTCGTAGTAGAACGTCAGTTGTGCTTTTCCCCAAGGCGACTCGTAGCCGTCAGTCGGCACGGTGAAATCCGTGGTCATTTCGGGATTCGCGTCGGGGGAGGTCAGCGCAAAGTTGGGCAGGCGCTGGGCAAAGGGGCCCAGCAGTAGCCCATTTTCCTTCATGGCAGAAAAGTTCTCGCCATTGATCCAGATGAGGTCAATGGCGCCCTGGTCGACGTTGCCTGCGGACTTTTCCGCCAACACGCGGGATACGGCGGCGGCAGTGTCCTCCAGCTTGACGTGCACTAGCTCGACGTCGTATCGCTGATCGAGTTGACCTGCCACCCAATCGAGATAGCCATTGACGTTGGGATCGCCTCCCCAGGCGTTGAAGTAGACGGTCTGACCCTCAGCCTGCTGCTCGACGTCGCTCCAGTCTTGCTGGAGCAGCGGGTGGGGTGGCGGTGAGCTCTGGGCAAGAGTGCCTGGTGCTTGAGTCTCTTGGGCAAGAGTGGCCTGGACCGGAGCCAGCGCCAGCATGGTGACGGCGAGTCGACGGACAACGGCGGATAGGGGTGTGCGTGACGCAAAGCGGGTCATGATCGCATCCTTGTGCAATGAGCAGGCGAAAACGCTGGAGTCGAGTCAGCCCGCATCGGC
This sequence comes from Halomonas sp. DP8Y7-3, assembly GCF_019801675.1. Taxonomy (NCBI): domain Bacteria; kingdom Pseudomonadati; phylum Pseudomonadota; class Gammaproteobacteria; order Oceanospirillales; family Halomonadaceae; genus Halomonas; species Halomonas sp. DP8Y7-3. Next base: position 429,823 of record NZ_JAHVIO010000009.1, read on the forward strand.
CAGCTCCGCCAGCTCGTCGGTGACTCGTTGGATGATGGGGGCGGACAGGTAGTGATCCACGCGGTCGGCCACGTGATCGACCAGCGCGACTTGGCTGAGCTGAGCGGACCAGTCTTCACCGCGATGGCGACGATCTATCTGCTGATGCTGCTGCGCGCGCCATTTGGCGCACCAGGTCAGTGACCACAGCCACATGGCATGGCGACAGGCCATCAGGTTGCGCCAATGCGTGTCGCGCCCGCTTTCGGTCATGCGCGCCCGCCAGCGCTGGTAGAGCGCCACCAGATCTTCGATGAACAGCACCGCGCGACTGTGCAGGTCCCAGGTGGTAGAGGTATACAGACTCATGTGCGCGAGGTCGAATCCCGGCAGTGAGTAGCGGCATTTTTCTAGATCCACCAGCACTGCCCGGCCCTCTGGCGTGATCAGGAAATTGCCGGGGTGGGCGTCGAAGCTGATGAGGCTCACGGCGGCATTGGCGACGGGGAGTTGCGAGGGCAGCTGTGACAGGGCCTTTTCGATCAGCGGCAGGCTGTGTCGGCTCAGGTTGGCGTCGGGCAGGTGCCGGGCTTGGGCCCGCACATCATCGAGCATATCCCGCCAGGGGTCGGCAGGTGATAGCAACGGTGATCGTTGCTCAAGGGCAGGCAGCGGCAGGCTGTGCAAGCTGGCCAGGGCGGTGGTCATGGCGGGCAGGTCGCTGGGTAACCTGGCCGAGCGGCCGTCAATGGCTTCCACTACCAGGCCACCCCTGGGCAACAGCTCGTCGCAGGGTAGCCAGTCGTTGAGTCTTGGGGTATGGCCACTGGCTTGCGCCCGGGTGAAGCAGGCCACCTGGTAGTTGAGGTTGCTGGCGGCATCCAGACCCAGCTGACTCTGCTTGGGCAGTCGTGCCAGCCAGGCGCCGTCTTCGCTGCTGTGGGGCAATCGAACGTGCCAATGTGCCAGACCGGTATCGGCTAGCGGTTGCAGCAGTGAGTCCGTGCATGCAGGAGGCTGGGGCAAGGGCCAACCGTGCCTCGACAAGCTCTGCTTGAGCGCAGCCAGAGGAGGGCCATCACGCTCGCTAGGCTTGGGCGGGGCGCACTTTTCCATGTCGCGTTCCTTGGACGTTTTGTCATAAGTCGAACCACCTGCTCGATCCTTACAGGTTTTTTTCGCCGCTGGCCAATGGGCGATGCCGTGCAGGTCAGGCCTTGCAGCGTGCCTGGCGTCGCCTTGCGGGTGTGCTTCTGGTAGACTGCGCCACTTCCCGTCAGACACGATCAGCGAGCGCCAGGCACCATGCCTAGAGCGCTGCTTCCTCGTGGAGAAGCGGCTGGCGCAGGCTGACCGCGGCCTCATTTCACACTCATCCCCTGGACCGCCTCATGATGCGATCGATCACACAAGACTGGTTCTCCAATATTCGGGGCGACGTGCTGTCCGGCATTGTCGTCGCGCTGGCGCTGATTCCCGAAGCCATCGCCTTTTCCATCATCGCTGGCGTCGATCCCAAGATCGGCCTGTATGCTTCCTTCTCCATGGCCGTCATCATTGCCTTTGCCGGCGGTCGGCCGGGCATGATTTCCGCGGCGACCGGCGCGATGGCGCTGCTGATGGTGACCCTGGTGAGAGAGCACGGCCTGCAATATCTGCTGGCGGCCACTCTGCTGACCGGGGTGCTGCAGATCGTGGCGGGCTACCTGCGCCTGGCTGACTTGATGCGCTTTGTGTCGCGCTCTGTGGTCACCGGCTTCGTCAACGCCCTGGCCATTCTCATCTTCATGGCGCAACTGCCCGAGCTGACCAACGTCACCTGGCATGTCTACGCGATGACGGCAGCGGGGCTTGGCATCATTTACCTGTTTCCCTACGTTCCGCGCATCGGCAAGCTGCTGCCGTCACCGCTGGTGTGCATTTTGGTGCTGACCGCCGTGTATCTGCTCAGCGGCATGGATATCCGCACGGTCGGCGACATGGGCGAGTTGCCGGATACCTTGCCGGTGTTCCTGTGGCCAGACGTACCGCTGAACCTGGAGACCCTGGGCATCATCTTCCCCTACGCGATCATGCTGACCGTGGTGGGCCTGCTCGAGTCGATGATGACCGCCACCATCGTCGATGATTTGACCGACACCCCCAGCGACAAGAATCGTGAGTGCAAGGGCCAGGGCATGGCAAACATCGGCACAGGCCTGTTGGGTGGCATGGCAGGCTGCGCGATGATCGGCCAGTCGGTCATCAACATCAAGTCAGGCGGTCGCGGTCGCCTGTCGACCTTTCTGGCAGGCATCTTCCTGCTGCTGATGGTGGTGTTCCTGTCCGACTGGGTGTCGCGTATCCCCATGGCCGCCCTGGTCGCTGTCATGATCATGGTGTCCATCGGTACCTTCAGCTGGAGTTCTCTGCGCGACCTCAAGAAACACCCCATGTCGACCAATGTTGTCATGATCGCGACAGTGGCCGTGGTGGTGTGGACCCACAACCTGGCCATTGGGGTCTTCGTAGGGGTGTTGATCGCTGCGCTCAACTTCGCCAACAAGGTGGGCAACTTTCTCTATGTTGCCAGTGAGGAACTCGAAGGTGACGAGCGTCAGGGGCGCCGGTACCGGGTCATTGGACAGGTCTTCTTCGCCTCTTCCCAGCGCTTCTCCGCTGCCTTCGACTTCAAGGAAAGTGTCGAGAAAGTGGTGATTGATCTATCTCGCGCTCACTTCTGGGATATCACGGCGGTGCAGGCATTGGATATGGTGGTCATCAAGTTCCGTCGTGAGGGCACCGAGGTGGAGTTGATCGGTCTCAATGAAGCCAGCGCGACCATCGTTGATCGCTATGCCATCCACGATAATCCCGCAGCGGTGGAAAAGCTGATGGGCGGACACTGATCACGGTGTTAGGTGCTGCACGATAGGTGGAGCACCGAGACACAAGGACGTGTGGCATGAGAGAGTGACGAGACGGGTCGCGCTGCCACGCGGCATCATGCAAGGACATCGGGGCGCCTTGCCGTCTTTCGGGGCCCTTTATCCATCAACGCCAGGCAGGATGAGAATCATGACAGAACAGGTGATGGCTGCCATCGATGGGTCGCAGTTTGCCGAAAGCGTGTGCGACGTAGCCGCCTGGGCCAGTCAGGCCCTGGGTGCGCCGCTGACCTTCCTTCATGTGGTGGACAATCACCCTCAGACAGCAGAGGCAGACCTGTCTGGAAATCTGGGATTGGGTGCCCGCGAACACCTGCTGGAAGAGTTGGCGAGCCTGGACGAGCGGCGTGCCAAGGTTGCCCAGGAGCATGGCCGGCTGATGCTTAAGGCGGCCAAGGATCGCGTCATGGCGGCCGGCATCTCCGAGCCCAACTGTCGCCAGCGTAATGGCACCCTGGTCGAGACAGTGCTCGAGCTCGAGAATGACATTCGTCTACTGGTGATCGGCAAGCGCGGCGAGAGCGCCCAGCAGGCCAGCGAACACCTTGGGTCGAATCTGGAGCGGGTAGTTCGCGGACTGCACCGGCCGATCCTGATGGTGCCTGAGTCGTTCAGCGTGCCCAAGCGAGTGATGATCGCCTTCGACGGCAGCAACACCACCCGCAAGGGGGTTGAGTTGCTGGCGCGTAGCCCGCTGTTCAATGGCATTGACTGCCATGTGGTGATGGTGGGAGCCGATACCGGCGACCACCGCAGCCAGTTGGAGTGGGCCTTGACGACCTTGCGAGAGGCCGGTCATGAGGCCGAAGGCGGCATCTATGCGGGCGACGTTGAAGAGGCCCTGTGCGACTACCAGCAGCAACATGCTATCGACATGGTGGTGATGGGTGCCTACGGCCACTCGCGTATTCGGCACCTGCTGGTGGGCAGCACCACGACCAGCGTACTGAGACGTACCAGCTTGCCGGTGCTATTGCTGCGCTAGGCCGCTACGTTTCTAGAGAAGTTCCTAGAAGGAAGCCGGGAGCCGTCTTGTTGTTGAAGGCGGCTCCCGTCGTTCGTCTTGCCGTCTCCCTCCGTTCTGTCTCCTTCCAACCTGTCTCCTGCCGACCCGCCTTCTTGGCATCAGTGCCTGACACTACGGCTGCCCGCTTTCTGGCCGCTTGCACAATTGTCGGCACAGCAGCTTATCCAGCGAGAGTCGTCCCGCCCCGCGTAGCACCAGGGTGGCCAGACTGGCAGCCCATAGCCCGTGAGTGACCCAGGCTTCGGGGTAGACGAAGGTCTGGATGACCAGCGTCATGATCAGCAGTCCCGTGGCCGCAAGCCGCGTAGCAAGTCCCGCCCATAGCAGCAGCGACAGGGAAAACTCTGCCAGTGTCGCCAGATAGGCGGCTAGCACGGGGGAGATCAGTGGCAGCGCGTATTCGTGCTCGAACAGGAAGAACGTGCTGTCGGCAAGTCCAACGCCGTCCACCTTGGTCAGGGCGGACTGAAAGAAGACGGTGCCGACAACCAGTCGCATGAGGACCAGCACAAGATCCAGCGAACGCTGGTCCAGCCATCGCGAGGCCTGTCCGTAGGTGGTCAGCAGGGTGGTATGAATGCTCATGGCGATCCTCATTGGCGGTCGAGAAAGACGCTGTCAGCGACACCTGAACGTCGGCTGGCTCAGACGGGTGGCGGTGTTGCACCGGCGTTGCGTGACGCTTCCTTGGGTGGTTGAGCCTCAGCGGTTTTGTGAAACGCCTCAGCGGGCTTGCATAGCGCCCCCTGACCCACCAGTGTGCCGAGGGCACGCCCCAGCAGGTCGTCCAGTGAGTCGCTGGCACGTAGCCCCCCGGCCAGCTCCTGCTCCATCTCGCCGAGGGCCTGAGCCAGTGACGTCGTCCCATCAAGCCGCCGGTGGAGGTTTGCGGTCACGTCATCGATGGGGGTCATCTGGACGCGTTGGCCGTGGCGCACCAGCAGCCAATGTCCGGGTCCCTGTGACCCTAGCGGAGCGCTGCCTTCTCCTCTTTCCAGGGCCTGCCACAGCCCTTCCACATCGTGCTCGCAAGAGACGCACCGACTGGCGGGCAAGGCCTGTACCAGACAGCTGACGCTGTCGAGACAGGCGCCCAGTTCACAGGCTTCCAGTGGGATACTGTCGGCGGCATGGCTGACCCTGAGTCGGGCATGCTCAAGACCCGCGATATCGGCAACGAAGCGATAGCGCGACACGTCAGGTGACTGCCTGAGCGCAGTGACGAAGTCACCGCCGTAGTGGGCCAGACGAGGGTCCCTGGGAGGATGATGGGCGACGAAGCGTGAGGCCTCACCGACGAAGCAGCGCTCTCCCAGCAGGGTCAGTGTGTGGGGAAAGGTGTCCTTGAGCGCCTCGATCAGACTCGAGCGAATGTTATTGCGATAGACATCGAGGCCTGGGGTATCGGCTATCGGCGAGGAAGGGCGATGGGGTTGGCGCACAGCGTCGATGAAGTGGCGCTGCCAGTCCTGTAGGCGGCTCATGGCAAGACTCCGCTAGCGGGTAAAGTCGTCGCCTGTTGCGAGGGTGGAGCATCCTGGGCGCCGGCATGATGGCGTCGTGCCAGGGCCACTTCTTCCAGCCAACGAGATAGCGGTGGCACTCTGTTGTCCCATTCCACCAGGGTGGGAAGTTCCGGGCGCAGGCGGGCCACCTGCCGATAACGTTGCCATACCGGGTCTGCCACCGGGCTGCCGTGGTCGTCGATATAGAGGTCGCTGGTGCTGTCCTGGGTATGGCCGGCCAGGTGCCATTCACCTACCGCGTGCCAGGGCACTTCCTGCAGATAGCTGTCCAGGTCACGATTCAGGTTGGCGGCGCTGATAAAGGCATTGTTGACGTCGAACAACAGCCCGCAGCCAGTCGCCTCCACCAGGGCCTGCAGAAACTGTGTCTCGCTCATGGTCTGATCCAGCCTGACATACAGGCTCGGATTCTCTACCAGCAGCTGGCGCCCCAGGCTGTCCTGGGTGCGTGCCACGTTGTCGCACATCACCCTGAGAGACTCCTGGTTCAGAGGCACGGGCAGTAGATCGTTGTAACTGTGCCCATCCAGGCGGCTCCAGGCCAGGTGCTCGGATACCAGTGCCGGTTTGAGCTGGTCGACCAGCGTTGTCAGGCGCTTGAGGTGCTCCGGGTCGATGCCTTCAGCGCTTCCCAGGGATAACCCCACTCCATGCACCGATAGCGGATAGCGACGCGACAGCACCGCCAGCTGTTCCTGTACCGGGCCTCCCGCATTCATGTAGTTTTCTGCGTGGAGCTCGAGAAAGTCAGGCCCGCTCTCCAGCGCGGCAAGTTCCTGTAGATGCTGAAACTTCAGGCCGATGCCCATGGCAGCCCGTGGCAGCGGCAATCCGGTGATCGCTGCTGGCGCGCTCGCCTTGTCGGTCAGTGCCGTCGCCCGGGACGACCCTGGCGGCGTCCAGGCTGACGACACCGAGTCTGTGAGCGAGGATGTCTTGGCAGGGGGCGTGGACGGTGTCGTCATGATGAACTCCGCGTTGGCGGCGTTTGCCGCCTGCATGGCGCCAGCTGTCGACGACGGTCGGCACCTTACGGCGAGCTGAGGTCTTCAGCCACGGGGCTTCTGGCCTCAAGCGGAAGAAGTCCGCGGGGTCATGTCCGCCTGGCCCCGCGGTGGTCGAAGATCTGACTCGACGTCAGGGGCGTTCGACTTCGCTCAGGCTGCCATTGCCGTGGGGGGTCTCGATGCCGGTACAGGTCCCCTCGGGAACCAGCGTCCAGGCATTGCCCTGGTAGTCGACGGTAGAGGTGCCCGCACAGGTGGTTCCTGGGCCTGCCTTGCAGTCGTTTTCGCCTGCCAGTGAGATGCCGTAGCACTTTTCCATGTCGCCGTCGGCGGCCTGGGCGGTAGCGATCACTCCTGCTTGTGCCATGGCGGTCGACAGCACTGCTGCCATCATGATGGAACGCTTCATTGGTAAACCCTCATGTTTTAGACAAGGTGACAGCCGGGCTGTCATCACTCAGTCGTCCTCATGAGAGAGACCTGACACTGTTGTGCCGCCAAAAACGCCCGATCGGGCTATCTCGTGCAGGCGAAAGTTGGCTATATTGAACGCCGGCCCAAGGCAGCCGGCGAGACTACCGGGAAGACCTCGGATGAAACATCTTCCTTGTTGCTAATTTACAGTTGATATCACTTTTTTTGGAGAGCGCGATGAGCATTCAGCGTCATGACACCAAGACCCGTATGAGCCGTGGTGTCATTCATCAGGGAGTGGCCTACCTGTGTGGCCAGGTAGCCGGCCCCGAAGCGCGTGAGGGGGATATCACCGCCCAGACCACCAGCATGCTTGAGCGCGTGGACGAGCTGTTGGCGGAAGTCGGCAGTGATCGCGAGCACCTGCTGACCGCGACCATCTACCTGAAAGAAGGCGAGGATTTCGCGGCCATGAATGCGGTCTGGGACGCCTGGGTACCGGAAGGTCACGCTCCGGCTCGCACCTGCGTCTGTGCGCCGATGCCGGCGGGCGAGTTGAAGGTCGAGATTACCGTGACCGCTGCCATCAAGGGGTGAGCCATCCTGCGGTGAACGGCTGAGCTCGACACTGGTTCAGCCCGTTGTGCAGCAGGTCGTGAGCCACGACGCCGACCCTTGGGTCGGCGTCGTCGTTTCCAGCATGAGGTCAGCGCAGGCAGGGGTCGTCGATGGGCGGCTCGCAGGGACGCAGACGCCTCGCCAGGGTGTCGACCAGGATATTGAGCAGTGCCGTCACCACCAGCAGGGCGAATGCCACGTCGAACATCAGCATCTGGAAGGCATCGTCGATAATGTCACCCAGGGTGGCCACCCCGAGCATGCCCAGCAGCGCGCTCTCCCGCAGAATCACTTCGGCCCGGTAGTAGACCAGGGCCAGCATGCCTGGGTAGACCCGGGGCAGTAGCTCGTAGGCCAGCCGTCCTGATGCCGGCAGCCCTGCCATGCCGGGCTCGATGGCATGGGCGTGGCGACTGACCAGAAAGGCAATCAATGCGCCATTGTGCAGTGCCAGTGCCAGCCAGGCGGGCAGCAACGACGGGCCCAGCAGCAGCAGAAAGATGAAGGCCAGCATCAGCTCTGGGGTAGAGCGCAGCAGGATCAGAATGCCCCGTCCTGCGCCCCGCGTCAGCGGGTTGCCGAAGTGACGTGATGCCAGCGGCCACAGCGCCAGTGCGATCAGCAGAGCGCCCACCGTGCCGAGCAAGCCCAGCAGCAGGGTATTGGCGACCGCTGTCACCAGGGCAGGCAAGCCCATCAGCCAGTCGACAAGGCCGCTGATATCGCCCGTCAGCAGGGCACGAGGCCAGATATCCTGGCTGACGAAGCGCCACAGCAGCCCTCCATCGATCTCCGGCCACGGTCCCAGCAGGGTGACACTGGCGATACCCAGCGGCAGCAGCAGGCGGCGATGGGCCCACCAGGGCAAGGTGGCGATCAAGGCGTAGAACAGCCACAGCAGGGCCCCTGCCTCGTGATACCGGCCTTCGCGAAAGGCACTCTCGAGCTGATAGCCAAGCGTCGGCAAGCCGACGAAGCCCAGTAGAACACTGGCACGCAGCGCACACTCGAAGCGGTAGCGGGTATAGGCGGCCAACTGGGCGAATGCCAGCGGCAGTTCGGTATAGGCCAGCCTGGCCAGCCGGCTTGTGCCCTCCGGCAGGGCCTCCTGGGCGGCCCGCGGGGTCTGCTCCAGAATCTCCGCGTAGACCTTGGCGAAGATGCCGGCATAGGGGATCGCCAGTGCCGCCAGGGCAGTCAGCGCCGACAGGCCAAACACCTGCAGGAACAGCAGGGCCCAGAACAACTCGTGCACCGCGCGCACACCCGCCGAGGCAGCGCGCACCCAGCGCGAGCGCGAGTAGACCAATGCCAGTGGCAAACCGAGCACGACACCGCTCAAGGTTCCCCAGAACGCCACCGCGACGGTCAGGCCGATGGCCTGGAGCGGCGTTTCGATGGCACCGAGATCCGGCAGCGCCAGGCCCAGCGCCATGCGTCCCAGCTCCGCCCAGGGGTCACGGCTGAGAATCTCGAGGTCCGCCAGCGGAATGGCGATCAGGGCCAGCGCGATCAGCCACAGGCTATGCCGGGCCAGCCGAGCGCCGATACCGTCGCCGGCCAGCAGACCGGGACGGGAGTCACCGCTTGCTATCATGGGACCGCTGACTCACTGGTGATGGCGGACGCGTCAGGCGCAGCCGTCGCACTAGGGTACAGGGCGTCCAGGTCTGCAAGGCTCAGGGTCTGACTGGGGGCATCCAGCACGAGTTGTCCGTCAGCCAAGCCCCAGACTCGGTCAAAGTGGCTCAGGGCCAGTTCCCGCTGGTGCAGCGCCATGACCGTCGTGGTGTGCTGGGCGTCAATCCGGTCCAGCAGGGACATGGCTTGATGGGGGTCGACGCTGGCGACGGGCTCGTCACCAATGAACACCGGCCGCTGCTGGTAGAGGGCCCGGGCGATGGCCACGCGCTGGCGCTGGCCGCCGGAAAGGCGGCCCACCGGTCGTCGGGCGAGTCCGTCGAGGCCTAGCGCTTGGCACAGCGCGGTGATGTCCTTCCAGCAGCTGGCCAGTGGCCGCACCAGGTTCCACAGGTTCGCCAGCGCCGAGTGGTGCTCCAGTCGTCCCATATAGACGTTGTGGTAGACCGAGAGCTGGGGCACAAGACCATGGTGTTGTGGACACCAGGCAGCGTGCGCTCCCAGACGCTGACGCAAGGTGGCCAGCAGGGTGGACTTGCCGGCACCGCTCTCCCCGAGCAGCGCTACTCGTTGGCCTGGTTCCAATCGCAGCCGGACATCCCTCAACACGATCTGCCGTCCGTGACCGAGATCCTCGCCGTCAAGGCTCAGGCCAGTGAAGTCCACTGCCTCGGACATCGAGGCAGTGTCTTTGGGGCCTTGTGACATCAGCGCAGCAGGCCGAGGTTCTCGGCGACGCTCTCGATGGGGGCGTACATGTCGTTGTCGGCAGGAATAAAGCCTGAGCGCGGGAAACTCTCGAGCAGATCAGGATCATCCATGCTCAGCAGTGCCTGGCGCACTCTGTCGGTGAAGCCTGCGCCAAAGGTCTCATCGGCGTCGCCACGCAGGGTCCACTGGTAGTCCGGGTAGCTGGGTGTGGACCAGATCACGTCGACCTTGTCCGTATCCACGTCGCCGTTGGCCAGCGCCGCGTCCCAGACCTTGAAGTTGACCGCACCGATGTCGTAGGTGCCAGCTTCTACCAGCGCAATCGTGCGCGAATGGTCACCGGAGAAACCCACCCGGGTAAACAGCTCTTCCGGGGCCGCATCAAAGCGCTCGCGCAGGTAGTGCTCGGGCATCAGGCGGCCTGACGTGGACGTCTTGGCGCCGAAGGTGAAGGTCTTGCCTTCGATGCTGTCCGGGAGCGTATCAGCGGGTTCCAGGCCGGTGCTGGCGTGGGCCAGAAAATAGGTTTCGAAGGCCGCGTCTTCGACGCCCTGGGCCAGGGCCTGGGAGCCAGGTACCAAGCGTCGTGCCTGTACCCCGGAAAGTCCGCCGAACCAGGCCAGCTGCACCTGATCGTTGCGAAAGGCCGTGACGGCGGCGCCGTAGGACTTGACGGGCACATACTCGACGTCCACCTCAAGGGTGTCGGAGAGATAGTCGGCTACCTTGGAAAAACGCTCGACCAGGCGCGACTCGTCTTCGTCGGGGATGGCGGTAAAGCGGAAGGTATCCGCGGCGGCGACGGAGGGCAGGCCAATCAGGCCGGCGGTGGCGATAGCCAGCAACGACATCAGCGAAGCAAGTGAGCGCATGGGGCAGCCTTTGAGCAATGAGGTGCATGGTCAGCCAGCGCGAGGGCATTCCCGCGGGGCAGGGCGCCTATTGTTGTGCCATTACCCCTTTGAGGCAAGCCGCATGCCGCGACAGCAGCTCGACTCAGTCGTCCACGCTGTAGCGAGTGTTGCGCAGACTGTCCTTGATCTTCTTGAGGTGGTGCAGGAAGTCCTCGCCGCGTCGCAGTGTGACCCCGGTGGCGAGGACGTCGATCAGGGCGAGCTGCACCATCCTCGACGTCATGGGCATGTAATGATCGGTGTCTTCCGGGGCGCTGACCGTCAGGGTTTCGGTGCACTGGCGAGCCAGGGGGGAATCCGGGGCGGTGATACCCAGCACCACGGCACCATGTTCCCGCGCGATGGCGGCGATATCGACCAGTTCTCGCGTTCGTCCCGTGTAGGAGAGTACCACCACGACGTCCCCGGTGTGGCAGGCCGAGGCCACCATACGCTGCATCAGCACATCGACGTAGGCGCTGACCGGGAGGTTGAAGCGGAAGAACTTGTGCTGAGCATCCTGGGCGACGGCCCCGGAGGCGCCAAGGCCGAAGAAATGGATTTGCTTGGCCTGGATCAGATAGTCGACCATGCGGTCGATACGTTCGGGCGAGACCTCGCGGCTGGCGAGATCGAGTGCGGCGATGGTGGCACCGAAGATCTTGCCGGTGTAGGCCTCGGCGCTGTCATCGGGTTCCACTGCCTGGCTGACATAGGGGGTGCCCCCTGCCAGACTCTGGGCCAGCTGAATCTTGAAGTCCGGGTAGCCCTTGGCGTCGAAGTTGCGACAGAAGCGATTGACGGTAGGCTCGCTGACCGATGCGGCTTGAGCCAAACTGGCGATACTCATGCCGGTCGCGGCGGCAGGGTCGGCCAGAATGACATCGGCGACCTTGCGTTCGGAGCGATTCAGCTCGTCCAGGCGGGCGCGGATGCGTTCGATAAGATCGTGGCGAACCATGGTCGGCAGTGGCTCCGTAGCGGCGTGGGTGAATGGGACGGTGGGGTGAAGGGGTAGCCAGGGCGACTCCCTCAGGGGATGTGGTGATTTAACTACACAATGCCAGCTATCCTAGCTGTCTCGCCGACGACATCCAATCCACATTCGATGTCCCCGCAATGTACACCGAATGTATAAGCGCAGCGAGCTCAAATTTTGTGTAAGTTTACAAAATATTGTGTGTACTCGCCGCGGAATTTCGACTATTTTTTTGTAAACTTAGATATCCCTGCGGCGAGTCACTCAGCCATTAGATGCCTTGGCCCCGCCCGTCAGGAGTCTACCAGCACACGAGGACGGTTATGACACGACACTCCCGCTCCAGTGACGCCGAGCGCACCGACATTGATCTGGCGCTGTTTGGCGCCTTGGGCGACCTGTCTCGCCGCAAGCTGTTTCCCGCGCTCTACCAGCTCGATCGTGAAGGTCTGCTGCATCCGGATACCCGGCTGCTGGGACTGGCACGCCAGGATATCGATCTCGACGCCTTCCGGGAGCGCATCCATGCGTCGCTCAAGGAGTACGTCAAGGCCAGCGAGCTGGATGACAAGGTGGTGTCGCGCTTCCTGGACCGCCTGTCCTTCTTGACCGTCGACTTCACCACGGTGGAGGGCTACACGGCGATTGCCGACTGGCGCAAGCAGCAGGCCCAGCAGCGCCCGCTGGTGGTCTATCTTGCCGTGGGTGCCAGCCTGTACGGGGATATCTGTCGACATCTCGAGGCCAGTGGCAGTCTGGATGACGAGAGCCGCGTGGTGGTGGAAAAGCCCATCGGCTACGACCTGGAGTCCTCCTGTGAGGTCAATGATGCGGTGGGAGCGGTATTCCCGGAGTCGCGCATCTACCGAATCGATCACTACCTCGGCAAGGAGACCGTGCAGAACCTGATTGCACTGCGCTTTGCCAACCCGTTGTTCGGTACCCAGTGGAACCAGAACCATATTTCTCACGTCGAGATTACCGTGGCCGAGAAGGTCGGGATCGAAGGGCGCTGGGGCTATTTCGACCAGGCCGGACAGCTCCGCGACATGGTCCAGAACCACCTGCTGCAGCTGGTCTGCCTGATCGCCATGGACCCGCCAGCCAACCTGGACGCGGATGCCATTCGTGACGAGAAGGTCAAGGTACTCAAGGCATTGAAGCCGTTTACCGATGACATGATTGGTCGCGACGTGGTGCGGGGCCAGTACACGGCGGGCACCAGCAACGGCCAGGGTGTGCCGGGGTATCTCGAGGAAGAGGGCGCCAATACCCAAAGCTACACCGAGACCTTCGTGGCCATGAAGACCGAAGTGGCCAACTGGCGCTGGGCGGGCGTGCCCTTCTATCTGCGCACCGGGAAGCGCATGCCGGAGAAGCTGTCGCAGATCGTGATCCACTTCCGTCAGCAACCGCACTACATCTTTGACCCGGATCAGCGCGCGATCGCCGCCAACAAGCTGATCATCCGGCTGCAGCCTGAGGAAGGCATTCGCCTGGAGGTGCTGACCAAGGACAGCGGCCTCGACAAGGGCATGCGCTTGCGCCGGGGGCCCCTGCATCTGGATTTCAACAGCGCCTTCCCCAAGGCCCGTATTCCGGATGCTTACGAGCGGCTGTTGCTCGAGGTGATGAAGGGGCAGCAGTACCTGTTCGTGCGGCGTGACGAAGTCGAGCATGCCTGGCGCTGGTGCGACGAGCTGATCGCCACCTGGGAAGACCGCAATGAACCGCCGCGTCGCTATCCTGCGGGCTCCTGGGGGCCGGTGGCCTCGATCGCCATGATCACCCAGGATGGTCGCAGCTGGTACGAGGACTACTGATATGAGTGCACAAGGTTCCGAGTTGTCGCCGCGCGAGCAACTGGCCCATCAGCTGGCCGAAAGTGTGGCGGCGGCGTTGCGTGAAGACCTGGCGGTGCAGCAGCGGGCTCTGCTGGTGGTCTCCGGGGGCTCGACTCCGGTGCCCTTCTTTCATGCGCTGTCGCGACAGTCGCTGGAGTGGCAACGAGTGGACGTGACGCTGGCTGATGAACGTTGGGTCGCGGCTGATGCAGATGACGCCAATGCCCGTCTGGTGCGTGAACATCTGCTGGTCAATCACGCTCAAAGCGCCAACTTCGTGTCGCTGACGACAGACCATGCCACCCCGGAGCAGGGCGCTGAAGAGGTGGCCGAGCGGCTGGCCGGTCTGTCCTGGCCGGCGTCGGTGGTCATCCTCGGCATGGGCGGTGATGGGCACACCGCGTCGCTGTTCCCCGATAGCCGCGAGCTGGACCTGGCCCTGAGCACCGATGCACTGACCGTGGCGGTGCGCACCCCCAGTCAGCCTCAGGCTCGCATCACCCTCAGTGCCGAGCGACTGCACCATGCACGTCGCCACGTGCTGCATCTTACCGGCGACGACAAGCGTTCGGTGCTGGCCTCCGCCATGGCCGGAGACGACGTGCGGGAACTGCCCATCCGCGCCTTCCTGAGCTGCCCGCTGGCCGTCTACTGGGCACCCTGAATTCTGGAGTCACTCATGACCATTGAAAAACAGCTTCCCTCCACTCGTACCACTGAACTGGACAGCATCTGCCTCAAGGCAGAGGTCATTCCCGTCATCGTCATCGACCGCATCGAGGATGCTGTGCCGATGGGGCGTGCGTTGGTGGAAGGCGGTCTCAGCGTGCTGGAAGTCACCCTGCGCACGGATTGCGCCATCGAGGCCATCGCGCGCCTCAAGAAGGCACTGCCTCAGGCCAGCATCGCCGCCGGAACGGTGTTGACCCCGGCCCAGTATCGTCAGGTCGAGCAGGCCGGTGCGGATTTTGTGGTCACCCCCGGCGCCACGGATGCACTGTATCGCTATGGCGTGGAAAGCCCGGTGCCCATGCTGCCCGGTGTCGCCACCATCTCCGAGCTGATGACCGGCTGGCAGTATGGCTACCGTCGTTTCAAGTTCTTTCCGGCGGAGGCCAGCGGAGGCGTCAAGGCGCTTAAGGCCTTCGGTGGCCCGATCGGCGAAGCGCGCTTCTGTCCTACCGGCGGCATCAATCTGGGCAATGCCTCCGAGTATCTGGCACTGCCGAATGTGATGTGCGTTGGCGGTTCCTGGCTGACGCCGAAGTCGCTGGTCGATGCCGGTGACTGGGATGCCATTCGCGCCCTGGCCAAGGAAGCCGCTGACCGCTTCCACCACTGAGCTCTCTGCACTGGATGATGATCCATGTGCTCTCTCTCGACAGCTGGTGCTGTCCTTGATCCGGCCTCTGGCCGGATTTTTTTTGCTTCGTCGTGAGCTCGTCCACACAATGTCGCTATAGCCACGGATATGGCTTCGGATATCGTCCCGGCATGGCAAGATGCAGGGCATTCTCAACGCGTCGGAGGCGGCGACATGAAGGTGCTGTTACTGGGAGCGACGGGACTGGTGGGGCAGGAGGTGCTGAGCAGGCTGCTGGATCATCCGCAGGTCAGTGCCGTGGTGGCGCCGGTGCGCAGACCGCTGCAGCGCGAGCACTCCTGCCTGATGAGTCCTGTCGTGGACTTTGCCCAGCTCGAACAAGGCGGTGAACGGTGGCACGTCGACGCCGTCATCTGCGCCCTGGGTACCACCCTCAAGGCGGCAGGATCTCGCGACGCCTTTCGCTGGGTCGATCTGGAACTACCGCTGTGGTTCGCCCGCCAGGCGCGAGCTGGCGGGGCCCAGCGTTTCTCTCTGAACTCGGCGTTGGGCGCCAACCCCCACTCGCGCTTCTTCTATTCCCGGGTCAAGGGTGAGCTGGAAGACGCGCTAGGAGGACTCGACTTCAATAGCCTGACGATAGTGCGGCCTGGCTTGATCGATGGCCAGCGCCTCGAGATACGTCGCGGCGAGCGCCTAGGCCTGGCCGCGTCGCGTCTGCTGCGGCCGCTGCTGCCCAGGCAGTGGCGCCCGAGTCCGGTATCAAGGATTGCCCAGGCGCTGGTCGACGGTGCCGTCCTGGCCCCGGCTGGGCGTCACCTTGTCGAGGCCAGGGATCTGGCCTGAGCAAACACCGCATCTGCATCCATGCCTGCGCTGACGTGACACTACGCTGCGCGCATGGAACGTCAGGCGACTGCCCCGGGGTCGGGCAGTCACCGTAGCGGATCGCTTCAGTCGATCACATCTTCTCGCCGGGGCAGCGCCGAGTACGCACCGGGGCGCGTCACGGCATGGGCGCCGCAGCGACATGCCAGGGTCAGGGCGCGCTCAAGAAAGGCGCCGTCCTGGGCCCAGTCGGGCTGCTGCCAGTCGTGGTCGGCAAGGGCCGCCAGCAGGCCGCCGATAAAGGCATCGCCGCCAGCGGTGGTGTCAACCGCCGTCACCGCTGGCGGTGTCATGTGAGTCACGCCGCGAATCGTATGGGCTGCCACCGAGCCGGGGCCATCAGTGATCACGATCAGGCGTGCTCCGGCCGCCAGTCGTTCGGCCAACCAGTCTTCCCGGGGGTGATCGCCACGCAGAGCGTCGAGTTCGTCGGTCGACAGCTTGATCAGGTCCGCCTGGTCCAGCAGGCGGGTGACCAGGCCGATGTCAATCTGATGATCTGGCCACAGATTATGGCGCAGGTTGGCGTCCACACTGACCAGGCAGCCTGCTCGCGCGGCCATCTCGGTAATGGCCAGCGAGGTCTCGGCGATGTCCTCATCCGTCAGGCTGTTGCTGCAGAGGTGCACGATGGCGGGCTCTGCAAAGACGCCCTGGGGCAGGTGTTCCGTGCGGTAGAGCAGGTCAGCGGCAGGCGGCCGATAGAAGTCGAAGGTGCGCTCACCCTGGTCATCCCGTGAGACGAAGGCCAGGGCGGTGCGGGCCTCTTTCGTGCGCGCTACGCCGCTGACGTCGACTCCGTGGTGCTGAAGCTCGGCAGCGATGAAGTCACCGAAGTGGTCGTCTCCCAGCATGCCCAAAAAACGACTGGTGAGACCCAGACGGGCGCAGGCTACCGAGACGTTGGCCGGTGCGCCACCGGCGTAGGGCGTGAAGGTCTCTGGACCTTGCGTGCTGCTGCCCAGCCGGCTGGACAGCATATCCACGAGCGCTTCTCCGAAGGCGATCACAGGGGTCATGGGAGGCTCCTCGGCGATCAGTCGTTGGCCAATGATAGGGTGGTGCCGAGCATGTGCTGGGCTCCAGGTACCAGCCACACCGGGTCAAGGCGGGTGTTGGCGGATTCCACACACAGGAAGCGACGTGCGGCGTCGAGGGGAGTGTCCGGGTTGGGAGACTCGCCCGGGTTCCACACCACCACGGAGTCGCTGTTCTGACGAGCGATGCGCAGGCGCCGGTGGCCGTCATCCAGCACCACCTCGGCGTTGGAGTGGTAGATCCGGTCAATGCCCTCGCGCACGCCTAGCTCGCCGATCTGCTCGCTCTCGGCAAAGCCCTTGAGCTTGTCCAGGTAGCGGGCGCCAGCCAGTCCTTCGACGCGGCAGGCAAAGACCTGATCCACGGCGAGATAGCTATGCAGCGCGGCAGTCATCTTGACCGGGGTTTCCCCCAGGTGCTCGGTGATCAGCTCGACATGCAGGCGCTGGGCGTTGGCCTGGACCACGGCGCGGGGATGAAGCTGGCTGTGCAGTCGCTGAGGCAGCGACAGATGCACTTCGACGCCGTCCTCGTGCTCATCCACCGCATCCAGCTGCCAGTCAGCCTTGCGCGCCGGACCGTGCATCGGCCCAGAACGATCGGCAGACTCGTCCGCCGTGTTCTCGTCGGCAAACCATGGCCAGCACAGCGGAATCCCGCCGCGGATGGCACCCGGCACCTGCTGGGGCGTCGGCGTTACCCACAGCCAACCTCCGGGCACCAGCGGGTCATCCGCACCGCTATCGACACCGCCGTCAGCGGCTGACGCGGGGCCGGACGCGGAAGAAGAAGCGCCTGCGGCTCGCGTGGGGTCGGACGCGGGTAAAAAGTGCAGTACCTGGGCCCCCTGGAGCGAGATCGCCAGCTGCCCCCAGGACTCGTTGGCCACCCAGACCTCACGACCGGCCCAGTGGATACGGCCCTGGCCTTGCACGTCATTGATCAAACTCTGCAGCGTTGCCGGAATCATTCGACCTCCTCGTTGTGGAGCGCCTCGGCGGCGCCCAGCAAGCCCGTCCAGGGGGCCTTGACCACCTGTATTGAGATGGCTTCGTTGTAGGGGCGCATACGGCCCTTGCTGCTGAAAGCGCTGAGAAAACCACTGTGGGGTAGCCAGTCCACCAGTCTCGGCACGATGCCTCCGCACAGATAGACGCCCCCTCTGGCTCCCAGGGTCAGGGCGGCATCGCCTGACACATCACCGAGGATCTTGAGAAAGCGCAGGATGGTATCACGCCCCAGAGGGTCACCGCTGTTGGCCGCGCTGGTCACCTCCGCCGGAGATGACGCCAGTGCCGGCTGGCCGTCCATGTCGGCCAGCACGCGGTACAGGTCCAGCAGACCCTGGCCGCACAGGATGCGCTCCACGCTGACCCGCCCGTAGCGGCGGTGAAAGTGGCGATAGATGTCCAGCTCCAGCTCATCCGTGGGGGCAAAGCTTGCGTGTCCGCCCTCATTGGGCAAGGGCACCCAGGCACGCCGCGCCGGGAACACACCCGCCATGCCAAGGCCAGTGCCCGGGCCGATCACCAGGCGCGCGGCATGCTCGACCTCGTCACCCGTCTGAATGCTGACCAGCTCATCGGCAGCGACATGGGGGACGCCCAGGGCCTGTGCCATGAAGTCATTGATGACCTTGAAGTTATCGAGCCCCAGCTCGCGTCGTACATCACTCTTGAGAAAATCCCAGTGATTGTTCGACATGCTGACCCGTTCGGCGTGTACCGGACAGGCGAAGGCCAGACAGGCTTCCTTCGGCGCATCCTGGCCGCTGGCACCTGCCTGGCTCAGGTAGTCCTGAACGGCCTCGACCACTCCCGGATAGTCGACGCAGGGAAGCGTCATGATGTGGTGGGGGGCAGGGTGGTCCGGCGACACCAGCGCAAAGCGCGCGTTGGTGCCGCCGATATCCCCGATCAGCGCTTGACGTGTCATGGCGTGGTCAGGCGTCCTCGTCGTGAATCTGTTGCTGCTGGCGCACCAGGTCGTCGGCCTCGAAACCGCCAAATACGCCAGCACCTTCTTCTGCGCCCATGGCCAGATGACGGAAACCGCCGAACAGTTCACGTCCCAGGCCCACATGATAGTGGTCCAGTTCGGCCACGCGCTTCGGACGATCCTGCCACTCGGCATTATCGAGCTGCACGGACAGTTCGCCCTTGTCAGCGTCAAGGCGGACGATATCGCCATCGCGCAGTTTCGCCAGGGGGCCACCGTCCAGTGCTTCCGGTGTCATGTGAATCGCTGCCGGCACTTTACCTGACGCACCCGACATACGGCCATCGGTGACCAGTGCCACTTTGTAGCCGCGGTCCTGGAGCACGCCGAGGTAGGGGGTCAGCTTGTGCAGCTCGGGCATGCCGTTGGCCTTTGGCCCCTGGAAGCGCACCACCACGATCACGTCCCGGTCCAGCTCCCCCGCATCGAAGGCCGCCTTCAGGTCATTCTGCTCCTCGAAGACCTTGACCGGGGCTTCCACGATGCGGTGCTGGGGCTCCACTGCCGAGACCTTGATGACGCCGCGGCCCAGGTTGCCCTGCAGCACATTCAGACCTCCCGTCGGGGCAAAGGCATTGGCCACCGGACGCATCACATCCGTGTCGAGGCTTTCCAATGGGCCTTCACGCCATACCAGCTTGCCGTCTTCCAGGAAGGGTTCCTGGGTGTAGGCGGTGAGGTCGTCGCCGAACACGGTGGGAATGTCGCCGTGGATCAGGCCCGCGCCAAGCAGCTCGCGAATCAACAGACTCATGCCGCCTGCGGCCTGGAAGTGGTTGATGTCGGCCTGGCCGTTGGGGTAGACCCGCGTCAGGCTGGGTACCGCCGAGGACAGCTCCGAGAAGTCGTCCCAGGTGATCGTGATGCCAGCGGCAGCCGCCATGGCGACCAGGTGCATGGTGTGGTTGGTGGAGCCACCGGAAGCCAGTAGCCCGACCATCGCATTGACGATGGCGCGTTCATCGATCTGCCGATAGAAGGGGCGGTAGTTGCCGCCGGGCTCGGTGTTACGGATGGTCTGTTCGGTGGCAAACCGCGTCAGCGCCTCGCGCATCTGGGTGCCGGGGTTGACGAAGGAAGCCCCGGGCAGGTGCAGCCCCATGAATTCCATCATCAGCTGGTTGGAGTTGGCGGTGCCATAGAATGTGCAGGTGCCCGGACTGTGATAGCTCTCGGACTCGGCCTCCAGCAGTTCGTCGCGCCCCACCTTGCCCTCGGCGTACAGCTGGCGGACCCGAGCCTTTTCCTTGTTGGGCAGGCCACTAGGCATGGGGCCGGCGGGAACGAAGGTGGTGGGCAGATGGCCGAAGCGCGCAGCGCCGATAAACAGGCCCGGCACGATCTTGTCACACACCCCGAGGTAGAGTGCGGCATCGAACATGTTGTGGGACAGGCCGACGGCGGCCGCCATGGCAATCACGTCACGGGAGAACAGTGACAGCTCCATGCCTGGCTGGCCTTGCGTGACCCCGTCGCACATGGCGGGCACGCCGCCGGCGAATTGTGCGGTGGACCCCATCTGGCGAGCGCTCTCCCGAATGGTCTCGGGAAAGGTCTCGAATGGCTGGTGGGCGGACAGCATGTCGTTGTAGGACGAAATGATTCCCAGGTTGGCGCTGTTCATCAGTTTCAGCTGATTCTTATCCTCGCTACCGCAGGCCGCGAAGCCATGAGCAAGGTTGCCGCAGGACAGTTCCGCACGATGAACTCCGCGACGATGCTGGGCCTCCATGCGCTCCACGTAGAGCGCACGTCTCTCACGAGAGCGTTCGCGGATGCGTTCGGTAACGCGGGCAACAGTGGGATCGAGCGAAGAAGCTTGCTGGCTAGCCATGGTCAACCTCAGACGTGTTGATGCGGGTCAGGTATGTAACTTTACCAAACATTTGACCGCATTCCTCCCTTTTAACCGAATGCTTTGGTCGAATATGTAGTTATTTTACGGGAGTGAAGGGTGGGTTTCTCACCTTTACCGGTGAGCAGCGGCGTCCTGCCGTAAAGTCTGGCACTCTGTGGCGCAATCGCAAAGCGCTAGGAGGCAGTTGTGATGCCAATACCCCCTCTGGCCAACAGCAACGATCAGGAACCGGCGCTGGAGCTGCGCCGACTGACGGCCATGGCGGAGATACCGGCCCACCGCTGGAACGCCGTCGTCGGCCCGGACTATCCCTTTGCGCGCCATGAGTTTCTGCATGCGCTGGAGGCGACTGCGGCGGTGGGAGAGGGAACGGGGTGGCTGCCCGCGCACCTGACCCTGTGGCGAGGAGATCGTCTCGTCGGGGCGTTGCCCTGGTATTACAAGGAGCATTCCTGGGGCGAGTATGTGTTCGACTGGGCCTGGGCAGATGCCTGGGAGCGAGCAGGAGGTCGCTACTATCCGAAAGCGGTCAGTGCCATACCTTTCACCCCAGCTCCTGGGCCGAGGCTAGCCCTGGCCGAAGGCGAAGACCCTGGTGCCGCCATCAGGCTGTTAGCCAGCCAGTGGGAGGCCGACGATAGCCTATCAAGCTGGCATCTGCTGTTCGCCGAAGACGATGAAATCGCTCATTGGCAACAGGCCTGCCCTGAGCTCATCCCAAGGAAGGGACAGCAGTTTCAATGGCGCGACCGGGGATTTGGCGACTTCGATGGCTATCTTGCTGCCATGACCTCAAGGCGCCGCAAGGAAGTGCGGCGAGAACGGCGTCGGGTCGCCGATCAGGGCATACGCATGCGCCGGCTTCAGGGTCGCGACATCGATGAGATCGCGATGCACCATTTCTATCGCTGCTACCGCATCACCTATCTGGAGCGAGGCAGCGCCGGTTATCTCAGTGAATCCTTCTTCCAGCAGCTGCGGCGCACTATGCCGGACAGTTTGATGTTGATTCAGGCGCTGGTTGACGAACGCCCGGTCGCCGCAGCGCTGTGCCTGCAAGGTGGCAACACCTTGTATGGCCGCTACTGGGGCAGCGAGGTCATGGCAGACTGCCTGCACTTTGAGACCTGCTACTACCAGGGGATCGAACATTGCCTGGAGCAAGGTCTGACGTGTTTCGATCCCGGTACCCAGGGCGAGCACAAGGTGGCTCGCGGCTTCGCCCCTAGGCGTTTGACCTCCCTGCATCACATCGCCGACCCGCGCCTTGCTGACGCGGTGCAGCGCTTTTGTCGAGAAGAGGCCGTGCATGTGGACGGCTACGTCAAGGCTGCCGAGCGTGGATTACCGTTTCGAGGCAGCGAGTGATACGGTGCTATGATTCAACCGACAAGAATGTAAGACAACGACGACATACCGACGAAGCGAACCCAGGCAACCCAGTGGCCATCTTGGCCGTCACTTACCGGACGGCAGCACCGGCACAGGCGTGATGTCGCAAGGTAACGAGCGTGATGTCCATGGGGCTGGTGCCGGCGCAGCGTGCCAAGGTTGTGCCGATTGGGCCATGGATCGCGCGATTGCCGTGATCATGGCCCGCTGGGCGAGGCGTCGGGTTCAGGGGACACACGATGGATGTGATGCCGCGGTGCAGTTGGTGGATCGGCAATCCAGAGGGGGACGCCGGTCATCTGCTGAAAGGCTTGCAGAGCAGTGGATGGCAGATGCATCCCCTGATCACCCCCTTGTCCGATTGCCGGTTACAGGTAGATGATCCTTGCCAGGTAGGGGTGATGGTGCTGGGGGATCTGTCCAGCCATGATCTCAGGCATCTTGAACCGCTGATTCTCAAGAGCGAAAGGCCCTGGATTGCGGTGGGCTCGGAAGAACAGATAGGCGATGCCGACAAGCGCCGTATCATGGCCCATCTCAGCCATTCGCTGGTGTCACCCCAGGTCGATATCTTGCGTCTGTCGATTCTTCTGGAGCATGCGTCCGAGTTGGCGCGCCTGCAGCAGCGCGATCGAGAAGAGCAGAGCATGTCGACCAGCGCAGAAGACTCCGAATACGAGTTTGTCGGCACGACCCCGGTCATGTGGAACCTGTTCAAGACCATCCGCAAGGTCGCGGTGGTCGATGCGCCTGTCTTTATCAGCGGGGAATCCGGCACCGGCAAGGAGCTGACCGCCCAGGCCATCCACGAGCGCTCGGCCAGGTCACGAGAAGCGTTTCATGCGATCAACTGTGGAGCCCTGCCCGAGCATTTGATTCAGTCTGAGCTGTTCGGTCACGAAAAGGGCGCCTTCACGGGGGCCACCCAGCGCAAGATTGGACGCATCGAGGCCGCTGACGGGGGCACCCTGTTTCTCGATGAGATTGGCGACTTGCCCTTGGAGCTGCAGGTCAACTTGTTGAGATTTCTGGAGATGCGTTGCATCCAGCGTGTCGGGGGACTCGACGATATCCCCGTGGATGTGCGCATCGTAGCGGCGACCCATGTCAATCTGGACCTGGCGGTCAAGGAGGGGCGCTTTCGCGAGGACCTCTACCACCGTCTTAACGTGCTCCAGGTCAAGGTGCCTGCGCTGCGGGAGCACTCCGAAGATATCGAGATCCTGGCGCGGTTCTTCTTCGAACGCTTTTCCAGCGAAAAGGCCTCCTGTCTGAAAGGCTTTTCCCGCGAGGCGCTGTCGGTGATGCAGCGCTACCACTGGCCGGGCAATGTGCGTGAGCTGATCAACCGGGTGCGGCGGGCCATGGTGATGTGTGAAAACCGGCTGATTCAGCCGGAAGATCTCGGGATCGAGCGTCGCGGCCTGAACAGGCACCAGATGACCCTGGAAGAGGTGCGTGAAGAAGCCGAGCGGGATGCCCTGCTCTCGGCGCTGGGGCGCAACAAGTACCGGGTCAATGCCGCGGCCAAGGAGCTGGGAGTCTCTCGAGTGACGATCTATCGCCTGCTCGACAAGCACGGTATTTCCCGAACCCCGCCCCAGGAGGCCGCCTTCTCTTAGGGAGGCGGTGCCCCTTTTCTCGCCTGAAGCTGTCGATTCCTTGAGGCCTGCTCAACCCCCATGTCGGTGGACAGTGAGGCCAAACAAGCGCTCTCTAGCCGTTTTCCCATGCCCCGCGCCGACATGACTGTCTCGGCGTTCAAGGGTGACACTGGCTCAGGGCCAATACCCTGCAAGGCCCCGCGTTGGCGGGGCCTTTGCGTGTCTGGCAAGTCACTTTCTCCTGAGGTTGACCTGCTGATACTGACCCCCAGGTGGAGGTCGCGAAGTGAAGGCCGTCCAATGGCAGCCAGGTAGTGAAAACCTGCTAGTGAAAACCAGACAGTGAAAGCCAAGTAGTGAAAGCCATGCAGTGAGCTGAAGTGAGCCTGAAGGGGCTCGAAACAGAAACTGTATCGTGAGTGAAACAGCATAATTGCATCCCGCCTCATGTCCTTCGATTCTTTTTTCATTCAATAAAAACAGTCACCTGTCGATGGCTTTTGGTTCTCGGAAGGCATTGGCCAGCATATCGCCTGCCCATGAGTACACCCTTGCTGACGCGGGGGCGACGTCGGCGTAACGCATGCCAACAGCCTGTTCACCGGTGTGTCGATTTTTTTTCCTGTGCGCTGAAACCTACGATTTGTGCGGGTTCGCGTGCACTTCCTTCCTGTTCAGCTCCTGGCGTTTGGCTTCGGCGAGCTCGGTCGCGCCCAAGGCTGTACCAGTCCTGTTACTTATCCTTTAAATCCATTTAAAAACAATGGATTAAATCTCATTTTGTGCAGGTCCTTCAGGTGGTGTCTCGGCTCGTTGTATCAGCCAGTTAACAGTTTCCGACAGCGTGGAAAATAAAAGTTATTAAATATCAACGGCTTAAAAGTTGGCACGCCGTTTGCTCTGTACTTGGCGAGGAGCAAAGGGGCGCAGGGATCAACATCCGCAGGAGATGCCGACATGAACCAGATGATCGCGAAAGGCCGAATTCAGTTTCGCTGCGTAGCCAGCGCGATCATTGCGACCGCTGCCCTAGCCGCGGCAGGTCAGGCCCAGTCCGACAACTCGCTGACGGATGCGACCCAGGTATTCGCCACTCCGATAGAACAGCACATCGTCAATGACGGAGCGCTGGACCAGATTCGCGGACGCTTTGTTCCCGACACAGCAATAGACGCTGACGGCGTCATTCTTTGGGACGAGCGTCCAGGGCGCGGCGCAGGGGGCGGTGGCGGCGATAGCAGCCATCGTGTCGCCAACGGCCTGAACAACCGGCAGAGCGCCACCGTCACTACGCAACGGGACTGGTGATCACCATGGGACACCTGAAAGTCAACGAAGGGCAGGGGATGGAAGCAGGGCAAGGGGGCGGCGTGGCCGTGGCCTGCCAGTGGCGTCTGATGCTGGCAGCTGCAGCAGTGGCGGCTCTGACCGGTGTGGGGACCGGTCAGAGTCAGGCTGCCGAGCTACGCCCTGGGGTCCAGCCGGGTGAAATCATCGTGCTGCGAGAAGTCGAGACAGCACCCTTCGGATACGTCAATCGCGAGAGCGGCCCTATCCGAGCGCGGGCTGACCTGATGCGCAGCAGCAATATGGCGCGCAGCGCGACCGGTAGCGTCCACAGCCGTATGGGAGGCGTCACCGCCATCGTTCTCGACGATACCCGGGCCGCGAGCATCAGTGCCGGCGTCGGGCAAGGCATGAACCAGATGCACCGCGCCCTCGGCACCGGCACCCATCTTGGCAGTGGCGGCGTCGGCTCGAGCAATCGAGTGGCGACATCCGTGGGCGGCGGATCCACCGGTGGCAGCGTGATCGGAGCCACCTCAGGTATCGCCAACACCGTGACCGGGGCGCTGGCGCCCCTGACCGGCGGGAGGCGCTGAGCATGCTGACTCAACAACTAAAGCCTGCGATGGACGCCTCAGCCGAGATGTCAGCGTTGTCCTCCATACCGCTGCGGCTGACACGGGTGGTGATGTTCGCCACGGCCCTGGGGCTGGTGATGGTCAGCCCGGATTCGGCCAGGGGACAAGACCTGGGGGTGCTGAGAAACAGCAGCGTCATCAGTGGACAGGCGCTCAGCGGTGTCAGCGGTGTGGCGTCGGCCAATCTGGCCGCCGGTAGTCAGAATCTTCAATCCAGCAGCGGTGCACTGGCGATCGGTGACGCTGCCACGATCAACAATCGTCTGGTGCAGCAGGTGCGCATCGACGAGCGACTCGCCGACATGGAGGTAGGGACGGCCATCAGAGAAGGCGCCTTTGGGCAATCTTCCGGATGGATGTCCGTCAACCAGACGGCGGGAGTAGGCAACCTTCAGAGCAACAGCTTCGGCATGGCTCTGGGGAGCACGGTCAGCGGCCTGAGCGACGACAGTCTGCAACAGGTGCTGGCACCAAGGCAGGGGCTGAACGGGGGGAACGGCAGTGACTCCAACGGCGTGATCCGCAATCTCGACATTGACGAGAGCAGTTTTGCGGGGGCCAGAGGGGTGATTCAAGTCAACCAGTCAGCCGGCACGGGGAACGCCACTCGCAATAGCTTCAGCTTTCGCTTTGACAGATAGCGTCAAGATACGAAGCAAAGGGTGACGTCAATAACAGCAGTGAATAGGCAGTACGGTTCATTCAGGAGAACGACCATGAAAACTTTCCAAAAAGCTCCGCTCGCTCTGGCCATCTCTGCACTTCTGGCCGCGCCCGCGGCAATGGCGGAAAACCGTTTCGACACCGATTCCTACATGGATTCCGACGTCAACAACCGCTACGACGTTCATATCAAGAACGACTCCCACACCTACAAGCGCCTGGGCGCCCTGGGCGGGTCGATCTTCTATGATCCCAACTACTCTGGCGCGACCGTGGATAGCAAGCAGTTCAGCGACGACAACGAAGCGTCTCAGAGCCTGACCAAGAACAATGCCACCCTGGGCAGCGGTGCTCTCCAGGGCGCCTCGGGTAACGTCGGCGTCAACGTGGCGGCCGGTGACAACAACCAGCAGGCCAACGATGCAGCGCTGTCATCTTCTGACGCCGCCACCGTGTTCGGCCAGTCTGCGTCGTTCTCCTTCCAGTCCGCCTCCAACAACGCCACCGACATCAGCGGCAGCCCGAACAATGCACGCATGGGCACCAACGCGCTGCGTAATGCCAGCGGTAATGTGGGTGTCAACGTGGCCGCCGGTATCGGCAACGCCCAGCACAACAGTCTGGCCGCGTCGGTCAACACTGCCAGCGGCAGCGCCGATGCCACATCCGGTGGCGTCCAGGCCAGCTTTGGCAACACTTCTATGACAGGCGGCCAGGTCGTGACCCTGACCAACACCTCTGCCTATCTCGAGAAGACCGCGCTGCGCGGTGGCTATGTGGGTGGCGGTCGCGGTTCCTATGAAGGCGACTGGGCCCAGACCAACGACGTCTATCCGGAAATCTGGCAGGGCGGCGCTGGACACTCTGGTGGTGAGGTGCTGTGGGGCCACATCGACTTCGACGACAATGGTCCGACCGTTGGCGGCCTGAAGAACGAAGGCAAGTTCGAGGGTGAGGAAAGCGGCTCCCTGAGCTTCCGCGAGCGCGGCCGGATCAGCCTGGGTGGCGTCTCCGCTGGCTTCAGCATCGATACACGCCAGCGCCTGGTCTACCAGGAAAACAACGCCTCTCTCGGCACTAACGCCCTGGCCGGGGCCACCGGCAACATCGGCGTCAACATCGCCGCAGGCGGCGGCAATATGCAGCGCAACTCGCTGTCCATTGCCTCCAGCATGGGTGGTACTCCCGAGTAAGTCAGTACCACTTGCATGATACTCCCCGGCCCTTGCGGGCCGGGGTTCTTTCACCACGACGTTCAGCACGAAGGGAGACCGACCATGACGCTGCCACGCTGGTCGCTGGCCACGGCAATCGCCCTTGGCCTGGCACTGCCCGCCCTCGACGGGCACGCCGCCACCATCCGCCTGGGCGGCATTGTGCCGGGGACGGTGATCAACAAGGACGTCCAGTCCATCCGTGAACGTCGCTACGAGAACCTGGTGGAGCAGCGCACCGACTTTTCCTGCGGTGCCGCGTCACTGGCCACGCTTCTCAAGTACGCCTACCAGATGTCCGATACCACCGAGCACGATGTCCTGGCGGGCATGCTTGAGGTGGCCGATCTGGAGCTGGTGCAGCAGCAGGGCTTCTCTCTGCTGGATCTCAAGAACTATGTCGAGACGCTGGGTCTCAGGGGCCGCGGCTATGAAGTCGATGGCGACACCCTGGACCAGGTATCGATACCGGTGATCGTCCTTTTGGACCTCAACGGATACAGACACTTCGTGGTCATGAAGAAGGCCAGCGGGGATCGCGTCTATATCGGCGATCCGGCGTTGGGCAATCGGGTAATGACCCGTGACGACTTCCTGGCCGCCTGGAACAACATCATTTTCGCGGTGGTGGGAGACGGTTTCGACCGCTATACCGCCTTGCTGGATCCGCGCCAGCCGTTGACGGCGCATCGTATGAAGGACGTGTTTTCTCCCGTATCACGCGAACAGATGATCGACTTCGGTTTCCGTCACGCCGAGCTGTTCTGACAACAACGATCACAAAGCGGCAAGGCTCTGCGGCGTGGTGAGGCGCCGTCGATCAGGGGGCACGAACATGATGGGACAGGACAAGGGAACAGGGGCAGGCAGGGGCGCCATGCTGTTGGCGCTGGCGTTGTCCCTGTCGATACCGGCGGCCCAGGCCGCTACCACCGATTTCACCACCTTTGAAGGCTTCGCCAGTGCACGCCAGCTTTCGGATAACGAGCTCGGCGTGCAGCGAGGCCGCTTTGCCGACAAGGGGAGGCTGATGTTCTTTGGCGTGCAGATGGTCAGTGAGTGGCGCACCGCCGCCGGTGACCAGCTGGCCGCGGGCGCTCGCATGTTGGGTGATCTTAGCCGGCAGCAGCCCCGCGTCAGCTTTGAACCCACGATCACCGTCGTGGAAAGCCGAGCGGGTCTGGCGCGACTTGGCAATGGCGCCCGGGTGGTCGACCAGGGGACCGCCAATGCCTCCGGGGTCGTGCAGTCGATCCAGGCCGGCGGTGACTTCAACGTGGCGGCCAATGACCTGGTGATCGATGTGCTGGATGCCTCCAGCTTCAGCACCAGTAGCGCAGATGCAGGAGGTACCCGAACCCGTCAGGTCGCTGGCAGCACCATCGCGGTGTCCGCGGTGGGCAACGACATGAGCGTGTCCATCGACATGCCGGGCATGGGCACCATTCGCCAGGCCATCGTGCCGGGCAATGGGCTCAGTCAGGCAATTCAGCTGTCCAGCAGTCTGCAGCAGGTGCGCAACCTCACTCGACTGCAGCTGTATATGGGCAATCAGTCCGGCGTGGGGGACCGTGCGGTGCCCGGCATGCTGAGTGGAATCAAGGCGGCTGCCGCCTTGCGTTGACAATAAATGCCCGAATCACGGTATTTCAGACTCTTTTAACGTACGCATTAACTACGCTTGAGCAGGGGTGACAGGGAACTCCTGCCGGGAGAGGAGCACGGGAGGCACGCTGGTACTGGCATGCAGGTGGGCCAGGCCTCCCCCTGACGGGCGCGCCAGACGACCGGTTGCAGGTAGCCCCTCGAGAAAGAGTGAAGAACGACAAGCGACCATTTCGGGGACAAGGAGAACGACGTGAATATCGTCATCAACAGGACGCTCTGCCCGCCCCTGGCGGGCCTTTTGCTTGCCGGTGCCGCGACACCGGTTTTCGCCCAGCAGACCGTGGGTGCCGAGCAGCAGCAGGCGCTGGAGTCTCAGGAAGCCTCGCGCAGCGTGCAGGATATCTTCCGTGAGGAACACGCGCTGTTCTCGGACCGACTGACCATCGAGCCGGGCATCACCTATACCTACTCCGATCGCGACAGCCTGGCCCTGCGCGGCTTTCTGGCCCTCGATGCGATCTTCCTCGGCGAGCTCAATCTGGATAATGTCGAGACCCATATCACCACGCTGGATATCAATACCCGCTATGGTTTGACCGACAGGCTGGAGGCCAGCATCAACGTGCCCTTCGTCTATCGGACGACCACCATCCAGTCCATCGGTGGTGAGTTTTCCACCGAACAGAATGTCGAGGCCGATGTCGACGAGGCCGGATTGGGTGACATTTCGGCGAGTCTGTCCTATCGCCTGCTGCCCGAGACCACGGAGCGTCCCGACGTGGTAGTGAGTCTCGGCGTGCGCGCACCGACCGGCAAGGACCCCTACGGGATCGAGATCAGGCAGGTGGATGCCGCGGATAACCTCTCGGTGCCCAAGGAGTTGCCTACCGGTAACGGGGTCTGGGGCGTAACGGCTGGGGTCTCGGTATTGAAGACCTTGGATCCCGCCATCGTCTTTGCCAACCTGGGGTACACCTACAATATCGAGGAAGAGTTCGACGACATATCGGCGGGGCAGGGAGACCAGAAGGCCGATGTGGACCTGGGAGACAGCATTAGCGCGGGCTTTGGTACGGCGTTCGCCTTGAATGAGCGCTTGAGCCTAGCGCTGTCGTATTCACATGAGTACATCCGCAAGACCGAGATTACCCCGGAAGGCGGTCGCAAGACCGACGTCATCGGCAGTGATGCCAACATCGGTGTGTTCAATATTGGTGGTACCTACGCCATGACCGACTCCACCTCGGTGGTCACCAACCTGGGCATCGGCATGACCGATGATGCCTCGGACATCAGCTTGACCTTCCGCATGCCGTTTCAGCTGTAACGGTAGTCGGATGCAGCAGTCGTCGGACCCGTGACCCAGCGGCCGCCATGATATGGCGGCCGCTGTCGTATCGGCACCCTGGCATATCGGCACCCTGGCATATCGACTCCCTGTCATATCCGTCTGCTGCGGTAGCGAGCGGTTGTGGCCGCGGTGTGTTGTGGCGACATCGAACCTAGGATAGCCGCCGCACGCTCTGGATGGCCCTGCGGCTCGCCCCGGATGGGCGGGCGATGGCATACTAGGCGCCGAATCGAATGTCGACGGTACCCTCATGCTCAAGACCTTGGCGATAGTGCTGCTGGCACTGCTCGCCCTGCTTCAGTATCGACTGTGGCTGGGCCAGGGTGGTGTCATGGAAATGAATGAAGTCAGCGGGCGTGTGGAAGCACTGGAAGCCCAGAATCAGCCGCTGCGTGACCGTAACTCGCGGCTGAGCGCCGAGGTGGTGGACCTCAAGACCGGTCTGGATGCCATCGAGGAGCGTGCGCGCAGCGATGTCGGGATGGTGCGCACCGACGAGCAGTTCTTCTGGGTGCCCGGGGTCGAGACGGACGTCGCGCCGTCTCCCCAGCCTGAGCCAGGCAGCGGGCAGGGAGCGAGTAGCCAATGAGTGCTGCCGGTCCACGACTGTGGTTGATCGTGCCAGCCGCCGGCGTCGGGCGCCGAGTCGGGGGCGATATGCCCAAGCAATACCGGGAGGTGGCCGGGCGTCCGGTCATGGCGCATACCCTTGAACGCCTGTATCAGGCCTTTCCCGATGCCCACCTGTGTCTTTGCCTGTCGCCGGAGGATGCCTGGTTCGACCCAGCGCTGGTGCCGTTTCCACACTGGCAGCGTGTCCCAGGTGGTGCCGAGCGGGTGCACAGCGTGGTCAATGCGCTGACAGCGATCCAGACCCAGTGCCAGCCGGATGACCTGGTGATGGTGCATGACGTGGCCCGTCCCTGTGTCAGCAGCGAGGACCTGAAGCATCTGTATCAGGCGGCACTGGAGGCTACGGAGGGTGCCCTGCTGGCCTCGCCGGTGGCGGATACCATCAAGCGTGACAATGGTCAGGGACACATCGCCGGCACCGAGGATCGTCGCGGCCTGTGGCAAGCCCAGACGCCGCAGGCCTTTCGTTTTGCGCTGTTGCAACGCGCGCTGGGGCAGGCGCTGTCCGCCGATGGCATCGGCGTTGCGCGCATCACCGATGAGGCTTCGGCGGTGGAAGCGCTGGGCCTCTCGCCCCGGCTGGTGTCAGGACGCCGCGACAACATCAAGATCACCCATCCCGAGGACCTGCGTCTGGCAGAGCTGTTGCTCTCCAGCGCGGGCGCGCCGCGGGAAACGTAAGAGACTCATCGACTATGCTACTGCCTTTGCGGATAGGCCACGGATTTGACGTACATCGCTTTGGCGACGGCGACCATCTGATGATCGGAGGCGTGCGCCTGCCGTTTGCCCACGGCTTTGTCGCTCACTCCGATGGGGACGTGCTGCTCCATGCCGTCAGTGATGCGCTGCTCGGAGCCTGTGCGCTGGGAGATATTGGCCACCTGTTTCCCGATACCGATCCGGCCTGGAAGGGTGCCGACAGTCGCGACCTGCTCCGGCGCGTGATGCAGGAAGTGACCGCAGCGGGATATCAGGTGGCCAACCTGGATGCCACCTTGATGGCTCAGGCGCCCAAGATGGCGCCTCATCTCCTGGCCATGCGGGGGCACTTGGCGGAAGACCTGAAAGTCGATCTCGCCGCCGTCAACGTCAAGGCCACCACGACAGAGCGCCTTGGCTTTACCGGCCGGGGCGAGGGCATCGCCGCCGACGCGGTGGTGCTGCTGTCCGCGATCGAGGCGGTCGGTATCGACCAGCAGGGAGAGCGGGAGCGGGCTCAGGGACAGGAGCGTCCATGACCGACGCCATTGTCTGGCCGCCGCAGTGGCCTCGTTATCTGGATGATCGCCTGGGTGCACCCCAGCCGGGTGAGTACCGGCAGACGCCGGACGACTTCCTGGTCGAGGAAGACCTGGGCTTTGCGCCGGAAGGGCAGGGGGAACATCTCTGGCTGTGGATCGCCAAGCGTGATGCCACCACCTCCCGGGTCGCCTCGTCCCTGGCCCATCTATGCGGCGTCACTCGCCGTGACGTGGGGTATGCCGGCATGAAGGACCGGGTGGCGGTGACACGCCAGTGGTTCTCGGTGCACCTGCCCGGCAAGGAGGCTCCTGCCGACCTGGAAGCGCGCCTGGCCGCCGAGGGCTACCAGGTGGAAGCGCGCGCCCGTCACCCGCGCAAGCTCAAGCGTGGCGTGCATCGCGGCAACCGGTTTCGACTGAAGGTGACGGGGCCGGTGGTGCACGATACACAGCTGGCGGCGCGCTTTGACGCGGTCATCAAGGATGGCGTGCCCAACTACTTTGGCCCGCAGCGCTTTGGTCCAGAGGGACGTAACCTCAGCCGCGCCGTGGCGGTGCTGGCGCGAGGCTGGCGCAAGCGTGATGATCGCGATGGCATGCTGCTGTCCGCCGCGCGCAGCTACCTGTTCAACGCCCAGCTCGCCGAACGACTGCGCCGGGGAGAGTGGCGTCAGGTTCTCTCGGGTGACGTGATGATGCTGGAAGGCAGCCGCAGTCTGTTCGAGGTCGGCGCCAGCGAAGCGCTCTCAGCCACGTCAGCAGACAGCGCGCCAGCAGGCAGCCACGCCGCGAGCGCCGACTCAGGTACAGGCGAGGGGCCGTCGGATGATGACCTGTCCCTGCGGCTCGCCCAGGGTGACATTCACCCTACTGCAGTGCTGTGGGGCCGCGGCGGAAGCCGCGCCCGGGCCGATGCCGGCGCGTGGGAGAAGGACGTGCTTGGCGCCGCCCCCGCACTGTGTCAGGGCCTGGAGAAGGCGGGTGTGCAGGCATCGCGCAGGGCCTTGCGGGTGATGCTTGGTGAGGCCAGCCTGGTTCGGGAAGGGGAGGCCGTGTGGTTGAGCTTTCGGCTACCCGCCGGTGCCTTTGCCACCGCCGTGTTGCGCGAGTTGATGACCCATCCGAGCCTGCAGTTTCGCACTGCGTCAGAGGCCACCACAGGTGGGCGGAACATCGCTGACGAACAAGGAGATACCCCATGAGGCGACTGCTGCTATCGAACGATGACGGCGTCCACGCGCCGGGCCTGAAGGCGCTGCATGACGCGCTGGTGCCCTACGCCAGGCTCAGGGTCGTGGCCCCTGACCGTGATCGCAGTGGAGCCAGCAACTCGCTGACGCTGTCGCGGCCGCTGTCGCTGACCCCGACCCATGATGGGTTCTACAGCGTCGACGGGACCCCCGCCGATTGCGTCTATCTTGGCGCCAATGGGGTGTGGGACGAGACGCCGGATCTGGTCATTTCCGGCATCAATCATGGCGGAAACCTTGGCGATGACGTGCTCTACTCGGGCACGGTGGCCGCCGCCATGGAAGGCAGAAACCTCGGCATGACGGCGATCGCCATGTCGCTGGTCGGCGAGCACCACTTTGCCACTGCGGGAAGGGTCGCGGCGAGTCTGGTGGGAGGGCTCGAGCAGCTGTCTCTGCCGCCTCGCAGCTTGCTGAATGTCAATGTGCCTGATCTCCCATGGGAGGAGATCAAGGGTTTCCGGGTAACCCGCATGGGCTATCGTGGACCCGCCGAGCGTCCCATCGAGGCGCGAGACCCCCGCGGCCGCGTGCGCTACTGGATTGCTCCTGTCGGGGACAACGCAGACGATGCCGATGACACCGACTTTGCTGCCGTGGCGCAGGGCTACGTGTCCATTACCCCGCTGCAGACCGACCTGACGCGCCACGCCGCGCGCAACGATGTGCAGGATTGGCTTGATGCGCTCACCTGATCTCAAAGGCGTCGGCATGACCTCCCAGCGAACGCGGGACCGGATGGTCCAGCGGCTTCGCGATCAAGGGGTGTGTGCATCCCAGGTGCTGGAAGTGATGGCCAGCGAGCCGCGTCATCTTTTCCTTGATGAAGCGCTGTCGCACCGCGCCTACGAGGACACGGCGCTACCCATCGGTCACGGTCAGACTCTGTCCCAACCATGGATTGTCGGGCGCATGAGCGAGCTGGTGCTGCAGGAGTCTCCCCGGCGGGTGCTCGAGGTAGGTACCGGATCGGGATACCAGACCTTGATCCTGGCGCGCCTGGTCGAGGAACTCTGGTCGGTGGAGAGGATCAATGCTCTGCATCGCGTGGCGGCATCCCGGCTGCGCCTGCTGAAAGCCCACAACGCCAGGCTGCGGTTGGCCGACGGTGGGCATGGCTGGCCGGAAGCGGCCCCTTTTGATGTCATCCTGTTGACCGCCTGTGCCAGCGAATTGCCGGAGCCCTTGCTGTCACAGCTGGTCGATCAGGGGGTACTGATCGCTCCGTTGGAGGGGCAGGACGGACAGCAGTGGCTGACGCGGGTGCGCCGCCATGGAGAACGCTATGAATACGAACGGTTGGAGCCGGTGCGCTTCGTGCCCTTATTGGAAGGAGTGATTCGTTGAAACATTCGCTTGGCCTGTTCCTGCGAGGGGCGGGAATGGGGGCGGCAGATGCCGTACCGGGAGTCTCGGGGGGCACGATTGCCTTCGTCACCGGTATCTATGAAGAACTGATCCACACCATCAAGCGTTTCGGCCCGAGCGCTTTCGGTGCGCTGCGTAGCGGTGGCCTCAAGGGGCTGGTGGTTCATCTCAACCTGAGCTTCCTGCTTCCGCTGATGGCGGGCATCCTGGCCAGCCTGATCACCGTGGCCCACCTGGTGGTATGGCTGCTGGACGCGCACCCGCTGTTGCTTAATGGCTTCTTCTTTGGCTTGGTCGCGGCCTCCGCGCTGGTGGTGGGCAAGCACCCTGCCGACTGGCGCTGGTGGCACATCTTGCCGCTGGCGCTCGGGCTGGTGTTGGCCCAGGCTCTGCCGTCGCTGATGCCGCTGGTCAATGCCTTGGGCACGCCGGCGCTGGTGCTGATCGTGGGCGGTGCCATCGCCATCAGCGCCATGCTGTTACCCGGGGTTTCCGGTAGCTTCCTGCTGCTGAGCATGGGCCTCTACGATGTCGTGATGCAGGGGA
Source organism: Halomonas sp. DP8Y7-3 (assembly GCF_019801675.1). Lineage (NCBI taxonomy): Bacteria > Pseudomonadati > Pseudomonadota > Gammaproteobacteria > Oceanospirillales > Halomonadaceae > Halomonas > Halomonas sp. DP8Y7-3. The sequence continues at coordinate 465,293 of NZ_JAHVIO010000009.1, forward strand.
TACGCGGATTCGACATTCCGCTGCTGGGTCTGTTCGCATTGGGCTGTCTGATTGGCCTGTTCACCTTTTCCCGTGTCCTGTCCTGGCTGCTGCAACGTCATCACACGGCCACGCTGCAACTGCTGGTAGGATTTATCGTGGGTTCACTGCCGATTCTGTGGCCGTGGCGCGAGCTGACCCGCTATCAGCTGGGATCCGATGGCCAGGTCATACCGCTGGACTACCGCTATCTGGCGCCCTGGGATTATTCTGCGGTTACCGGAGACTCCGCGCAGTTGGTGGGGGTGACCGCGCTGGCGATCTTCGGCATGCTGCTGGTGATCATCGTCGCCAGGGTCGGAGACACCTCAGCCACTCGCAAAGACACTATCGCCGGCCGCCACTAGCGGACTGCCGACAAGGAGACATCACACGATGCACAAGATTTTCGTCATCTCCAGCCTGGCTTTGGCCCTGGCAGGCTGTGCCAATCAGCAGGGTGCCAGTCAACCGGTTCAGGTCCAGGACCTGTCCTCGGCCAGAGCGGCCCAGGTGCCGGCCCAGTACACCGTGCAGTCCGGCGACACGCTCTACGGTATCGCCTGGCGGCATGACATGGATTTCCGTGAGCTGGCACGTCTCAATAACATCACACCGCCCTATCGGATCGACGTCGGCCAGACGCTGCGCCTGTCCGCCGATGGCTCCCAGGCAGGAGGCATGGCGGCCACCGGTGCTGTCGCCAGCGCTAACGAGGGCGCCGTGGCCACACCATTGGGCCAATCCACTCCGACCAGCCAGCCCTCCGGTGAAGATCTCGAATGGCTGTTGCCGGACGGCAGCACGGAAACGGTCAGCAATGACGCTGAGCAGGTATCGTCAGCGGCCGTTCAGGGCGCTGCCGGTGTGGCGGGTGCCAGCGCTGGCAGCCCGGGTCCTGTGTATGACTATGACAGCCCCGGCGCCGAAGGCCTGAGCGACAGTGACCAGGCCGAGCGGGCCAGACGCGAGGCCGAGGAGTCGGTGGTGGCCGCCGCCGATGAAGAGGCGCGTGAGATGTCTGAAAATAGCGAATCTGCACAATCTGGCTCGGCCAATGAAGCGGATTCCAGCACTGCTCAAGCCGCCTCCGAGGAAGCGTCCAGCAGCGGCTCCGGTAGCGCTTCAGCCAGCACCACGCGTACCTACACGCCAGTGGACGAGGTGCCCTGGCAGTGGCCTGCCGATGGCCAGGTGGTCAGCCAATTTGGCGAAAGTTCCAGCATCACCGCTGGCATTGATATCGGCGGTCAAAAGGGGCAACCTGTCAGAGCGGCGGGTCCAGGCAAGGTGGTCTACGCGGGCAGCGGTGTAAGGGGCTATGGAAAGCTCATTCTGCTCAAGCACAACGACGAATATCTCAGTGCTTACGCCCATAACGACAGCCTGAAGGTCAGCGAGAATGACGTCGTCGAGGCCGGTCAGGTGATCGCCACCATGGGAGACAGCGACGCCGAGGATGTTCGCCTGCACTTTGAAGTGCGCAAGGATGGCCAGCCACAGGATCCGACGAAATATCTTCCTTCCCGTTGAGAAACTCCACGTTTCTCCCGGATGAGCGTCACACAATAATAATCTTTGGCGTTGATCGTGGAGGTTCACGACAACGCCGGGTCGCAACCACGGGGTAGTTATACGATGAGCATGCTTGAACGGGACCTTCAGGATGTGAACCTCGATACCGTAGACGAGGCCGATGATGACGCTGTCGAGGATGTGACAGACGAGGCCGATGACATCGAGGACGCCGATGACGATTCCGAGGCCTTCGAGAAGGCTCTGGGCCGTGAGGATCGCTACGCGCGCCAGAGTCTGGATGCCACCCAGATCTATCTGAACGAGATCGGGTTCTCCCCGCTGCTGACGCCCGAGGAAGAGGTCTATTTCGGGCGATTGGCGCGCAAGGGAGACCCCCAGGGACGGGCTCGCATGATCGAGTCCAACCTGCGCCTGGTCGTCAAGATCGCGCGCCGCTACCTCAACCGTGGGCTGACGCTGCTCGACCTGATCGAAGAGGGCAACCTCGGTCTGATTCGCGCTGTCGAGAAGTTTGACCCCGAGCGTGGCTTTCGTTTCTCGACCTATGCCACCTGGTGGATTCGCCAGACCATCGAGCGGGCACTGATGAACCAGACCCGCACGATTCGCTTGCCCATCCACGTGGTCAAGGAACTCAATATCTACCTGCGCGCGGCCCGTGAGCTGACCCAGAAGCTGGATCACGAGGCGACCGCCGAAGAGATCGCCGAGCATCTGGACAAGCCGGTGGATACGGTCAAGAAGATGATGGGGCTTAACGAGCGCGTATCCTCGGTCGACTACCCGATGGGCGGCGAGAGCGACAAGCCCTTGATCGAGACCCTGACCGATGACAACGATCAGGGGCCCGAGTCGACACTGGTGGATGGCGACGTCAAGGCCCACGTCGATCATTGGCTGGCCGAGCTGACCGAGAAACAGTGCGAGGTCGTGGTACGTCGCTTTGGCCTGCGCGGGCACGAGGCGGCAACCCTGGAGCAGGTCGGTGAAGAGATTGGCCTGACCCGGGAGCGAGTGCGCCAGATTCAGGTCGAGGCACTCAAGAAGCTGCGTCGCATGCTCGACAAGCAGGGCCTGTCCCTGGACGCCATCTTCGAGTAAGCCGAGTCGCTTGACGCCGCCGGATGGACGGCGGTTGAGCGAAGAGATCGCTCAGTGAACGCCAGTGCGGCGTGGAAACATCAACCGACTTGCTCAAGCGCCGGGCGCTGCTCTGGATCACTCCGGATGCACTCCCGGCGTTTTTTATGGGATTTTTCTAAAGAGCTCTATTTGTTGAGAAAGAACAGCTAGGTACACAGGATTTAATGGCGTTTAATGCCATGAAATGGCTCCGAGTATCGAGCATAATGTGGTGGCGAACCATCCCTGAATCCTGTCATCGGAGCCCCCATGTCCCGCCCGCTCATCGCCCATATCGACCTGGACGCCTTGCGTCATAACTACCGTTTGGCGGCCGGGCTTGCTCCCGACAGCCTGAGTGTGGCGGTGCTCAAGGCGGATGCCTATGGTCACGGGGCGGTGACCTGTGCCAAGGCGCTGGCGGGCCTGGCGCCGATGTTCGCTGTGGCGGCGATCGAGGAGGCCATGGCACTGCGTGAGGCCGGTATTCGCGAGCCTATCGTGCTGCTCGAGGGAATCTTCAGCGCCGATGAGCTGGCGCTGGTGGAGTCGCTGGAGCTGGGTATGGCCATTCACAGTGACTGGCAGCTCGAAGCGGTGCTGGCCTGGCGGCCGGCCAGGCCGGTCATGACCTGGCTGAAGGTGGACTCCGGCATGCATCGGCTCGGCTTTTCTCCCGACCGCGCCGCCGCCGTGTGGAAGGCGCTCAAGGCGGCACCTGAAGTGGTGAGGGACCTGCATCTGATGAGCCACTTTGCCACCGCCGACAGTCGCGACGACCGCTACTTCGCGCAGCAGCGAGAGATCATCATGGCGCTCGCGGAACAGCTTGATGCTCCGCTGTGCGTGGCCAACTCTCCCAGCATTCTGGCCCACGTCGAGGCCCACGGGGCGATCAACCGGCCGGGGGTGATGCTGTATGGTTCCGATCCCCTCGAACAGGCCAATGACGCCAGCCAGCAGCTGTCTCCGGTCATGACGCTGCGCAGCGAGATCATCGCGGTGCGCGAACTTGCCGCAGGTGAACCGGTTGGCTACGGCGGCCGCTTTGTCACTTCTGCGCCGACTCGCATCGGTGTGGTGGCCTGCGGCTACGGTGATGGCTACGACCGACACGCGGTAGATGGCACCCCTGTGCTGGTCGATGGTCAACGCTGTCGTCTGGCGGGCAAGGTATCCATGGACATGATGACCGTGGACCTCACCGACATGCCTCAGGCCGATATCGGCAGCGAGGTGGTGCTGTGGGGGCGCAGCCAGGCGGGTACTGTGCTCTCCGTGGATGAGGTCGCGACCTACTGCGATACCATCAGCTATACCTTGCTGACCGGGGTGCTGCCCAGGGTGCCCAGGCGTTACAATGGCGGCCATATCGACTGACGGCCTGCCTCCGTTGGTCGCCTGGACCGACCGACGAGGGATCGCATGTCAGAGGACACATCGACCAAGCCACGCTACTGGACCCAGCCCCGCTACTGGCCGACTTACCTGGCGATTGCCGGCATGCGTGTCAGTGCCTGGCTGCCTTGGCGGGTCAAGCTCGGGCTTGGGCGCCTGACGGGGCTTGCCGCCTGGCGCTTTGCCAAGCGCCGTCGACAGATCACCGAGACCAATATTCGTCTGTGCTTTCCCGAGCTGGACGAGGCGGCCCAGGCCCGCCTGGTCAAGGACAGCTTCATGGCCAACGGTATCGGCATCTTCGAGACCGCGACGGGCTGGTGTCGCGATCCCGAGCACCTGCGACACCGCGTGACATTCAAGGGCCAGCAGCATATGGCTCGGGTCGAGGAGGCGGGGAAGGGCGCGCTGATCATCGGCATTCACTTTTCCACGCTGGATCTTGGCGGTGCCCTGCACTCGCTGTTTTTCCCCGCCGATGTGGTCTACCGTCCCCATGACAACCCGGTATTCGAACGCTTCATGACCCGGGCGCGCAACGGCATCTTTGGCACCGCCATCGACCGCCATGACTTGCGTGGCGTGGTGCGTCGGATCAAGACGGGGCACCACGTCTGGTACAGCCCTGATCAGGATTTCGGCCGCGATGCCAGCGTGTTTGCTCCCTTCTTTGGCGTCGAGGCGGCGTCGATCAAGTTGACCGCCAAGATCGCCAAGATGACCGGGGCGCCGGTGATGCCGCTGATCTTCCATCGCAATCCCGACGACCGGACCTACAGTCTGGAATACCTGCCACCGCTGGATAACTTTCCCAGCGGAGATGAAGTTGCCGATGCGGCCCGGATCAATCAGGTGATCGAACAGGCGATTCGCCGTCACCCGGAGCAATATCTGTGGATGCATCGACGTTTCAAGACCAGGCCCAGGGGCGAGGCCAAGATCTACTGATTCGATAGGCAGGCTAGTCCTGGCAGAGCCCCTGGCCGGCAGCCCACGCCTCACGCAATCTCATGCAGTCGCGCCGTCAACTGGTCCCGAACCGGGGCCATGTCGAGGCGGTGGGCCCCTTGATCCAGCCGCTCGAGAACGAACGTCAGGTCCATGCGGTGGGCGCTGTCATGAGCCAGCGCCTGGCCAACTCTTTGTGTCATCAGTTGCAGGGTCTCGAGATGATGAGGTTCTGCAAACAGCGATAGCGACTTCAATGACTTGAGCAGCCCCAGGAGAATGCTCTGGTCGTTTGCTCCGTAGTGCAGCAGGGGCACGAAGAGGCGATGCAGCAGGCTATCGAAGCGTTCCACCGGCCAGCAGACCCTGCGCCTGCCCTGGGCATCGACCAAGGTGTTGGCGGGTTGCCAGGACATGTAGCGGCATAGCAGATCCGTCATCCTATGCAGGCAGAGCCTGGCGGTCCCAGGGTCATTGATACCCGGTGACAGCGCCTTGATGGCGACCTCCATCATCTGGGTCATGCCGTGCACGAAGTGCTCATCAATGGATTCGCCGTCGAGGTAGGTCAGCGTGGCAAGCACCTCGCTGCACCACTCCTCGTTGGGCGCATCGTCGCATTCCAGAATCATGATCGGCGTGCCTTCCACCACATAGTCGCCAAAGCGAAAATCGAGGTGCAGGGTGCCACCGATGCTCTCCGCCAGCGCTGCCAGGCGCTCGAGATTGGCGTTCTGCACGTAGCCGGTCATCTGGGCCCTGAGGGGATGCCACGACCCCTGAGCGGGGGCGCTGGCGGGCAGATACCGCCAGGGGTCTGAGGCTTCGGTCTGACGCTTGCGCTCCATGCTGCGCTGGGTGGCGGCATGCAGGCCGGAGATCACAGCGTCGACCTGGATCGACTGCGAGGCGTTATGGATGAAGTAGACGAACAGTGCCAGGCAATGCAGGACCATGGCGCAGGCCAGGTACAGAGCCAGTGAGCGCCAGGCGGCCTCGCCTTCATCGACCTCCGGGACGATCAGCAGAATCAGGATGAACAGGATGGTGCCAAGATAGTGGCCAAGCACCCACTGATTGGCGCGCTCGGTCACCAGGCCGAAGACCAGCTTGTGGGAGAAATTTCCGCCGGCCTGGGAGAGCACGGACATGACCATCGAAAAACTGAATACCATCAGCGAGATCATGCCCCCCAGCAGCGCAGCCAGCAGCGATTGAGCACTTCCTGGCGCGGTCAGGCTCAAGCGCTGAATGACGTCGGGCAAGGAGGTATCGCTGATGGGCGGCATCAATGCCAGCAGGCCGAGTGCGCCATAGATCAAGGCAGATAGTGTCGGCAGATAGGCGATGCTGGTGTAGAAGGCACGCAACAGGCGCACCGGATTCAGACTGACAGATGACATGGAAGCGTCCCGGCGGATCCTTGGTATCACCTCGGCGTCAGGACGAGGCAATGATGCATTTACCCTGACGTTTATGGCGCCGGAAGGGGGGAGCTGGCAAGCGCTATCTGTTTCAGGGGGAGTGAGCGCTAAAGGCAGGGGGCGTTGCAGAGGCCGTGAGCCGGTCACAAACAGCGACGCCACCGGAGCTACCGGTGGCGTCGAGGTGTCAGGTCAACAACCTGTCAGATCAAGCGTCGATGCGCTTGTACTTCATGCGGTGCGGGGTGTCGTCGCCGACACGCTTCTTGTGGTCCGCCTCGTACTCGGTGTAGTTGCCATCGAAGAATTCAACGTGCGAGTCGCCCTCGAAGGCCAGGATATGCGTCGCGATGCGGTCCAGGAACCAGCGATCGTGCGAGATCACCATGGCGCAGCCAGGGAAGGCCAGCAGGGCTTCTTCCAGGGCGCGAAGGGTCTCGATATCCAGGTCGTTGGACGGTTCGTCAAGCAGCAGCACGTTGGCACCCTGCTTGAGTGTCTGCGCCAGCTGCAGACGGCCACGCTCACCGCCGGACAGGTCACGCAGGAACTTCTGCTGATCGTTGCCCTTGAAGTTGAAGCGACCGACGTAGGCGCGAGAAGACACCTCGTAACCGTTGATGTTGAGGATGTCCTGTCCGTCGGACACTGCCTCCCACACGGTCTGCTTGTCGTCGAGGGCATCACGCATCTGCTCGACGTAGGCGATATCGACGGTGTCGCCCTTGACCACTTCGCCAGCGTCCGGTGACTCGCTGCCCTGAATCAGCTTGAACAGGGTGGACTTGCCGGCACCGTTGCCGCCGACGATACCGACGATGGCACCCTGGGGGATGGTGAAACTCAGGTCTTCGTAGAGCAGCTTGTCGTCGAAGCGCTTGGTTACATTGTGGAATTCGATGACCTTGTCGCCGAGGCGCGGGCCAGGCGGAATATAGATCTCGTTGGTCTCGTTGCGCTTCTGGAAATCGCCAGACTGCATTTCCTCGAAACGGTTAAGACGCGCCTTGCTCTTGGCCTGGCGGCCTTTGGCATTGGAGCGCACCCACTCGAGCTCGTGCTTGATCGCCTTCTGGCGAGAGGCCTCGGCCTTGGCTTCCTGTTCGAGGCGCTTTTCCTTGGCTTCCAGCCACTGGGAGTAGTTGCCTTCGAAGGGGATGCCCTGGCCACGATCCAGCTCCAGGATCCAGCCGGCCACGTTGTCGAGGAAGTAACGGTCGTGGGTGATGGCCACCACGGTGCCGGAATAGTCGTGGAGAAAGCGCTCCAGCCAGGCCACGGACTCGGCATCCAGGTGGTTGGTCGGCTCATCCAGCAGCAGCATGTCTGGGCTTGACAGCAGCAGGCGACACAGCGCTACGCGGCGGCGTTCACCTCCAGACAGGTGCCCGACGTTGGCCTCCCAGGGCGGAAGCCTGAGAGCGTCGGCGGCCACTTCCAGCTTGCGCTCGAGGTTGTGGGCGTCGGCGGCTTCGATCAGGTTTTCCAGCTTGGCCTGTTCGGCGGCCAGAGCGTCGAAGTCGGCATCCGGTTCAGCATAGGCAGCGTAGACGGCGTCCAGTTTAGTCTGGGCGTCCTTGATCTCGCCCAGTGCCTCTTCGACGGTCTCGCGCACGTTCTTGCTGTCGTCGAGCTCGGGTTCCTGCGGCAGATAGCCAACGTTGAGGCCGGGCATCGGACGAGCCTCGCCTTCGATCTCGGTATCCACGCCGGCCATGATGCGCAGCAGGGTGGATTTACCGGCACCGTTCAGGCCGAGCACGCCGATCTTTGCCCCCGGGAAGAAGGACAGAGAGATGTCCTTGAGGATCTGCTTCTTGGGGGGCACGACCTTGCCCACCCGGTTCATGGTGTAGACGTATTGCGCCATGGGAACTCGCTAAAGTTGGGAAGCGGTGCCATGCAGGGCTGTCGGCGTACCTGGACGTCGTCAGCGCTCATGTTGTCCGGCTTCCTCAGTTGGGTTCGCGGAAAAAATGCTGGCCACAGATGATAGAGCCGGAGCACAGCGAACGCCAGCCACCAACCAAGATTCACCGCCTGCCGGCAGCGGAAGGGCTTATGCAAGCCCCACCGAGAGAGACGCAAGAGCAGTACGCGCAAGCCCGATCGGCATCCCTATGGCCTCGGTGGCTCGTTTGGCAACTTGCGCGTCAGAGACTTGCCCTATTCTTCCTCGTCGTAGTCCCAGTCATCGTCGATGGCCTGGCGCAATCGGCGTTCTTCCAGCAGGGCTTCGACTCGTCGCCTGGCGCGCAGCGTGTCACTGCGGCTTGAGGATCGACTGCGTGAGTAGTCTTCGTCGTTGACCGCGTCCTGATCGGACAGGTCGAGATAGGCATCATCGAGAAGGGAATCGCGGCTCATGTGGAGTCTCCCATGGCCAGAGCGCCGGGGCGCGTCATATCACTCCATGCTTCCGGTACCCGGAAAGCGCCAACAGAATCCTTGGATTCTGTTGGCTATATAAGCGCGAATCGAGAAAAGTGCAAGAGGGGAAGAGCAATGGGCTGTCAGGCGCTGCTGGCGGCTGAACGTAGGCGTCCCAGCTCCTCGTGATCTGCAACGCGCTCCGAGACGTCCTTCTGGACCCCGATGAAGTAGACCAGTTCGTCGCTTTCATCGAAGACGGGGGTCAATGAGAGTTCGTTATAGAAGAGGGTGCCATCCTTCTTGTAGTTGCGCAGGACTTCCCGGCAGGGGCGCAGCTCGCGCAGCGCCTCGCGGACCGCATCGAGGCCAGGCTGGTCGGTATCGTCATTCTGCAGGAAGCGGCAGTCGCGGTAGAGAATCTCGTCTGCGCTGTAGCCGGTAAGACGCTCAAAGCCCTGATTGACGTAGATCAGGATGTGTTCGTCGCCTTCCTTTTCGGCCACCACGATCCCGTCCTCAGAGGCATTGATGATGCGTTCAAGCAGTTCCGGGTCGATCATGCTGGGTCGTTTCATGGGACGTCCTGTTAAAGGCTGCACGGGGGCTTCACCCGGAAGGCCGAGGGAAGTGGTGTCACTTTCAGCATAGTTGGGTCCCTAGCATGGGGATGCATGTCATTTAAATCAATGTCTGTCGAAGACATCTTGCGGGTCACCAAGAGCAAAGCAACCCCTCGTCACTCCTCGACTTCAGGGAGCCTGCGTGCACTTAACGCCGCAAGGCCTGCCGTGGCTGCCAGTACCAGCATCAATGGCCCCGTGCCGAGCCACTGGGCCAGGCCGCCGATGAACGCACCGACGGCCAGCATCAGAACACCGGTGATGGTGTTGGAGAGTGCCACGTACAGTGCCCGGTCATCGACGCCAGCCATGTCTACCACGTAGGTCTTGCGGCCGAGCCGAATACCGGAGTGGACGATGACCAGCAGTCCGTAGACCAGGGCATAGGGCCAGGTACTGGCGGCAACGGCCGCCGGCGCCCAGGCCAGCCCCGCGCCCAGCAGACAGCAGAGTGTGGTGCCGATGGCGCCATCGCGCATCACGGTTCTGCTGGAAGCGTCGGATCGCTTGCCCCAGATGGGGCTCGCGACCATGCCGGCGACACCGGATACCAGGATCAGCAGGCCCAGGCCACCCAGCTCGGCGCTGCCATTGTTCTGGGCCATGAGCGCGACATAGGGCAGTGCCAGGGCGCTGGACAGCAACAGTGCCCGAGTCAGGTTGAAGTGCCGGAAGGCGACGTCGTCACGCATCAGCGCTACCCCGGTCTTGATCGAGTGCCAGACGCTGTCGCCGCCGTCGGTGGCCCCTTCGGCTTCCTCGATGGCCGCCGCGCACAAGGCGTTGAGCGTCCAGCCAAGTGCAGCGACGCTGAGCAGAATGGCCAGGGCCAGCTGACCTGGCCGGTCATCGAACAGGACCAGCACCCCACCCGCTGCCAGTGTCACTGCGCCCGCTACGCTTCCGCTCCAGCCCATCAACGTGCCGCGCCGCTGCTTGGAAATGGTCTTGCCCAGCACATCCTTGGTAGCGATGGAGGAGAGCCCCCTGGCCAGCGACAGCACGATCAGGGTCAGCAGCACCAGACTGCCGCCCAGGCTGCCGGACCCCCACAGTGCCAGTCCCGCGAGGACGGCGGCGGCGATCGCCTGCAGCAAGCCCCCGACCACCCACACCCACTTGCGCTGAGGCTTGAGGCGAATGAAGCCAGCCACAAACAGTTGGGGCAGCAGGGCGCCCGCTTCGCGGATGGGCACCAGCAGGCCGACCATCCAGGTCGGCGCGCCAATCGCGCCCAGCAGCCAGGGCAGTACCAGACGTGCGCTGGACAGCTCGTCGGCCAGCTTGTTGCCGAGAGCGGCGAACAGGTGCAGGAAGAAGTTGCGGGGCTGTTCGTTGCAGGCGCTGTCGGGGATGTCCTTGCACAGCCGGCTGTCCTCGTCGCCGGTCAGCCATTCGTAGAGTCGGGTCTGGGTCTCGCCTATGGCCATGTGAGGGTTCCTGGCTGATAAGATGCTAAAGGTATCCACGTGCTTGAACAGGGAGACTGAACTTGGCACGAATCCGAATTATCTACTGTACGCAATGTCAGTGGCTTTTGCGTAGCGGCTGGTACGCTCAGGAGTTGCTGTCCACCTTTGGCGAGGAGTTGGCAGAAGTCACCCTGGTGCCGTCTCATGGGGGGCAGTTCGAGATCCATGTTGATGACGAGGTAATCTGGGAGCGCAAGCAAGACGGCGGCTTCCCGGATATCAAGTCGCTGAAACAGCGTGTTCGGGATGCCATCGCCCCAGGGCGCGACCTGGGACATATCGACCGCTAGCAGGTGGGCGCGGGTGCGCCCCCGCCTAATCACCGAAGGCCATGGGAAACCGGCCTGCTACTCTGGACGCAGTGCGATCAGCGTGGTCTCGCGCATGGTCTCGCGTGTGGTCTTGCGTAGCCCCGCTGTTGCTGCCACTGCTGCGCCATGATGCAAGGAACTGCAATGACTTCTGATCGACAGGCGATGGCCTTTGGGCTGGGCGCCGTAGCGCTGTGGTCCACCGTGGCCACTGCCTTCAAGCTGGCCCTGACGCACATGAGCCCGCTGGAATTGATGTGGCTGGCGGCGCTGGTGTCCTGGGCGCTGATGGGGGGGCTGGTGATCTATCGCGGTCAGCTTCGCCACGCGCTGAAGAGGGGCTGGAAGACGGCGCTTTGGGCAGGACTGATGAACCCGGTGGCCTATTACTTGGTGCTGTTCGCCGCCTATGACCGACTGCCCGGCCAGGAAGCCATGGCACTCAACTACACCTGGGCGCTGGCCATGGCGCTGCTGGCGGTGCCGATCCTCAAGCAGCGCCTGACCCGCATGGACATGGTAGCCGGACTCGTGGCCTACGCCGGCGTGTGGGTGATTGCCACCCGCGGCCAGGTCTTCAATGTGGATTTTGCCGACCCCCTGGGGGTCGCGCTGGCGCTGGCCTCAACCCTGATCTGGGCCCTTTACTGGCTGCTCAATGCTCGCGATCAGCGTCCTCCGCTGGTGGCGCAATGGCAGAACTTCAGTGTTGGGGTGCCGGTGCTGACCGTGCTGCTGGTGCTGGGGCCAGGGATGCAATGGCATGGCACGGTGTCCTTCGCCGCCGGCATCTACGTGGGCCTGTTCGAGATGGGGATTGCCTTCGTCCTGTGGCAGGCGGCCATACAGCGGGTCTCGCGCACGGCCAAGGTGTCCAACTTGATCTTTCTGTCGCCGCCGGTATCGCTGATGCTGCTGTACCTGGTGGTCGGAGAGCCTATCCAGGCGTCGACCCTGTTGGGGCTGGTGCTGATTCTGGGAGGGCTCGGCCTGCAGCAGTGGCAGAAGGCGCCAGCGGTCGCCACTGCCAATGAGTGAGGCAAGGCAGCGATTCGCCTGCGCTGGCGTTGATGCCGGACTGGCCTATGAGGTCTCCGCTGACGCCGGGTCGCCCGCTTCGCTGGTCGTGGCGGCGCCATCCAGCAACGGTGACAGGGCCGGCCAAACGTTGTCGAGCATGATGGGCTGCGCCTCTGCGGTGGGGTGAATGCCGTCGTCCTGCATCAGTTCCGGTGTCAGCGCTACCCCCTCGAGCAGGAATGGGACCAGAGGCACCTGATGACGCTGCGACAGCTCCCTGAACACACCGGTAAAGGCCTCACGATAGGCATCACCGTAGTTGGGGGGAATGTCGATACCCAGCAGCAGGACCTCGGCCCCAGACTGCTGGCTACGTTCAATCATGCTCTCGAGATTGGCGGACATCTGGGCCGGAGGCAGGCCTCGGAGGCCGTCGTTGCCGCCCAGCTCCAGCAGAACCAAATCCGGGTCATGCTGTCGCAGAAGTTCGGGCAGACGCGTGGCGCCACCGCTGGTGGTCTCGCCGCTGATACTGGCATTGATGACATCGGCGCGCTGATCGAGGCGTTGTGCCAGCAAGGCCACCCAGCCTTGTTCGCGCTCTATGCCGTAGGCGGCGCTAAGGCTGTCGCCGACCACCAGCAGAGTCGGTGGTGCTGTGTCAGACTGGGCCCATAGTGCCCCCGACAGGGGCAGCGCCAGCACAAGTCCCGACAAGACCGGCAGCCACCTGAGCCTGGTGGCCCTCACGCAAGAGCCGGCGAACGACGCTCCTATTCTTGCCATCGTCCGAGGAATTGCTATCACCATGTCGCTGTCTCCCACGTGTGAATCCGTCAACTCTGCTGCTGCTCCGGTCCTTCTGGCGCGTGGCCTGTCCAAGCATGTCGCCAGCGGCAGTCGCGAACTGACTATCCTGCGCGACCTGGAGCTTGAGGTACAGCCCGGGGAAAGCCTGGCCATTCTCGGGCAAAGCGGTGCCGGCAAGTCGACGCTGCTGGCGCTGCTCGCCGGTCTCGATACGCCCAGTGCTGGCGAGCTCGACATGTTCGGTACGTCACTGACCGCTCTCGATGAAGACGGCCGAGCGGCGCTGCGCAACGGCCGGGTCGGTTTCGTGTTCCAGAACTTTCAGCTGTTGCCAACCCTGACCGCGCTGGAAAACGTGTTGCTGCCTACCGAGCTTACCCCGCTGGATCGCCCCGAGCAGCGTGCCCGCCAGTGGCTCGAGCGGGTTGGTCTGGGTGAGCGGCTTGCTCACCTGCCCAAGCAGCTGTCCGGTGGCGAGCAGCAGCGTGTCGCCCTGGCGCGCGCCTTTGTGACTGGGCCCGAGCTGGTCTTTGCGGACGAGCCCACGGGAAATCTGGACCCCGAGACCGGGGAGCGCATCATTCAGACCCTGTTTGAGCTCAACCGTTCCGAGCGAACCACGCTGGTGCTGGTCACCCATGACCATGCCCTGGCACGGCGCTGCGATCGCTGCCTACAGCTGGCCTCCGGCAAGCTGGTCGACATGCCCCTGTCGCAGCTGGGTCCCGCCGCGGAGGTGTCGTCATGAGCGCAGGCTCCCACCAGCCAAGCAGCACAGCATCGGCGTCAGCCGCCGAGGGGATGGGAAGCCGTCATGCCCGGGTGTTCATGCGGCAGTGTCTGATGGCACTGCGCTCGCTGCGGCGTGATCTGCGGGCCGGGGACGTGCGCGCGCTGCTGGCGGCACTCACCCTGGCGGTGGCGGCCTCCACCATGATGGGCTTCTTTCTCGATCGTCTCGAGCGAGGCCTGACCCGCCAGGCCAGCCAGATGATGGGCGGGGACGTGGTGCTTGAGCAGTCCGATCCCTTTACCGCTGAGGTGCGTCAGCGCCTCGAAACGGCAGGAATGACGCTGAGTGACCAGGTCGACCTGGTCTCCATGGCCAGTCGTGACGGTGCCTTTCAGCCCGTCAGTATCAAGGCCGTTGATCAGGATTACCCCCTCTACGGGGCGTCACGGGTCGACCAGGGGCAGGGTACCGAGGAACTGACCACAGGCCCGGCTCCGGGTGAGGTGTGGCTGGCCCCCAGGCTTGAAACCCTTCTCGATATCGAACTTGGCGACCAGCTGGACCTGGGGCAGGGGAGCTTTCGCGTATCTGGCTGGATCGAACGCGAGGCCGACCAGTCCGCCGGGTTCGGCAGTTTCAATCCCCGGGTGATGATGCACGTCGATGACGTCGAGTCCACCGGCCTGATTCAGCCAGGCTCACGTATCGAGTACGAAATTCTGGCGGCCGGTTCGCCTGATGCAGTGGCCTCCCTGTCCGGTTGGCTGGCGCAGCTTCGCGCCGAAGGTGTCGAGGTGCGCGATGTGCGGGTGGATCGACCGCGTCTTGGCTCGGCCCTGGAGCGGGCGGAGACCTACCTTAGCCTGGCCGGCCTTGCTGCTGTCCTGCTGGCTGGCGTCGCGGTTGCCATGGCCACCCGTCGCTATGTGGACCGACACCTGGATACCGCCGCGTTGCTGCGCTGCTTCGGCGCGTCGCAGCAGGACCTGACCCGTGTCTTTGCGCTGCAGCTGGCGGGCTTGGCTGTTGTCGCCAGTACGTTGGGAGCAGCATTAGGGTTGGCAGGCCAGGCGGCGCTGCTCGCCTTGATGCAACGCTTTCTGCCGCTGGAGCTGCCGCCTCCTGGCATCTTGCCGCTATGGCTTGGCATCTTGACCGCCGTCGCGGTGCTGGCGGGCTTCGCCGGGCCGACGCTGCTGCGATTGAAGCGTGTCAGTGCACTCAAGGTCCTGCGGCGTGAGCTTGACCCCTTGCCGGCCTCCGGCTGGACCCTGCTGGGGGCGGCAGCGCTGGCCTTTGGCGGATTGCTGTGGCTGTATTCTGGCAGCCTGGGACTGGCGGCAGGACTGCTGGTGGGAGGAATGCTGGCACTGGCGCTGCTGTGGGGGCTGGCCGGGCTGATACTTGACGGAGTGCTGAAGCTCGTCTCCCGGTGGCAACATGGCCGACCTGACAGCGTCGCCAATGCCCTGCGTCTTGGCGCCCGCCAGCTGGCCCGTCGCCGTACCGCGAGCCTTGGACAGATGCTCGCCTTCGCGGTCACCTTCTTTGCCATGACCATGATTGCTCTGGTGCGAGGGGATCTGCTGACCACCTGGCAGGCCCAACTGCCCGACGACACGCCCAACCACTTTGCGATCAATATCCAGCCGACCGAGCGAGATGCCTTCGAACGACAGCTTGGTGATATTGCCCAGACCACCAGTGACCTTTATCCCATGGTCAGAGGAAGAATCACGGCGATCAATGGCGAGCCCCCGCGGCAGGCCGTCCCCGCCGACGCTCAGGGAGAGAATGCGCTGCGCCGGGAGCTTAACCTGACCTGGCGAGCGTCGCTGCCGAGCGGCAATCGGCTGGTGGCTGGTGAGTGGTTCGCCGCGTCAGCCAACGCAGATGACTGGCTGTCGCAGGTGGACGCTGAGCCAGCCGCGTCGTCTCCCGAGACAGTGACAGCCCCCATTTCTATGGAACGTGAGCTGGCAGAGCGCCTGGGGCTATCGCTTGGGGATCGACTCAGCTTCAGCATCGGGGCCGACACCCTGGTCGGAGAAATCACCAGCCTTCGTGATCTCGATTGGGACAGCTTCAAGCCCAACTTCTATGTGATCTTCCCGCCGGGAGTGCTGGAGCGTTTCGGACACAGCTTCATCACCGCGTTCTATCTGGATGCTGATCGCAAGGCTGATCTGGGGCAGCTGGTGGCGTCCTTTCCCGGCGTGACCTTGCTGGATGTGGATGCGCTGCTGGGCCAGGTGCGCGACGTGCTGGGACAGGTGACTCGCGCCGTCGAGGTGGTATTGGCGTTCGTGCTGCTGGCGGGGGTTAGCGTGCTCTATGCCGCTCTGATTGCCAGTCAGCCGGTAAGGGCCCACGAAAGTGGACTACTGCGCGTGTTTGGCGCGGGACGACGGCTGCTGGACCGCGTGCAGTGGTCCGAGTTTGCCGTTCTGGGCTTGGCCAGTGGACTGATGGCCGCACTGCTGGCCGAGGTCGCCACTGCGGCGTTATACCTGCTGTGGTTGGACCTTCCTCCCCGCTTTCATCTATGGATCTGGTTGGTGGTGCCGTTGTCTGGCGCGTTGATCCTGGGGGCGGTAGGGCACCTGTTGTCTCGAGGCCTGCGGCGCCAAGCGCCTGCGGCAAGCCTTGGGCTGTTGGGAAGCGCTGAGTAGCTGTCGAGCAGGGCAGGGCGCACAGTGGTTCCTGGGCAAGCGACATCAGCGCAGCGGTCGCGACCGCCGCGAAGGAGTGAACATGGGCAAGTCTGCGCAGGGAACGACCGAGAAGGGAGCCAGTGGCGATGGTACGCAGAGCGCTTCAGGGGCGAGCGTAAAGTGCAAGCGCGCCAAGCCGGACAAACGACAGGCCAGCAACAAGATGTCGGCCGAAGAGCGGCTGCGCTTCGGCCTGCTGTCTGCGCAATTGACCCTGGCTCAGCAGGTGGATCGGGCGGTGTTGGTACTGGTCGCGGGACATGCGGCGACCGGCAAGGGCGAGCTGATCAATCAGCTCAACCACTGGCTGGAGAACCGGCTGACGGAGGTGCACGCCCTGGCGCCAGGAGACGAGGAACGCTGTCGTCCCTACTGGTGGCGCTTCTGGCATCGCCTGCCGACGCGCGGACGGCTGGGGGTGTTCGTGCACGGCTGGGTTGGCGACGCGGTCCTCGCGCGGGCCTCAAGGGCGCTGGGCGAAGGCGCTTACAGTGACCGTATCGAGCAGATGCGCCAGTTCGAAGCCGAGCTCGCGGCCGATGGGGTGCAGCTGGTCAAGCTGTGGCTGCAGATCGACGCCGAGAGTCAACGCCGACGGCTCGAGATGCTGGCGGCAGACCCGGCCACTCGCTGGCAGGTCACCGAAGACAAGTGGCGGCGACATGCTCAGCACGGGCTGCTGGATGAATTGGCGCGGGACCTGCGCAAGCGCACCCACCGTCGCCACAGCCCCTGGATTGAGCTGGACGCCAGTTCTGGCGGCTCGCTGCTGCCCCAGGTGGCCAAGCTTCTCGAGAACGTCATGACAACGCCTCCTCCCGCCCTGGAAGTGGAGCCATCACCGGCGCTGGAGGCGGTTCAGCCTCCCTCCCTGGCGGCGCTGGTGCAGCGAGAAGCACCTGCGCGGCTAAAGAAGCGCGACTATGTTGAACGCCTGTCCGAGTCTCAGGCCCGCCTGGCGGAACTGGCCCGCAGCGCCGCGCGCCAGCGAGTCCCGCTGGTGGTCATGTTTGAAGGCCACGATGCGGCGGGCAAGGGCGGTGGCATTCACCGCCTGACGTCTGCCCTGGATGCCCGGCTCTATCAGGTGCACCAGGTCGCGGCACCGACCGAGGAAGAGTTGCTGCATCCCTGGCAATGGCGCTTCTGGCAGCGACTCCCCAGGGATGGCAGGGTCGCGGTGTTCGACCGCTCCTGGTACGGCCGCGTGCTGGTCGAGCGGGTGGAGGGCCTGGCCGTGGAAGATGACTGGCGTAGAGGCTACGAAGAAATACGCCAGTTCGAGGCGCGTCTGCTGGAGCATGGGGCGGTAGTGGTCAAGCTGTTCCTTGCCATCGACAAGGATGAGCAACTGGCCCGCTTCGAGGCTCGCGCCGCCACGCCCCACAAGCGCCACAAGTTGACCGATGAGGACTGGCGTAACCGCGAGCGGTGGGACGATTACCAGCAGGCGATTGACGAGATGTTCAGCCAGACTCATGTGCCCGGTGCCGAGTGGACGCTGATCGACGCCAATGACAAGCGCAGGGCGCGGCTGGAGGTGATCCAGGAAGTCAGTCGGCGGCTTGCCGCCAGGCTGCCCTTGGCATGATTATCCCTTCGGGTCTGCCGGGTACCACAGCGACGGTGCCTGAGTCGGTCGAGAGGTGTCGTCGAGAGGTGTAAGAGTGGTGTGATAGCAGTGTGGCGTCAGGGCTGGCGTCATAACAAGGCTGTCGGCGGTCATGACGACAGGCTACAGTGATTCACTCAGGCCCATCTCGCTGGCGACCGGACGGATGGACCGGTCGGACGACTCAGACGTTGCGACAGCCAATCGTTGAGATGGCTGAAAGGCTGATAACCGAATTCACAGGGGAGGTGAACCTCGATGAAGTATCTGATTCAACCGCGCCATGGGGCGCCACTTGCGCTGCTGCTGGCGCTGGGGTCCGGTATGGCGCAGGCCGATGCCGAGCGTCTTGAAGCGGACCTCAAGACGATGCTGGGAGGCGAGGGCACGCTGGAGATCGGTGACGTGTCCGATGAACTCTTCGGCAGCACCACCAGCGCCGAGGATCTGGTGTTGACGGGCCCTGATGGAGAGCGGCTCAGTGTTGCTCGCTATCTGGTCGAAGGTGACTACGAGTCGCCCGACGAAGTCGTGCTGGAAGAGGTGGAACTGATTGACCGTGGCGCGAGCATGACCCTCACCCGGTTAAGCTTCGAGGAGCCCGGTCAGGCGGTTCTGGACCTGCGTGAACTGCCCTGGGGCCAGGACAATCCCCTGGCGGGGCTACGTCTGGAAGGCCTGGTCATGGACCAGAGCGAAGGATCGGTGGGCGCGGACCTGCCCTGGGGCGAGTTTCCCGGACAGATCAATATCGACAGTCTGGAAGCGACTGAGCTCAGCCAGGATGCCATCGGTAGTCTGGTGCTGTCGGGCCTGACGGGGGCGTTCCAGGGGGACGAGGACCTGGGCACCGGGACCTTTGCCCTGCCGTCGCTGAGCCTGACCGGCTTGAAGGGAATGGAAGGCGATTCGCCGACCGTCGACGCGCTTGAGCTGTCCGACTTCTCGCTGGATTCCGATCGTGTGGTGGCCTCCTTGGCCAGCCTGGTGGCGGATGGCGACATGACGGATGGGGCCTACAGCGGTCGCATGGAAGGACTGGCCCTAGACCTGGCGAAGATGATCGAGCTGGCGCCGGCGGATGAGCGCACCCAGCTGCGCATGGTCGCCAATGTGCTGACCGGAGGCACCGGGCAGTTGACCCTGGATGCCGACATGGACGGCACCTGGGAAGCACAGGGATCCAATGGCCAGGTGGCCAGTCGCTTTACCATGACGGCCCGTGACGCCCTGCGTATCGGTTTCGATAGCGACCTGCCCGTCAATCTTCCCAAGGGCCAGGACCCCGCGACCTATTTCGCGGGCCTGAACGACTGGACCGAGCTGGATCTGCAGGGCGGCGATGTGTCGCTCGATATCGGCGATCTCGGCGTCTTCGGACGGATTGCCCCGGTGATCGCGGCGACCCAGGGAGTCTCGGAGGACGCGCTGCTTGAGCAGTTCCGGACCCAGGCGGAAGGCTTCGGCATCATGATGGGGCCCCAGATCGGGGCGGTGCTCAGCGGTATCGTCAAGATGATGGCGGGGGAAGCCAGCAGCATGCAGATCACCACCGAGCTTCCGCCCAGCCAGCATATTCAGAAACTGGCCAAGGAAGACCCGATGGGTCTGCCGGACGCGCTGTCGATGCAGGTCACGGTGGAGTAATCGCGGTAAAGCGGCGCATCGCAAGGGAAGGATGAGTCGCTGCGCCGACGGCGGCCACGTCGTCGGCGTCCAAATAACCGGCCTGTTCAGGCGTGGTTCAGTAAAACTAACCCCAAGATGAGAAATCATGGAACAGCTCATGACGGTCTTTCATGTGAAAGCGGTCATGGGCTGCGCTATTATGGCGGCCCGATTTATACGATTCTCTGTCGTCTTTCCCCTGCCGCGAGGTTATGCCGCCGATGTTCAGCCGTGATATGCAGATTGCCGGTTTCGATGATGCCCTGTTCGATGCCATGCAAAAGGAAGTGGCTCGTCAGGAAGCCCACATCGAACTGATCGCCTCCGAGAACTATGCCAGCCCCCGCGTGATGGAGGCTCAGGGTAGCCAGCTGACCAACAAGTACGCGGAAGGCTATCCCGGCAAGCGCTACTACGGTGGCTGCGAGTACGTCGACATTGTCGAGCAGCTGGCCATCGACTACGCCAAGGAGCTGTTTGGTGCCAGCTACGCCAACGTTCAGCCGCACTCTGGCTCCCAGGCCAACGGCGCGGTCTTCCAGGCGCTGGTCAAGCCGGGTGATACCGTCCTCGGCATGAGCCTGGACGCTGGGGGCCACCTGACCCACGGCGCACGTCCCAACTTCTCCGGCAAGCATTACAATGCCGTCCAGTACGGCATCGACGAGTCCGGACGTATCGACTACGAAGAAGTGGCACGTCTGGCCCGCGAGCACCAGCCGAAGATGATCATTGCAGGTTTCTCTGCCTACTCCCAGATCATCGACTGGGCTCAGTTCCGCAAGATCGCTGACGAAGTGGGCGCCTACCTGCTGGTCGACATGGCCCACGTGGCGGGTCTGGTGGCGGCGGGTGTCTACCCGACTCCGCTGCCCCACGCCCATGTGGTCACCACGACCACCCACAAGACGCTGCGCGGACCCCGCGGTGGCCTGATCCTGTCCGCCGAGAACGATGCCGACATCGAGAAGAAGCTGCAGTCCGCCGTCTTCCCTGGTGGACAGGGTGGGCCGCTCGAGCACGTGATCGCGGCCAAGGCGATCTGCTTCAAGGAAGCCATGGCGCCCGAGTTCAAGACCTACCAGCAGCAGGTGGTCAAGAACGCCCAGGTGATGGCCAAGGTGTTTATCGAGCGCGGCTACGATGTGGTGTCCGGTGGCACCGAAGATCACCTGTTCCTGCTCTCCCTGATCAAGCAAGGTTTGACCGGCAAGGATGCGGATGCCGCTCTGGGCCGCGCTCATATCACGGTCAACAAGAACGCCGTGCCTGGCGATCCCCAGAGCCCGTTCGTGACCTCTGGCCTGCGTATCGGCACCCCGGCGGTGACCACTCGCGGCTTTGGCGAGGCCGAGTGCGGCGACCTGGCCGGCTGGATCTGCGACATTCTCGACGTCATGGCCAGCGGTGAGTCCAGCGAGGCCGTTGAAGCGGACGTGAAAGCCAAGGTCGAGGCAGTCTGCGCTCGTCTTCCGGTCTACGCCTGAAAGCGGCAGGGTAAGCACCATCAGGAACCGTAGCCTGATGACGTAGCCTGCACGACGGAATGCCCCCATGAGCCCTGCTCGTGGGGGCATTTTCATGCTGGCGGCAGGCTCATCCTGGCGGCCGGCCAAGCCTGCCGGCTGCTGCTGCACCATGTTGGTGCCTGGGTGTGCACCTGTCCTGACCTCGGTGGATGCTTCGTTGTGCACATGTTTTTGCATGTGACTGTTTTATTTATCTTCCTTAACGCGGTGGCGTGCCCCTTGCTATGAGTCAAGGTGAACTCTTTTGATGCGAAGGCCCTGCCATGCACGCCACTGCCACGCCCTGCCTGGGCGACAGCGCTGAACCCCGCCTTCTGTTTACCGACCTGGATGGCTCTCTACTTGACCACCATGACTACGACTGGGCGCCTGCCCAGCCGTGGCTCGAGACGCTGCGCAAGGCCGGTGTCGGGGTGATTCCGGTGACCAGCAAGACGCGCAGTGAGCTGCTTGGCTTGCGCCAGGCGCTGGGACTTGCTGATCAGCCCTTTATTGCCGAGAACGGAGCGGTCATCGCCCTGCCCGACAGCTGGTGCCATGCCAGGCGCGAGGGTCCAGTGGGCCCCGATGGCCTGGTCATTCGCACCCTGGGTGTCGATATCGGACTGATTCGTCGGCGCGTGGCGATCTGGCGGGAGCGTCTGTCGGCGCGCTTTCTGACCATGAGTGAAATGGCACTGGAGGACGTCGTGGCGTTCACCGGCCTGGATGAACAGGAGGCACGCCTGGCGCGCCTGCGCGAAGGCAGCGAGCCGCTGCTGTGGGAGGACGACGATGCGCTGTTGCAACGCTTTCGCGAAGGTCTGGCAGGCGATGGCCTGCGCATGACCCGTGGCGGACGCTTCTGGCATGTGCTGGGGGACACAGACAAGGGCCAGGCGGTGCGTTGGCTGTGTGCGCGCTACGAAGCGTTGAAGGGCAAGCGACCGACCACCCTGTCCCTGGGCGACGGCCCCAATGACGTGGCCATGCTGGAGGCAACCGACGCCGCGGTGGTCATTCGCGGCCAGCATGGTCTGGATGTCCGGCCGGATCAGCCAAACCTCTACCGCAGTGAAGCGATGGGGCCACGGGGCTGGGCCGAAGGGGTAGCCCATTGCTGGGGAGCGAACCCTCAGGCCCTCGAGGCAGCGGCCAGGGGAGACCAGGGCGTGCAGACAGACGATCAGCATCACCATCTTGGCGGAAAAGAGGACGACGCATGAGCGATTTCCATCAGAACGGCATCATTACCGATTTTCACAACCTGACGCGTCGTTCTGCCGAAGAGCTTGAGGCGGACCTTGAGCAGTTCGCCAGACAGCGGCCGCTGGGGCTGATCCTGCCGTCGCTCTATTCTGAACTGGAAGGGCCGGCACTGGATGCGATCGTCGAGACCTTGTCGAGTGCCGACTACTTGTCCGAGATTGTCATCGGCCTGGATCGTGCCGACCGCGATCAGTTTCTGCGTGCTCGAGAATTCTTCTCCCGCCTGCCCCAGCACCACCGCATCCTGTGGAATGATGGACCTCGCTTGCGCGAGCTCGACGCCGACCTGTCTGCCGAGGGGCTTGCCCCACAGCAGCCGGGCAAGGGGCGCAACGTCTGGTTCTGTGCGGGCTATGTCCAGGCATCGGGGCGCACAGCAGCGGTGGGACTGCACGATTGCGATATTCTGACCTACGACCGCTCGCTGCTGGCCAGACTGATGTACCCCGTGGCGCATCCACGCTTCAACTACGCGTTCTGCAAGGGCTACTACTCGCGCATCGCCGAAGGCAAGCTGAACGGACGGGTGTCTCGGCTACTGGTCACGCCGCTGCTGCGGGCGCTGAAGATCATGCACGGGCCGCTGCCTTATCTGGACTATCTCGATAGCTATCGCTACCCGCTGTCAGGCGAGTTTTCCATGCGCACGGAGGTGCTCGACAACCTGCGCATACCCGCCGACTGGGGACTGGAGATCGGGGTGCTGTCCGAGGTGCACCGTGACCATTCGACCAACCGTCTGTGTCAGGTCGACATTGCCGATGTCTACGATCACAAGCATCAGCCGGTCTCTGCCGATGATGCCAGTGCGGGGCTCAACCGCATGAGCCTGGATATTGCCAAGGCGCTGTATCGCAAGCTGGCAACGCAGGGGGTGGGGTTCTCCTCCGAGGGTTTTCGCACGCTGAAGGCGACCTACTATCGACTCGCTCTGGATTTGATCGAGTCCTACGACCACGATGCCACCATGAATGGCCTGAGCCTCGACCGCCACGCCGAAGAGCAGGCCGTAGAGCTGTTTGCGGCGAATCTGATCGAGGCGGGAAATGCTTTCCTCGACAACCCCCGGGAGAAGCCCTTCATTCCCAGTTGGAACAGGGTAAGAGCGGCGTTGCCGGATCTTCCACAGCGCCTTTATCAGGCGGTGGAAGCCGACAACGCCGGAGATGTCTAGGAGGGAGAGTGACTGTCACGGGGCCTCGCCATGGCAAGGCCCCGGTGATGACAGAGCTGATCCGCTGTGGTGCCAGCCCCTCAGGGGCTGGCGCTTCCCATGATGGTCTCGAACAGGGCCTGTCCCGGCAGTCCCTGAGTCATTTCGACCTTGCCATCATGGCGATAGACCATGCCTGGGGTGGCCACCATGCCGAAGCCTCGGAACAGCTCATGATTGCTCTGTAGACGCTGTTCCAGGTCGCGGGGTAGCTGGCGCATCGGCGTAATCGGATCACCCCCTTCGTGAGCGGCCAGGGCGGCAGAGGGGTCGTCCGCGGCCAGCATGGTGACCGCCTGGCGTGGGCTCGCTGGATCCAGTATGCCCACCATGACGTGGCGTAGCTGGACCTCTCCGCTCTCCACGAAGGGGCGGGTCATCTGCCACAGGCGGGTGCAGTATGGGCAGTTGGGATCGGTGAAGACGTACACCGTGCGCGACGCGTCCGGGTCGCCATCAGCGATCCAGGCGCTGTCAGCCAGCTCCTGCCACACCGCTTCATCCTGAGGTCCTTGCACCAGTCGCTCCAGCGGCTCTTCCGACAGGTTGTTGGCCTCACCGTCAATCAGGTTGCCGACAATGGCGTGCTCGCCATCGGCAGTCACGAAGATTGTCATGGGCTGGCCTCGGTGGCTGGCAGCGTAGCCCTCCAGGCCTCCAGGGGCATCAAATTCTCCATGCACTTCCAGGCCTTCTTTCTCGAGGGCCTCGATAGGCGCGGGGTAATCCTTGGCTTCGACGCTGGATAGCGGCAGCAGGCCGAAGGCCACCGCAGCAAGGGTCATGAAGGATCGCGGGTAACGCGGGCGCGATGGGGCATCGGGGCGGCGGGGGGTGTCCTGACTCATCGGTGTTCGGGCTCGCATGTCGTTGTCGGAGGGGCGCGCAGAGGTGACCTGATCATCCCGGTGGTAGGGCGGCCAGTGCTGTGACAACAGCTGGGACAACAGGATGAGAGGTCAGTTCGGTGGCCGGCCCGGTTGGTGGGGTTACGGATAAAGGAAACGCTGAAGTCATCAGCCGAGCGGCGCCAGGCGCCCGCAGCGCAGGCGCCTTTGCGCTACAGGTGAGGCGTTCGAGGGGCGCGCAACGCAGCGAATCGTTGGTGCAGGCAGTGATGCAGTGTTTCCTGAACGCTCAATCATGACGCACCAGCCATAGTGAGCGATAGGGCGCCAGGGTATCGCAATGGCGCCATTCGCCGCCCTCCAGCAGGTCCTCCCAGCCAGGACGTTCGAGTTCCGCCATGACCAGAGGTTGCGGGCGGTCGGTAACATTATGGATCGCCAGCAGGCGACGGCCGCTGGCAATCGGCCCACGCTGAATGGCCAGCAATTGTGGCGCGGTTGGCACCACCGTCTGAGCGGCGTCGGGGTGGAAGCAAGGCTCTCGACGGCGCAGTTCAAGGCGACGCGTGAGGGCGACGAATACCTCACGGGTCGGCGTGTGCCGGCTGTCCAGCAGCATCCCCAGTTCCTGGCGCTGCCAGCGCTTGCGGTTGATGGAGCGCAGGCGCCCGCTGCGCTCGACGCCATCATGGTCATTCTGGGTAGCCGTCAGACAGTGAATGTAGACCCCGGGTATGCCCTTCAGGACCAGCATCAGGTGCTGACTCAACAAGAAGCGCTCGACCTGCCAGGGGTCGGGGCCTCGGCGGGTGCCGCTCATGGCATCGAACCAGGTGATGTTCAGTTCGTAGGGACTGTCACTGCCGTCGCTCTGGCGGCGCATGCTGACAAAGCCACCGAAGCGCTGCATCAAGCCAACCAGAGCATCGATTTCGTGTTGCTCGAGCCAGCCTTCCAGCGGTCGTACCCCGATGCCGTCGTGGCTGGCCGTGAAGTTGAGATAGCTGCAGCCCTCTGGAAGCTCGGGCAGCGTGTTCAGCCAGCGGGCGATGGTGCCGGCCTCACCGCTGGTCAGGGTATGCAGCAGCAGTGGGGGCAGCGGGAACTGATAGACCAGATGGGCTTCATCCGGTGGCGTGTGCTCACGCTCCAGGCCAAAGTAGCTGATGTTCTCGGCGTGAGGCACGTTGGTCTCGGTGATGATCAAGGTGCCGGGAGCCACATGATCGACGATGGCGCGCAGCAGACGCACCACGGCGTGGGTTTCGGGAAGGTGAATGCAACGGGTGCCGGGCCGTTTCCACAGGAAGGCGACGGCGTCCAGGCGCACGATCCGCGCGCCCTGCTGAAGATAGAACAGCAGTATGCCGATGAATTCGATCAGCACGTCGGGGTTGGCAAAGTTCAGGTCGATCTGGTCCTCCGAGAAGGTGGCCCACAGATGGCGTACCCCCCGACGGGTACTGACCGGCACCAGCAGTGGAGAACTACGTGGCCGGACGACGTCGCTGAGATCCGTTTCCGGGTCCATCTCGATGAAGTAGTCACGACCGGGCAGGTTGCCGCCCAGGTAGTCGGCAAACCACAGCGACTCCCTTGAGACATGATTCAAGACCAGATCCACCATCAGGTCGTGGCGGCTGGCCAGCCGCCTGATGTCTCGCCACTCGCCCAGGGCCGGGTCGACCTCGCGGTAGTGAATGACCGAGAAGCCATCGTCGCTGCTCCAGGGAAAGAAGGGCAGCACGTGCACCCCGCTGAACACGCCAGCCAGTCGGCTGTGAAGAAAGTCATCGAGCACGGCCAGGGGAGGTTTGGGCGACGTCTCCTGACCGCTGTCCGAGCGTGATTCGTGCTCATCGATCAGCGAATCACCGTACAGAATCAGCCATTGATCCTTTTCACTCCACAGTTCGGTTCTTGCACCATGACGGTGCGAAAGACGGGCGCCCTGCGCTTCGATCAGGCGCAGCAGGCGGCGCAGCACTTCCTCGCTACGTTCTCCATAAAGAGGTGTCAGCAAGGCTTTGGCATGCTGCTGGAAGCGGTCTGCGTCCATCGCTGTGAGTGGTGGGGCCATGGCGTCCTCCTTGGGCGGGCGAGGCGGGAGGTTGCGCCTGTGCCCGACGTCTTATTGGCAGGATAATGCACAACATCAAGCACAGGGCGTGCCAACTGGCATCGCGCAAAGGGCTTGGCGGACGGTTGCGCTGGGCGAAAAAGGCCGCAACCGTTACACTATGGCGACATTTTCTCCTGCCGGACTGCCCGCTATGCATTGCCCTTTCTGTGGCGCTCAAGAGACTCGTGTGACCGATTCCCGGCTGGTTGCCGAAGGCGACCAGGTGCGTCGACGTCGGCAGTGCGCGGGATGCGGGGAGCGCTTCACTACCTATGAGACCGCCGAACTGGTGATGCCGCGGATCGTCAAGGCCGATGGCTCCCGTGAGGTGTTTGACGAGAGCAAGCTGCGAGCGGGCATGCTGAGGGCTCTGGAAAAACGCCCGGTCAGTGCGGAATCCATCGAAGCGGCGGTGGAGCGCATACGCCAGAACCTGAGGGCCCGAGGGGAGCGTGAGGTCCAGGCGCGGGTCGTGGGTGAGGAAGTGATGAATGCGCTCAAGCGCCTGGACCAGGTGGCTTACATTCGCTTCGCCTCGGTGTATCGCAGATTTCAGGACATCGACGAGTTTCGTGCCGAGATTGACCGGTTGGCTCAGGAGCCGAGCTTCACCCCCGACAATGAGGAGCCGTCATGAGCCGCGACGATGCACCTCCGGCGTCAGCCCCTGGCCATGATGCCCACTGGATGGCGAGGGCGCTTCGCCTGGCTGAGCATGGCCGCTACACCAGCATGCCGAATCCGCGTGTCGGTTGCGTGCTGGTCAAGGACGGCGAGTGGCTGGCCGAGGGCTTTCATGAGCGTGCCGGTGAGCCCCATGCGGAAATCCATGCGCTGAACGGCGCCGGTGAGCGCTCCCGTGGTGCAACCGCCTATGTGACGCTGGAGCCATGCTCGCATCATGGTCGCACCGGCCCCTGCTGCGATGCCTTGATCAAGGCGGGCGTCGCCCGGGTCGTGGTGGCCATGCAGGACCCCAACCCACAGGTCGCTGGGCGTGGCATCCAGAGGCTGCGTGAGGCAGGTATCGAGGTGCTGGTCGGTTGTCTTGAGGACGATGCGCTGACCTTGAATGCGGGCTTCGTATCGCGCATGACCAAGGGGCGCCCGCGGGTGCGCCTGAAGCTGGCCATGAGCCTCGATGGGCGTACCGCCATGGCCTCCGGCGAGTCCCAGTGGATCACCGGCCCTGCGGCACGCCGCGATGTGCAGCGCCTGCGTGCCCAGAGCTGCGCGATTCTGACTGGCGTCGACTCCATCATCTTCGATAACTCGCGACTGACGGTGCGAGCCGAGCAACTGGGGCTCGATCAGGCTGACACCATTGCCCGTCGCCAGCCGCTGCGCGTGGTGGTCGATTCGCGTCTGCGCATGCCGTTGGCGGCTGCCTGTCTGAGCGAGCCCGGTCAGACCCTGGTGGTCTGCGTCGAAGGCGTCGAGTCTCCTCGCCGGGAAGCGCTGGAGCGCAGCGGGGCCCGAGTACTGGAAATGCCGGCCGGCGAGGACGGTCGCGTAGATCTGCCGACGCTGCTCGACTGGCTGGGGCGTGAAGAAGGATGCAACGAGCTGCTGGTCGAAACCGGTGCGACCCTTGCCGGTGCCATGATGGATGCCTGTCTGGTGGATGAGCTGCGCCTCTACATGGCGCCGACGCTGCTTGGACCCGAGGCCCGTGGACTGATGTCATTGAGCGGGATTGACCAGATGGCTCATCAGCGACCGCTCGAGATCATCGATATTCGCGCCTTGGGCCAGGACTGGCGAATTTTGGCTCGCCCCGCACTGCCTGCCTGCACAGGGCGCTGAGCTAACGCCCTGAAAATGACAGAGCCCTGATAACCTAGAGCCCTGATGACCTAGAGCCCTGATTATTCTAGCGCCCTGATACGGGGCCGGGTGCAGGTGCCCGCGTGGATACGTGGTTCTCCGCATACCCTCTCATTCGCCGCCACTGGCGCCCAGGCGCGTCCCACGGTACCCTGACGGCCGTTTCTGGCCGCCGTCGCCGTGTGGCCACTTCAGATCCAGGGAGCACACATGTCGCAGTCTTCCAGCGGGGGCCTGGCCCCTATTGCCGAACTCGTCGAGGATATCCGTCAAGGCCGCATGGTCATCTTGATGGATGATGAGGACCGGGAAAACGAAGGTGACATCATCATGGCGGCCGAGAAGGTAGAGGCCAGCCATATCAATTTCATGGCGGTTCACGCCCGCGGCCTGATTTGCATGCCGATGACCCGCGAGCGTTGCGAGCAGCTCAAGCTTCCGCTGATGGTGCAGGATAACGGTTCTGGTTACGGCACCAAGTTCACCCTGTCCATCGAGGCCGCCGAGGGCGTCAGCACCGGCATCTCTGCAGCGGATCGCGCACGCACCGTGCAGGCGGCCAGCGCTCGCAATGCGCGCCCCGAGGACATCGTTCAGCCGGGCCACATCTTTCCGCTGATGGCGGAGCCGGGTGGGGTGCTGCGGCGTGCCGGCCACACCGAGGCGGCCTGTGATCTGGCGGCGCTTGCCGGGTGTGACCCCAGCGGTGTGATCTGTGAAATCATGAACGAAGATGGCACCATGGCCCGCCGGCCGGAGCTCGAGCGCTTCGCCGAGACCCATGGCATCAAGATGGGCACCATCGCCGACCTGATCCACTACCGCATCCATAACGAGCAGACGGTGGAAGAGGTAGAGCGGTTGCCGGTCAGCACTGCCTATGGCGAGCTGACGGCCCACGTCTTTGCCGACCGCATCCACAAGGTGCACCATCTGGCGCTGGTCAAGGGACACCCGACACCGGATGGCGTGACCACGGTGCGTGTCCATCTGGCCAACGAGATGCGTGACCTGATGTGCCTGGTCAAGGGTGAAGAAGCATCCTGGCGTGCGCATCAGGCCCTGGAAGAGGTGGCGCGAGCCGAGCACGGCGTGTTTGTGCTACTCGATGACATGCGCTCCCGCCAGGACCTCAACGACCTGCTACAGGTCTTTCTCGAGCGCCGCCGCACTGCCCGCGGCAGTGCGGCGGACGGGTCGGGCAACTACCTGACCATCGGCACCGGCTCCCAGGTCCTGCGCGAGCTTGGAGTAGGCAAGATGCGCCTGCTTAGCTCCCCCTGGAAGTTTTCGGCGCTGTCAGGCTTTGACCTGGAAGTGGTGGACATCGTGTCGCCCACTGATCTAGACGCATGATGATTCCCAGGCGATGCCCCAAGGCATCACCTGGGGATTCGGCTATCCATTAGGGGATTATCCCCGACTGCCGGCCAGGTGCCGGCGAATTCAGGAAATTTCAAGATGCAACCTATCTCCCAAGTCGAAGGCAGCTTTGTCGAGGTTCAGGGCCGCTACGTGATCGTCGTGGGCCGCTTCAACCACCATGTGGTGGACTCTCTGGTGGAAGGCGCTGTGGACAGCCTGGTGCGCCATGGCGTGGACATGGAGATGATCGATATCGTTCATGTTCCTGGCGCCTGGGAACTGCCTCTGGCCGTCAAGCGGGTGTTGCAGGTGGCCAAGCCCGACGCGGTGATCGCCCTGGGCGCCGTCATCCGCGGTGGCACGCCTCACTTCGAGCACGTGGCCGGCGAGTGCAACTCGGCCCTGTCGCGTCTTCAGCTCGACTTTGACACGCCGGTGGCGAATGGCGTGCTGACCGTGAACTCCATCGAGCAGGCGATCGAGCGTGCCGGTACCAAGGCAGGCAACAAGGGAACCGAAGCGGCCATGGCCGCCATGGAAATGGTCTCCCTGTTGCGCCACTTTGGTGACGATGGCGAGGAGACCTCCGCATGAGCCGTGAACAGCGTGCGCCGACCAAGGCTCAGCAATCCCGTCGTGCCGCCCGCGAGCTGGCGGTGCAGGGACTCTACCAGTGGCAGATGACCGAGAAATCGATCAGCGCGGTGGAAGCCGAGTTCCGCAGCCAGGTGCCGGATGATGACCTGGAAACCCATGAGAACTGGCTCAAGGTGATGGAAATCGCCGACCTGGCGCTGTTCCATGAGCTGCTGCACAACGTCGCTCGCTATCGCAAGGAGCTCGACGCGGACATCGCTCCCTTGCTCGACCGTCGTCTCGAGGACATCGATCCGATCGAGCTGGCCATCTTGCGTCTCGGTGCCTACGAGCTGTCGCGGCGCCTAGAAGTGCCGTACCGCGCGGTCATCAACGAAGGGGTCGAGCTGGCCAAGTCGTTCGGTGCGACGGATGGGCACAAGTATATCAACAGCATTCTCGACAAGCTGGCGATCAAGCTGAGAAGTGCCGAGGTCAGTGCCCGTCGCCGCTGAAGGTCGCTGCTGATGTACGGAGAATTCGAACTCATCCAGCGCTGGCTGGCACCGGCGAGACGTGGGTCTGCTGACGCGTCCGGCGTAAGCCTGGGCGTCGGTGATGATGCCAGCCTGATGCAGCCCACCCCGGGCCATGAGCTGGTGGTCAGCGTCGACACGTCGGTCGAGGGGCAGCACTTTCCGCCAGGTGCGCCAGCCGCTGCGCTGGGGCATCGAGCCGTGGCTGTCAGTCTCAGTGATCTGGCGGCCATGGGTGCCAGACCACGCTGGTGTCTGATGGCATTGACCCTGCCTGACGCCAACGACGACTGGGTGGCAGAATTCGCTCGTGGCTTCCATGCTGTGTGCGATAGCGCCGGTATGGTGCTGGTCGGCGGAGATGTGACCCGCGGTCAGCGCGCCATCAGTGTCACCGTCATGGGCGAGGTGCCGACCGGACAGGCACTGCGCCGTGATGGGGCCAAGGCCGGTGACGTGCTGGCGGTGACCGGAGCCCTCGGCGGAGGCGCCGGCGGTCTTGCCGCATGGCAGGGCGGAGCGCGAGATATGGAGCAGCCCCTGCTGAAGCGTTACCTGCTGCCCGAAGCGCGCTGGCAGGCCGGTGAAGCCCTGCGCGGGTTGGCGAATGCGGCCATCGACGTGTCCGATGGCTTGCTGGCTGACCTGGATCACGTGCTCAGCGCCTCAGGCGTCGGTGCTATCCTGGACAGCGCGTCGCTGCCTCTGGCCGACGGTCTGGCCGCGAGGCTGGGCCAGGATGCCGCCATTGAGGCGGCGCTATGCGGCGGGGATGACTATGAGTTGCTGGTCTCCTTGCCCCCGTCACGGGTCGCCCAGGCGAAGGCTGCACTGCTGGCTCTGGGCATCGAGCTGACGCCGATCGGTCATTTGACCGAGACGCCAGGCATACAGGGCGTGAAGATCCCATCCAGGGCTGGCTGGCAACATTTCCACGGAGGGACATCGTGAACAAAGCACCGGCTAGCGTCTGGCACCGGCCGACCCACTTTCTTGCCTTCGGGCTTGGCAGTGGGGCGGCGCCCTTTGCTCCAGGTACCTTCGGCACCCTGGCGGCCATTCCGTTCTACTGGCTATTGTCAGAACTGACCCTCGGTTGGTACCTGGTGATGATCGCCATCACCTTCGTGTGGGGCGTCTGGTTATGCGACAAGACCTCCCGCGATCTGGGTGTCCACGACCACTCCGGCATCGTCTGGGATGAGTTCGTCGGCTACTGGTTGACCATGGCGGCGGTGCCCTTCTCATGGGAGGCGGCACTGTGGGGCTTTGTTGTCTTCCGGGTCTTCGACGTCATCAAGCCCTGGCCGATTCGCTGGGCGGATCGGCGTGTTGCCGGCGGCTTTGGCATCATGGTCGATGACGTCTTGGCGGGGGTCTACTCCTGGTGCACCATGCACCTGTGGTTCTGGTTGCACTGAGCGAGCGGTGCGTCAGAGGAAGACGTTCGCTGGCTGAGAGGAAGGAACATGCGCAAGGAACGATGGATCGTACCCGTAGTGGTGGTGCTGGCGGTGGCCTGGGCCGTGGCTCAGTACCTCGCCAGCCTGCTGTTCGAGCGTGAGCTTGCGCGTGCGCTGGCCGACCTGGAAGCCAGGGGCGACCTGCGCATCTCGCGCAGCGATGTCCGGCAAGGCTGGCTGAGCTCATCCGGCGTACTGCATATCGCCCCCCTCATCGGCCACGCCTGGCACCTGTCGCTGCCCTACGATGCGCGCCACGGCGTCCTCGATACCAGTGTCATCGGTACTGTGGAGCTGCATGTCGGCGAGGCCGACGAGCGGCTGTTTGGCGATGCCATTCCCGCTGCCCCGCCGCGCTGGGAAGCCCACTATCGCACCCTGGGCGGTACCCTCCAGGGTGAGCTGGCGCTGGCGCCCTTCATTGTCAGCCAGTCGCCCCCTCGCAGCGGCCCCCGCTCGCTGCATTTCTCGGGTGCGCGGATCGCCTTCGATGGCATCTACGGTGACTGGCGAACCCGCATGACCGTCGATTCCGTACAGTTGCGTGATGGTGAGGCCCGACTCGAGGTCGGTCCGCTTCAGTATCAGAGCCGCTATGCCTACACCCCAGGGGCGCTTCACTTCAATCAGCAGGACAGTCTGACCATCGAGGCGCTGAGCCTGCGTCATCCGCAGGTCAATCTGGACGGCACCTCGATCGTGCTGCAGACCGACACCCAGTTGGATGACAGTGAACTCAGGCTGAAGAGCAATCTGACGCTTGGCGAAATTCGCTCCGGCAACGACATGCTGGTAGATGGCGAGCTGAGCATCGAGCTGTCCCGGATCAATGCCGACGCGCTGCGCTCTGTCGTTGAGCTGGCGCGCCACAAGACGGCATTGGGCACGGTGTCGTTGGACGACGCCGCGGCGGATTCGGCCATGGATCGGGCGCTGGCTCAGCTGCTCAAGGACTCCCCGCGACTGGACCTGGTCGACGTCAATCTGGATAGCCCCATGCTCGGGCTGAGCCTGCATGGGGATGGCGTTGTCGTGTTTGATCCGCGTGAGCTGGATCAGTTGAGTCCCCTGGCGCTGGATGACCCCTCGATGCGCGCCAAGTTTCGGGAACGCCTGGACGGCGATTTCGAGTGGCGTGAACCTCCTGCCGTAGTGGCGCTGTGGCTGAGATTGCCGCTGGATACGTCGATGCTGGGCATCGATGTGGTCAAGGGCCAGCTGCGCATCAATGGACGCCCGCTGCCGCCGCTGCTGGGCCGCTGACGCCAGATGATGGCTCCCCGCGTTGTCGCACCGGCACGCACTAACGCGCCTGGTTGTCACTCCACGCCTTGAACTTGGCGTCGATCGCCCACATTCCTGAGTAGCATATGGGCAAGGCCCCAACTTCAGGATGAGGTGACCATGAGCGATGATCGTGATTCCCGGTCTGATGAGCTGGACTGGATTCCCCTTGGCGGTGCTGCTGACGACGGTCAGAACGATGACGATGACAGTCAGTCCCAGCTTGAAAGCCATGCGGTGATTCCTGCCAGTGCGAGTCTGCCGGAGCGGTTGTACCTGCTGCCGATCCACAATCGTCCCTTCTTTCCGGCCCAGGTTCAGCCGTTGGTGATCAACCGCGAGCGCTGGTCCGAGACCATCGAGAGGGTGGCCAACACCCCCCACGACACCGTAGGCCTTGCGTTTGTCGGGGAAGCGGGCGTGGAAGAGCTGTCCCACGAAGACTTCCCTACCATCGGCACGGCGGTGAAAGCGCACAAGCTGCAGGGTGAGGATCAGCAGATCCAGTTCATCGCCCAGGGCGTCCGGCGCTTCAAGATCGAGCGCTGGCTGTCACGCAAGCCGCCATTTCTGGTCGAGGTGTCGTATCCCCGCGAGCCGGTGGATACCGAGGACGACGAGACCCGTGCCTATGCCATGGCATTGATCAATGGCATCAAGGAGCTGCTGCCGATCAATCCCCTCTACGGCGAAGAGCTCAAGCACTATCTCAATCGCTTCAGCCCCCACGAGCCTGGACCGCTGACGGACTTTGCGGCGGCCATTACCTCGGCGCAGGGGGGGGAGCTGCAGGACGTGCTGGCGACGCTGCCAGTGGTTCCGCGCATGCAAAAAGTGCTGCCGCTGTTGCGCAAGGAGATTGAAGTCGCGCAACTGCAAAGCGAGATCAGTGAGCAGGTCAACGCCCAGATGCAGGAGCGTCAGCGTGAGTTCTTCCTGCGTGAGCAGTTGAAGGTGATCCAGCGCGAGCTGGGCATCTCCAAGGACGATCGCGAGAACGATGTGGATACCTTCCGGGCTCGCCTGGAAGGGCGCGAGGTGCCGGAGCGGGTTCAAGAGCGTATCGATGACGAACTGGGCAAGCTGTCGGTGCTGGAAACCGGCTCCCCCGAGTACGGCACCACGCGCAACTATCTGGACTGGCTGACCGCCATGCCCTGGGGCCAGCAGAGCCAGGATCAGCTTGATCTGGCCCATGCCCGCAAGGTCCTCGACCGCGATCATGACGGACTGACCGACGTGAAAGAGCGGATCGTGGAGTTTCTTGCCGAAGGTACGTTCAAGGGCGATGTCGGGGGCTCTATCGTGCTGCTGGTCGGCCCACCCGGGGTCGGCAAGACCTCTATCGGGCGCTCCATCGCCGAGGCACTCGGTCGCGAGTTCTACCGCTTCTCGGTCGGTGGGATGCGTGACGAGGCCGAGATCAAGGGCCATCGCCGGACCTACGTGGGGGCCATGCCGGGCAAGCTGGTACAGGCACTCAAGGAGGTCGAGGTCGAGAACCCGGTGATCATGCTCGACGAGATCGACAAGATGGGTCAGTCGTTCCAGGGTGACCCTGCCTCGGCACTGCTGGAGGTGCTGGACCCCGAGCAGAACGTCGACTTCCTCGATCACTATCTGGACGTGCGCCTCGATCTGTCCAAAGTGCTGTTCGTGTGCACCGCGAATACGCTGGATTCGATTCCGCCGGCGCTGCTGGACCGGATGGAGCAGATTCGGCTGTCTGGCTATATCGCTGAGGAAAAGCAGGCGATTGCCCGCCATCATCTGTGGCCCAAGCTGCTGAAGCGGGACAATATCCCGAAGAAGCGCATCAACCTGACGGCGGCGGCGCTGCGCCAGGTGGTCGAGGGCTATGCCCGTGAAGCGGGAGTACGCCAGCTGGAGAAGCAGCTTCACCGCATTGTGCGCAAGGCTGCGGTAAAGCTGCTCGAGAATGACCAGGAAACCGTCAAGGTATCGCTCAAGAACCTGGAGGAATTTCTCGGTGCGCCGCTGTTCCGCAAGGAAAAGGTGATGAAGGGGCAGGGCGTCGTGACGGGACTGGCCTGGACGTCCATGGGCGGCGCTACTCTATCCATCGAAGCGGGCAAGGTGCATGGGCTGGATCGTGGCTTCAAGCTGACCGGTCAGCTGGGGGACGTAATGAAGGAGTCCGCCAACATTGCCTACAGCTACGTGCAGGGGCACCTGAGCGAATATGGTGCCGATGCCGGATTCTTTGACGCCAGCTTCGTGCACATGCACGTGCCCGAGGGGGCGACCCCGAAGGATGGTCCCTCGGCTGGGGTGACCATGACCACTGCGCTGCTGTCGCTGGCCCGCCAGCAGCCGATTGACCGCAATCTGGCGATGACCGGTGAACTGACCCTGACGGGGCAGGTGCTACCGGTGGGGGGTATTCGGGAGAAGGTCATCGCCGCTCGACGCAGCGAGATCTTCGAAGTCATTCTGCCCGAGGCCAATCGGCGTGATTATGACGAGCTGCCCGACTATCTGAAGGAGGGCATGACCGTACACTTTGCCGGCCGCTATCAGGACGTGGCCAAGGTCGTGTTCGGTTGATGGACTGAGCGAGGACGCTGGGTCCTGTCTGACAGGCCCCAGCGTTTGCGTCGCCAGCGCTTGTCCGGTGCCGAGGACGATCAACGGCACGTCAATCACTTTGCTGCTTCCAGCATGTCTACTCGCCCCCGGTGTCTTGCCGGGGGCGACGCGTTGTATCCGCGCAAGGCTTTCCAGTGCTGCCCCGGCGTGACAGAATCGATGGTCTGGACACGAGACACCGCCTGGCGGCCAAGGGCCCCACAGGTGGACAAAAAATGACGAGGATTCCATGCCAGAGTATCGCTCCCGAACCACTACCGCCGGTCGCAACATGGCCGGCGCCCGCGCCCTGTGGCGCGCCACCGGCATGAAGGATGACGACTTTCACAAGCCGATCATCGCTGTGGCCAATTCGTTCACCCAGTTCGTCCCGGGCCACGTGCACCTCAAGGACATGGGGCAGCTGGTCGCCCGCGAGATCGAGAAAGCCGGCGGCGTGGCCAAGGAATTCAACACCATCGCCGTGGATGATGGCATCGCCATGGGCCACGACGGCATGCTGTATTCACTGCCCAGCCGTGACCTGATCGCAGACAGTGTCGAGTATATGGTCAATGCCCACTGCGCCGATGCGCTGGTGTGCATCTCCAACTGCGACAAGATCACCCCGGGAATGCTGATGGCCGCCATGCGCCTCAACATCCCGGTGATCTTTGTTTCCGGCGGTCCGATGGAAGCCGGCAAGACCAAGCTGCTGGATCACGGTCTCGACCTGGTCGATGCCATGGTCATGGCCGCCGACGACTCGGTGGACGAGGAAACCCTGAACGAGGTCGAGCGCAGCGCCTGCCCCACCTGTGGCAGCTGCTCCGGCATGTTCACCGCCAACTCCATGAACTGCCTGACAGAAGCGCTGGGTCTTGCGCTGCCCGGCAACGGTACGGTGCTGGCAACCCACGCGGATCGCCGTCGTCTGTTCGAGACCGCCGGCGAGCGCATCGTGGAATTGGCCAAGCGCTATTACGAAGGTGACGAGGCGCACCTGCTGCCCCGTGCCATCGGCTCCAAGGCGGCGTTCAGGAATGCCATGACCCTGGACATCGCCATGGGCGGCTCGACCAACACCATTCTGCACCTGCTGGCCGCGGCCCAGGAAGCAGGCGTCGACTTCAACATGCCGGATATCGATCGTCTGAGCCGTGAAGTGCCCCAGTTGTGCAAGGTGGCGCCCAACACCCAGAAGTACCACATCGAAGACGTCCATCGTGCCGGCGGTATCATGGCGATTCTCGGCGAGCTTGACCGGGCTGGCGTGCTCGATACGTCCGTGCCCACCGTGTATGGCGACAGCCTGCTCGAGGCACTGGACGAGTGGGACATCATGCGCAATCCCTCGGCGGAAGTGGTCAACTTCTTCAAGGCCGGGCCCGGCGGCATCCCGACCCAGACGGCATTCTCCCAGAGCGCGCGCTGGCCGAGTCTCGATGGTGACCGCGCTACCGGTTGTATTCGTGACTACGCCCATGCCTTCTCCAAGGAAGGCGGTCTGGCCGTGCTGCACGGAAACATCGCCGAAAGCGGCTGTGTGGTGAAGACTGCCGGTGTCGACGACAGCATTCTGGTCTTTGAAGGGCCGGCCCACGTCGTGGAGTCCCAGGATCAGGCGGTCGAGCACATCCTTGGCGGTGAAGTGAAGGAAGGCGACGTCGTGGTCATCCGCTACGAAGGACCCAAGGGCGGTCCCGGCATGCAGGAAATGCTGTATCCGACCTCGTACCTGAAGTCCAAGGGGCTGGGCAAGGCCTGTGCCTTGCTGACGGACGGCCGCTTCTCAGGGGGCACTTCGGGACTGTCGATCGGCCACGTATCGCCAGAAGCGGCGGCAGGTGGCGCGATCGGTCTGGTCGAAAATGGCGATTTGATCCGCATCGACATTCCCAGCCGTACCATCAACGTGCTGCTGGATGATGCGGAGCTTGCAGCCCGCCGCCAGCGTCAGGATGAGCGTGGCAAGGAGGCCTGGACGCCTCGTATCACGCGACTGCGCAAGGTGACACCGGCACTCAAGGCCTACGCGCTGCTGGCGACGTCGGCCGACAAGGGCGCGGTTCGCGACCTCGAGAAGCTGGACGCCTGATCCAGGCCGCTGGCAAGTATTCGAGGTGATCGAAGGCCGGCTGATGCCGGCCTTCAACGTTACTGAGCCTTCTACCCCAGTGGGCTGCCTTGGAGGGTGGCGACCGACGTCTTGCGTTCGCCCGGGGCTAGCGTGAGTGCCGGAACTCGATTAATTCCGAGGATTTGGTCATGCTGGGAGCAATAGATATCGACGGATCAATAAAGCCCTCGACAAGACGGGCGCAACGCGGGCACAGGGGCCGAACATGAAGACACAGACGCTTAACGTGGGGCTGGTGGGGTACGGGATGGCGTCACGG
Source organism: Halomonas sp. DP8Y7-3 (assembly GCF_019801675.1). Classification (NCBI taxonomy): domain Bacteria; kingdom Pseudomonadati; phylum Pseudomonadota; class Gammaproteobacteria; order Oceanospirillales; family Halomonadaceae; genus Halomonas; species Halomonas sp. DP8Y7-3. The sequence continues at coordinate 504,074 of NZ_JAHVIO010000009.1, forward strand.
ACGTTCCATGCGCCCTTGATCCAGGCTGCGCCTGGACTTGAGTTGACGGCGGTGGTGAGCTCCGATGCGTCCAAGGTGTTGAACGACCTGCCGGATGTCACGGTGCATGGCAAGCTCAGCGAGTTGCTCGATGTGCGCCACGTGGACCTGGTGGTCATTGCGACGCCCAATGAACAGCATTACGCCATGGCCAAGGCGGCGCTGGCGGCTGGCAAGCACGTGGTAGTGGACAAGCCTGTAACCGTTTCAGCTTCTGAAGCGCGTCAGCTGCGGGCCCAGGCCGACCGGTCGGAACTTCTGCTCAGTGTCTTTCACAATCGTCGCTGGGACTGTGACTTTCTGACGGTGCGTCAGTTGCTGGAGGAAGGACGGCTTGGGCGGGTGACGTCGTTTACGTCCCGCTTTGATCGCTATCGCCCGGCGGTGTCCAACCGCTGGCGCGATCATCACAAGCCGGGAGGCGGCATCTGGTACGACCTTGGCCCCCACCTGCTGGACCAGGCCAGGGAGCTGTTCGGAATGCCTCGTGCGATCCTGCTGGAGCTGGCGACGGCGCGAGAGGGAGCAGAGGTCGATGATGACTTTCTTGCGCTGCTCGAGTACGACCGCTTGAGGGTGACGCTGCAGGCCAGCTCCCTGGTGGCCGAGGCGAGCCCGCGCTTCGTGGTGCACGGCACCGAGGGCAGCTATTCGGTCTACGGGCTGGATCCCCAGGAGGGCTGGCTGAAGCAGGGGATGGCGCCAAGCGACAACTGGGGTGTCGATGACTCTCCGGGTCAGCTGACGCTGAACCGCGGCAGCGCCGAGGAGCCTGAGTTGATCAGCGAATCCTGTCCGTCGGTGCCCGGCAACTATCCTGCTTTCTACGCTGGCATTGCTCAGACCCTGCTGCATGGCGACCCGCCCCCCGTCACCGGAGAGCAGGCGGTGGATGTCATGACGCTGCTTGAGGCGGGGCTCGACAGCTATCGTCAAGGACGCTGGGTACGTCTGAAAGAGGGCAACAGCAACTTGAGGCGTCTGCACGCCAGGCGCTGAGGTTGCCTCCAGTAGCGTTCACCAGAGCCGGTTGTCAGGCTGGTCGCCGCGCAGCCGGTCTCGGGCAATGTAGAGTGCGGCGATGGCACGCGCCTCATGAAAGTCTTCCCGGGCCAGCAGGGCGGGAAGACTGTCCAGGGCATGGGTTTCGACAACCAGCGGCTCCGGTTCGTCTCCCTCGAGGCGCTGGGGGTAGAGGTCGCTGGCCAGCATGACCTGGATGCGCTGTCGCATGTAGTTGGGTGACAGTGACAGTTCGATCAGCGGTTCGATGCGTCTCGCGCCGACGCCGCACTCCTCCATCAGCTCCCGATTGGCCGCGGTGACGATGTCCTCACCTGGATCGACGACGCCCTTGGGCAGGGTCAGCACGTAGTCCTCGAACCCTGCGGCGTACTCGCGAATCAGCAGGACATGTTCAGGGTCGGGCATGGCCACGATCATCACCGCGCCAATCCCCTGTCCATTACCCAGCAGTCGTTCGAAGCGTCGTTCGGCGCCATTGGAAAAGCGCAGGTCGAGCTCCTCCACGCGAAACAGGCGGCTTTCGGCGACGGTCTTGCGCGACAGAATGTGGGGTTTCTCCCGGGTACGGTCTTCCATGGCTTCTCCTGGTGTCAATGGGAAGGCGGGGGCTCTCGTGCTGGCCGAGTCGATCGTCCTGGCCTTGGCCACAGGGTCCGGCCTGCGCCGGACCGCATGCGAGCCCGAATGCCTTTGAGGTACACTAACACGTTACGCTGACGGTCTTCCGGGAAGCCGTTTGCCTGGCGGTAGCGGCCGGGTCACGGCAACCGGGCGGCACATGAGCTGGAGAGACGTAATGATCGATTGGGACACCATCGATACCGTATTGCTGGATATGGACGGCACCCTGCTGGACCTGCATTTCGACAGCCATTTCTGGCTCGAGCACCTGCCGCGTCGTTATGTGGAACTGCACAAGCTGGACGAAGCGACTCAGGACGTCGTGCGCGAGCGCATTATCCGCGAGCAGGGCACGCTCAACTGGTACAGCCTGTCTTACTGGAGTCGCGAGCTTGACGTGGATATCGTCGCGCTCAAGCGAGAGGTACAGCATCTCATTGGCCTGCGTGGCGATGCGCTGGATTTTCTTGGCTGGCTCAAGAGTGCTCACCCGCGGGTGGTGCTGGCCACCAATGCAGACCGCGAGAGTCTGGCGCTCAAGCTGCCGCTGACTGGCCTCGACGAGTATCTTGATGCCATCGTGTCGTCGGCCGATATTGGCGAACCCAAGGAAGAGCAAGCCTTCTGGCATGCGCTGAACGAGATCGAACCCTTCGACCGTCAACGCACGCTGTTCATCGACGACAACGCTCACGTGTTGGAAAGTGCACGTGAGTACGGCATCCGTCATCTGCTGGGGATTCGTCAGCCGGACAGCCGCCGGCCCGAGAAGACGCTCAAGGATTTCGTGGCGCTTGGTCGTTTTGCCGAAATCATGCCTGAGGTCCCGGGAGGCGTTGCTCGTGGATAGCGTTCGACTCGACAAATGGCTGTGGGCGGCACGCTTCTTCAAGACCCGCGCGCTGGCCAAGAAGGCCATCGAGGGCGGCAAGGTGGAAGTCGATGGGGCCAAGGCCAAGACTAGCAAGCTGGTGAGCCCCGGGATGCGCATTCGTGCGCCCCAGGGCTGGGATGTCTGGGAGGTCGAGGTGGTTCAGGTCAGTGAGCAGCGTCGTGGTGCCCCCGAGGCCAGGCTGTTGTATCAGGAGACCGAGCAGAGCCGTGAGCGCAGAGAGCGCGAGGCCGAGCAGCGCCGCCAGGCCAACGAGGTCTTTCAACATCCCCACAAGCGGCCGGACAAACGCGCCCGCAGAGACATCAAGCGCTTTCAGCGCGAAGGCGGGTCCTGAGCCTGCCCCGTCGAGCGTCAGCTCGAAATGTCCGAACGCACGGTCCATCCTTCTTTTTCTAAGCGCGTCCTGTGAGGCGCGCCTACCGAGACGCTTTACATGATTGATCAGATTCAGCGATTCATCATCGATAACACCAATGTGCGCGGCGAGGTGACTCGCCTGGAACAGGCTTACGCCGATGTACTGACACGGCACGAGTATCCCGCTGCCATCAATCGTCAGCTCGGCGAGCTGCTGGCTGCCGTCGCGCTGCTGACCGACACCGTCAAGCTCGACGGCACCATGACCATCGAAGTGCGTGGCAGCGGTGACGTTTCCCTGCTCATGGCCGAGTCCAACCCCGGTGGTGAGCTTCGGGCCATCGCTCGCCTGGCAGAGGGGGCGGCCCTGCCTGGAGACCAGGAGGGCTTTCGTTCGCTGGTAGGCGACGGCCAGATCGTGATCACCCTGGACCCCCGTGAGGGACGCCGCTATCAGGGCATCGTCGGCATTGAGCACGCCAGCCTGGCGGGATGCCTGGAAGCCTACTTCACCCAGTCGGAGCAGCTGCCTACCCGTCTGTGGCTGGCAGCGGACGGGGTCAACGCCGGCGGTATGCTGCTGCAGCGGTTGCCCGATGAATCATTGAATCAGGATGATGACGCCTGGGATCGCGCCTGCCATCTGGGCGAAACGCTCAAGGACGAGGAACTGCTGTCCCTGGAGGCATCGACGCTGCTGACACGGCTGTTCCATGAGGAATCTCTGCGCGTCTTCGACGCCAAGGCGTTGCGCTTCGGCTGTACCTGCTCAAGGGCACGTATTGCCGGGGGGCTGCTGTCCCTGGGGGAAGACGAGTTGCGACACGTCGTCGCGGAGCAGGGCGACATCGAGACCCAATGTCACTTCTGTCACACCCGCTACGTGTTCACTGCCGCCGATGTGGAGTCGCTGCTGGAGAACCCCGACGCGGATACCGCCACGGTGCACTGAGGCTGTGGCCTTGGGGGGCGGCACCGGGCACGGCTGCTCGTAGCGGAACAGGGCGTGTAGTCAAATGACAGGAAATGCCCGAAAACCTTCATCATGTTGTAGTTAAACTACAATAACGTCTTGAAAAATGGGCATTTCCTGCGCTGAAGTTTTTTGTCATAATCGCCGCCGATCCTGCCCGTGTCGTTGCTCGGACGATGCCACGTCATCGCAGAAGACGGTTTAACCGCGTAGCCGACGCGCCGGATCCAACGCATCGCTCCTTTGACCAGGCGGTGCCAGTCCACGAGAGAGAAGCCGAAGGCCCAGGAATCCTATGACCACCACCCAGCAGTCTCCCGTCGTTCACGTCAACCTCAGTACTGCCGAGCTCATCGAGCGCGCGGTGGCCAATGGCGAGGGCCGTCTGGCCTCCCACGGAGCCCTCGTGGTCAAGACCGGCGAACGCACTGGTCGCTCGCCCAAGGACCGCTTTATCGTCGATGAGCCGTCCACCAGCGCCAAGATCGACTGGGGCAACGTCAACCGTCCCTTCGACGCCGAGCGCTTCGATGCCCTGTGGACGCGAGTGGAAGGCTATCTGGGTGAACAGGACAGCTACGTCAGCGAGCTGCACGTGGGCAGCGACCCGACTCACTACCTGCCGGTGCGGGTGACCACGGAGACGGCATGGCACAACCTGTTCGGCCGTACCATGTTCGTGCGTCCCGAGGCCTATAACCCTTCGCGCAAGGACGAGTGGGCCATTCTCAACGCACCGCACTTTGTGTGTGACCCAAGCCGTGACGGCACCAACTCCGACGGCTGCGTGATCATCAACTTCGCCAAGCGCCGGGTGTTGATCGCCGGCATGCGTTACGCCGGTGAAATGAAGAAGGCCATGTTCTCGGTGCAGAACTTCCTGCTGCCCGAGCTCGACGTGCTGCCGATGCACTGCAGCGCCAACGTTGGCGAGGACGGTGAAACCACGTTGTTCTTCGGTCTGTCCGGCACCGGCAAGACCACCCTGTCGGCGGATCCAGGTCGTTTCCTGATTGGTGACGACGAGCATGGTTGGGGCGTAGGTACCGTGTTCAACTTTGAAGGCGGGTGCTACGCCAAGTGCATCGACCTGTCCGAGAAGAATGAGCCGGTCATCTGGAATGCCATCAAGTTCGGCACCGTGCTGGAAAACGTGGTGCTCAACGACCGTCGTGAGCCCAACTACGCCGACGACAGCCTGACCCAGAATTCCCGGGCGGCGTATCCGCTGGAGCACGTGGAAAAGCGTGTGGCGGAAAACCGTGCCGGCGAGCCAAGCGCCATCGTCTTCCTGACCTGCGACATGAGCGGCGTCCTGCCGCCGGTGTCCGTGCTGTCCAAGGAAGCTGCTGCCTATCACTTCCTGTCCGGCTATACCGCCAAGGTAGGGTCGACCGAAATGGGTTCTTCCAGCGGCCTTGAAGCAACGTTCTCCACCTGCTTCGGTGCGCCGTTCTTCCCGCGCCCTGCGCGCGAGTATGCCGACCTGCTGATCAAGCGCGTCGAAGAGAAGGATGCCCAGGTCTACCTGGTCAACACCGGCTGGACCGGTGGTGCCTATGGTGAAGGCGGTTCGCGCTTCTCCATTCCCACGACACGCGCCATCATCCACGCCATTCAATCCGGCGTACTGCGCGACGTCGAAACTCGCCAGATCGACGGCCTCAACCTGTCTGTACCCACGGCGGTGCCCGGCGTCGAGTCGCGTCTGCTGGATCCCCGTCAGACCTGGGAAGACCTCGCGGCCTACGACCGCAAGCGCGATGAGCTGGCGGCCAAGTTTGTCGAGAACTTCAAGAAGTTCGACGGCGTCAGCGACGCCATCGTCAAGGCCGGGCCGAGCTTGGTCTAGACGCTGCACCGGCGCAGCCAGCGGGAACCTTGCCAGAGAGGAACCTTGGGTAAGCGGCGCGGTCGAGAGAGGAGAAGGCGAAGGCCTTCTCCTTTTTTTGTGAGTCGATAATGACAACGGCATGACCGTGCGGCTGTAAGGTCGAGTGATATCGGTGCGACTGAGCAGCGACCCTGACGCAGGAGACAGCACAATGAAACGACGCAACTTCTTGGCGCTTATCGGGCTTGGTGGCCTGGCCAGTATGGTGCCAGCCGTGGCTAACGCTCGCCCTGAGCTGGATTTGACGCGTAGCCCGGATATCGAGCCGCTGGAGCTGAGCGAGGACGAATGGCGCGAGCGCCTGACGCCTGCACAATATGACGTGATGCGCGAGGAGGGCACTGAACCTGCAGGCTCAAGCCCTCTGGACAACGAGAAGCGTGAGGGAGAGTTCCGCTGTGCTGGCTGCGACCTGCTGCTGTTCACCAGCGCGATGAAATATGACTCCGGTACCGGCTGGCCAAGCTTCTTTGACCATGTGCAGGGGCATTTGCTGACCAGCGTGGACTACAAGATTCTCTGGCCGCGCACCGAATATCACTGTGCCCGCTGTGGTAGCCACCATGGCCACGTCTTTGAGGACGGCCCGGATCCCACCGGTCTGCGCTGGTGCAACAATGGCGTCGCGCTGAAGTTCGTGCCCGCCTGACCTCCCATCGAGGCGACTGGGCGCATGCCAGGGAGGCTGCCGGGGTGTACCGGATAGCCATTGGCGGCATGCCCCGGCGCCCGTTTCATCAGGGTTTCTGTCCTTGATCCTCGGCAGTGGGTAGCGGCGGCGTCGACAGTCGCTTTGTGATACCTTGGCGGGATCATTGACGTCGTATTGCCAAGGATTTCATGGACGCTAACGCCAAGATCATTGCCCGCCTGGCCGAAGAGCTCGCGGTCAAGGCATCTCAGATCTCTGCTACCGTCGAGCTGCTGGATGGCGGCGCGACGGTGCCTTTCATCGCACGTTACCGCAAGGAAGTCACCGGCGGACTGGACGACACTCAGCTGCGCACGCTGGAAGAGCGGCTAGGTTACCTGCGTGAGCTCGAGGAGCGCCGGGAAGCGGTGCTCGCCGCCATCGACGAGCAGGGCAAGCTGACCGACGCGCTGGCCGCCAGCATTCGCTCGGCCGACACCAAGCAGCGCCTGGAAGATTTGTACCTTCCCTATCGCAAGAAGCGTCGGACCAAGGCCCAGATTGCCCGTGAGGCTGGCCTTGAGCCACTGGCTGACGCCCTGCTGGCGGATCCTACCCTGGACCCTGAGCACGAGGCTCAGGCCTATCTGCGTCCGGCGGAAGGCGAGACGCCCGCCATCGAGGATGCCAAGGCAGCCCTGGATGGCGCCAAGCAGATCCTGATGGAGCGCTTTGCCGAGGACCCGGAACTGGTGGGTCGCCTGCGTGAGCGCCTGTGGAGCGAAGGCGAGCTGTCCAGCAGGGTGATTGCCGGCAAGGAGCAGGAAGGCGCGAAGTTCTCCGATTACTTCGAGCATGATGAAGCCCTGGCCAAGGTGCCTTCTCACCGGGCCCTGGCCATGTTCCGGGGCCGCAACGAGGGCGTGCTGGCGCTGTCCTTGCGCCTGCCAGGAGAGGACGAGGCACCGGTGCATCCGGCGCAGGTGGCCATCGCCAAGCATGTCAGCATCACTGACGAGGGCCGCAAGGCGGATCGCTGGCTTGCCGAAGTCGTGCGCTGGACGTGGCGAGTAAAGCTGTATACCCACCTCGAGACAGAGCTGATGGGGCGCCTGCGCGAACGTGCCGAAGGCGAGGCCATCGATGTCTTTGCCGCCAACCTGAAGGACCTGCTGCTGGCCGCGCCGGCGGGGCCCAAGGCGACCCTGGCCATCGATCCGGGCCTGCGTACCGGCTGCAAGGTGGCGGTGGTCGATGCGACGGGGCAGTTCCTCGAGCAGGCCACCATCTTCCCCCATGCACCGCGCAATCAGTGGGACGCCTCTCTGGCTGAACTGGCGAAGCTGGTCAAGAAGCACGATGTGGCGTTGATCGCAGTAGGTAATGGCACCGCCAGCCGGGAGACCGACCGCCTGGCCGGCGATCTGCTGAAGGCGATGAAGGATCCTGGCCTGTCCAAGGTGATGGTGTCCGAGGCCGGGGCTTCGGTCTATTCCGCGTCGGAATACGCCGCCCGAGAGCTCCCGGATCTCGATGTGACCATTCGTGGTGCGGTGTCGATTGCCCGTCGTCTGCAGGATCCGCTGGCGGAGCTGGTCAAGATTGAGCCGAAGTCCATCGGTGTCGGCCAGTACCAGCATGACGTGTCCCAGGTGCAGCTGTCCCGCAGTCTGGAAGCGGTTATCGAAGACTGTGTCAACGCGGTCGGGGTGGACCTCAATACCGCGTCGTCGGCGCTGCTGTCACGGGTGGCGGGCCTCAATCCGGGGCTGGCCGAGAACATCGTGCTGCAGCGAAATGCCAAGGGTGTCTTCCGCGATCGTCGCGACCTGCTGGAGGTGTCCCGGCTGGGGCCCAAGACCTTCGAGCAGTGTGCCGGCTTTCTGCGCATCATGAACGGCAGCAATCCGCTGGATGCCAGCGCGGTTCACCCGGAAGCCTATCCGCTGGTTGAACGCATTGCCGCTGGCAGTGGTCGAGAGGTGGCTGGACTGATCGGTGACAGTGCGACGCTGAAGTCGTTGAAACCCGCCGACTACGCCGATGAGCGCTTCGGTGTTCCCACCGTCAGCGACATCATCTCGGAACTCGACAAGCCGGGTCGCGACCCGCGTCCGGAGTTTCGTGCGGCGCAGTTCCGTGAAGGCGTCGAAACGCTGAAGGATCTGGAGCCAGGCATGGTGCTGGAAGGCACCGTGACCAACGTCACCCACTTCGGGGCCTTTGTCGACATCGGCGTCCACCAGGACGGCCTTGTGCACATTTCGGCACTGTCCGACCGCTTCGTCGAAGATCCCCGCAGCGTGGTCAAGGCCGGGGATATCGTCAAGGTCAAGGTGATGAACGTCGACCTGCCGCGCGCTCGCATTGGACTGTCGATGCGCCTGGATGACACCCCGGACGCCGAGGCAGGCGACTCCAGGCAGGCACCTCGTCGTCGCGAAGGCGGTGGCAAGAGCCAGCCTGGACAGGGGCGCCGCCAGCGGGGCAACGGTGGCGGCAAGGAGGACGCTTCCGCTGCGCCGATGGGCGCACTGGGGGCCGCCTTGCTCAAGGCCAAGCAGGGGCGTTCTTGAATCCTGTCGACGGATCGCCATAATCTGGCGACCACAAGGGCGGGCGCAGTAGCGCCCGCTGCCGTCGCCGCCACACGAAGCAGGCCCCCGGGCCCTTCCATGACACGGGGTGTTCACCTTGTCCACTCAGCTTTCCTCGCTCCTCGAACGACTGCGCGGCCCCGCGGCTGCGCGACGCTTCGGCCGTCTGCGCCGAGGCATCGAAAAAGAGGGGCTAAGGGTCGATGACCGCGGTCGTATCGCGGCGACCTTCCACCCACGGGCGCTGGGTTCGAAACTGACCCATCCGCATATCACCACGGATTACTCCGAATCGCTGCTGGAGTACATCACGCCGGTCTATAGCCGTCCGGATGAGGCCCTGGAATTTCTGGCCGACCTCCATCGCTATACCTATCGCCAGCTCTATGGGGAGTGGATCTGGCCTGCCAGCATGCCGTCCCGGCTGGAGGGCAATGAAAGCGTGCCGATCGCTGACTACGGCACGTCCAATGTCGGCACCATGAAGCACGTCTACCGGCGTGGCCTGGACGCCCGCTATGGACGCATCATGCAGTCGATCGCCGGGATTCATTACAATGTGTCCCTGCCGGATGACCTGTGGACTCTGCTCAAGACGCTGGACGAGCAGGAAGCCATGTCGATGGGCGAGTACCGTTCGGCGCGCTATTTCGGTCTGATTCGTAATTTCCGCCGCCATAGCTGGTTGCTGCTGTACCTGTTTGGGGCCTCGCCGGCGCTCGATACCAGTTTCCTGCCCGATGGCAGCGTGCCGAAAGGTCTAGAGCGACTGGGTGAGAATACCCTGGTATCGCGCTATGCCACCAGCCTGCGGATGTCGGATCTGGGCTATCAGAACAAGGTCCAGGATCAGCTGAAGATCTGCTTCAACTCGCTGTCGAACTACGTCAACACGCTGCGCCACGCGATCTCCACCGCCTGGCCAGACTACGCCGCCCTTGGTGTTCGTGACGGGGAACGCTGGAACCAGCTGAACGCCAATATCCTGCAGATCGAAAACGAGTATTACAGCGATATTCGACCCAAGCGGGTGACGCGCCACGACGAAACCCCGAGTCAGGCGCTCGAGGCCAGGGGCGTCGAGTACATCGAGGTGCGCTGCCTGGATATCGATCCCTTCGCGACCCTGGGAATTGATGCGCAACAGACGCGCTTCCTCGATACCTTCCTGGTCTGGTGCCTGCTGTCGGACAGCCCGTGGATTTCGGATGAGGAGTGCGATCACCTGGATGACAATCGTCGTCTGGTGGTGGAACAGGGGCGCAAGCCGGGACTTGAACTCAATGACCGAGGGCAGGTCCGAGAAATGGCCGAGTGGAGCCATGGGATCATCGCCGACATGCGTGAGGTCGCCAGGCTGCTCGACCAGCTGGAGGAGGGCAGTCCTCACCTGGATGCCGTCGATGCGTTCGCGCCGCGCATAGACGACCCTTCGCTGACGCCGTCAGCGCGTCTGCTGGCCCGTCTGGAAGAGACCGGCGAGGAGTTCGTCGATGCCATGCTGGCGATCGCTCGAGAGCAGGCCGAGACGCTGGCGAGCACACCGCTCAATCGCTCGCGCCAGGGAATGCTGGACGAGCTGGTCGAGACCTCGCATCAACAGCAGCGTGACATCGAGGCGGACGACAGCACGGCCTTTGCCGATTTTCTGGAAGATTACTTTGCACGGGCTCGAGAAACCCGTGCCCTGACCCCGATGGACATGACGCCACCGACTGGAGAACGTCTTAAATGAGCGAATGGAGTCTGCGGCAGTGGAGCCTTGTGGGGCTGGGGTTCTGCGTGATGATGATGGCGGTGGCGCTGGTGCTGGAGCACGTGGTGGGACTCGAGCCGTGTCCGCTGTGTGTGTTCCAGCGAGTGGCGGTCATCGCGGCGGGGGTCGTGTTTGCCATTGCTGCGCTGCATGGGCCCGAGGGGCGTCTTGCTGGGGCTGTCTACAGCATCGTGGCGGCCATCGCGGTACTTGCGGGGGCGGGGCTGGCCATGCGCCATCTGTGGCTGCAATCGTTGCCTGCTGACCAGGTGCCCAGCTGTGGGCCTGGCCTCGATTACATGGTGGATATCCTGCCGCTTTCCCAGGTGGTGTCCATGGTCCTGACCGGTTCTGGTGAGTGCGCTGAAGTGGGTGGGCGGCTGCTGGGCTTGTCGCTGCCCGGGTGGACGCTGATCGGCTTTGTCGTATTGCTGGTGGTGCCGATTGCCATGCTGACGACCCTTCGCAGAAGCTCTACCGGCTATCGCTGGAACGGTTGACAGCGCTCGTCGCCCGGTCCCCTTGCGGACAAGTTGAGCGGCGCTGCTGTGCCGAGCAGGGGGAATCGGCAACGGCCAATCAGGTACTTGGCATGCATGCGTTGACAGGGCGGTCTTCTGGAGTGAGTCTGTTGATCCGCGCATTTTCGTGGTGAGGCAGCGCTAGGGAGGCCGCCATGTTGGAAGATTGCAAGTCTGCCAGCGAACGCTGGGGAGGAGTCCATCAGCTGATCGATCGCTGGCTTGAGCAGCGCGAGCATCTGCTGGAGGTGCTGAGCGAGCTCGAACAGTCCTGTGATGCAGATCTCGAGACCATCACCAAGGAGCGTATCGACAGTTTCAGCGAGACGTTGATGGACTACATCAGCGCGGGGCATTTCGAGGTCTATCCGCAGCTGCGGGAAGAGGCCCGTGCCTTCGATGACACCGCTGCCCTCAATCTCGCGGATCGTCTGCTGGAACGGCTCGAAATGTCCACCGAACTGGTGCTGTCGTTTGACGAGGATTACTCTACCCCGGTGCGCTGTCAGCGGTTCCTGCCGCGCCTGCCGGCCTGGCTCGAGCGCCTGAAGAAGGGCCTGTCCGAGCGCTTTGGCCTGGAAGATCAGTTGATATCGCGCCTGCACGACGCTCACGCGCCTGCCGAGGGTGTTTCCTGACCCCATGAAGCGTGGCCATGGCGTGGCCGCCGGTCACGCCCCGCTGCCATTGGCGGCGTCATGCTGCCGGTCAAGTCGGGGTGTTTGTGGTCCATTCGTACCGGGTCGATTGAGTTTTGTGCACTGCAGGCATAAGATTTTCCGCGTCCTGAACGCCGCCTGGGCAGTCAGGGCATCTATCGCAGTGACCGTCAGCAGCCTTTGCCGCCGGTGACTGCCGAGGATGTCCCTGCCGATCCCGGGCCTTCCACGGCGACAATCCCAAGGAGCCAAAATGAAAGACCCCGTCCGTATTGCCATCACCGGCGCCGCCGGTCAGATCAGCTACTCTCTCGCTTTCCGTATTGCCGCCGGCGACATGCTCGGCCCGGATCAGCCGGTCATCCTGCAGCTGCTCGAGATCACTCCGGCCATGGAAGCGCTGAATGGCGTCGTGATGGAGCTCAATGACTGTGCCTTCCCGCTGGTTCAGGACATCGTTGCCACCGACGATGCCAACGTGGCCTTCAAGGACGCTGATTTTGCTCTGCTGGTCGGCGCTCGTCCGCGCGGACCGGGCATGGAGCGCAAGGATCTGCTCGAAGCTAACGCGGCCATCTTCTCGGCCCAGGGCAAGGCCATCAATGACAGCGCCAGCCGTGACATCCGCGTGCTGGTGGTGGGCAACCCGGCCAACACCAACGCACTGATCGCATCCTGCAACGCACCGGACCTCGATCCGGGTCAGTTCACCGCGATGATGCGTCTTGACCACAACCGTGCCAAGACCCAGCTGGCCCAGAAAGCGGGCAAGCACGTCACCGACGTCGACAGCATGATCGTGTGGGGCAACCACAGCGCCACTCAGTATCCCGACCTGTCCCACTGCAAGGTGGACGGCAAGCCGGCGTTCGATCTGGTCGAGCGTGACTGGTACGAGAACGACTTCATTCCCACCGTACAGCAGCGCGGTGCGGCCATCATCAAGGCCCGTGGCGCGTCTTCTGCTGCCTCTGCAGCTTCTGCCGCCATCGACCACATGCGCGACTGGGCGCTGGGCAGCGACGGCATCGTCAGCATGGGTATCCCCGCTGACGGCAGCTACGGCGTCGAGCCGGGCATCATGTATTCCTACCCGGTGGTGTGCAAGGACGGCAAGTACGAGATCGTCCAGGGTCTGGAAGTCGACGAGTTCAGCCGTGGCAAGATGAAGGCTACCGAAGACGAGCTGCGCGAAGAGCGTGCTGCCGTCGAGCACCTGCTGGGCTGATCAGCCCCAGGCGGTGCCCGTCAGCCATGCACTGTCTTGGATGCACTGTCTGATACGCAAAAGCCCCATCGCATCGCGATGGGGCTTTTTTTGCCTGTAGGGCGTGCCTGTCGGCGGAAACCAGAAACCAGAGCGGCAGGGGGCGGAGACAGGGCCCCTGAGACAGCCCCCCTGAGACAGCCCCCCTGAGACAGACCCCCTGAGACAGACCCCCTGAGACAGACCCCCTGAGACAGACCCCCTGAGACAGACCCCCTGAGATAAAGGCCCGGTCGGCTCAGTCTCTCAGGCTGATGATCTTCCAGCCGCGGGCCTCGGCGACTTCGCGCAGGGCCGGGTCCGGGTCCACCGCCACAGGATGGTCGATCATTTCCAGCAGCGGCAGGTCATTGTGGGAGTCGCTGTAGAACCAGGCACCGTCCAGGGTGTCGTCGCGGGTATCGAGCCACTGCTGCAACCGGGTGACCTTGCCTTGCTGAAAGCTGGGCGTGCCGCTGACCCGACCGGTGTAGCGGCCATCCTGGATTTCCGGTTCGACGGCGATCAGCTCGTCGATGCCAAGGCGCTCGGCGATGGGAGCCGTAATGAAGCGATTGGTGGCGGTGATGATCAACAGAGTGTCACCGCGGGTGCGATGACGGGCGATCAGCTCTTCCGCCAGGGGCAGGATGTTGGGCTCGATCTTGCTGACCATGAACTGCTGATGCCAGGCGGCCAGCTGCTCCATGGAATTGTCCGCCAGTGGCTTCAGGGCCACCTCGAGAAACGCCATCATGTCCAGGCGTCCGGCATCGTAGTCCGCCTTGAAGCGATCATTTGCCTCGCGGTAAGCCACCGGGTCCACGGCGCCCTGTTCGAGCAGAAACTCGCCCCAGGCATGATCGCTGTCGATCGACAGCAGGGTATTATCCAAATCGAAGATCGCCAGACTCACTCGGTGTCTCCCAGCGCATGCGTGACATGGCCTCCTGCCCCGGCATTGTGGGTGGATCCGCCCGCGACGATAGCGCTCAAGGGACCCATGGCCGTGTGGTTCGGGGAGGCCGCAAAAGGGGCGATTATGTCAGAAGGTCGCCAGGGGTTCGAGATGTCGTATTGATGCGCTTCAAGCCATTGTGGAAGAATGCAGTCAATACCGATTAAAAAGGTGAAGCCCGTGATCGACGCAGACGGCTTTCGCCCCAACGTTGGCATCATCATCGTCAACGACCTGGGGCAGCTGCTTTGGGCGCGTCGGGTAGGGCAGAACGCGTGGCAATTTCCCCAGGGAGGCATCAAGTCTGATGAGACGCCACAGCAGGCCTTGTTCAGAGAGCTTCATGAAGAGATCGGCCTGACCGCCGAGGACGTGGAGATTCTGGCCTGCACCAGGGGGTGGCTGCGCTACCGCCTGCCGCGACGCATGGTTCGCACACACTCGCGCCCAGTGTGCATTGGACAGAAGCAGAAGTGGTTCCTGTTGCGTATCCGCTGTCAGGAAAACCGCATCTGTGTAGATGGCACCGCCAAGCCGGAGTTCGACGGCTGGCGTTGGGTCAGCTACTGGTATCCGCTAGGACAGGTAGTGCCTTTCAAGAGGGAGGTCTACCGCAGGGCGTTACGGGAACTGTTACCCCGTGCCCAGAGCCTGGTGCTGGAGAAAGGATGATCCGGCGCGTGTGGCGATCTTGTCCGGCGAGCCCGCTGACCTGGCAAGATGGTCCCCAATCATTGTTCGGTCGCCCCTTGACCGGACCAGTACAAGAACAGGGGTGAGGCCTTTCATGCTCAAGGTCCTTCAACGCATCATTCAAGAGGTCAACAGCGCGCGCAGCCTGGACGCTGCGCTGGCGACCCTCGTTCGGCGCACGCGCAAGGCGATGCAGACCGACGTCTGCTCGTTCTATCTCTACGACAGCGAACGTGAAGCCCTGGTCCTGATGGAGACCATCGGCCTGCGTACCCAGGCCGTGGGCCAGGTGGCGCTTCCGGTGGGCGAGGGGCTGGTAGGTACCGTTGCACGCAGGGAAGAGCCTCTCAACCTGGAAGATGCCCAGGCGCATCCCAGCTTCCGCTATTTCGAGGCCACCGGCGAAGAGCGCTATTCCAGTTTCCTTGGCGTTCCCATCATTCACCAGCGGCGCATGCTCGGCGTACTGGTGGTGCAGCAGACCGAACGACGACGCTATGACGAATCCGATGAGGCCTTTCTGGTCACCATGGGCGCTCAGCTGGCGGGTGTGCTGGCCCATGCGCTGGCCACCGGTGGTCTGACCTGTCCGGCCTTTCCCGGTGTCCAGGCAACCTTTGTCGGGGTGGCGGCATCCCCGGGAATGGCCATCGGTGAAGCGGTGGTGCTGTCACCCCCGGCGGATCTGGATAGCGTGCCTGACCTGATTCCCACCGATGTGGAGTACGAGATCGCTCGCCTCAAGGAGGCCATCGCGCGGGTGCGTGACGAGATTCGCGCGGCAGGCGAGCGCCTCGCCAATCGTATCTCTACCCAGGAGCTGGCGCTGTTCGATGTGTACCAGCAGATGCTGGGAGAGGCGGCGCTATCCCAGGAAGTCGAAAAGCGCATCCGCGAAGGGCAATGGGCGCCCGGGGCGCTGGCCGACGTGGTCCGCCGTCACGTGCAGTACCTGGAGCGCGTGGATGACGACTACCTGCGGGAGCGCGCGGCGGACGTGCGTGACCTGGGGCGGCGCGTGCTGGCGCACCTCCAGGAGGAATCCCCACGCCTGCCGGAGCACTATCCCAAGGGCGCCATTCTTATCGGTGACGAGATCAGCGTTGCCCTGCTGGGCGAGGTCCCGCGGGAGCGCCTCGGTGGGTTGATTTCGGTGCGGGGTTCCAGCAACTCCCATGTGGCCATCATTGCCCGAGCAATGGGTATTCCGCTGGTGTCGGGGATGGTCGACCTGCCGCTGCCTCGCCTGGACGGTGCCCCCTTGGTCATGGACGGCCACCGCGGGCGCGTATTCGTGCGGCCCGGGCCAGAGCTGGTGGCCCATTACCAGAGCCTGATCAATGAGGAGAAGGCCCTGGCGGCCATGCTCGAGCACGAGCAGGACCTGCCCAGCGTGACGCCGGATGCCCACGCCATGACCCTGATGGTCAACACCGGCCTGACGGTCGATACCGTGGCGTCATTGAAGACGCGCATCGGCGGGGTGGGGCTGTATCGCACGGAAGTGCCTTTCATGATCACCGAGCGCTTCCCCGGCGAGCAGGAACAGACACGCCTCTACCGCGAGCAGTTGGAGAGCTTTTCCCCTCTGCCCGTGGTCATGCGTACGCTGGACATCGGTGGCGACAAGGATCTGCCCTATTTCCCGATCGAGGAGGCCAATCCGTTCCTGGGTTGGCGTGGTATCCGCGTGACCCTGGATCACCCCGAAGTGTTGATGGTGCAGCTGCGGGCCATGTTGAGAGCCTCACAAGGCCTCGACAACCTGGAGCTGCTGCTGCCGATGGTGACCAACGTCAACGAGGTGGACGACACCCTGAGGTTGATCGAGCGCGCCATCGTCGAGCTGGGCGAGGAAGGCGTCGATGTGCGTCGTCCGCGCCTGGGGGTGATGCTGGAAGTGCCGGCGACCCTGTATCAGCTCAAGGCACTGGCAGCTCGGGTCGACTTCTTCTCGGTGGGCAGCAACGACCTGACCCAGTACCTGCTGGCGGTGGATCGCAACAATCCACGCGTGGCGGATCTCTATGACTCCTGCCATCCGGCGGTGCTGTCGGCACTGTATCGTCTGGCAGCAGAAAGTGACGAGCTGGGTGTGCCAACGTCGGTGTGCGGCGAGTTGGCCGGTGATCCTGCGGGAGCACTGCTGCTGATGGGAATGGGCTTCAGAGTGCTGTCCATGAACGGCCCGAACCTGCCCAGGGTGCGTGCTGCCATCCGTCGCGTGACCCGTCAGGACGCGGCAGAGCTAGTCACGCAGACGCTGGCCTTGGATACCCCGGCCCAGGTGCGTGCCCACCTGACGCAGCGAATGGAAGATTGGCAGCTGGCCCATCTGCTGCCGCCACGGGATTGAGGCCGCCACGGGATCGAGATACTTAGGCGCAGTGCCAGGTACCTACTGGCTTGCGCTGGGTTAGCGACGGCTGATGGGCAATGTCAGCCGCGTTTCCCCGAGGAAGCTGCCACCAGGGCCAAAACGTTGTTCGTGAATGACAAAGTGCTCATCGACGCCGTTGTTCACATCGCCCCGCACGAGCACCACGCTGGTGGTCGCCCTGGTGCCGTAGTCATCGCCGACGATAAAGGCAGGTGACAGGAAGCGCTCAAGGTCGAGCCCGACGCCGGTGTCGGGCAGGCGCTCGTCCTCCGGGCGCCGCTGGTCACTGAACCCTCGACGGGCCTGAGGAAGTGTCTCGACCCGTTGGTGGATGACATCGTCAGTCAGGGCCTGCGTCACTTTCTCGAGTTTTGGCCATGGCGTATCCAGTGACGCATTGGACAGCCCGTGGGTACCTGGCGTGACCCGGTCAAGGGTAGCGCCATGACGATCCCGGCGCAGATGCCAGAGATGTTCCCCATCACCGACCAGCAGGTTGAAACCGGCATATGCCAGGGCATGGTCGCACTGTTGACGGTGCAGCCAGTGCTCTAGGTCGTCGGTTTCCAGTGCTTGTCGCACCAGTAGGCCGCGGCTCGCCACCGGAGGCTCGGGGATAAAGTCGGGGTCGCGGACGTTGGTGATGGCGGCAAAGCGCCCGCGGCGGTGGACGCCAAGCCAGGTGCCTCCGGCCTCGAGATCACGTCCTGCGACCAGGCCGGGAGCATCGTCCCAGGCCGCCAGCGGGGCGGTCGGGCGAGCGTGTAGCTCATCGCGATTGGCGATGAGAACAACAGCGTGCCGGCTATCGGGGACGCTGTCAGCTGGGGCGTGGTGCAGGGCGATAAGACACATCGATGCAGGGTAGCGGCATATGTCGCCGATGGGAATCCGCGAGGACAGCGTTTATGTCGTCGCCTGTGCCACCATGACAGTCGGCAGCTGGCGACGTAAACTCGTGGTTCCTTCACATAACGGTAGGGATGATGCTAGGCGACGACGGCAAGGAACGCTTGTGGCGCAGGCTGGTCATTCCCATCCTGTGGCCAGTGGCAGCTGCCCAGGGGGTACTGCTGGCGCTATGCCTGGTGCTGGCGCTATCGCTGCACTGGCTGATGCCGGCGGCATCCAGCTGGAGCACGACGCTGTGGATGATCACGGGGCTGCTGGTGGGCACCGCGCTCAATATCATGGTGTTCCTGGTGCTGCTCAAGCACCGACTAGCCGAAGTGGAGCGGGATCTTGGCGGGCTGCTCGACAGAGTCGAGGCATGCCTGCATCAGGTACTCAAGACGAGGACAGGAAAGCCCGCTGATGCTGCCGGCGCTCCCGTTGACCGAGTCGAAACGCTGCTGGACGCCTTCGAGTCCAGCGCTCCTCCCGTGGCGGAAGCTCCGCCCCCTATGGTTGGCCTGGGGCCGATCATTCATGCCGATCAAGTCAACAATTGGCAGCAGGAAAGCCGCCGGCTGGAAGCTGCACTATCCCGTGCTCGCGAGGAATCGCGCTTGAAGTCGAGCTATCTGAGCCACCTGAGCAAGGCATTGGCGCCGCTGGTGGTCGAGCTGGAATCACTGATGCAAGCAGATGGCAGCCCTTCACCGCAGGCCGGCAGTCAGCAGGACAGCCGTCGGGCAGCCGACACTGAGACCGTCGATGGTGTGGCAAGGCCCTCCGGCGAGCTGCTGCGCCGCTTGGGCGATATACGCCTGCTGCTGGACAACCTGGAGGCGGGCGACGAGGAAGAGAGAAGCGCCGCTCGGGATTCATCCCCGCGACACCAGGCACCGAAAGTTCTGATCGTCGACGATGGCCCGGTCAATTTGATGCTGGCACGCGAAGTGCTGGAACGGCGTGGGGTGGAAGTGGTTACCGCAACCCGCGGCGAAGAGGCCCTGGAGTGGCTAGATGCCCATGTGGTGGACCTGGTGCTGATGGATATCGTGCTGCCTGATATCGACGGTATCGAGACTTCTCGTCGCTTGCGCGCTGTCGAGGCCGCTCACCCGGAACGCCCTCGTGCGGTAGTGATCGCGCTGACGGCCAATGCCAGCGATGAAGACCAACAGCGCTTCAAGGAGGTCGGCATGGATGCCTTCCTGGCCAAGCCGTATCGTCCCCAGGCATTGCTCGAATTGCTCGACACCTGGCTGCCTCAATCCGCGAGGCTGTCCTGATGCTCATGGCCATCATGTCCTATCTGGCGCTCGGGGCGGTCGCAGGGGCGCTTGCCGGCTTGTATGGCGTGGGCGGAGGACTGATCATCGTACCCAGCCTGATGGCCGTGTTTGCACTGCAGCAAGTGCCTGCGGAGATTTCCATGCACCTGGCCGTAGGCACCTCCCTGGCAAGTATCGTCATCACCGGTTCTTCCTCGGCCCTGGGACACTATCGGCGCGGCAGCATTCGCCGCGACTGGCTGGTAGCCCTGCTTCCAGGGCTGGTACTGGGGGCCATCGCCGGAGTCTTCGTGGCGGGAGCCCTGTCCGGCGGCATGCTGGGCACGCTGTTTGGGGTGTTCCTGCTGCTGGTTGCGCTGAAGCTCGTACTGGGGCGCTCACCCAAGGCCGGCAGCAGCGCTCCGGGGCGGCGCAGCATGATCGTCGCTGGCGGCGTCATCGGGGGGATTTCTGCACTGTTCGGTATCGGCGGGGGCACTCTGAGCGTACCCTGGCTGATTCGGTGTGGCGCCACCATGACCCAGGCGGTGGGCACCTCGGCTGCCTGTGGCCTGCCGATTGCGCTGGTCGGGGCTCTGACCTTTGTCGCGGTGGGCTGGGGCGATCCTCGGCTACCCCAGGGGGCGGTAGGCTTTCTCATGCTGCCTGCCCTGTTCGGCATTGCCCTGACCAGCGTCCCCTGCGCCAGGCTGGGTGTGCGCCTGGCCCACCGGCTGCCGGCACGGGTGCTCAAGCTGTCATTCGCGCTGCTGCTGACGGTAGTCGGACTCGGCTTCCTGCTGTAGCGAACCCGAGCAGGGTTTCGCGGTCACATGAGTCTTCCGCCATATCGATTTCACTCTCTTACTGATCAGGGACATAACCGAGCATGCTGTCATACCCTCAAATCGACCCGGTGGCCATCGCGCTGGGTCCCTTCAAGGTCCACTGGTATGGACTGATGTATGTCGTCGGCTTTGTCGCGGCATGGTGGCTGGGCTGTCGCCGAGCGCATCGGATCGGTTTGACCCGTGACGATGTGGGCGACCTGCTGTTCTACGCCGCCATCGGTGTCGTGGCAGGGGGACGACTGGGGTACGCGCTGTTTTACGGACTGGACCAGTGGCTGGCGGATCCACTGTGGATCGTCAAGGTGTGGGATGGCGGCATGAGCTTCCACGGCGGCCTGATCGGGGTGCTGCTGGCAGCCTTGCTGTTCGCCCGCCGCAAGCAGCTGGCGTTTTTCACGCTGACCGACTTCGTAGCGCCGCTGGTACCGATCGGCCTTGGGGCAGGACGTATCGGTAACTTCATCAATCACGAGCTGCCGGGGCGCGTCACTGACCTGCCCTGGGGCATGCCGTTTCCCGGCTATGGCCCTGAACCGCGCCATCCATCGTCGCTGTACGAAGCCTTGTTGGAAGGCGTGGTGCTGTTTGTGGTGCTGTGGTGGGTGTCGGCCACGCCCAGACGTCGGGGCCTGGTATCGGGTCTGTTCCTGCTGGGCTACGGCGCCTTCCGCTTCTCGGTGGAGTTCGTGCGCAGACCCGACCCTCAGCTAGGCTTCATTGCCTTCGACTGGGTCACCATGGGCATGCTGCTCAGTCTGCCGATGATCGTTTTTGGTGTGCTGCTGGTGGCCTGGTCCCGTCGGCAGCCAGTGGATGCCAGGCTTAGCCCGAGCGCCGGATGAGGGCGCGCCTGTTGCTCGACGATCCGCGCTGACAAATCGCTTTCAGGACGAGTGCTGCCGCTTCTGGTATCACGGCTGGCCGGTCAGTAGAATGACCGGCCAGCTTCGTCTTGAAACGTTCCAACGAGTGATTGCCCATGTCTGTCGTCGCCCCTGAAACCGCCTCTCTGCCCGCCTTGGAACAGCCGTACCTGGATCTGATGCGCGTCGTGCTGGACAACGGCGTCGAGCGGGAAGACCGCACCGGCGTGGGCACCCGCTCGATCTTTGGTCACCAGATGCGTTTTGACCTGTCCCGTGGTTTTCCGCTGGTGACGACCAAGAAACTTCACCTGCGCTCGATCATCCACGAGCTGCTGTGGTTTCTGAAGGGTGATACCAATATTGCCTACCTGAAGGAACACGGTGTCCGTATCTGGGATGAGTGGGCGGATGAGGATGGCGACCTCGGGCCTGTGTATGGCTATCAGTGGCGCAGCTGGCCCGACCCGCGGGGCGGCCATGTGGACCAGATCGAAACGCTGTTGGAACAGATCGCCACGAATCCCGGATCCCGTCGCCTGATTGTCTCTGCCTGGAACCCTGCCCTGGTGGATGAGATGGCGCTGCCCCCTTGCCACTGCCTGTTCCAGTTCTATGTGGCTGACGGCAAGCTGTCGTGCCAGCTCTACCAGCGCAGCGCCGATATCTTTCTGGGCGTGCCGTTCAATATCGCCAGCTATGCGCTACTGACGCAGATGATTGCCCAGGTGGTTGGGCTCAAGCCCGGCGACTTTGTGCATACCCTGGGAGATGCCCACCTTTACCTCAATCATCTGGAGCAGGCCGAGCTGCAGCTGAGTCGTCAGCCGACGTCCGCACCCAGGCTGGTGCTGGACCCGAGCGTCGACAACCTGTTCGATTTCCGCTTCGAACACATTGCCATCGAAGACTATGAACCACATCCCCATATCAAGGCAGAGGTGGCGGTATGACCCAGGCGCCGACGACGGAACAGTCTCATCCTGACCGTGATGCCCAGCGGATCGCGGAGCTCGACACCTTTGTGCCGGTGGCCATGATCGCCGCCATGTCGCGCAACCGAGTGATCGGTGTGGATAACCAGCTGCCCTGGTACCTGCCGGAGGATCTCAAGTTCTTCAAGCGCATGACTCAGGCCAAGCCCCTGGTGATGGGGCGCAAGACCTTCGAGTCCATTGGCCGTCCGCTGCCCAATCGCCTCAACATCGTGGTGACGCGGGACAAGACCTTCGCCCATGACGGCGTCAGGGTATGTCACGATCTGGTCAGCGCCATTGCCTTGGCAGACCAGCAGGCCACCATCGAAGCCGCCGAGGAAATCATGGTGATGGGGGGCGCTCAGATTTATGCCCAGGCCATGCCGCTGGCGTCACGACTGTATCTGACGGAGGTCGATATCGAGATCGAGGGAGATGCCTTCTTCCCGGCCCTCGATGACGATTGGACCGAACAGGCAAGCGACGCCGGTACGCCCGCCGAAGGCCAGCCCCACTATCGTTTTGTGCGCTACGAGCGGTCCCGCTCGCAAGACGGCATGTCAGCCTGAACGCCCGGTAAATAGAGTGGGTGCCGATCGTCGCAGACAGGCGACAATTGCCACATCGCCGGGCCTGGCACAGACTGTGTCGATAATCCCGACAATAGCGGGCGCTGACATCAGCGGCCCCGTCATCGCAGTAACCTGGTGAGCCTGGAGGAGTCGACGTGAGCGAGACACGCGCAGAACACCCGTTGGAGGCGCTTGAGCAACGAACGGCGTCGCTGTTGGACGGACTGCGTGAAGGTCGCCTGCGCGAGCGGCAGCTGTCCAGCGACCAGCGCCAGCTGCTGGATGACAAGCAGCGCCTGGCCAGCGAATTGAACGCTGCACGGGAGCGCCTGGGTGATCTGGAAGCACAGCTCGACGCCCTGCGGCAAGCGCAGCAGACCCTGGAAACCGAGCATCGTGCCCTGGCGTCCCAGCGTGAGTCGCTGCTTGAGGAGCGCACGTCGTTGATCGAGGAACGCGCGTCGCTGATTGAGGAACGCACGTCGTTGATCCAAGAGCGCACCGCGCTGTTCGAGGAAAATAGCGAGCTCAAGGAAGAAAACCGCGAACTCGATGAGCAGAATCGCGAGCTTGAGGCGCACAATGCCCGACTGCGTGACCGCGTCGAGCACCCGGATCACGAACCTGACATCACTGCCTTCCGTCCCCCCCAGCGCCGAGCCCAGGGGTTGGCTGCCCTGATGCAGCATCGTCCACGTCCTGTCAGCGATAGCCCTGTTATCGATAGCCCTGCACGCGATGAACGAGAGCAGGGCGCTTCGTCCAGCGCGCCGACGATCGCGTCCCAGCCCGGCCAGGAGAGCCCGGCCTCTTTGGGCCATGGCAGCGAGCCGGTGAAAGATGAAAGGGCACAGGAGTCGACTGCTGCCGAGGTGACTGCTACCGAGAACCCCCCAACGGCGACGGCCGACACGGCTGCGCTGTCCAGTCACAGCGATGACCAGGTCGCAGAAAAGCCTGATACAGAGGTGGGAGTGCAGGGCGACCTCGCTTTTGACAAGGCGCCGTCTCCCCAGGCGCTGCTGGGGGATTGGTATCGTCGTTATGACCAGACCTTCTTCAAGGGCCACACCCGGCCGCTTAAGGTGGGCATCCATGAGGAGCTTGCTGCCCGGGAACCCTGGCCGGAAAAGCTCGTCCGCCGCGCCTTGGCCTGCTATGTGAACCTGCCTCGCTACCTCAAGTCCGTGCGTGAAGGGGCGGAGCGGATTGGCCTGGATGGCGAACTGGTCGGCCAGGTCGATGCCCAGGCGGCGGAGCATGCCAAACGCAAGCTGGACCGACTGCAGGCGGAGCAGCGTGGGCGCGGCACAATGTCGCGCCGTCGGCGCAACAAGGGGCACGGCAATGACAAACCCTCAGGCTCCGACAACCACTCAGACTCCGATAAGCGTTCCGATTCCGGCAAGCCTTCAGGCACCGGCAACAGCGACACCTCCGCATCCGCCAAGGCTTTGACTCACGCTGGCCACCGGGACACTGGCAGTGTGAGCGCGAAGCCCGCTCGCCCCACGGAAAGCGTGACCTCCGCCGTCACCTCGGACCCTCAGGGTGATGGCGAGGAAACGCGCCTTCAGCGAAAGCTGGATGAACTGCTGGCGCGTCACAACAGCAGCCGCTAAAGAAGCGCTGACGTCAGCCGTCGAGCAGTGCCTGACCCCTGCCGCCCAGCTTCCGACTATCCGTGAAGCACTAACACAGCACAACGCAGCGCAGCGCCGGTGCAGGCATCGCTGCGGTGTTGGTCAAGGCCGTTGATAGCAGGGGCGGCTGTTCAACCCGTTTGCTCTCTCATTGACTTGAAAGCGTCACATCAGCGGGGCATGATGTTAGCGCTACGCCCGATGCAGCTTTCTATGCAGAATCGGTAAACAGTTGGCGAACAATGTTCGTTAACTGCCTTTTGCAGTTTCTGCTCGGGTAGCATTTTCGCAGGGATCGGTGTCGAAGCGATGGGCAGCTGGAACGAAAACAGTGTTTTTTTCTTGTTGCGCTCCTGAGAAACCCGGTATATGGTTGCCCTTGCGAGCATTGGACTATAACAAGGCTTCGCCGCTGTCAGGCTCGCTGTTCAGGTTCCCTGCCAGGAACCCGTCAGGACAGAAATACGAGCCGGCAATGACCGGCAAGCCAAGGCTGCCAAGCGCAGCAACGATCGAAACAGCAAGCTAGTCAAAAGGAACTCAGCAATGAAAAAGACACTGTTAGCGACTGCCATCGCTGGTGCTGCTGCCTTCACCGCCGTTGGCGCCCAGGCTGCTACCGTCTACAACCAAGACGGCACCAAGCTCGACATCTACGGTAACGTTCAGCTGGTTTACGTCAGTCAGAAGGACGATGAAGGTGAGCGTCGCGACGAAATCGCCGACAACGGCTCTACCTTCGGTTTCGCCGCTGAGCACGTCATCTACAACGGTCTGATCGGTTACGCCAAGATCGAAATCGACGACTTCAAGGCCGACGAGATGAAGGTTGCTGGCCGTGATGCAGGCGACACCGCCTACATCGGTATGAAAGGCAACTTCGGTGACGCGCGCATCGGTTCCTACGACTCCCTGCTGGACGACTGGATCCAGGATCCGATCTCCAACAACGAATACTTCGACGTCTCTGACTCCAACACCTTCAAGGGTGCACCGGGCCAGGAAGCGAATGACGAGGACGTTGTTGCCGGCGATCCCGAAGGCGACAAGATCACCTACACCTCTCCGGTCTGGGGCGGCTTCCAGTTCGCCGTGGGTACCCAGTACAAGGGTGATGCTGAGTCCGAGTTGCTGCAAGATGGCGGTGAGGCTTCCATCTTTGGTGGTCTGAAGTACACCTACGGCGGCTTCTCTGTCGCCGGTGTCTATGATGACCTGGGCATCTATGACCTCGAGCGTGGCACCTATCCGCGAGGCGCCACGGGCGACGACATCAAGTTTGACATCGCTGACGATGAAGATCTGGGCGACCAGTACGGTGTCACCATGCAGTACCAGTGGGACAGCCTGCGCGTTGCCCTCAAGTACGAGCGTTTCGAGTCTGACAACAGCTTCCTCGAAGATGCCGACTACTACGCCATCGGTGCCCGCTATGGCTACCTGGACGGCATGGGTGATGTCTACGGTTCCTACCAGTACATCGACGTGGGTGGCGATGGCTTCGACGTCGACGCTGCTGATGACGACGACGAGAACGACGATAGCTACAACGAATTCGTTGCCGGCGTGACCTACAACATCTCCGACGCCATGTACACCTACATTGAAGGTGCTTGGTACGATCGCGAAGCCAACGAAGGTGATGGCTACGCCGTGGGTCTGACCTACCTGTTCTAATCCAACAGGTTTGACCCCTTAGCGTTGTGACGCTATAAACGAAAGCCGATCCTCAGGGATCGGCTTTTTTTCTGCACTCGACCGCAAGCATGTGAGGATCCATGAAAGACGTCACCCTACCCGCGGCGCTGTTGGCGCTTGGCGTTGCTCTGGCCAGCTCCACTGTCCAGGCCTACGATAGCGCCGTGACCGAGCGCTTCCGCGAGGAAAATCGCCAGCTCGACCTGACCGGCTTCTTCAAGCCGGAAAGCGACGCGCGCAGTCAGACCTTTCTGTTCGGGTCCCCGCAGGCACACGACTTTGAGGTAGAGGAAGAGGGGGTCTACCGTTTCGAAAGCAGCGTCAGCGCCGGCTACGAGGATACCTACCAGATTGACGCGGTGCTGATGGACGATGCCGGGAATGTGATCGCTCGTGGTAAGGGATACGGCCAGGATGGTGGGCTGCAGCTCGAAAGCCGCCTGACCCCAGGCAAGTATGAGCTGCAGGTCAAGGGCACCCGCTTTGGCCGTCGCGGCCGCGCCGGTGATGGCTACAGCATTGCCGTGGTGGGCCTGGATAGCCAGGGCAACCGGATCGAGGTCGATGATGGCATGGGGCTGCAGTTCACCGGGGCTGATCGAGAAGGCAATCAGAGCGCCTTTGTCACCAGCCGTGACGCCGTGGTGACCTTGGGTGGCGAATCTGCCGCTGCGACTTCTGCCTCCGCGACGGCTAGCGGTGCGGCGGCTGCATCGTCAAGCGCGACGGCTTCCAGTGCGGCTGCCTCCAGTGCTGGAGCCACCAGTGCAGCGGCCGGCGGTGCTGCGGTGGCCGGTACGGCGGCGGTTGCCGGGGCCTCCGAAAGCGTCAGCGGCAGTGAAGCACGCAGTAATAACCCTGACGAACGTCAGGTACAGAGCGTCAAGACCGACGTCAAGATTCGTGCCCGCGGTGAGGTGCTGTCGTTCAACGTGGCCGAGCCAAGCCAGGTGCGCATCACTACCTCCACCTTCCCGCCGGGAGATGAAGACACCTATCGTCTGACCATGGAAGTGGCGGATGGCTCTGGTCGCATTGTTGCCGAAGGCGCTGGTGAAGGCTTTAACGGTAATGTGGACCTATCCACCCAGCTGGATCCGGGCACCTACCACATCCGCGTCACTGGACAGAAGTTCGGCAGTTCGATGGACGGCCCCAATAACTACGAGCTGAAGGTTGTGCTCGACAACTGAGCCCCGGTGGGCCGGTTGTGGCAAAGAGTAATAAAAGGACGGGCCCCTCGGGGCCCGTTTTTTTAGTGGTGAAGGCGTCGTCAGGACTGGTGATCAATCCCCGACTCGGGCGATGGCCTCGCGTACGCCAGCAGCGTACTCCGGGTGACACTTCTCGAAGTGGCCCAGCTGGCGTTCCTTGATCTCGCTTGGAACCCCCTGCATATGACGGGCGATGTTACCGAAGAGACGCTGCTTCTGTTCATCGCTCATCAGCTCGAACAGGGCCCTCGGCTGGCTGTAGTCGTCGTTGCCGTCACGATGGTTGTGGCGCCAGGCGTCACCTTCCAGCGGCAGCGGCGGCTCGACCGCGCTGGGGTCTTCCTGCGGGCCTCCGAAAGAGTTGGGCTCGTAGTAGGCGTCCGGGTTTTCCTCGCCATTGGCGAAGAAGCGCATCGGGCCATCCTTGTGGTAGTGGTGGACCGGGCATTTCGGCTGGTTCACCGGCAGCGCCTCGTAGTGGGTGCCGAGACGATAGCGGTGGGCGTCTGCATAGGAGAAGACCCTGGCCTGCAGCATCTTGTCCGGTGAGAAGCCGATGCCCGGCACCTTGTTGGACGGTGAGAAGGCGGCCTGCTCGATTTCGGCGAAGTAGTTATCGGCGTTGCGGTTGAGCTCGAAGTGACCCACCTCAATCAGCGGATAGTCGCCGTGGGGCCATACCTTGGTCAGGTCGAACGGGTTGAAGGGGCAGCGCTTGGCCTCGTCTTCTGTCATCACCTGAATGAAGACGTTCCAGCGCGGGTAATCACCGTTCTCGAGTGCGTTGTAGAGATCTTCCTGAGTCGTTTCACGGCTCTTGCCGACCACTTCCTCCGCCTCGGCATCGGTAAAGTGCTGGTGTCCCTGGGCGGTGCGGAAATGGAACTTGCACCACACACGCTCGCCGTCAGCATTAATCAATGAATAGGTGTGCGAGCCGTAACCATTGATATGACGCACATCGGTGGGCAGACCGCGGTCCGACATCAGCATGGTGACCTGATGAAGTGACTCAGGCGACAGTGACCAGAAGTCCCAGGCTGCCGTGGCGGAGCGCATGTTGGTGCGGGGATGGCGCTTCTGGGTGTGGATGAAGTCCGGGAACTTGTACGGGTCGCGGATAAAGAACACCGGCGTATTGTTGCCGACCAGGTCCCAGTTGCCTTCCTCGGTGTAGAACTTGAGCGCAAAGCCGCGCACGTCGCGCTCGGCATCGGCTGCGCCTTGCTCACCGGCAACGGTCGAGAAACGCGCCAGCATCGGCGTCTGGCTGCCCGGAGTGAAGACCTTGGCCTTGGAATAGCGAGTGATGTCGCCGGTAATGGTCAGGGTGCCGTGGGCGCCCCAGCCCTTGGCGTGGACGGTACGCTCGGGGATGCGCTCGCGGTTCTGGTGGGCGAGCTTCTCCAGCAGTTGGTAGTCCTCAAGCAGCAAGGGCCCGCGCGGACCGGCCGTCAGGCTGTTCTGGTTGTCGCCGATGGGGGCTCCGGCGCTGGTGGTCATGGTCTTGCGGGTCATGAGGCGTCTCCATTGTTCACTGATCACGGTCTACGTCTTAAAGATAGAGACTGATGTCTCATGGGAACAATGATTCCTTTCTATTTCGGTTATAGGAAATGAGTGTTTAGGAGTAGTATTTATGTTATTCACGACGGATGTGATAACTCGCTGACATATCCTGAGGACCAACCTTCGTGGCCAAGCTGTTCAGTGTCGTGGCAACGCTGTCACTACAAGTGAGAATGTTGATCGGTCTAGCAGCCACCTGGCTGGTAGTGATCACGATTCTGCTGGTCTGGGGCTGGTACACCGGGAAGGATCTGGTTCGCGAGGTCAACTTTTCCCACCTGCGTTACGAAACCCGACTGATCGCCGATGAGGTGACCGAGGAAATCGATACCCGGCTCGATATGCTCGGTCGACTGGCAGCGCTGCGTGATAACCGGGCTCTGCTGGACGCCTCCAGTGAGGCCCTTCGCGATAGTGGGGCCCTGCTCGAGCTGTTCGATGCTCTGGTCGTGATGGACGCAACCGGCAAGGTGGCCGCCGACTGGCCGCCTACGCCAGGGCGCCAGGGCCTTGATATCAGTGACCGGGAATATTTCAGCTTTATGCGCGAGGTGCGCCGCCCGTACGTCAGTGAGCCCATCTATGGACGCGTCATCGGGCTGCCGCTGGTTCTGCTTATGGTCCCGCTGGTGTCCGACGAGGGGCGTTTCGAGGGCGCTCTGGCGGGGGTGGTGGAAGTCAACGCCGGAGGCATCTTTCGCCGCCTGAGTCGAGTCAGAATCGGCAATGACGGCTACGCTGCGGTATTTTCCGCCGCCGGTCAGGTGCTCTACCACCCGGATCAACGCCAGGTGATGGGGGAACTGGGGCGCGAGGGTGAGCTCAATCATAATCCGGCCCTCGACCTTGCTCTGTATGGTTGGCAGGGAGAGCGCTATGGTCCCGCTTTCAGTGGTGAGATGACCTTCCAGTCCTATCGTCAGGTGTGGCCTGCCAACTGGGTGGTGGGAGTCTTCCTGCCGGAAAACCAGGTACTCGCGCCGCTACGAGGACTACTCGAGCGCTTGGGAGCGGTGGGCATCGGGATTGCCTTGCTGCTGCTGCCGTTGCTGGGATGGATGGTCTGGCTGCTGCTGCGACCGCTGTACCAGTTGCAGTCGCAGATCGCCCAGGTGGGCAAGGGCACCCGCGGTCGCGTGGTGCTGGATACCCAGATGAAGGAACTGGTCCAGCTGGCCTCGGCCTTCAATGCCGTCGAGGTGGAACGCGAAAAGGCGCTGGCCGACCTGCGCGGTCGTGAAGCCTTTCTGGACGGGGTATTGGCGTCTTCCCCCATCGGCATGTTCGTGACGGATACCCAGGGCCGTATCACCTATGTGAACGATGCCCTGGTGCAGCTGACCGGGCGTTCGCCGGATGACATGGACCGTTCGGCCTGGGTTCAGGCCATCCATGCAGAAGATCGCGAGTCCGCCATCGAGCTGTGGCGCTACAGCCTGATGTCTGGTCAGACCTTCCTGCGTCAGTATCGCTACTGGCGTGAAGACGGAGAACTGCTGTGGCTTGAGGTGCATGCCAGCCAGGTGGCGATTGACGACGATATCTTCGGTTTCGTGGGTACCGTCAAGGACATCACGGCTCGCCGCCAGCAGGAGGCCATGAGTCAATGGGAGGCCGAGCATGACCCGCTGACCGGACTACTCAATCGGCGTGGCTTCGAGCGGCGCCTGGAGGAGGCCATGGTGGACTGGCGCAAGACGTCGACGCCCTCTGCGCTGATCCTGTTCGACCTGGATCGCTTCAAGCCGATCAACGATGAAGGCGGCCACCCCCTGGGCGACGAGATGCTCAAGCGTATCGCCAGGGAAGTGTCGGGCTGTGTGCGCAGCAGTGATCATGTTGCCCGTCAGGGGGGAGACGAGTTCGCGGTGCTTCTGCCAAGCTGTTCCCTGGCTCAGGCCAGACGCATCGGCGAGGCTATCCTTTCTGCCATTCACGGGACCTGTGTGGTGCATGAAGGCCACGAGTATCGGGTGACGTCCAGTCTCGGTATCACCGAGTTTCGCCCCGGTGATGTCGATGTCGCGGCGCTGGTCGAGCGAGCCGATGCGGCCAGCTATACCGCCAAGCGGGAAGGCCGCAACCGACTGGTGGTCGATGCCAGCAGCGCCTGAGGCGCGTGCCAAGGCGGCGGAGTATGTCGTCTCCGCTCGCCTTTTTCGCTCACCCTGTTCGCTCGCTTTGTTCGCTCATGAGGTCTGTCGACGCCTGACCGTCAGTTGGCCCTTAGCTGGCGCTCCAGCTGGCCAAGCCGGGGGTCGTCAGGTCGCAGCCTTCGCAACTCCGCCAGTGCGGCCAAGGCCTCGGAGATTCGGCCGCTGGTAGCGTTGACGTAGACCAGCGCGTACAGCAGGTCGGCATCGCCGGGAGCCTGGCGAAGCCCTTGCATCAGCGCATCCCGGGCCTCGTCCTTCCTGCCCAGACGGTCCAGCATAAGGCCGCGGTTGTAGTGGGTTCTGGCGTGTCCCGGGCGCCATTCGGCGGCTTTCTCCAGCCACTCCACCGCCTCTTCCATATTGCCGCTCTCCGACAACGACAGGGCCAGCAGGTAGGCCAGATGACCACGGTCCGGCGCGGGCATGGCGTCTCTATCGATGCCATCGCGCAGCACCGCCTGGGCGTCCTCTCGCCGGCCCTCAGCGCTGAGCTGAGTCACCAGATTGGCACGGGCCGGCAGGAAGTAGGGGTCCATCTCCAGCGCCGCCCGATACTGCGCTTCGGCCTCGTCTTCACGGGCGGTACGTGCCAGCAGCACCGCCAGGTTGAGGCGATTGCCGGGCAGGTCCGCGTTTTCGCGCAGGCGTCGCTCATAGTCCCGTCGCGCCTCGAGGAAGGCGTCGCGCCGGTCTTCGGGCATGACCATCAACGAGGTCCCTGCCAGGGCCTTGACGGCTTCATCGCGAACCGCCAGGCGGGGGTCGTCGACCAGCGGCAGCAGCAGTTCGACCCGAGCATGTTCTGGCGCCTGGGCGAAGACCGGGATGGCGGCAGCCCGGACCTGAGCACTGTCATCGCTGAGTGCTTGTTCAAGGGTGGGCAGCGCTTCGCTGGCAAATGGCGCCAGTTCGTCGACGGCGGTGGCCCTGACAATGTCAGGGGTATCGCTGTCATCTATCAGCGCCTTGAGGTAGTCCGGGGCTTCGGGACGCCCCTGGCGGGCCGATTGCAGCGCCACGCCATAGTGGGATTCGCTGGCGGCCCGACGCTGGTCACCGAACCAGTCGCGAATCTGGTCGGCTGCCTGTTCCGGGGAAAGGTCCTCATGGCAGCGGGTACAGGCATCGGGACTGTCCGTGGCGGCGGCCAGGTCCGGGCGCGGTACGCGGAAGCTGTGATCGCGCCTGGGGTCCACCACCATGTAGGTGGTTTCCGGCATGTGGCAGCTGACGCACTGAGCGCCGGGGCTGCCGGGCTCGTGATGGTGATGCTCCGGCGTATCGTAGTGAGCGGCCTTCATCGTCGGAAAGCGCGGCGGGGGTGACGGGTTGTGGCACTGCATGCACAGACCGTTGCCCTCGACCCTGACCTTGTTGGTGTGTGGGTCATGGCAGTCGACGCAGCTGACCCCTTCCTGATACATACGGCTTTGGGTGAAGGAGCCGTAGACATAGACCTCTCCCTCGATCTGGCCATCGGCGTGGTACATGCCGTCGCTCAGCAGGCTGGGCAGAGCGGCATCGGTCAGCGGAGCCCCGTGAACCGGCCCGGCGCCGAGCATCTGGCGACGGCTGTGGCAGCGTGCGCACTGCTCGACCAGCTCAGGCCCAGGCATCTCACTCAGTGATAGCGGCAGGCCCTTGTCGCCGTTATTAGCCGATGCTTGAGCTGCATCCAGTGCGTTGTCCTCCGCGCTCCACTGCTCGGCCCAATCCAGGTGTGACTGGGCGGGCCCATGGCAGCTCTGGCAGCCCACACTCTGCTCGTGCCAGGTGGTGGCGAAGCTGTCGCTCTCCAGATCGTAGTGCTTTTCCAGGTTGGTGGAATGGCAGTCGGCGCACATGGCATTCCAGTTCTGATAGCGCCCGCGCCAGTGCAGTGGGTCGTCTGGGGTGAAGGCCTGGCCGGGGTAGAGGGAGAACCAGCGCTGGCCGCCTTCGCTCTCGGGGCGTGAGTCCCAGGCGATGGTCAGCCCCTGCAAGCGTCCTCCCGGTTGAGCCACCAGGTACTGTTGCAGCGGGGAGAAGCCAAAGGTGTAGAGAATCTCGAAGGTCTCGGCGGGATCACCGGGACCTTCCAGGATCGCCAGAAAGGTCTCGCCGTCACGTGTAAAGCGGGCTTTTACCTCGCCATCCTCGAATACCGCATCATCAAAGTCGCCAAGCACATTGGCCGGAGTGGCCTCGCGCATGGCCCAACCGTGGTCCGAGTCCTGCCACGCCTGGGTCTCTGCCTCGTGACAGGAAGCGCAGCTGCCTTCGGGGGCATAGCCCTGGGTGGCACTGGCGAGAGTGGGCAAGGTCCCCTGGGGTTGACTGGCCGCAGCCGTGGGGGGAAATCCCAGTCCTGACATTGCCAACAGTACCGTCAGCCCCACCAGCAGGCCGATAGAGCGCTGTTTCCAGCCGAGCAGAGCGACAATGAGGGGCGGGCGTGTCGAGAAATAGCCACGGGGTCTATGCATTACGTCGAGTCACTTCTGCCATCGGGTTCAAGGGCTTCATGGAAGCAGAGGAAAAGGGGGAGGCTCCCTGCGTGTGCCGTGCCAGCTCGCGCACGGGAGGGAGCGCCTGCTCAAGACGTTGCCAGTCCTCAGCCACGCCTGGGTCAGGGTCTGACGACGCCGTGGTATCCGGGCCCAGCTTTCGTCTGCACAGGCGATCCAGCGCATCATTCACCTGCTGGTGGGCGCGACTGTCGACCGGCAACTTACTGCCTAGGGCTTGCCAGTGGCGCCGGCAGGCGACCAGGTCGCGGCTAGCGATGGCCTGCTTGAGTCGTTCACGGTCTGCATGACCGTTGGCTTCCCTGTGTGCCTGCTGACGGCGACGGCGCTGCTCCAGCAAGAGGCGTCCGCGGGGTCCCAGACGGCGATAGAGCCAGACGGCCAGTCCGAGCAGCACCGCTGCCAGCAGGCTCAGGCCGACCAGCAGGGGGGCACGGTTCTTGAGCTGGCCGCCGATCGCGGCGGAACCCGAAACGCTCACCGGGACCGACTCCAGGCTGGTGCTATCGAGCTCTTGCTCTATCGGGTTATACCAGCGAAGCGTGACGCCCGGCAGCTCTGTCTGTCCCCCGGCTTCGGCGACATAGGTCAGGGTGTCGGTGCGGCGACCGCCGCCTCGGCTCTCTTCCAGGCGCGGCGCCTGGGGGTAGACGCCCAGGTTAGCGAAGCTGGCTGAATCATTGCTGTCTGGTGCCTCCAGCAGCGTGGGCAACAACAGGGCGCTGCCCCCTTCCAGGGTGGCGCTTACCGTGCGGCGGATGCTGTCCCCGGGGGCAAGCTCGAGGGGGGTGTCCGGGTCAATCTCATCCAGCGTCTCGCTATCGCCATCGGCACGGGTGATCTCGAGGGATTGCTCCAGGTCGATGCGCGTCGCCGCCAGGTAGGGCTCCAGTCCACGGGCGGCCTCAGGCAGGCTCGCGGTGAGGCTGATAGGCGGCAGGACTATCTGCTGAACCTTGGCCTGCTGGCTGCCTGGGGTGGCAACGCTGACATCCAGCGTGCCGCCGCCGAGCTCAAAGCGTCCCGCACTCAGCGGCGTCAGCTGATAGCGGCGCGATACGCCAGACCAGGTCTTGCCGTCGACCTGTTGGCTGACGGGCGTGGTTGAACGCTCGCCCAGGGTCACCCGCAGGCCAGGCTGGTCGAGGGTGGGGAACTCGACCGGTGTTGGCATCCAGGTGGGCACCAGCACGGTAATGCGCAGCTCGCTGCTTTCCCCGGGGGCGAGGCTGTCCTCGGACAGGCTCGCCTCAACGCGGGGCTGTGTAGCGGCTGTCTGGTTGGCGTCCGCGCTGTCCGCTGCGGTTTCGGGGCTCGCTGATGCCGCCACTGAATCTTCCCCGGGGGCGAGGCTGTCCTCGGACTGGCTCGCCTCAACGCGGGGCTGTGTAGCGGCTGTCTGGTTGGCGTCCGCGCTGTCCGCTGCGGTTTCGGGGCTCGCTGATGCCGCCGCTGGGTCTGCAGTAGGCTCGGGCTCTGCCAGGGCGGTCGTGGCCAGGCTGCCAGAGGTGAGCAGTAGCGTCAGCAGCAGGGCGGAGGACACGCTTGAGCGTTGTGTGGCAGTCATGGCGTCGTCCTTGCCAGGTCCAGAAAGGGAGTATCGCTCGACATCATCGCCTGGCCATCCTGCAACGCCTCAATAGCGAAGCGCTGGCGCAGGTAGTCGCTGGTGTCGCTGTCGAGGGTCTCGATCCACTGCTCGGCACTGATCTGGCCGCTGGGCTCATCGACGGGCGTCTCGGTTTCTTCACCGCGGGCTTCCTTGTTGTCGAAGACCACGTCGTCAGCGCCGATTCCCTGATCCTCGCCGGTGTCAGACTGTTCCCGGGTCTTTTCGACGTACTCGAGAATTTCCCGGGCGAGGGCCAGGTTGCGCTCACCCTCTGGGTAGTCGGGATCTCGTTCGAGCACGGTCTCGAAGGCGGTGATGGCGGGGCGATACTGACGATTCTTGATCAGCGCAAGACCCTGGGTGAAGGCGGCGTCGGCGCTGTCCTGGCGTCCCAGCCACTCGGCAGCAGCGTCGTACTGGCCGTCGCGATAGAGCGCATAGCCCTGCCATGCGGGATCCTGGAAGTGTTCGGCGGCGCGGCCGTAGTCGCCACGATCTGCCCACCAGCGGCCCTGCTGGTCCGGCGTCAGAAACGCATTGGCGACAGATTGCGCCGCGCGCTCCAGCGGCGTCGCCACATGCTGGTCCACCGCGCGGGAGGCCTCCTGGGCGAAGGCCTGCGGGACGGGACCCAACCACAGGCTCGGCAGTACCACCAGGCCGGCCAGCGTCAGGTGCCAGCCACGCCGGAACCCGAGCAAGGCCAGCAGTGCCGCCGGCCAGGCCAGCCACACGCCGCGATCTTCCCAGGACAGTCGCTCGTCATTGTTGAGCGCCTGCTGGTACGTCGCATCCAGGCTGGCCACGATCTGGTCCAGGTCGCTGTCGTCGGTGCTCAGGTTGACGCTTTGCACATCGGCGAACAGTGGGCCCGGCGCCATGTCGCCAAGGGACGGCGCACCGCTAGGCTGAACGGCGAGGGTGATCAGTTGGTTCAGCGAGTCTGGCGAAGGCGTGGACGTGCCCGCGCTGGGCGCGTCAGGAAGCGTATCGGTCACCAGCAACACCGAACCCGCCACGCTGCCATCGCTCTGCTGGGCCTTGGCAAGGATATCACTGGCAAGGGCCAAGGCGTCAGCGCCCGCATCACCGCCGCCACTCGGCATGACATCTGTCGACAGCCCTTCCAGGTAGGGCGCCATCAAGGTGGGGTCGTCGGTCAAGGGCACGACCTGATGGACGCTGCCTGCATAGGCCACCAGGGCGGTGCGAGCACCATCCCTGCGCTTCAGCAGGTCCTGAATCTTGTGCTTGGCGCGCTCCAGGCGGCTGGGCGGTACATCGGTTGCCTCCATGCTCGACGTCACCTTCAGCACCACCACCAGGGGAGCGCTATGGGCCACCAGCGGATTTGGCAGGCGGGTCCAGGAAGGACCCGCGGCGGCCAGGATCAGCAGGCAGGCCAGCAGTGCCAGAGTATCCACCGGTGACAGGCGCTTGCGGCGGTTAGCGTCGGTGCGCAGCGCGTCGGCCAGGTGTGGCGCAACATGGCCTCCACCCAGCTGGTCGGCCGGTATGCGACGGCGACACCACCACAGCGCGGCGACCACCGGCAACAGCAGACACCACAGCGGACGCAGCAGGTGGAAGTCAGCGAGACCCG
This sequence comes from Halomonas sp. DP8Y7-3, assembly GCF_019801675.1. NCBI lineage: Bacteria > Pseudomonadati > Pseudomonadota > Gammaproteobacteria > Oceanospirillales > Halomonadaceae > Halomonas > Halomonas sp. DP8Y7-3. Next base: position 540,744 of record NZ_JAHVIO010000009.1, read on the forward strand.
CCATCCAATCGCTCATGCGGCGTCCTCCTCTGGTCTTGCCGACGCGGCTTGGGGGGGCGTAGCAGGCGGGCGCGAACGACGATCCAGGGTCAGCATCAGCAGCGCCAGCAGGCCGGCAAGCGCCAGCGGCCAGTGACTGAGTGAGTGGTGTTCGCGGTAGCTATGGGTCGCCACCTTGCGCGGAGCCAGTTCGTCGATGCGCTGGTACACCGCGGCCAGGGCCTGCTGGTCCGCGGCGGTGAAGAAGGCGCCATCGGTGGTGTCGGCGATGGCCTTGAGGGTATCGGTATCGACCCGATTTTCGCCACTGCCGTCAGGGTCACCGATTGCAATGGTGACCACACGAACTTCACGTTGGGCGGCGATGTTGGCGGCATTGATCGGGCTCATCCTGCTGCCGGTGTCGGCACCATCGGAGAGCAATACCAACAGGCGCTGTTCCACCTCGCTGGCCTCGAATTGCCGAATCGCCAGGCCCATGGCATCGCCCAATGCGGTGTGGGGGCCGGCCATGCCCACCTCGGTCTGGTCGAGCAGCGCCGTGAGGGTGTCGAGATCCTCTGTCAGTGGCGCCTGAACGTAGGCGCGGGTGCCGAACACGATCAGCGCCAGACGCTCGCCCTCGCGGTCAGCAACAAAGTCGCGGATGACGTCCTTGACCGCCGCCAGGCGCTGGCGCGGCTGGTCTTCACTGTCGATCAGGTCTCGCTCGTCCATGCTGCCGGAGATATCCACCGCCAGAATCAGGTCACGGGCGGCACTTTGCCAGACGATGGGTTCGCTGAGTTTTTCCGGGCGTGCCAGCGCCACCACGATCAGCACCCAGATCGTGAGCTGTAACAGACGGCTTAAAGGGGAGCGGCGTTGTTCGCCGGCCTTCGAGCTGCCTGCCGCATCCACCAGTTGATCAAAGAAGGGCAGGCGCAGGGCGGCCAGTGGGCGGCGGTAGGCGGGTAACCAGCGGACCAGCCAGAGCAGGGGCAGCAGTGCGAAGGCCCAGGGATTGGCCAGCTCCATCATCGATCGGCTCCCTGGTCGTGGTGCGGCGTCGGGGCATCCGTGCGGTGCTTGCGTATCCATTGACGGGCAAGCTGAGTCAGTGCAGCGGACGGCGAGGCGGCGCTGTCGCGATAGGCTCCTGCCGACACCTCCTGCCCCAGCGGACCATCAAAACGCCGAGAGGCGGGCGAGGGCGTCGTCGGCAGCGTCTGGTCCAGGAACTGCCACCAGCGGGACCCGCTGAGTCCGGCGACCAGCTCCCGGGGGTAGGCGCTCAGGGCGGTTCGCTTGAGCACCTCCGCCAAGACGGAGGTGCCTTCCTGGGAGAGGCGAAGATCCAGCTCCCGCAGCGCGTCTCGGCGATAGGCATTGGCCTGCCAGTGACGCCACCGGCGCACTCCGATAAACAGCAGCAGGGCCAGCAGCCCCATGGCCAGCACTGCCCAGCCCCAGGTCTGAGGGATCCAGGCAATCGGCGCCGGTTGCGGCGCCGGTGACAGCTGATCGATCAAATCCGACAGCAGGGTAATGTCGTTCACGTCAGCGCTCGGCGTCATGTCCGCCTCTCCTTGCCCGAGGTCTGGCCGTCATCCTGGGTCGGAGCGAGCCCCAACAGGCGGCGCAGTTGGGGCAGCGTCGGCGCACCGGCGGACAGTGACACCAGGCTGATGGCGAACTTGCGAGACCAGGCGTCCAGTGCGGCTCGGCGCCTGTGGGCGACACCTTCCAGCGCCTCACGCTGGGCCGCTTCTGCGGTGTCCAGGCGCGCGTGCTGGCGCCCGTCGGTGGCCAGACAGCTCATGTCGTCTGGCAGGGCATCGGCCAGCGGGTCGCTGACCGCGACCAGGATGACATCGTTATGGCGCCGAAGCGCGCTGAGCATGGCCTCGGTGCGCGGCCCTGGCACGTCAAAGTCGCTCAATACAATGACCAGGTGATCGCGGCTGGCCAGGCGTGACGCCGAGACCAGTACCTGATCGAGAGAAGTGGGCGAGGGGGCCGGACGACGGGCTTCCAGGCGCTGGTTGGCATTCGCCAAAGAGGTCAAAAAGCGCATGACCTGAGCACGCGAGCGGCGCGGCCTGAACTCCTCGACACCGTCATCGGTCACCACGATGCCTCCCAGTCGATCTCCCTGGTGCACCACCGCAAAGCTGAGCAGAGCGGCGGCTTCGGCGGCGACGACCGACTTCATCGCATGGCGGCTGCCGAAGAACATCGACATGCGCTGATCCACCACCAGCAGGGCAGGACGATCACGCTCCTCGGTAAACACCCGCACGTAGGGGGAACCGGTGCGAGCGGTGACGCGCCAGTCGATGCTGCGCACGTCGTCTGACGGCTGATAGTCACGCAGCTCGAGGAAGTCCAGGCCGCGACCGCGCAGGCGCGAGCCGTGGCGGCCATTGAGCACACTGCGCGCGGGTTGCCGCGGCAGCAGTGCCAGGCGGTTGCCGTGGGGCTCCAGGCCTGCCAGATGCTGCAGGTCGACGTGCACGCGCCGGTCAGAGCCGGGGCGAGGGTCAGCCTTCCTGGCGGTGTGTGGGTTGCGCATGGTGACCTTCCTTGGACGGTTCAGGGCAGCGCGACGCAGCCCAGCAGGGTGGCGATGGCGTCATCGCTGGTCATGCCCTGTCCTTGGGCCTCGAAGCTCAGTGCAATTCGATGGCGCAGCACATCGGGAGCCACCTGCTGCACGTCCTGGGGATCCACATAGTCGCGCCCCTCGAGCCAGGCGTGGGTGCGCGCGCAGCGATCGAGGGCAAGTGACGCGCGTGGACTCGCACCCAGTTCAATGGCGCGGCCCAACTCCTCGCTGAAATCGGCGGGGTGGCGGGTGGCATCTACCAGCGTCGCCATGTACTGCTCCATGGCCTCGGCCACATGCAGCATGGCGATCTCGCGGCGCGCGGCGAAGATGGCTGACTGGGCCAGCGGCGCCGGAGTCGCCGCCACGGCGCGATCACCTTCCGCTGCGGCATCCCTGGCGGCCTTGGCCTGCTCTTCCTGGCGCACCAGCCGGATGACGTCGACTTCCTCCTCGCGGCTCGGGTAGTCCACCCGCACGTGCATCATGAAGCGATCCATCTGCGCTTCGGGCAGCGGGTAGGTGCCTTCCTGTTCGATGGGGTTCTGGGTCGCCAGCACCATGAACAGCTCCGGCATCAGGTGCGTCTTGCCCGCCACCGTCACCTGCCGCTCTTCCATGGCTTCCAGCAGGGCGGACTGCACCTTGGCTGGGGCCCGGTTGATCTCATCTGCCAGCACCAGGTTGGCGAACAGTGGCCCCGGCTGAAAGCGGAACACCGAGCCTTGCTCGCTCTGATGATAGATCTCGCTGCCGGTCACGTCGGAGGGCAACAGGTCCGGCGTGAACTGAATACGGCTGAAGTCAGCCTCCAGGTTGCGCGCCATGGCCTTGACCGCGCGGGTCTTGGCCAGGCCTGGCAGTCCCTCGATCAGCAGGTTGCCCCCCGCCAGCAGGCCGATCAGCAGGCGTCGGATCACCTCGCGCTGGCCAACGATGGACTCTCCAACGGCGGCTTCGAGCCCCCGAATATCCTCAAGCAGACTCATGGAACCTCCGGGTAGATGGTTTGCCAGTCCGTGGCCATGTCGACCACTTGCCAATGGCGTGCAGCGGCCTCGTCGAGACCATGTTGTAGCGATGCCCGAACAGGCTTTGCCGAGCGCAGGCGATATCACCGTCTGCGCTTGTATGAAGAGGGTCCTGCCGCAGGTAACTGGCTGCGCCCATGTGCTCGTATCCTTGAGACAGTGGTCACGTTCCGCGACCACATCGATATGGCCATCGTGGATGCCGACACCGCTTGGCCTCGCATGGCGATGATTACCGCACGTCAGAAAGTGCGTTATCAGCGAGCTTGAGGCTACTGTTCAGATGTGTCGCTAACATCTCGTTTTATCGTCGTTATTGATCCCGGTGAGCGAAGCATCGCGACCTGAAGAATGATTCAGTATGCCTCGTGTCGGGACTATTGTCGGGACTATATTTACCCTGGTAACTACTATGACGCGTCATATCCTGTCGACTGCCTGTCGCAGTATAAGAGGGTCCGAGCTGACGTCATTACGTCAGAGGGGAGAGTTATCCGTGGCTCTTGCTGAGGGAGTTTTCGACATGTCGCACGTTGTCGCATGTTTATCGACACGTTCGCCGTGGTTATCTTCGATAGCGGTAAATAATGGGAATGTCTTTTTTGGTAGCAAAATGTAAGTTTTCTTGCTGCCACGGGTCGAGCTAGAGGCTCAAATGATGTACATCAATATTGGCGCGACGTTTCCGAGTTTTCTCGGCTTTCTCTCGGTGTTGTCTCGGTTCCCGTGGAGGCACGAGACACAAGCAGGATAACGGTTAAGAGAAAGGTGCAGGAGAACGGTTCGGGAAAAGGTGCAGGAGAAAAGACGCAGGGGACGGAGCAGATGGCAGGAGGGATAAGGGGGCAGTAAACAAGGGAGAAGTAAAAAAGTGGCGCGCCCGGGAGGATTCGAACCTCCGACCACCTGATTCGTAGTCAGGTACTCTATCCAGCTGAGCTACGGGCGCACAGTCGTCACACGAGTGGTGACGTCAAGAGGGGGCGCATGTTAGAGCAAAGTGGTTGACGGCGCAAGGGGATCGGGTCGTTTACCATAAGACCTTCCGCGGCGGCCGGAGTGGGGCGGACTGGGTAAGGGGAGTGAACGATGTCACTGCTGGTCGAGTGTCACACGCTGGAGGGGCTTGGGTGTGTCTATGCACCGAGTGGCGAGGGGCCATTTCCTGCGGTGATGCTGCTGCATGGCTCTGAGGGGGCCTGGTCCGGGTGGAGCCATCGTCACGCCGTCCTTCTTGCCGCCCATGGTTTCCTGGCGTTCCCGCTTGGCTACTCGCGGGGAGGTAATGCATGGCGGGCCGGGGATATCGAAGATTGCTCCATTGATCGCTGCGTGGATGCCTTCAAGGGATTAAAGCAGCACTCGCTCAGCGGCCAGTCCGCCGGGATTTATGGACTGTCTCGTGGGGCAGAGCTGGCGCTGTTGATTGCCGTGCTGTCGTCAGTTCATGACCGCTCCGCCATCCCGGATGCGGTTGCAGTACATAGCCCAAGTGACTGTGTTTGCGGGGCATTTCAAGCAGCCAACTTCCTGCCCTGCGACGATCCGGGCAGGCAACCCTGGGACCCCAGCAAGCGTGCCTGGACCTGGCAAGGAAGCTATGACGGCCTGCTGCCCTCAACGCCGATTGAGGTGGAGCGTTATGCAGGACCGGTACTGGTTTCCCATGGTGAAGCCGACAGTATCTGGTCGGTTGCCAGCAGCCAGAGGCTAAAGGCACGCCTCGATGAGCGAGGCGGTGAGCACGAGGTCTATCTCTATCCCGGTGAAGACCACGTGCTCTCGCCGGAGGCCGAAACACTGCATCATCAACGGCTGGTGAGCTTTTTTCGCAGATATCTCACTGCCTAAGCTTCCGGTCGTGGGAATGAACAGCGAACGGTGTTGCTACGAATTTTTTCTGAATCCGGGCCGTCTCGCAGCTTTCTCCCCCTGTTCTTTTCTGCTTCCCGCTTTCTTGCTAGTTCTAATCAGGCTCAGGGCGCTTGCGGGTAGACCCGCTGCCAGTCGCTGGCCATATCGATGAGCTGCCAGCCGCGGTCTTCTGCCTGGTCCAGGCCGTCGGCCAGGCGACCGATATGGCTGTCCCTGTCGTAGGCCACTTCGCGCTCGGCGTCGGTGTGGTGGACAAGCACGCCCAGCCGCGGGCCATCCCCCTGGGTCGTCCAGATCAGCATCGGCACGTCGCCGTCGGAGTTGCCCACCGCCATGATCGGACGCTGGCCGATATGACGTTCGATCGACACGATTTTCAGAGGACCATCGTTGATCCAGGTATCACCCTCTTGCTTGTACAGGCTGGGGTCGCTGTCCAGATCCTTGACTTCCAGGCCCCCTGTGCTGCCGATGACATTCTGCGGAGGAACGCCGTAGACGTCCTCGGCGAAGGTGCGGATGAAGTGGAGTCCGCCGCCGGAGACGATATAGGTGGAGAAGCCGCTGTCACGCAGGTAGCTCAACAGTTCCAGCATGGGCTGGTAGATCATGTCGGCGTAGAAGCGACCGGTGTCCGGGTGGGTGGCGTTGGCCAGCCAGTCGGACACATCTTCCTCGAACTCGTCGAGGGAGACTTCTTGGTGAGACAAGGACAGCAGCGCTTGAATGCCTTCTTCGCCGGCTTCCAGAACGGTCTCGATATCGCCCTCGGCTGCGGCCTGGTGCAGCTCGCTGGTCAGCTGCTCCGGCTCTGCCTCGCTGGCGCGATCCAGCGCGTACATCAGCTGAAAGTAGGCGGGCTGTTCGCCCCATAGGGTGCCGTCGTTATCGAATACCGCAATGCGCTGCTGTTGCGGCACGAAGTCGTCGCTGGTGGGATCGCTGACGGCCTCGACAAAGTCGACGATAGCGTTCTTGTTGTGACCCGCATTCCAGGACGGCAGCGGATCCGCCTGAGCGAGGGAAGGAAGGACGGCCACCAGCAAGGCTGGCAGCATGCGGGGGGTAATGAAGGTTTTCATGGCGAAGCATCCTCGATGAAGGGCAGGTCGCTGGTGCGATCGGTCGTCATGACGCAACAGGCCGCTCCCTGGGGAGCGGCCTGTATCCTGGCAATGCAGCGTTACTGAACGCTGGCGGGTTGCTCGAGGGCCTCCATGACCTGGTCGAGACTGAAGCTTGCCGCCTTCATGCGGGGCGGGAAGTCCTTGAAGGTCTCGAGGAAGGTACCCACGTAGGCCTGGGCCGGCACCAGCAGGAAGGAGTGCTCCAGCAGCCAGTCATAGTAGGTGTTGGACGTCAGCTGTGAACGCTCATAGGGATCGCGGCGCAGGTTGAACATCAGCGGCACGCGCAGCGGTGTGAAGGGGTTGGCCCAGACTTCGAAGGTGCCCTCAACACGCTGCTCCATGAACACCAGCTTCCAGTCGTCGTAGCGCAGGGCGGTCAGGTCACCGTCGTCCGAGAAGTAGAACACCTCGTTGCGTGGACCTTCTTCTGTCTCGCCGGTCAGCAGCGGCAGGAAGTTGTAGCCGTCCAGATGAACGTTGTACTCCCGGCCGATGGCTTCTACGCCACCTTCCATCAGGTCTTCCTTGACGGTGTCGTTGCCGACCGCCGCCAGCAGGGTGGGCATCCAGTCCATGTGGTGCATGATTTCATTGGAAATCGCGCCCTCCTCGATGTGGCCCGGCCAGCGCACCATGGCCGGAACACGCCAGCCGCCTTCCCAGTTGGTGTTCTTCTCACCACGGAACGGGGTCATGCCCGCATCAGGCCAGGTGTTCATGTGCGGCCCGTTGTCGGTGGAGTAGAACACGATGGTGTTGTCGGCGATGTCCAGTTCGTCCAGTTTTTCGAGGAACTGGCCGATATGCATGTCGTGCTCGACCATGCCGTCGGCGTATTCGTTCTGGCCGGAGACGCCGCGCAGCTCGTCCTTGACGTGGGTACGGAAGTGCATGCGCGTGGCATTCCACCATACAAACCACGGGGTGCCTTCAGCGGTCTTGCGCTCGATGAAGTCCAGTGCCGCAGCGGAGGTCTCGTCGTCGACGGTTTCCATACGCTGTTTGGTCAGCGGACCAGTGTCTTCGATCTGACCATCGGCGGTGGACTTGATCACGCCGCGGGGACCATAGGTCTCACGGAAGGTGCGACCGTCTGCCATTTCCAGATCGCCAGGATAGTCGGGGTGTTCCGGCTCTTCCTCGGCATTCAGGTGGTAGAGGTTGCCGAAGAACTCATCAAAGCCGTGGTTGGTGGGCAGGTGCTCGTCGCGATCACCCAGGTGGTTCTTGCCGAACTGACCGGTGGCATAGCCTTCTGCCTTAAGCATGGCAGCGATGGTCGGATCTTCTTCGCTGATACCCTGTTCGGCACCCGGCAGGCCCACCTTGGACAGACCCGTGCGGAACACACTTTGCCCGGTGATGAACGAGGAGCGGCCGGCGGTACAGGACTGCTCACCGTAGTAGTCGGTGAACATCATGCCTTCGTCGGCAATGCGGTCGATGTTGGGGGTCTGGTAGCCCACCAGTCCGTGGGTAAAGGCAGAAATGTTGGATTGGCCAATGTCGTCACCCCACAGCACCAGAATGTTCGGCTTGCCCGAACTCTCGGAGTCCTGTTCCTGTGACGCACTGTCGTCCTGGGCGAGGGCAGAGGCCGACATGGACAGCGCCAGACTGGCCGTCAGCCAGTGGCACCAGTGGGCCGAGCCTGTTGGCAACTTAGGATTTTTGAACACCTTGACGTCTCCCTGACGATAGCGCTTGCTCTGAATCACGAAATCTAGCGATGGGTTCTTATTTGTTCCCAGGCCGAGTATAGATAACGTTCGCTGAGTTTATGTGCTGAAAACCTCGGCTGAGCCAGATCTCCGCTACGGCAACAGGTGAGAATGACTCCGATTCGTTGATTAACCCTATTATTTCCCGGTATTTACTGACGAGATCGACGGCATTGTTACTTTGTAGGTTTATTGTAAATGCCGCTAATGCTCCTAATGCTCCTAATGCTCCTAAGGACACCTGCGGTTGGGTGCATCTTGCAGTGAGTGGTTGACCAGATGTCGCAGCGCATTCTAAACGAGCGCCCGGAGAAGCGAGGCACTGTAAGAGGCGCCACGGGAGAGGAAAGAGGGGAGAGAGAAAGAGGGGGGCAACAGCGCAAGAAAAAACAAGAGAGATGAAAAGCGAGAAGATCTGGCAAGACCAGGCAAAAGAAAAAAGTCAGTCGCGGTATCTTGAGGTGACAATTGTCACATATGGGCTAATCGCTCTTTTGATAGCCGCCTATCAATATGCCTGGTTGTCGCTGATGCCTAGGTGGGCTGAGTGAGAGACGCTGAAGTCGTCAGTCGACTCCAGCGCAACACCCGGATCTTTGCGGCTATAGATACATCGTTCGCGTAACCTCCGAGGCGGCAAATCGTCAGTGCAGTCGTCCCTGCATTGTCTTATTAGTGCCTGGGATGTAAAAAATCACAGTGGAATATATGGTTAAGTAATCAATTGATCTGTCAGTTGTGACAGGTTGTCGGTGATATAGTCAGGCATCGGGACGTTCTGCGCCGGTAGCAGAGCGTTGTAGGGACGCAGGACCAGTGCCCCTTGCCAGCCGCATGCCTGGGCGCCAATTGTGTCCCACAAATGGCACGCTATCAGGCACAGTTCATGCCCTTCGGCCTGCATCTCCTGGGCGACTTGAGCATAGGTGGATGCGGCGGGCTTGAATTGCCTGACCGGCTCGACACTGAAGCTGCGCTCGAAATAGTCGCTCAGCCCGGCCCTTTCCAGTGGCGACGGTGAGGCGCCCGGGGCAGAGTTGGTTAGGGTCACCAGGCGGAAGCCTGCTGCCTTCAGCCGTTCAAGCGCTGGGGCCACATCCGGATGTGCGGGCATGGAGCCGATGCGAGATGCCAGCTCATCGATATCGCTTTGCTCAAGGGAGATGTCATGGATATCGGCTGTCATCCGCAGCGCGCCAGCGCCGAGCTGTCCAAACGGGGTGTAGAGCCCCGACAGGGTCATGGTCTGTGAGTAAAGGATCAACTGGGCAAACCACTCCCTCAGCATTCCAGGGTCGCCGAACAGCCGCTCGAACAGTGGCTCCAGGTGGGTCAGGTCGAGCAGCGTCTCGTTGACGTCGAAGACCAGCACCTTGGGAATTGCGTGATCACTCATATCACCTCCTTGCAATGGACGAGCTTGCCTTGACTCGCTATTCCTCAGCTGTCTCGCACCTAAGCTATCGGTTCCAGGCGCGATCTGCATCATGGACGATCGGTCCTTGAGAGCAGCACAGATGGCGAGGAGGGCAGTGTGATGGGCAACGGGCCAAGGGGGCATCGCAGGGTGGCCCGTTGCCCAGTCACGACTTACTTTGCCTTGTGCCAGTCAAACTTGGCGAAGGGTTCGTCTACTGGAGTGTCGGCCAGGTGGTTGGTGTAGTTGCTCATCACCTTCTGTGACAGTGCCAGCACGACCTCGAGTACCTGGCGCTTAGTGTAGCCGGCATCCAGGAAGGCCTGGACCGCATCGGCATCCACGAAACCGCGCTCGCGTACCATGCTCAGGGTGAAGGTGCGAAGGGCTTCGAGGCGCTCGTTGGGCAGCGGGGTCTCGTTGCGCAGGGCATCGCTGACCGCGTCGTCCACGCCCATTTGCTTGGCGATGGCGGTGTGCGCCGGCACACAGTAGTGGCAGTTGTGCTCCACGTTGATGGTTTGCCACACCACGGTGGTTTCGTCCGCATCGAAACTGGAGTCCAGGAACAGCTGGTGCAGCTGCTGGTAGCCTTCCAGCAGGCCCGGCGCCTCGGCCATGACCGCATGCAGGTTGGGGACCATGCCGAACGCCTTGACGGAGTTGTCGAGCAGTGCCTGGCTGTCGGCTGGGGCACTTTGCTTGTCATGGAGAGTGAAGCGAGTCATGTTGCCTCCTGTGTGATGGCGTCTGTGGTCAGGGCGCAGGCCGTGGCAGCCTAAAGCGTTGCACCCGCCATTGAGTCCGTTTTGTTGAGCGATTGCTCAAAATTGGCCGCCAGCAGACCGTGCTGAAAGCCGTTCCGGCATACTCTAGCTATACCTGAGCGATCACTCAAGATAAAATTTGAGCGAACACTCAATTTTCTGAAGGTCAGCCACTGACCGGGAACATCGGATTCACCATGCCGCGAGCCACACTGCATAATCGCCAGGACTCACTGGAACGAGCGCTGCACCTGTTCTGGCAGAAAGGCTTTCATGCGACTTCGCTCAAGGATCTGGAACGGGTGCTCGACATGCGTCCTGGCAGCATCTACGCCACCTTTGGCAGCAAGGATGCGCTGTTTCAGGAAGCCCTTGAACGCTATGCCCGTCTGGCCCTGGTAGAGCTGGAACGCATCATGGCCGAGCACCCGTCACCGCTATCCGGGCTTGCCGCCTATTTGCGCAAGCTGGGAGGCCTGCGTGACAGCGAAGTGCCCAGCCGCGCCTGCATGTTGATGAAGAGCCTGCTGGAGCTGGGCGAGCGTGAACAGGTGGCGTTGTCCAAGGCGGAGACCCTGCTGGTGGCGATGGAGCAGCGCTTTGTCGAACGTTTTGAAGCAGCGCGTGAGGCCCAGGAGCTTCCCGCTGGGGCTGATCCGGTGCGCCTCGGCCGCCGGATGCAGGCCGAAGTGATGGGACTGCGGGCCTTTGCTCAGCGTGATGTCGACAGCGCTGCGGTGCACGCCCTCGCCGAGGATATGGCCGATGCCATTGAAGCCCTGCGCCAGGATCGTCCGCACTGATCTATCCTTCCTGATTCAGTCTTCCTGAGCCGGTCTTCCTCATACATCCTTGCTGATTCATCCTTTGTGGGCCGCCTCGCCGAGGTGGCCGGCATGGGCTTTCGTGGGCGCGCCGCCAGTTCTGTGTTCCCCTTGTCCCAAGCCTTACCTGTTTACCGTTGTCGGCGATGGACCAAAAAAGCCCCGGCTGGGGTAGGCCGGGGCAAGAGGGCTGTCATCGAAACAGCATTGGAACTCGTTGCAGTGCTCGCGCACTGCGCGCGGTCAATGATGAGGGGCATCGCCCTCCAGTGCGGGAGCGCTGGGGCTAGCGTTGGCGCGCTTGCGTTCCACCATGCGGCGCACGCCAACGTAGAACAGCGGAGTCAGCAGCAGGCCGAAGACGGTGACGCCAATCATCCCGTAGAACACCGCCACGCCCATGGCCTGACGCATCTCGCTGCCGGCGCCGCTAGCCAGCATCAGCGGGATAACACCCGCGGTGAAGGCCACCGAGGTCATCAGGATCGGACGAAGGCGCAGGCGGCAAGCGGTCAGCACGGCGTCGAGGCGCGACTGCCCCTGGTCCTGCTGTTCCCTGGCAAACTCCACCAGCAAAATCGCGTTCTTGCAGGCCAGCGCCACCAGCACGATGAGTCCGATACGGGTGAAGATGTTGTTGTCTCCCCCGGTCAGCCACACCCCGGCCATGGCAGACAGCAGTGTCATCGGCACGATCAGGATGATCGAGAAGGGCAGTGACCAGCTCTCGTACTGGGCCGCCAGCACCAGGAACACCAGCAGCACCACCAGCGGGAAGACGTAGATCATGGTGTTACCTGCCAGCACCTGCTGATAGGTCACCTCGGTCCACTCGTAGTCCACACCGGAAGGCAAGGTGTCGGCCAGCACTTCCTCGATGGCCTGCTTGGCCTGATCGCTGGACATGCCGGGCGCGGGTGAGCCGTTGATATCAGCGCTGACGAAGGTGTTGTAGTGCATCACCCGGTCAGGTCCCGTGGTGGGGCTGACGTCGACGAAGCTGCCCAGCGGGATCATCCGACCGTCGTTGCTGCGCACCTTGAGCTGACGAATGGCCTCGGCATCCAGGCGATATTCGGCATCGGCCTGGGCGCGTACCTGATAGGTGCGGCCAAAGCGGTTGATGTCATTGACGTAGAGCGAGCCCAGATAGATCTGCAGGGTGTCGAATACCGCATCCAGCGAGACATTCATCACCAACGCCTGCTCGCGGTCCACCTCCACGTCAAATTGCGGCACCTGTATCCGATAGCTGGAGTACACGCCGGCCAAGCGCGGATCCTGGTTGGCCGCTGCCACGACCGCCTGGGTAGCGTCGAACAGGCCGGTGAACCCCACGTTGCCGCGGTCCTGCAGCTGCAACTTGAAGCCTCCTGTGGTGCCAAGTCCCAGAATCGGCGGCGGCGGGAAGACCGCCACATAGGCCTCGTCGATCTGGCTGAACTGGGCGTTCAAGCGAGCCGCAATGGCGCTGGCAGACAGCTCCGGCGACTGGCGATCCTCGAACGCATCCAGCGGGGTGAACACGATGCCCGAATTCGAGGCATTGACGAAGCCGTTCACCGATAGCCCAGGGAAGGCCACGGTATGGGCGACACCCGGGGTCGACAGCGCAATCTCCTGCATTTCGCTGATGACCTCACTGGTGCGCTCAAGGCTTGCTGCGTCAGGCAGCTGGGCCATCGCCACCAGATACTGCTTGTCCTGGGAGGGGATAAAGCCGCCCGGCACTTCCTGGAACAGCTTGCCGGTCAGACCGAGCAGCGCCAGATAACCGAGGCCGACGATCAGACCGAAGCGCAGCAGGCGGCGAATCAGACCTGTATAGCCCCGCGACATGGCGGCAAAGGCACGGTTGAACGGGGCGAACAGCCAGCGTCCGAACAGACCATCGATCACCCGGGTCAGCCAGTCCGGCTTCGCCCCATGCGGCTTGAGCAACAGGGCCGACAGCGCCGGTGACAGGGTCAACGAGTTGAAGGCCGAGATCAGCGTCGAGATGGTGATGGTCAGGGCGAACTGCTGGTAGAACTGGCCCGTCAGTCCACTGATGAAAGCGGTCGGCACGAACACGGCGGTCAGTACCAGGGCGATGGCAATGATCGGACCGGTCACTTCACGCATGGCGATCTGGGTCGCCTCGTAGGGGGAGTGGCCGAGCTCGATGTTACGCTCCACGTTCTCCACCACGACGATGGCGTCATCCACCACGATGCCGATGGCAAGCACCAGTCCGAACAGCGACAGGGTGTTGATCGATACCCCGATCAACTGCATCACCGCAAAGGTGCCGATCAGCGAGACCGGTACCGCGATCAACGGGATCAGGGAGGCGCGCCAGGTCTGCAGGAACAGCACGACCACGACCACCACCAGCAGCACCGCCTCGAGCAGGGTGTGGACCACCGCCTCGATGGAGCCGCGCACGAAGACGGTGGGGTCATAGACGATGTCGTAACCCACGCCATCGGGGAAGGCCTTGGCCGCCTCGGACATGTAGTCGCGCACGCCATCGGACAGCGCAATGGCATTGGAGCCGGGGCGCTGGAAGACCGGCATGGCGACCGCGTCCTTGCCATCGAGCTGAGCGCGCAGGGCATACTGGTCAGCCCCCAGCTCGACCCGCGCCACGTCACCCAGGCGCGTAATGCGGCCATCGTCGTCCACGCGGATCACGATGTCGCGAAATTCCTCCGGTGACGACAGCCGTCCCTTGACGTTGAGCAGGCGCTGGAACTGGCTCTCGCTGGGCGCCGGTTGTGCGCCCAGGCTACCCGCCGCGACCTGCTGGTTCTGCTCGCGCAGGGCGGCCACCACATCGCTGGCGCTGAGGCCACGGGAAGCCACCGCGTCAGGATCCAGCCACACCCGCATGGCATATTCGCCGGCGCCGAACAGCTGCACATCACCGACACCATCGAGGCGAGCGATATCGTCCTGCAGGTTCAGCCGCGCGAAGTTCGATAGCCACAGCTGATCGTAGCGACCGTCGGGTGAGGTCAGGTGGACCACCATCGTCAGGTTGGGAGACGACTTCTCGGTCGTCACCCCCAGGGCCTGTACCTCCTGGGGCAGGCGGGGTGTTGCACGGGCAACACGGTTCTGGACGTTGACCTGGGCCTGGTCCAGGTCGGTGCCGAGAGCGAAGGTCACGGTCAGCGTCAGGTTGCCATCGGCGGTGGATTGGGAATCCATGTACAGCATTCCCTCCACCCCGGTGATCTCCTGCTCCAGGGGCGTCGCCACGGTCTTGGCGATGACTTCGGGGTTAGCGCCTGGATAGTTGGCCTTGACCACGACCGTGGGCGGCACCACCTCGGGATACTCCGAGATCGGCAGCTTGACCAGCGCCAGGCTTCCCGCCACCACGATCAGTATCGACAGGACCGCCGCGAACACCGGACGGCGAATGAAGAAACTCGACAGATTCATGAACGCTCCTGTGCTTCGTCGCCGCCAGCGGCACTGTCCGCGGCAAGTGCGTCAGCAGGGCCCTTGGCGCTCGGCGCTGGCTGTGTGTCCGCAATCTCGCTGGACGAACCGCCCAGCCGCTGGGCCAGGCGCTCGGTGCGCTGGCGCAGCTGTTCCAGTGTGGAGCGGTCAGGCCCGTCGATGACCTGGGGAGACACCGCCATGCCGGGGCCAAACTTCGACGGTCCTGCCGCGACCACCGGCTCGCCACCCTCCAGGCCTTCGGTGATCTCGCGCCAGGCGCCGAAACGGGCACCGGTGGTCACCTTGCGGTAGGCAAGGGTGCCGTCATCGCCAGCCACCAGCACAAAGTTGGCGTCCAGGTCGGTGCCGATGGCACGGTCGGGCACCAGCACACCCTCGCGGTCACGTGCAGCGGCGAGTCTCACCCTGGCAAAGGCGCCGGGACGCAGGGACGGATGCGCCGCATCGAAGCGGGCACGCACTCGCAGGGTGCCGGTGGCTTCATCCACCTGGTTGTCGATGAAGTCGAGCTGGCCCTCGAAGGCAAACTCATCCTGGCCAGCGAGCTGCAGCTCCACCGGCCAGCCCTGGTCGGCTGTCACCGCCGCGAAGTCGCGATTCCAGGTGCGTTCATCGATATCGAAGTAGGCGTCGACCTGGTCGGTGCTGACAATCGTGGTCAACACGCTTTGCCCGGCGCTGACCACGTTGCCCACGGTCAGGTCGGCACGCGAGACGCGCCCACTGATCGGCGCGGTGACCTCGGCGTGTGCCAGGTCCAGGCGCGCGCTGTCGAGCTGGGCCTGCAGGGACGCGACCTGTGCACCCTGGGCCTGGGCGCCTGCCCGGCGTGCTTCGGCTTCCTCGCGGGCCATCAGGTTGCGGCCAACCAGCTGATTGGCGCGATTGGCCTCGCCGTTGGCCCGGGCCTGCTCTGCCTTGCCTCGGGCGAGCTGGGCTTCCAGCTCACGCACACGTGCCTCGAAGGGGGCCAGGTCCAGGCGCACCAAGGGCTGTCCCTGTTCGACCAGGCTGCCTTCCTCGAACAGAATGTCGGCGACCTGGCCGGTCACCCGGGGACGCAGGGTGACACGCTCCGGTGCCTCGAGGCGCGTGGTGTAGCGATACCAGTTCGAGACCGGCTGGCGCACGGCCTCGACGACCTCGACGGCGGGGGCCTCGCTGGCCGCGTCTGAGGCGTTCTGGTCCGACTGGCCCTCGCTGGGCTGGCAAGCCGCCAGCAACAGGCCAAGGCTGGCCATCCCCAGCACCCCGATAAGCAGACGGCCAGCAGAGGGAATGCTGGCACTGGGCAGGGTGCGAGAGATAGATTGCGACGCCACCTGGGGGTCGCGCGGGGGGCTGAGATGTGACATCTGGCGACTCCTCGAAAAAAGGTTGGCCAGTGTAATCGTTGATTGGGGGTTGTATTAGACCGGTTGGTCGCACATTATTGTTGCCACATATGCACGGTTTTATGCTGAATCAATCGCCCCCACAGTCTCAGGCCGAGATCCCAGCCCCGAGATCCCAGCGCCGGGACCTCAGCCCCGGGACCCCTGCTCCCAACCCCCACACGAGGAAAGACACGATGGACCAACCCAGCCGACTGCTGCTGCTGGTAGACGTAGCGGAACTTGGCAGTTTCTCTGAGGCGGCAAAGCGGCGTGAGCTGGATCGGTCCGTCGTGTCCAAGCATATCGCGAGGCTCGAGCAGGAGCTGGGCGTCCGCCTGCTCAATCGTTCTACCCGCTCGCTGTCGTTGACCCAGGCAGGCTTCGCCATGGTTCAGCAGGGCCGCGAGCTGCGGGAATGGATGTATAACACTCAGGCGCTGGCAGAGAACCTGCAGCAGGCACCCAGCGGCAGGTTGAAGATCAGTGCTCCCGGCATTCTTGGTCGCTGCCTGGGCTTCGAGGCCATGCGTCGCTTTCGCGAACACTATCCCGACGTCGAAGTGGATCTGCAGCTGGAGGAGCGCCGGGTCGACGTGATCGGGGAGGGCTACGACCTGGTCCTGCGAGTGGGGGATATTCAGGACTCGACGCTGGTATCCTCGCCGCTGGCACCGAACCATCTGCTGATTGGTGCAAGCCCGGAATTTATCGAGCGCCATGGAGAGCCCCGCGATCTCGCCACACTGTCGCGGCTGCCCGCGCTGACCTTCAGCTCCCTCGAGTTTCAGGTGGACTACCTGCCCTATCTGGACGAACAGGGACGAGAGCAGAAGCTGCCGCTCAACAGCCAGATGCGTACCAGTGAGGCGGAAGTGGTGAAACGGGGCGTGATGGCTGGGATGGGCATTGGCGTGCTGCCAGCCTTTGCCATGAGTGATGAGGTCAAGGAGGGCAAGATCGTGCCGCTGATGACCGACCTGCCGCTACCGGCCTTTGGCATCATCACCTTGCTGTATCCCCATCGCGAGATGCCGCTGCGGACCCGGCGCTTTATTGAGATTCTGCGCGAGATGGTCGGCACGCCCCCCAAGTGGGAGGCGTATATCCCAGGCTTTGCCGAGATGTACGGCAAGGCGGCCGGACCCCTTGGCCCAGTGGCGGACCGCTCCGCCTGACCGCACCATCTGACTGAGGCGGGCGACGCTCTGTCGCCAGCCCTTGCGCCGCTAAGCCGTCTACTGCCTAGCCGTCTACGCGGATGACCAGCTTGCCTGCCTGCCGCGGGCCGTGCTTGAGCTCGCTCAGGCGGATCGGCAGCGCATCAAACTCATCCACCGCCACATCGGACAGCGACAGGGCGCCTTCGGCCACCTGGTTCAGCAGTGTCTCTCCAGCGTTGACCAGCGCCTGCCAGTCCTGGTCGGTGCCGGTCATGTGTAATGCGCCCAACGCCACCTCATGCTGGGACAGGGCACGCTCGAACGGCGGCGCCACTGGGCCGTCCAAGCGGTCCTGTACACATACGACATGGCCATTGGCGCCCAGATGCTGTGACAGTTGGCGGGCGTGCTCGCCGTTCACGGTATCGATGACGGCGAAGAGCGGTGCCGTCAGCTGATGGGGTGAGCTGATGGCCTCGTCGGCCCCCAGGGCGTACAGCAGTTCATGACGTTCGGGAGAGGACATGGCGATCACGTGGAAGCCACGCGCCTTGGCCAGCTGCACGATGATACGCCCCACACTGCCTGAGCCGCCGGACACCAGCAGCTGCGCACCGGTCGTGTCGGGCAGCTTTTCGATGGCCTGCCAGGCGGTCAACACCGGGCACGGGAACGCCGCCGCGGTGATGAAGTCGATACCATCCGGAAGCCGCATGACCGCACGGGCGGGCAGCCTGAGTCGGGTGGCAAAGGTGCCGGGCCCGGCCAGTGAGGTGTGTACCGCAATACGGTCGCCGGGTGCCAGGTGGTCGACGCCAGGGCCGGCGTCAATCACCACGCCGGCCGCATCGACACCGGGAATCTGACCGGGCTGCCACAGGCGACTTTCCATGGCGATGAATTTCCAGTCGACCGGGTTCAGGCCGATGGCCCTGGTATCGACGATGACCTCACCGGCCTCGGCGGGGCGCATCTCGTGATCTTCCAGGGTGAGGGACAGCGGCTCCCCCGGCTCGTGCCAAGTCCAGGCCTTGAAGGTGTCATGCTGGGGCATGGGTAACATCCTGTTGCGTTGTAGAAGACGACGACGCCTCAGCGTCGTGGTGAAAGGTGGGCAGTACCTCGGCAGCCAGGCGCTGCAGGGTATCCTCGATCGGGGCCTGGGTGCGCCGCAGGTTAAGCCCGATGTGGTTGACACCTGCAGCCTGCATGGCCGTCAGCTCTTGAATCAGGCCCTGGCTGCCGACCCGCAGGCCGAAGCGATGTCGGCGTGGCGGTTCCTCAGGGTTCTCGGCCAGGTCCAGGTGGATGAAGCTGACGTAGGGCTTGTCGCCGGCCACCCTGCGCCACAGGTCGACTCTTCGAACGTGGTCGTCGGGGGTGCCTGGGTAGGCCAGCCAGCCGTCCATGTGCTGCCCGACCCAGTCGGGGCGCTGCTGAGCCAGACCGGCGACCAGCAATGGTGGCTGCTCTGCCTCCGGCAGCAGGGCCTGTCCCGCGTCAAGGCGCTGGTCGGCATCGCCCTTGAGCACCGCTACCGCATCGCGAAAGGCCTCACCTCGCTGCTCGAACGGCACACCGAACAAGGGGTATTCCACCGGGCGGTCTCCGCTGGCGACGCCCAGCAGCAGGCGGTTGTGGCTGAGGTGTTGCACGCTGGCAGCGGCCTTTCTTACCAGCCACGGCATGCGCAGCGGCAACACGGCTGCCGCGGTACCCAGCAGGGTCTGCCGGGTAGATGCCGCGAGATACCCCAGGTACGTGAACAGCTCGAACACCTGGCCGGCGTCACCGAAGCTGGGGTCGTAGAGGGGAACATCGCGCAGCCACAGCGCGCGAAAGCCGAGTTGGTCCGCCAGCTGGGCGCGCTCCAGGTGAGCGCTCAGATCCGGTACGCCGAAGGGGCGACCGTCCCGTCGTCTCGACGCCTCGCCCGGCTGGCTCCAGTCGTTATCCAGGGGGAGCTCAAGACCAATGGTGAGAGGCCCCTGGGTCAAACGTTGCAAGCTCATTGTGGCTCCTGCCTTATGTAAGGCATCAACAGAAGGGTCATGGCACGAGTGTGCTGTCGCAAGCTGACGGGAAAAAGGCACCTGGAGCCGAAACACTTTTTCGTTTGCGACAACAATCTATCCGGGGTTAAGGAAGATCGCGCTATGCTGGCGTCATACTGGACCCTAGGTAATGGATGAGCCCTGGGCGGACGCAGATCGATGCCAGTGCCCGCCCAGCAGACCCATTGAAGTCGCCGCGGCAGTCCTGCTTCACTAAGCAAGCGCTGCATACCTCTGCCGAGCGGTGCCCGGCGCCCGCGGGGCAGACCCCACAGCCCATGCGGTACAGGTAAGGCATGCAATGGCGTGCCATCCAGCGACTCGTCCAGGCAGGCATTGACGCAGTGCTGGCTTGGCTCACGGAATGAGGCCAGGCTGCCGGTAGCTGATCAGGAGGTTGATGAGATGAATGACAACACCAGGCAAGAAGTGATTCTGGCCGATGAACCAGATCACGCGGAACACTATTCGGACGAACGCTTCTGGGCCAAGGTCAGCCGTTATGCCAAGGCCGCTGGCGAGGTCACCCTGTCACGGGCGCTGACGCTGTACTACGCCGCTCGCGACAAGGACACCCCGGTGTGGGCCAAGACCACCATCTATGGGGCGCTTGGCTACTTTATTTCCCCCATCGACGCGCTGCCGGATCTGACCCCGCTGGTCGGCTACACCGACGACATGGGCATGCTGGCGGTGGCGCTGATCACCGTGGCCTCCTACGTCAAGGAAGAGCATCGACAACTGGCGCGGGTCAAGCTGGCGCGGTGGTTTTCCTAGAGCAAGAGAGTGGAGCGGTGACAGGACAGGAGCCGGGGTTGGCCCCTGCGTATGCTGCACAGGTCGCCACTCGCGTTTGCCATAGATAAAGGGCTCGCCTGATGGCGAGCCCTTTGTCTTTCAGGACGCAATAATCGCGCCGTGGCCAGGCATGGATGGCCGGGGCACCTGGCGAGGCGATCAGGCGTCGCTTTCAGCGTCCAGCTCTACCACCACCTTGCCCACGGCCTTGCCGGAGGTGAGATGAGCATACGCCTGGCCGACATCGCCAAGGCCAAAGCGGTGGTCATCGACCAATGGGGTCAGTGCACCGGCATCGATGATCTCGGCCAGGCGCGCCAGGATCGTGCCATGAACCTCGCGGCCGACATTGTGAATCATCGGAATCAGCATGAAGATCACGTGCAGCGATGCGCCCTTGAAGTGTGCCGCCGACATGTCCAGTTCTGCCAGAGACAGGGTAGTGGTCACCTGGCCATTCAGCGCTACGGCATTGAAGGAGTTGAGCAGGTTGCTCCCCCCGACAGTATCGAAGATGACATCGAAACCGGCGCCGTCGGTGTAACGCTGCACGTAGTCCTCGACGGACTGTTCCTTGAAGTCGATGGCGGTCGCGCCGAAGGCCTCGATCTGGGCCAGCTGGGCGGCGCCAGACCCGGTGGCGAAGACCTCGCAGCCGAAGTGCTTGGCCAGTTGCACTGCCACATGCCCAACGCCACCGGCGCCGCCATGGACCAGCACCTTGTGGCCGTTACCTGCGCCTGACCGCGTCAGACCCTCGTAGGCAGTGATCGCCACCAACGGCAGTGCTGCTGCCTGGCGCATGGACAGGCGATCAGGCTTGCGGGCAATCAGCCGAGCATCTGCCAGCATGTAGTCCGCAAGGGTGCCTTGCAGATCACCCAGGCCGCCAGCGCAGCCGTAGACCTCATCCCCCGGTGCAACGTCGGTGACGCCTTCGCCGACCTCGACCACGGTACCGGCGAAGTCCATGCCGAGCACGGCGGGAAGGGCCGGCGCGATGGGCAGCTCTTCCTGGCCGAGCTGCCGGATCATGGTGTCGATAGTGTTGACGCTGGTGGCGCTGACGCGCACCAGCACGTGACCCGGTGTCACCGTGGGGCGCGGCAGGGTCGCCGGCTCAAAGGGTGCGTCGAGGCCGTAGCTGTTGAGGACCATGGCGTGCATGGTGCTGGTGGAGAGGGTGCTGGTGGAGAGGGTGCTGGCAGAGAGAGTAGTTGCGGACATGGTGCGACTCCTGAGTCAGGGGTTGAGTTGCTGCTCAGAATGTCCGAATCGCCACGGCAGAAAAACGCCATGAGGCCGGAATCAGTTTCTTCCATTTCGCGAAGCTGGCCCGTGACGACATAGCCCGCGCCGTCGTTAGCGCTCCCAGACCGGCGGGTCGCCGATCTTTTCCAGCAGAAAATCGATAAACACCCGGACCTTGGCCGTGACCACGCTGGACTTTGGGTAGACCAGCCAAATTGCCGATCGATCGTCCACTTCGTAGTCCGGCAGCACGCGAATGAGATTGCCCTGGTCGAGGTTGTGGCGAACGCTCCAGAGCGCATGCATGGTGATGCCGACTCCCGCCACCGCGGCGTATCTCATGCTGGCGCCGTCATCGCAGTACACCCGCGGCTTGATCCCGGCGGGGGGAAAGGTGTGAGGGGTTCTGACGCCATGCTTGGCCAGCGCGCGGGGCGCCCCGTCCTGGAATACCAACAGGCTATGTTCGGCCAGTTGCTGGGGGGATGTGGGCACCCCGTAGCGCTCCAGATAACCGGGGGAGGCGCACAAAATACGGCGATCGTCGGCCAGCTTGCGCGCCTTGAGACTGCTGTCCTCGATGGGATAGTTGCGCAGGGCCAGGTCATAACCGCCCTCGATCAGGTTCATCTGGGTATCGGAGAGTCGGAGATCGACGCTGATGCCCGGATAACGTTCCAGAAACTCCGGGAGGATAGGAGCAATGTACTGCTGGGCGAAGGTGCTGGAGGCTGCAAAACGCAGTCGGCCGACCACGTCTTCGCTGTCCTTGCCAAGCACCGCAAGCCCGGCATCGGCCTGGGCCAGCATTTCCCTGGCAAAAGGCAGAAAGGCGGCGCCTTCCGGTGAGAGCGAGACCTTGCGGGTCGAGCGGTGCAGCAGGTCGGCCCCCACTTGGGTTTCCAGCTTCGACAGTCGAGCACTGGCTACGGCGGGGGCGATTCCCAGCTGACGTCCGGCTGCGCTGATATTCAGTGTTTCTGCCGCCAGGACAAACAGGCGCAAGCCGTCGGTATCCATGCGCTGACTCCTGAAAGATGAGGGGAGGGTATTATCGCGCGGCTTCAAGCGTTTACATCAAGTGCTCTGGCATTATATAGAAAACCTAAATTCTGAAAGCGGAAAGTAGCTATTCTGCTTGGTCCAACGGCGCGCTAAGTTGGCTTAGACAACGACGACAACAGAACAGTATCGCTAAGCCAACATCGCCAAGCGACCATGCCAGCGGAGACACCCCATGCGCTACCAGAAGCTTGCCACCCTAGATGTTCAGATCGACGACGCCATCGCCTGGATCAGCTTCAGCGATGCGCCCACCGAACACTCCAGTGAGCTGGCACTGGAAGAGTTGACCACAGTGGTACAGCAGCTGGAGCTGGACGTCACTATCAGCGTCGTGGTGTTTCAGTCGCGTCATCCCGATATTTTCAACGCCCAGATTGGTGGCAGCAGCTGCCAGAAGCTGGATGGAAAGTTCAACGTCCGCAATGAATACGCCTATCAGGACTTCAAGGCACTGTTGACCCGTATTGGTCAACTGCCCCAGGTGACCATCGCCCGGGTAGAAGGGATTGCCCGTTACGGTGGTCACGAGCTGGCCATGGCCTGTGACAGTTGTATCGCTGCCCGAGGCAAAGCCCGCTTCATGCCGATGGAAACCGCCATGGCGGGTCTCCAACAGAGTGACGCGCGCGATTCATTGGCATCGATCTATCTCGGCGCCTTCGGCCGTGACTACGGCGTCGGCCAGGTAGCCCTGGGCACCCGTGACTATGGTGCCGATCAGGCCGAGTACCTGGGAATGGTGCAGCGTGCGCTGGACCCGCACGAGGTGGGAGCCTACGTCGAGGAAACCGCGACACGCATGGCGCAGTCCCACACCGCCAAGGTGGCCTCCATGCTGAGCCACGTCATCGCTCCAGCAGATGCCGCCGCCGTCAGCCTGGCATAAGCAGGCCCTGAGTAGCCCCTGAGTAGCCCCTGAGCAGGCCCAGAGAAGGCGCGGTCGAGCTAGCCGTGTGATCTGCCGAACACGGTGTTCACAGTGTCTTAGGGAAACGCTGAATACATGTTTCGAGCGATGACAGGTCGATCGCTGCCGGAGCGGAAAGACCGGAGTTTTCATGCGGTAAAACAAGGATCTTTAGCACCCCCCAGCAGTCGAGATGTCGAGCGCCGTAAGTTATGCAGTGTGTCCTTGGCGTTGATAGGATACTGAGCTTCACTTATCGACAGGATGGATCCATGTCACGTCACCTTCTGCTTGCGACACTGCTCGTTGCCGTATCATCCACCGCCCTGGCTGCAGATCTCAAGCCGGGCCAGTGGGAGATCACCCAGAGCATGGAAGGCGCACAGCTGCCCGCCGAGATGACCGAAGAAAGAACCACTACCCAGTGCATGACCGCAGAAGAGTCCGATGACCTGGCCGCCACCATGCGCAAGGACTGGACCGAATCTGGCTGTGAGGGCATCACCATCGACCGTGATGGTAACTCCATCGACGCCCAGGCCTCATGCACCGCGGGTGCACGCAGCACCAGCTTCGATGCGGACATCACCCTCCACAGCGACGAGCACTTCGCCAGCGTGATCGACATGGATAACGGCCAGCAGGTCACCATTCATCAGGAAGGCCGCTGGTTGGGCGAAAGCTGCGAAGGCTGATTTGCGCGAAGCATTGATCAACTGAAGCCGTAGAAGAATCGCAGTGAAAGGCGTGCCTAGGGGCGCGCCTTTATCGTTTGCTTGGACGTAGTGCGGGAGTTATCTCGACGGTAGTCCTGCTCGATTGACTGCCAGGTGTCCCTTTCATCCTTGGCCCCGGGTTCTCCCCATATCGAAGAGACAGCCCAGGGGAGGGGATTGTTCGCCTCAATGTTGCGTGTCTGACTCCCTAATGCTCTTTGGATGCCGTCCTGCGAACCACCGCCGCATTGATTTCTTCCACTTCCTGGTCAATGCGCTGGTGATTTTCATCGCCGGGATGCAACCAGTCCTTTATGCGCCGAAGTATGATGGGGCCCTTTGATGCGAAGTCTCTTGCGCGCTCAAATGCCCGTTCTTGAAGCTCTTCAGGCGGCGATAGCTCTGCGACGAGCCCCCACTGATATGCCTGTTCACCCGTGAAGGCCTCTCCACCGAAGATCAAACGCTTGGCACGCGGAAGCCCTATGGCGCGCTGAAGCAGCATAGAGCTTGCCGCCTCGGGAGCGATGCCCAGGGCGACAAAGGGTAGCTTGAACGTCGTTTCAGCGCTTGTGACGACCCAGTCAGCATGAAGAAGCCAGGTGACGCCTATTCCCGCAGCAGAGCCATGCGCAGCGATGACTAGCGGCTTGCGCACGTTGGCGATGGCATGCAAAAAACATGGCACCGGGTCTTCGGGCTGTTGGGGCCACTCCTCGAAGGCTTTCAGGTCATGACCTGCGCAGAAGCTCTCACCATTGCCTGTTACCACAATGCAGAGCACATCATCCCGTTGTTCGGCATCCTTCAGGGCTGCGGTAAGTGAAGTGAACATCGGCATGGTGATCGCATTGCGTTTTTCAGGCCGGTCAATACGTATGTGCATGATGCTGTCCTGGACACTGCACTGAATGGCTTCGCTTCGCTCCATGAGGAAGGGTCCTGTTCCGGTAGATGGGATACGACGGTGGTCATCGACATTGGACAGGCCTATGGCATCCACATACAGTGTGTAAAATGACATAAAGTATGCGATTTACGACATCCTATGCCCCACGCAGCCATTCTCACTCTTGATCAGTGCTATGCATCGACTGCGGCGGGCTTTGCCGACATCCTGAATGTGGCAAATTCCCATCTGCGTCTCGCTCAGGCGCCGGTGTCGGCTTACTTTCACTGGGACTTTGTCTCAGCCGCGGGAGGCCCCGTCACCGCGAGCAATGGCCTTCCTTTGCAAACGCATCCGCTGGACACACGGCAGCATTATGATCTGGTGTTCGTGCCTAGCGTTTTTTATGGCGGTTCGCGTGAGTTTGATCACTTCCTCGCACAGCAAGCGGGGGCAAGTGAGTGGCTGTTGCAGCAATGGAAAGCAGGGGCCTGGGTGGCAGCCAATTGCACCGGTACGTTTGTTCTTGCACAAACAGGCCTGCTGAATAAGCGAGTGGCCACTACCACATGGTGGCTTGAGCGCCAGTTTCGTGAGAGGTTCCCAGAGGTGGACCTTCGGCTTCAGTCCGTAGTGACGGAAGATGATCGCCTGATGTGCGCAGGCGCCTCAGCGTCGTACTTGATTCAGACGATACGTGTTATCGAGCGCTGTGCCGGACCTGTTCTCGCATCGCAATGTGCGAAGACCATGCTGATAGATGTGAGTCAGGTGAGCCAGATTCCCTACCTCCCCTTGCTGGCGAGGAAGCAGCACTCAGATGCTCTGGTAAGCCGGGCTCAGCAGTGGCTGCAACGCCATATGTCGAAACGTGTGCGGATGACGGATCTTGCAAAAGCACTTGCTGTCAGCGATAGAACGCTGATCAGGCGCTTTCGCGCCGTCATGAACCAGACACCGCTGGTCTACCTGCAGGAGTTGCGACTGGAAACAGCCCGCGCGCTCCTCGACAGCAGCTCCCATAGTGTTGAAGAAATTGTGGTTCAAGTTGGCTATAGCGACGTGAGCTCATTTACGAGGCTATTTCGCCAACGCGTAGGACTTAGCCCTGGGGTCTATCGAGAGCGCTTTCATATGAAAACAGAGGGGTGAAGGAGGGCAATGCGCCCCTTAGCAGGAAGTGACGCAAGACGACTCTATAGTCTTCAGCACCATGGCCTTGATGAAGGCGGTAGTACATCAAGCTCGCTGTCTCTGACATCGCACAGAGCACTCGAATGCCGTATGACAGCCCAGAGCACAACTGTCTGAGCAGTGTGGTTGGCGAAACATCAACACGTGATAGGAGGATCGCTAGTGAGCGTGGGCCGTGAAGTGATGCTGGGTATTCAAGAAGTAGGCGATGGCGTCTCTGCAGGATTCAATAATTGGTCATAAGGTGTTGATTCTAAAGTTTTTTATTCGCGAAGGCTACTCTTGGTATACCACCTTCTATACCACCTTCCCCCAACACACGGCAGTGCATCAACGCCTTGGTAGAGAGGGTTTCGCCCTCCAGTCCTCTCTCGGCCAGAAGCGGTCCTTTAGATCATATTGATATAAAGTTTGCCTCGAGTGTGTGCTTGCGTGTCAAGTCAAAAGCACTGATTGTTTTTTATGAAATAAAGAGTTAACAAATGTTGTTATCCGCGACCGCACCGGGACCATTATAAGCATTTATCAGGCTTGCAGAAAACTGCACTGCGGCGCTTAAAACGTCATTTAGCATGTGTAGCAATATTCGATGATTTCGTTGAACCCAACCTCTTCACGCGTCAGTTTCACCTCCAGTTCGTTCAAGTGTGCAACGGTAGGCAATTTATCAGTTGGTGATATATTAACTGAGAATTCAGCGTTGTAACTTTTACCAATCCTAGAAAGCTCACTGCTGAGTTGTTTCAAAATTTCGTCTCTTAGCAATAGTTGGTTTCGACGAAAGCGGATAAGCCGGTGACAAACAAAGAAGTCTGAGAGATTTGACGAGTCATGTACTCTACCGTTCCATCCAGTTTTTCGCGTGGCACGATACAAAGCGCGCTCTTGAATTTCTCTCCAAATACGGAAATCGAAATGGTTAGTCGGATTAGGATTCTCGTGTGTAGCCAGAGGCTGAAACTTGATAGCCTCATATTGGTGTTTATCAATGATAGTAATTGTCCTATTCTGCGTGGATAGCATACGTTTGAATAGTATAGGCATATCAAATCGCATTGTTTTGGCCGCATCTAGGATGCGTATTTCTCTTGGGTGGATTTTATTATCTCGATCCCAGTAACTTTCTCTGCGTGACGGTACCCACTGAATATGCGTGCCCAAGAGGCGAACAACGCCGCCTGAACTGAATGAAGCTATGTGGACTTGTCCATTGTTTTTATCATCGTAAAGAAAGTAGTATGCTCTTCCAAACCAGATTAGAGATTGACCTATTTCCTCAACCAACTTACGTATTGTTCCGTCAATGGAGCGTGGAGCGCATCTCACTTTAGTGTTGCCGATTAGCTTTGTCATGATTTCTTCTGCATTCGATACAATCTCAAATAAATCACCACTTTGCCGGTTTGGCGAGAAAAAAACTGTTGCAAAATCCTTATCAAACATCCGGCGATAGAAGTCTGGCTTCTCTCTTTCGGTTTTTATGAAGAGGCGATCAACTAAACCGATTTCATTTTTACCAAAGTGATGCCAGCGCGAAGGCTCAGCTCTAAAAATCTTCATGTTATTCCTCTTCGCTGCCTTGACGAAACCGGCTGGCAAGGGCGGTGATGTGGTGGTCGATTTTGAAGTCAACTATCTCAAGCTTCGGAATAATATGTTGTGCAAAAAAAAGATGAGAAGGATCTGAAAGTGATATTAGAAACTCTCTCACGATTTTATTTGGGTGATGATTACCTCGCTCCATACTCATTTGATCCCCAAATCCGTCGTGTCTTGCGCGATGTTCGAACGACAACTTCCAGTTAATCCGAATTAGGTCGCGTGGCGACGCACTCATGCTAAAGCTGTAAGGATTTGATATGAGCACCATCCGTTTAAGGTATTGTTGCTTATCAGAAAAACGCTCGATCCAAGCATCGAACCGGGAAAGAGCATTCTCCGACAACTTCTCATTGTCAAAATAGGCTCCATAGAGGATCGCAAACCCCAAGACAGACGCCAAGTCATTAAACACCGTAGAAATTAGATGAAGTCGAAATTCGTCGTTTATTTCAAGGGCTGGATCAATAAATTTTGAATCCGCCGCCAGAAATGCTAAGTATAAAAACATTGGAAGAATTCTGTCCAGCTTGCTTTCATCATTATTTTCAATCGCGCTTATACAAGCTTCGGCCAGTTCGAAGTAAATTTGCCCGAAATGATCGGGGAGTTCATCGTTGTGTTCTAGCCTAAAGATGTGACCCACCATAGCTTCATTGCTGAGTCTATCAATTGCTCCAGCTCGCGCAGAAGCAAGCTGCTCAGACATCTCAGCAATATTAATATCACACAGTGTGTATTGATCCTCGCTATAATGCCTATAATCCTGGTACCTCTCTACTAGGTTAGCGAGCTCATCAAACCAGGATGGAAGTTTCCAATGGCTATGCAAGCTTGCAAGGGCAACCTGTGTTGCGGCCTCTGGCATTTTCAACTGCGCCAAAAAATCCACAAAACCAGGAATCATATTATTGTAAAAGTCGCATACAGTAGGTAGCACTTTTGAGTAGTGCTGCAATAGCTTTTGGACCGCTAGCTGTTGGACGTATTTTGGCTTGGATAGGCGTTGCCCCTCGATATCTTTCTCAAACTCAATCCGCTCAACAATGAAAGCGAGCTCAACTTGCAGAAACGGGGGGAGGTAATGCAGGGAGCTCCTACTCCAATCGTCCGCCTCAAAGAACTGTTTCAGCTCTTTTTCAAAGGTGATCATTCGGCGTAGAGTTTCTAAGCAGAGACTGGCCCCCAGCGCAGCCCATGTGTCTGCTATGCCAATCTTTAGTTTCGTTGACTCATCATCCGCTACGTCGACCGATGAGGTGAAAGCCTGCTCAATTACCTCCTTAAATCTTTTTATTTCCTGAATGCCAACGTCGAAATGAAAGCTTACTGCGTAAGCTGAAAGACGGGTCGAGAAACGACTAATGAGTTTTAACGCAAGATCTAAGTCACCGACTTTAAAGGCAAGCTCAATGTGGCCTGCCAGCCTGTTCACGATCTGCTTTTCAAGCCATCGGTGATCTGGCTTTTCCTCAACTAGTATTTGCTGGCTGCTCATTTGCAACGCCCTAGATGTCACACTATCACCAGCAAAAAACCATTGCTTGTGCCTTTTTCGCCTCGGAAACCAATAGCTCTCCTGGTCGATGGTGTGCTTCTGATTAAGGTAGCGGAGCAGCAATGCTGTATAGGCGTCGCTCAGCGCAGGAAGGTTGTCCTGCAATCCCTCTTTTCCCGCTTTAATACGATCATCAATATAGGAAAGTTGCTCAAGGGCCTGTCGTGCTGCCATCGAATGATGGCTAGCCAAAGAAATTGAGTTCCGAGGGTTTGAGGCACCTTCGATGTGACGAGAAATTTTGGGGAGTATTTCGCTGCGAATTAGCAGATTGAGATCAAAAAAATTGAACAGCCTCTGACCCAAAGGAAACAATGCCAAAGCACTCAATAATGTCAAAATTGTACCGACAATATATACGAATAAGCTGGGTGCGAACCCAAACAAAGGCAAGGCGGTTGCAACTAAACAGAAAATCGCTGTAAGCACCAAAAGTCGAGAATATACACTCCCCACCTGCTCGCTGGTGAGAATTCGGATGATATCTCGGCGAAGCCTGGTGTAGCCAGTACTCAGTATAATGCCAATCGTAGCGAAGTAGATTGAGAATATTGCGGTGAGCAATTGAGCATATAGCCTAAGTTGCTCGATATTGAAATCTCTATCGTCTGCACTAAGTGGTGGGAGCCAAGACTGACTACTCCTGATATAACCCTCTATGAAATGCAGTGCAGTCAAAGCCAAAATGACCCAAAATAGGCTTTTTACTCCGATCCATGCAATGGAGAATAAAATGGATAAGTTTGTCTTTGATTCGGTAGCTGAGACGTTACATTTGTATGCGCTGCGCTCGAACACAAAAGCAATATTCCTTAGCCATGTTCTGAAATGCCAAAACCAAGGCTGGGAGCTCACTAGAATTTTCATTCGATCAATCAAAATGTACTCTCTCTCAGTGCTTTCTACTTACATGCTTTTGGGGACGTGTCTAATTGTGAGATTATGGGTCCACATTCTTGCCGTGAGGGTTGGAAAATACTCCCCCTGTTCGAAGAACATCTTGATTAAAACCTTCCGCCCAGGGCTTTAGCTATGAATGACGAATTAATGCTATGTCAACTGCTATATTGCATCTGCACAGAAATTCCGCTACCGCCCCCTGCTGTGTGAAAACCCATAGGCCGTCTTGAAGATGGCGTTCGTAAGCGAAATCTGGATAGTTTTCTCGCTGTGCAATTACTCTTGAGTGAACGAGAGCACACACTTGCTAATCATTTTTTGACAGCCATAACTTTCCAAAAATATTTTCACACAGCCTCAGCCAAGATCGGCCATTAAAATTTTCATAATATACAACGCAGGACCAAGGTGCTGGGTTGAGTGAAACGTAAATCAGTCGCCTTAAGACATTTGTTAGAGGTTCTATACGACAAGGTATAATCCTCCAGCTAGAGTCGCCGTTCCAATTAGCCTAAGCGACCAGATCGACGATTGGAGCGATGCTGGATCTCGTCCCGCCTTTAAGATCTCGTTCATCGAATCATACTTCCTGAATGACTGGATCAGCGAGCTTGCGCCGATAATTATTAAGATGACGCCCACTATTGTCATGTTCTCTCCGTGCTACCGAAGTACCAAGAACGCTCCCAGTGACAAAAACACTAGTGACAGGACCAGTAGCCCTCCGAAATACTCGCTTACTGAGGGCAACGCCTGTGTGAAAGTGTCGCTATCGTTGTTTGACTCTCGGCGTATACGGCGCGCGCTCGATTTTATCCGTATGTATACCGGACCGTTGATCATAGTTCCGGCAAGTCCCAGGACAAGAAGAATCCACCCAAATATTGAAGTCATATCTCTTCTCTCTACAGGTATCGGACTGCCAATCCTATATTTGAATATAAAATCCTACCGTCTTTGCCGAAGAGGCCGCTTTGGGTCGCAAGCAGCCTCCGGACCAGTCAGGTCTTTGTGGGACCATACTGTTGCGAACTTGGCACAGATTTACCCTTTCCGCTACTGACGCTACTCCAACGCGTCGCATCCTCATCATAAATTCGCATGATTCCGCATGAGTTCTGGTGTACCTCTATCACTGGCAGAGCTTAGTAGTGGTGCGTGTTGGTGGCCAGCGCATGAGTGCATTAAAACCGACGGGTTTAGCGCGCAGGCGGGGAGGGGTGTCGACAGCGCGCCAGGGTGGCGGACGGGTGAGGAGGGGGATGGTGGCAACTGGGCGCTGGTGAGCCAGGAGAGCTGGTTACTCAAGGACGCCCAGGGCTGCGCTTTTGATAGGGCCCGAAACGGATCAACCCCGCCGTATGGCGGGGTTGATGGGTAGGGAGCTTGTAGTAACTGCCCTTAGGCTGAAACGCTTGCCAGAGCGGCCTCCAGCTCCTTCAGTCGTCTTACGGTCGCCATGCTGTTTTGGATGGCATCTTTCGGTATTTCACAGCTCAGCGCTGGGATCACTGTTTGCTGCTTATCGCTGGGATGAGGTAGCGGTAGCAGCTTGAGGAAGAGAGCACCGATAGCGGCCAACTGTCTCTGCTCAATGTCATGGTCGACCTGCTGGGTCTCTTCTCGGTTGAGATGACTGAGGAATCCTCGCCCGAGCCGCTTACTGGTATCGATGCCGAATTGGGCCATGTACAGCGGGTCGTTGCAGGTCTCGATAGCGACGTGTTCGAACATCGGCTCAAGGCAATCGCGCACTGCTTGTGCTTGTTCTGCGGTGGCCAGCTCCTGCATGTTCTGTAACAGCGCGCTGTAGGCATGCACTTCCTTGGCTGCTTGAGCCGCTGACTCATATGTCTGACGAGCGAGTGCGGTTAGCAGTTGCAGCTGTTCGACCTTGGGTTCAAGCAGGCGGATCATGTCCTCGTGTTGCTCTGCCTGCACACGTGACTCAGCTTGTTGCTTTTGCTGCTCGAGGACGCTTTTGCTTTGCTTGCCATGGCTCGACATGAAGTCCTGCTTCCATGCCTTCTCAGCAGCCTTGCTCTGTTCTAGAAGAGCTCGATGCGTCTTGCGTAACTTCTCCAGAGTCTCGTTGGTGTTGGCAAGCTCGTCTCGCTTTTCGCGGTAGTCGTTGATGGCCTGGTCTAGACGTGCTGATGCCTTTTCCTGGTTGAGTACCTTGACGCTCACCGGGATTGGAAATTGCCTGATGGACGAGAGGAGATCAACCGGATCCGCTAGGTATTGCTGTTGGTTTGTGGTTGTCATGGTGTTGTCGTCCTGAGTAGCTGAGCTATAGGTGCGTTGCGCTTGTCTCGTGGTCATCGTGTGTTCTCGATCAGTGGTTGCCGGCGTAGGAGGAAACTGAAAGTGGGGTGCCCTGGCACAGGACTGACGGTTCGCCTGCCAGAGAGGGAGCGTGGCCGCCAAGCGGGACAGAGTTGCGAATGCCTATTGATTGCGTTGCACCTTCCTTATATTCCTCTGTCTGGTTTTGAAAATTAGTGGCAACGTGGCAACAGAGGTAAAACGCTTTATTTTCAATGAATTGAAAATGGCAACCTGTAGCCGGTGTTTTTGAATCGGCAACAGAAATTGGGATAGGTACTGGTATAGAAAGAGATGTGTTGCCGTTGTTGCCACCTCTCTTATCTATAGGCAACGCCTGTAAGCCGCATGGTTTATGGGTTGTTGCCCCGTTGCCGGTGTTGCCATGAAAATCAGGTTCATGTGAAGAATTGCCTTGGCTCATGCGCTACTCCTTTCCGTATCGAGTCTGTCGGGGTCAACCACGAAAAAGCGGGTACTTCCTCCTCCTGGCAGGCGATAGTTTTTCTGCCGCCGCCCCGCGTCGGTCTTGGCCAGCACACCGTAGGTTTCCAATGTGCGAATGATGCGTTCGCGCCCATAGCCGTTGGAGGCCTCGACCAACGAAGCGCGGTTGAACAGATAGAACCGCTTTCGGTCCTCGATCTCGTAGTAGCCTGCGCGCTGTCGGACATTCGGGTTGGGCAACTCTGCCGATATGTCGGAGAAGCGGCTGTCGCCGTGCAGGGCGATAAAGTCCGCGATGGCCGTGAGAATCTGACGATCTTCGGCATTTCCATCCCCCACACTGGCTAGCCACTCCTGAAAGAGTTGCTGGCAGGCATGGGCGGCGGTCTGCACTGGCCAGGGCAGTAGCCCATAGGTGATGGCCAGTTCGCCCGCCAGACCGATGATGGCAAAGCGGTCAGCGACGCGGCCGGCCTGGGGGCTGCTAGCCTCGAAAAGTCCTCGGATCTCGGTGAAGCGGTGGTAGACCTGCTCTTGGTCCTTCTCCTGCACCAGCCGCTCGACAAATGCTGGTCCGACATGCCCGAAGTGCTGAGAAGCCGCGGTGGTAAGGCGCCGATGAAAGACAGCTCCAGTCATGTCATGAACGTTGTCGAAGGCGCGGTAGGTCCGAGTGCCCGCATTGACATCCACCATGCGTAGTTCGGCGCCGGCATGGGCGGTATTGCCCGAGATGGCGGCATGCTCAGAAAGCGAGCGTTCGCCGCTGGACAGGGCCAGCACCCGCCAGTAGAGCTTGGGCCGTCCTTCGCGCTCGCGAGTCATGGTGCCCTTGCCGGTTCCGTTGGCGATGGCATAGGCCATCTCCTGCACCCGTTTGGGGTCGGCACGCTTGATCTCGTCTAGGATCAATACCGTATCGTTGCGTGATGCGGCCTCGATCTCGATGCCGCCCTTGGACATGTCCCAGGACGCGGCGAACACACCAGGGTTGCCCCAGACCGACGCGGCCATGGCCTGGGCCAGCGACTTGCCGCTTGAGGAATCACCGACCAGGTGAACACCACCACCATTGACGCCCACTTTGGCCAATAGAGGGCCTGCTAGTGCACAGCAGACCGACAGGATCAGGACCGGATTGCCCTGACAATAGTGCGCCAGTTCGGTCTGCCAGCCGGTCAGCGTGCCTCGTTCGGTAAACAACAGCGCGCCCTTGCCGCTGTCCTGATAGCGAACGTCTGCGCTGCCGATGATGCGACCGGGTAGCACGAAGGCACCGCTGGCGTCATGCCAGCCTGGTCGAGTGGTGGTAGCCAGTACCCGCTCCAGGCCATGGTGGCTGGCGATGTAGGCAGGAACATAGCGACGATGGGTGTAGTCGATCTCCAGACCCTGTCGCATCAGCGCTTTCAGGACCTCTTCACCTTTACCGGCAAGCGCCTCCATCGGCATGACGTGCTCCACCTCCCGGTGGCGGTACTTAAAGCGCAATAGTCGTCCGACGCTGCTGTCATCGCTGTTGATGGTCTCAGCGTCGACATGCAGTGGGCCGCAGATCCACAAGTCGAAGGGCTGGCCAGCCTCGTCACCGTGGGAATGCTTGATGCCGTGGAACCAGGTGCCGGCACGAAACACCTTGCCACCGACACTGATCGGGCCGTCATAGACTGCATAGGAAGGGCGCTCCAGACGCTCAATCTGCGGCGCGGCCGGTTGACCGATCAGGCGTAGTGGGGACTGGCTCTCAGTCATGGCCACCCCCTGCGTCACGCCGTTGTACCTGATACCAACGGTAGAGGTCGTTGAAGTCGGTCAGGTTATCCGGGCAGTCGTCCGGCCATTCGGGGTAGAGCACCAGTGCCCCGAGTGCAAGAGCTGCGTCATTGGCGGCCTGGCGGCCCGGGTTGCCTGAGGTCTGGCGATCATCGTCCCCCGCTATTACCAGATCAAGGGAGCCGTTCAAGACGGTACGCATGGATTTTGCCACCGCCAGTAAGTTGCCGGCATGCATGGCACAGACGACGGGATCTCCCGTTAGGTGATGCAGGGTTGCACCCGTAGCCCATCCCTCACAGATGAACAGTCGGCCACCAGGAACTGGCCTGCCGAGCAGCGCATAGGCGCCCTGGACCTGGCCACCCTTGAGAAACCGCTTGGTACCGTCGGGCAGGATGCGTTGGAGATTGACGATCTCGCCACCGGCATACAGGGGGATGAGCAGAGAGCCACGGTGGCACTGTCGTAAGTCGAAGGCCTGGACCTGACGACTGGTAAGGTAGGGATGGAGGGGGCTGGCTGGGAGCGCTCTTTCCCATGCCGACTTGGCGTGCCCTATCGCTTCCTGACGAGCAAGCGCCCTTGCGGTGTCCTGTGCTTCTCGTCGCTGTCGCTGACTATCGGCCACGTTCTGCTGGTGGCGCGCGAGGGTCTTGTCAGGATTGCCGGCATGTCCGTGCCAGCGAAAGACGCCCAATCCTAGGCGACGGTCGATGGCCATGGCCGCGTCTACCTGGCGGCACCCGTTCAGGTAGCTGTAAAGGGAAACCAGATCTCCTCCATGAGCGCTGCGGTCGGCAAAGTCATTCCACTTGCCGGTGTCGAGGGAAACACCAAAGGAGCCGCACGAGCGATCACCGCGTGTCATGTTTCGGGCGACCCACTCGCTCCCCTGGCGGCTGCCTTCCGGCAGCCACTCACTGGTTAGGGTATCGGCATAGGCCAAAGCGGCTTCTGCCACTTGCTGGATCTTGACGATGACTTCAGACATGGCCACCCCCTGCACGGCGAGGGGATTTCTTCATTGCCTGTCGGCGTGCTGCCACCAAAAGGTCTGACGCATCGGCCAGCAAAATCCGGGATACACCGGCGAGGTTGGCAATGTCGGTGACTTCCAGGGCCCCGTGGCGACCATCTAGCGAGCTCAGTGTGAACATTAGATCCTTAACGGCATCCAGGCGTTGCTCTGCTGAGTCGTAAAGGGTTTCGGGATCCGATGAAGGGTCAATCAGTAGGCATTCGGTTTCTGTCAGACACAGCCCATTCTCGAGATGCTCAGCCATGGTGCACCTCCAGTGCCTCGAGGAGGAGGGCCTGCTGCATGTGGTGGTTGTAGCGCTTGAGTCGTGTGCGGGTGCTGGAGTTTGAGAAGAGCGCTGCACGGGCCATGGCGCGATGGGCGCAGGCCTTTGCAGACGGATTGCGGGCAGGGAACAGGCGAGATGCCATAGGGTGACTCCTAGAGTTGTGGAGTCGTCCCCGGCTGCCGCCAAGCAGCGAATGGGGGCGACTGTACGCGGATTGGCGGACCGGCACTCTAGGAAACCGGCATGCCCGAAGGCATTCCACGCACAGCCGCCATAACGCATAGCGGGCACAAAAATAGCGCCTGCTATGGAAGGGGCGCTTGTGCGCCTAGAGTGAAACGATCCGCCAAGATCGACCACTGAATTTGCAGTGGTGATCGCATCATAGCCAGCCTTTCCATCCATGTGCAAGTGATTGCCCGTGCTGCAGGCGAGATATGTGGTATCGTTAGTCATGAGCTATGTCTCTTGAACCCTTGCCGCGTGGCCGCGCAGCAAGGGTTTTCTGTTTTTTGGGCGCAAAGGCCCCCCATACCCACTCGGCTTTCGCCGAGCAGCGTCTTTTCTTGCTGTTGAGTTAGGAAGCGCTAGCAGTCGGTCTGGATAATCGGGCTATCAGCGCCAAGTTGGTCAAGCGATGAAGAGACCGTGGCAAAGCTCCGCGTCACCTTCACCAATCCGCTTTGGGCGAATCGTTGTGTCGAACAATGGTTGGTCGAGGCATTGTCCAGTGCCTCCTTGATCGCCGGAATATCGCCCTCAGTGAAAGCCAGGGATTTGCCGTTCAAGGAGATGACGTAGTGGCTCATGCGGATACCTCCAGTTGGTGGTTGAAGCCCTGGGCTTGGCCTAGGCTCTGATTGCGCTCCTGGATGCGTGCGGCGATCCAGGCGTCTACCTCTTCCTCAAGCCAAGCTACGCTTTTGTCTCCGATAGGGACCGGCGCAGGGAAAGTGCCATTGCTAATTCCCGCATAGATGGCGGATCGACTCTTTCCGGTTTTGAGCTCAACATCTCGCCGTCGCAGAAGGCGATTGCCGAGGTGAAGGTGCTCCACCGGAGTAAACCGCGATGTGGATTCCGTAGTTCGAACGGTCATACCGCATTCCTCTTCCAAGCTGCTAATTGATCGTCGGACGGTGCCGTTTTGTCATGCTGGTTGCTGGGTAGGACTGTCGGTAAAAACGTCTCGGTCCCTACCTGCTGCCCAGGACATACTCAGCTTGACGAGATCAAGTGAGGAAAACGAGCAGCACACGGTGTGGGAGACCTCTCCCACAACCAAAAGTCCGAAAAAAAGTGGCTTGAGGCTATTGACAGGGGCGCGACAGTGACTTTTGCAAGCTTTTCTGGGTAGAGGGCATGAGCTTCCACCTGGCTTGTCTTCTGCTCTCGGCGTTGGAGTACTGGTGTCACCCCGATTCAGAAAGGCAAAGGAAGGCGGTTTTTCAATACGTAGGCTGGACATTTTCGTTCCTGTAGCGACTTAGGGTGGTGTGATTACCGGGTTGCTGCCCGAGGTCGCTTTCAGGTTGAGGTGAAAATGCAAGGGGCGCCATGAGGAGGCGTTGTACCGGCCACCCGGTACAACAGGGGATCGCTCTGGAGCATGTAAGAAGCCGCGTTAGGCGTCGAGCACGGATACAAGCGACATCGCTGGACCAGGGCTATTTAGGGAAACACTGATCTGCCCACGCCTGCATCATGGCAGGGCGCTGCTCGGGTGCCATGTGTTCCGCGTGCGTATAGACACCCTCGATGCCGGGAAGCTTGTGTGAGAGCTGAACTTCGATCCACTCCCTGGGATAGCCCATCTCCTTCAGGCCGGTGGCCACGACGTGGCGGGTCCCATGGGGTACATGTCGACCCTCGAACCCCATGCGTTTGAGCGCCATGCCAAAGGCGGCATCCGAAATGGGCTTGCGAGGATCATTGCGTCCAGGGAACAACAACACGTAGCTCCCCGTCATAGCGATGAGCTCGTTCAGGATATCAAGAGCCTGCGTCGGTATTGGGACCTGATGCGCTCTGCCCATCTTCATCCGCTCGGCGGGGATCTTCCAGATGCCGGCCTCGAGGTCGAATTCCTTCCATCTGGCCTGTCGCAGCTCACCCGGCCGCACCGCCGTCAAAAGCAGTAGCTTGAGTCCGATTCGGACCAATGGGCTCTTGTCGTATCCCTCGATTGCTTCTACGAGCTCTGGCAGCTCAGATTGCTCGATATGATGAAAGTGCCGACGTTGCTGCCGCTCCAGGGCGGCGCCAAGGTCAGAGAGGGGATTATACGAGGCGCGACCAGTGATGATGGCGAATCGATAGATGTCTCGGCAGAACGAGTGGAGTTTACGACGCTGCTCGAACTTGCCCGCGGCCTCTAGGCGACGCAAGACTTCCAGCCACTCAAGTGGTTTGATGCTATCGATGGCCAAGTCACCGACGAAGGGGAAGATATGGCTCTCCAGGGCACTCCAGCTCTGAGGCGCACGCTTAGACGTGGCTTTCCAGCGTTTGACCATGGTGGCGTGCCATTCACCGGCCAGCGCCCTGAAGGTGTTCTCGGAGGCGTATCGCAGCTCCCTCTTCTCCTGTTTGCGCTGCTCCACCGGATCAATCCCTTTGTCCAGCAAGCGTCTTGCATCGGTGCGCTTCTCACGGGCTTCGGCAAGGCTGACGTCGGGATAGCTACCCAGGCTCATCATGTTGCGTTTACCGTTGGGGCGGGTATAGCGAAGTCGCCAGCCTTTACGGCCTTTGGGGGAGATCCTGAGTTCGAGTCCTAAACCGTCAGATAGCGTCACTTCCTTGCTGCCTGGCTTGGTTGTCTCGATTTTTCTGATGGTTAGCGGCATGGTGGTATAGCGAGCATCTTCGAACAGGAGGATATACCATGTTCTATACCACTGTGGTGCCGGATTGGGAAGGACGTGTCAGGAAGGGGTGGGAAGAAAAACAGCTGACTTTCAGGGGTTTTTCAGAGATTTTTGGAATCGTAAGGAACGCCTGGGACCCTGAAATGGCGCCCTCTGCAGGATTCGAACCTGCGACCTGCCGCTTAGGAGGCGGCTGCTCTATCCTGCTGAGCTAAGAGGGCGTTGGGGCGGCATTATAAGCGGCTGACTCCACAAGATAAACCCGCAGTTGCCCGGTGAAGGGCGTGGGTGGGTGCCAGCGCCTGCCATGCTCGGTAGAATGCGCCTTTTGTGCGATCTCACTGGTTTCTGTCGATGTCCCAACCGTCACACGGCCCCGCTGCTTCGCTGTCCGAGGCGACCTGCTCGTCGCCAGCGGTCGATACGCCCGCAGCGTCCTCTTCGCTGTCGCCCCGCGGTGACCGCCATTTCGATGGTCTGGCCGACAAGTTCTCGGCCTCACTTTACGGCCACCTGCGCGGTGAGCTTCGCCTGTCCCTGCTGGATCGTCTGCTGCCCGAGATGCTCGAGTTGGCGCAGCAGCCGGTGCTAGACGTCGGGGCTGGCCTTGGCCAGCAGGCGCAGTGGTTCCTGCAACGGGGCCATCAGGTAACGCTGGCTGAGCCCTCTGCCGAGATGTTGGAGCGGGCCCAGGCGGGAATCGAGCAGGCCGCAGCCGGTCGCGAGCTGGCGGCCGACAAGGCGAGCTATCTGCCGCTGCCGCTGCAGGAGCTGGTCAGCGAGGTGCCGGGTCCCTGGCCCCTGGTGGTATGTCACGCGGTGCTGGAATGGTTGGGCAGTCCTCGCGAGGCGATCTCTCACCTGGCCTCGTTGTTAGCCCCAGGCGGCCAGCTGTCACTGATGGTGTTCAATCGCGACGCGCTGAGGCTGTCCAATGTGGTCAAGGGCAACCTGGACAAGGCGCTGGAAGATCGCCTGGAAGGTAAGGGCCAACGCCAGCGGCTGACGCCGATTTCTCCCCTGACCCATGCGCAGGTCACCGAATGGGCCGAGCAGGAAGGGCTTGTCTGTCAGGACGCGGCCGGTATCCGGGTGTTCCACGACTATCTACGTCGCCCCCCGCAGGACGATCGAGAGTTGGAAAAGCTGGTGGCGCTGGAACACCGCTATTGCCAGATGGATCCGCACTGGCGCCTGGGGCGCTATCTGCTTTACACCTTTCGCCGCCCCTTGCCGGCAGACGCCAAGCGTCAGGAGATAACACCATGAGTGCCGATACCGCTGTATGCCAGCTGCTTGAGCGTCAAGACGCCGACTATCGCGGCTGGTGGTGGGTCGCGCCGCCGCGAGATAGCTGGCTGGAGGCCGGGGAGGGCTGTCTGGTCAGCGCTGACGTCTCGGTGCGGGCCGCCTGGGAAGCGCGCCAGCGTTCGGCGCTGTCGCCCTTCAGTACGGGGCCTGCGTCACCCCCGGGGGCGGTATTGTTCTGGCCGAAGGCGCATGCCTTGGGAGAATGGTGGCTGCTGTGGTTGTGTAGGACCCTGCCCGAGGGCACGCCGCTGCAGCTGGTGGGGGAGCACCAGGGGGGCATCAAGCGAGTGCTCAAGGTCCTGGCGGCGCTGGGCATGGGCTGTCGCAAGCTCGACAGCGCACGCCGCTGTTCGCTGTTCGAGACGCGCACCAGCGCACTGGCGCTAGATCCTGAAGCGGTCTGGACCTCGTTCGAGGCGGCGGGCCTGCAGCTGTCGAGTCATCCGGGGGTGTTTGGCCACGGCAAGTTCGATGAGGGCACGCAACTGCTGATCGAACAGCTGGAGCAGCAGCTACCCCAGGGCAAGGTGCTGGATATGGGCTGCGGTGACGGCATTCTGGCGGCCTGGATGGCGCAGCTGGGGCGTGATGTCACGGCGGTGGATGTCAGCGCCTTTGCGGCAGAAGCCACGCGGCGCACGCTCAAGGCCAACGGGCTGACGGGGGAGGTGCTGGAAAGCGATGTCTATTCGGCGCTGGACGGCCAGCGCTTCACAGCAATTGTCAGTAACCCGCCCTTTCACCAGGAGCGGTCCATCGACTACGGCCCGGCGGCCCGGTTGATTCAGCAGGCGCCGGACCATCTCGATGCTGGCGGCCAGCTGATCCTCGTGGCCAACGCCTTCTTGCCCTATGCCGACCCTCTTGAGCGGGCCTTCGGTAGCTTCGAGATCCTGGCCGACAACGGACGCTTTCGCGTGTACCGCGCGGTGCGTCGCTGAAGCCCCTGTGAGCTTCGGTCAGCGGCCGGCGGTCTTGCCTGGCGTGCGGTAGTGAATCTCGGTGATCAACCAGGTGGTCTCGCCGCCCGGCGCGGCCACCGTCACCTCGTCATCCAGTGACTTGCCCAGCAGGGCCTTGGCCAAGGGCGCATCTACGCTGATCCAGCGCTTGCTGGTATCGGTCTCGTCGTGGCCGACGATGCGCAGCGACATCTCTTCGCCGTCTTCGTCCTCCAGGGTGACGAAGGCACCGAAGAACACTCGGTCGGTGTCGGCGGGAAGTCGGTCGATGACCTGCAGCTCGTCCAGGCGCTTGGTCAGGTAGCGAATGCGCCCGATGACGCGGTTCAACTCCTTCTTGTTATAGGTGTAGTCGGCGTTTTCGCTGCGGTCCCCCAGCGCTGCCGCTTCCCCCACCTTGGCCGACAGCTGTGGTCGCTTGACCCGGCTGAGATGGTCAAGGATCCCCCTGAGGCGATCAGCGCCTTCCTGAGTGATCAGGTTGCTCTTGGGTTCCTGGCGCGGGTCCTTGGCCGGGTCACGCCAACGTGTCATGTTGCGGCCTTTCATGGCGATCCTCGGTGAGTCGTTGAAACAGACAAGGTCCACGAGGGTGCCGCGACTTGGGCCGCCGCGCAAGCGCCTTGGGTGGTGGGGGAAAGGCCAGGAGAGTGATGCAGTGGGCGGTCAGCCAGAATGCGACTGGCGAATAAATCAAACGTTCGTTACATTTCGAGGAGGGCGCCAGACCGCGATGTGGTCTCTCGTATCGGGCTACACCCCAGCCGGTCAGTGCTCGCCATTGCTTGACCTGATGGCTTGACCTGATTGCTGGGTCTGAATGCTTGGCCTGATCGCTCAGTTCGGCCGCCCACCATGACCACCCAGCATCAGGGTGCATCACAATAACAGTATCCGGAGCCGCCAAATGTCACGAACTCTGTTTTCCACCTCGCCTGATGTTCCATCCACATCCTTGCGCCAACGTCCGCGACGGCTGCTGGCCACAACGGCGCTGACGCTTGTCACCCTGTCCGCGTGCCTCACCAGCGCTGTGGCGCTGGCCTGGCAGGGTGAGCTCGACCAGATCAAGAATCGCTGGGAGAGCGTTACCACCTCAAGCGCCCTGTCGGCCCAGGAAGCCCCGTTGACGGCGCTGGCTGCCGAGGCCCGGGCGTTGAGTTCGGCCAATCCCAACGTCAGCGAACTGCTGGTGTGGGAGGGCATCATCGAGGCGTCGCTGGCCAAGGCCAAGGGCGGGCTCGGAGCGCTGGACAACGCCAAGGCAGCGCGCCGCGCGCTGGAGCGGGCCATCGCACTGGATGCCAACGGCCTCGAAGGCTCGGCCTACGTGACCCTGGGAGCATTGTACGACCGCGCGCCGGGCTGGCCGGTCGCCTTTGGCGATGACGACAAGGCCGAGGAGATGTTCAAGCGCGCGCTGGCGA
Organism: Halomonas sp. DP8Y7-3; assembly: GCF_019801675.1. Classification (NCBI taxonomy): domain Bacteria; kingdom Pseudomonadati; phylum Pseudomonadota; class Gammaproteobacteria; order Oceanospirillales; family Halomonadaceae; genus Halomonas; species Halomonas sp. DP8Y7-3. The sequence continues at coordinate 583,447 of NZ_JAHVIO010000009.1, forward strand.
TTCGCCCGGGTGGAGTGGACGTCAACTACTACTATGCCGCTTACCTGGCCGATGAAGGCCGCGACGCCGAGGCCCGCCAGCACGCGGAGAAGGCCATCAATGGCGCGGTTCGCGCCGGTCGCGAGGCCTCGGACCAGGCGCTCAAGGCCGAGGCGCGCGCACTGCTCAACGAGCTCTGAACCCCGCCGACTTTCCTGTTGTTTTCCGCCTTGACAGGAGGCCCCACCTGGACTCGCCTTGTGGGGCCCATGACCGATCCGGATAATGGGCCGATCTGTCAGCGGAGGCCCCCATGCCGGAAACGAGCCACATTGATGCCCCCTTCACCGTTCAGGATGTCGAGCTGGTGTCACGGGACTGCCTGTACCAGGGATTCTTCCGCCTGGACAAGCTGACCTACCGCCATCGCAAGTTCGAAGGCGGCTGGAGCGAGCCCGTGGTGAGGGAAGTCCACAGTCGTCACGATGCGGTGGGCGTCATGCTTTATGATCCCGAGCGCGACAGCGTCGTGCTGGTGGAGCAGATTCGCGCGGGAGCGCTGCAAGACCCCCACACCCCGTGGAAGCTGGAATGCGTGGCCGGACTGGTCGACAAGGATGAGTCGCTGGAAGATGTGGCTCGGCGCGAAGCGTTGGAAGAGGCGGGCTGCGAGGTCGGTGACCTCATCCTGCTGCATAGCTACTATCCTAGTCCTGGTGCCTGCGACGAACGCGTGACGCTGTTCTGCGGGCTGGTCGACACCCGTGGGCTGGGCGGGGTGCATGGCCTTGATGAAGAGCATGAAGATATTCGCGTGCATGTGTTGCCCTTCCAGCGGGCCTGGGAACTTCTCGGCCAGGGACGACTCGATAACGCCATGTGCCTGATCGGTTTCCATTGGTTGGCTGCCGAACGCGCATCGTTGAGAGCAAGGAGGTAACGTGACCCATCGCAGCGCTTATGTAACGGACTTGCGCACCCTGCAAAGCGAGTGCACCGCCAATTACATCCGTCTGTCTCGGCTTCTGGGTGACCTGGAGGAGGGCGAGATTCGCGACGTCGAGCTGCGCAATGGTGAGCGGCGCCTGGGCGCGCTGCGTCTGCACGTCGAAGAGTTGGCTCCTTACACCACCATTGTTCGCGTGACCCAGGAAGGCGTTCTCGACAGTGTCATCGACAGCCCGCGCATGCGAGTGCACCTGTACCACGACGTGCGCATGGCAGAAGTCACCGACTTTCAGCGTCGGCGGCATTTCGATGGGCGCTATCGCTACCCCAACGCGCACATGCATCAGCCGGATGAAAAGCTGCAGATCAATCGCTTCCTCGGCGAATGGCTGGATCACGGCTTGGCCCATGGCCACTCCCTGGACCTTCCTCAGCTGCCCTGACCACAGCTCCGGGCCCAACCTCTGATCTCGATCGCTTGCGCTCGACGCTGTCTGCGATACCCTGACCCTGCGCTGGCCCTTCTGGCGGAGGGCTTTCCTTGGTTTGGGCTGTCGAGACATTGCCATGCGTTTGATCCAGCTTAGCGATTGCCACCTGTATGCCGATCCCATGGCTCGCTCCCGACGGGGCCTGCCCGCTCGCCAGCTCGAGGCGGTCATCGCCGCGGTGGATCTGGACCGGCCAGACCTGGTGATGGTGACCGGCGACATCGCTCAGGATGAATCCGAAGGCGCGTACCGCCTGGCCACAGAGCGTCTGGCAGCGCTGGACTGTCCGTGGTTCTGGCTGCCCGGCAATCATGATGACCTGGCGCTGATGAGTGCAGAGCGAGAGGTGCTGGCAGAGGTCGACGCGGGAGCCTGGCGAGTGCTCAAGCTCAATACCCAGATACCGGGCGAGGCCAGCGGCCGGGTGGGCGAGGATGCCCTGGCTGCGCTCGACCAGCGTCTAGGCCAGGAGCTTCGTCCCACCGTGATCGTCATGCACCATCCCCCCATGGCCGTGGGCAGTGCCTGGATCGACGCCCTGGGGCTTGAGGATGCCGATGACTTCTGGGACGTGGTGGGACGATATCCGCAGGTAAAGATGGTCCTGTGCGGTCATGTGCACCAGGCCTTCCATGGCACCAGGGCACTGCCTGATGGTCAGGTGGAGGTGTATGCCTGTCCGGCTACCTCGGATCAGTTTCTGCCTGGCAGCGATGAGTTCGCCGTGGATGAGGCGTCCCGGCCAGGCTATCGCGTGGTAGACCTGAAGCGAGGGGGGGAGTGGCTGACCTGGGTGGAACGGGTCGAGCTGTAGCCAACGCTGCTGACATACCTGCGCCCACGTCCAGTGTCGCTTGCTTGGGCATTGATGGTCGTTGGGCGCAGAGGGTCGTTGGGCGTAGTTGGTCGTTGGGCGCGCCTGGGCAAAAGTTCTTATGGTTCTAAAAAGATAGTTATTAATTCTTTTACGTTATTATTCCCTTCGCAGTATCCTCGCTGGCATCTTCCTTATTTCCGTCATGCGAGGTGTCCCGGTCATGACCAGCCTTTCCGCACCAGCCCGCGAGAGAGCCGCTCAGGCTTCTCTTACGCCGAAGCGACTGACTCACCTCAAGCAGCTTGAGGCCGAGTCCATCCACATTATCCGTGAGGTGGCCGCCGAGTTTTCCAACCCGGTGATGCTGTACTCGATCGGCAAGGATTCTTCGGTGATGCTGCACCTGGCGCGCAAGGCCTTCTATCCGGGGCCGCCGCCGTTTCCGTTGATGCACGTGGACACCACCTGGAAGTTCCGCGAGATGATCGCCTTTCGTGACCGCATGGCCGAAGAGGCGGGCATGGAGCTGATCGTCCATACCAACCAGGAAGGCAAGGCTGCCGGGATCAACCCGTTTGACCATGGGTCCAGCGGTTACACCGACGTGATGAAGACCCAGGCGCTGAAGCAGGCGCTGGACAAGTACGGGTTCGACGCTGCCTTCGGTGGCGCCCGCCGTGATGAAGAGGCCAGCCGTGCCAAGGAGCGCGTGTTCTCGTTCCGTGACAAGCATCACCGCTGGGACCCCAAGAATCAGCGCCCCGAGCTTTGGAACCTGTACAACGCTCGCATCAACAAGGGCGAGTCGATTCGCGCTTTCCCGCTGTCCAACTGGACCGAGCTGGACATCTGGCAGTACATCTATCTCGAAAACATCGACATCGTGCCGCTGTACTTTTCGGCCCCGCGTCCGGTGGTCGAGCGTGACGGCATGCAGATCATGGTCGACGACGACCGCATGCCCCTGGCCGAGGGCGAGCAGCCCGAGGAAAAGTGGGTGCGCTTCAGGACCCTGGGCTGCTACCCGCTGACCGGTGCGGTGGAGTCGAAGGCCCAGACCCTGCCGGAGATCATCCAGGAGATGCTGCTGACCCGTACCAGCGAGCGCTCCGGCCGCGCCATCGACCACGATCAGGCCGGCTCCATGGAGAAGAAGAAGCGCGAAGGCTACTTCTGACGACGGCACCGACCGCACGCAGCCACGCGCCTTGACCCGGCCGACAGTGACCGGGGACAAGGACGCAGATGACAGATCAAGGGCCGGACGTCCAGCGCGACGTCGGGTCACCCATAGGGGTACAGCATGTCTCACCAGTCCAGTCTGATTGCTGACAACATCGAGCAGTATCTGCACGAGCACGAAAACAAGGACCTGCTCAGGTTCATCACCTGCGGCAGCGTCGATGACGGCAAGTCGACCCTGATCGGTCGCCTGCTGCACGATTCCAAAATGATCTTCGATGACCAGTTGGCGGCCATCACCCAGGCCTCCAAGACCAAGGGCACCACCGGCGAGGAGGTGGATCTGGCGCTGCTGGTAGATGGTCTGCAGTCGGAGCGCGAGCAGGGCATCACCATCGATGTGGCCTATCGCTTCTTTTCCACCGACAAGCGCAAGTTCATCATCGCCGATACCCCGGGGCACGAGCAGTACACCCGCAACATGGCCACCGGTGCCTCCACCGCGGGCCTGGCGGTGATTCTGATCGACGCCCGTTACGGCGTGCAGACCCAGACCCGTCGTCACAGCTTTATCGCTGACCTGCTGGGCATCCAGCACCTGGTCATCGCGGTCAACAAGATGGACCTGGTCGACTACGCCGAGGAGCGCTTCGACGAGATCGTCGCCGAGTATCGCGCCTTTGCCGAGCAGCTGTCGGCGTCGGACATTCGTTTCGTACCGCTGTCTGCCCTCAAGGGCGACAACGTGGTCGAGCGCGGTGACAACCTGAACTGGTACCAGGGCCCGGCCCTGCTCGAACTGCTGGAAACGGTGGAAGTCAGCCGCGACCAGAACCTCAGTGACCTGCGTTTCCCGGTGCAGTACGTCAATCGTCCGAACCTCGATTTCCGGGGGTATGCGGGCACCCTGGAGGCGGGCATCCTGCGCCCTGGCCAGTCGGTCAAGGTGTTGCCGTCCAACAAGCTCAGCAAGGTCGAGCGCATCGTGACCTTCGACGGCGACCTGGATGACGCTTATCCGGGGCAGGCGATCACCGTGACCCTGGAAGACGAGATCGATATCTCTCGTGGCGACTGGCTGGTGGCAGCCGATGCCGACATCACCCTGTCGAGTGCCTTCGACGCCGATATCGTGTGGATGCATGACGACGCGCTGGTGCCTGGTCGCCAATACGATATCCGCATGGCCGGGCGTGCCGTGTCCGGACAGGTCGAGGCGATTCACTACCAGGTCGACGTCAACACCCTGGAGCGTCACCAGGCGCAGCAGCTTGAGCTCAATGCCATCGCTCGCTGCCGGGTAGCGCTGACGGCCGAAGTGCCGATCGACGACTATGCGAAGATTGCCGGCACCGGCAGCTTTATCGTCATCGATCGTCTGACCAACGTCACCGTCGGCGCCGGCATGATTCGGGGTGCCGCCAGTGCCGAGGGCGCGTCTGTCGGGGAAGTCGACTGGGCAGGTTTCGAGCTGGAGCTCAACGCCCTGGTTCGCAAATACTTCCCCCACTGGGAAGCCAAGGATGTACGTGACCTACTGAACCGCTGACGCCGTCAAGGCAGTGCGAACAAGGCTCCTGCGTGCTGACGCAGGAGCCTTTGTTATGTGCGGGGATGGCCGTGCTGGATGCCCGTTCTGGATAGCCGATGGAAGCATCCGCTGGATCAGGAATGGTAGCTCGAATTGGCGCAATACCAGCGCTCTGTCTGAGCGGCAAGGCTCGTGCTTTTCGGTGAAACTAACGCGGTTTGTGCAACCAAATGGTGCCGCGCTGGTATCTGGGCTAGACCAAAGGCAGGATGCCTCGCATGTGAGATATGTCACATGTCACGGCATCGACAGGGCGACGCATATCGGCAATCTCAACGTGATCCACAGATCTCGACACTGGCGAGTTAATACCTAGGCGAGTTGATACCTGGGTGAGTTAATACCTGGGTGAGTTAACACCTGGGTGAGTTGATCAACAGGGGAGGGCATGAGCATGGTGGCTTGCCATCTCTACGATAATATTGAACTTGCTTGCTTGTACCATTTTCCGGTCAAGCTTTCCTTGAAGGGTGGGGTCGAAAAACAGGGCGAAGCGGTAGACACCTCGTTCAATGAGGACCATGAGGAGTGCTTGTCGCTGCGCACAGAAGGAGGTGACCGGCTGGTGCTGCTCGATGACATCACCCGCATGGAGGTGCTGGTCGACAACCCTCATTTCATGGTGCTGGACTTCGTCTGACACCTGCAGTCGCGATGGCGTGCTGCATGACGACGCCCTGCCGATAGACTCGGCAGGGCGTCTTGCCGTCGGTCATGCTGGCCGGGTGGCGATGATCACCGCACGCCGTGGTGCCGGATGTCCCTCTCGGGTGAGTTGGGGGTTCTCTGGATCAAGAAAATCATTCAGTGATTGAAAGGTCATCCAGTCCGTCGCGCGCTGTTCGTCCAGGCTGGTAGGGCCCTCATCGACAACGCGCACGTCACAGAATCCGACCTTTTCAAGCCAGCCAACCAAGGCCTTGGACGACGGCAGGAAGTAGACGTTGGGCATCGCGGCGTAGCGGTCTCCCGGCACCAGCACGCGGGTTTCATCGCCCTCGACCACCAGGGTTTCCAGCACCAGCTCGCCACCGCGGCGCAGGGCGTCCCGTAGCTGTATCAAGTGCTCCAGCGGTGATGGACGGTGGTAGAGCACGCCCATGGAAAACACCGTGTCGAAGAAGCCGAGCCGATCAGGAACGTCTTCGATACCGACCGGCAGGAAATGGGTGCGTCCGCCATCGGCCTCGCCGACGAAGTGCTTGACGGCCTGGAACTGCCAGTAGAAGCGCGGCGATGGATCAATGACCAGCACGAAGTCGGCCCCGGCCCCGGCCATGCGCCAGGCGTGGTAGCCATTGCCTCCACCGACGTCGAGCACCTTGCGGCCCCGCAGCGGCGCCAGGTGCGGCGCCAGGCGCTGCCATTTCCAGTCCGAGCGCCATTCGGTATCGATGGTGATGCCAGCCAGCCGGTAGGGCCCCTTGCGCCAAGGGATCAGCGCCCGAAGCAGGCTCTCGCTTTGACGCTGACGGCTCTCATCCAGCTCAAGCGATACCTCGACGGTGTCCTGGTCAAGGTGGACCTGGCGCTTGTCGGGTAGCGCCGGGAGCTTGGCCACGGCCTTTTCCCAGGCGGGAAGGTCGCCATGACGCTGACGGTCCAGACCGCTGGCAAACTGTTCGGGCAGTCTGGCAAGCCAGGTGCCCATGCCGGCGTGGCGAAAGGAGTGTTCAAGGAAGGCGCGATACAGATCACGCTGATGCTCGGGGATCACTCAAGCCTCCTTGAAGGCAATCATGGAGGCGAAGTTCAGGTACTGAAACCAGGTCAGCGAGCGGCCGAAGCCGGCATCCGCCAGGCGCTGATGATGCTGCTCAAGGGTATCGGGAATCAGCACGTTCTCGAGGGCGTTGCGTTTCTGGCTGATTTCCATGTCGCTGTAGCCGTTGGCCCGCTTGAAATCATGGTAGCGCTCCACCAGCCAGGCGTTGTCCTGCTCGTCGCCGGACTTGATCTTCTCCGACAGCACCAGCACGCCGCCGGGCTCCAGCGCCTGATACAGCCGTGCCAGCAGGTCGTTGCGATCTTCCGGTGCCAGGAACTGCAGCGTGAAATTGAGCACGATCATGCCGCTGGGGCGGTAATCGATGTGACGGATGTCCCCTTCGATGACCTCGATGGCGTGCTCGGGACACTCCTCTGCCAGGGTCTGACGTGCCCGTTCCACCATGGCCGGGGACAGGTCGATACCGGTCAGGGTGAAGGCGTCCCGCGGAAGCTGGCCGGCCAGCGCCAGGCCTACGGCGCCCAGCGAGCAGCCAAGGTCGTAGACGTGGGCGCCGTGGCGTAGATGGCGCTCGGCCAGCACGCCCAGCATACCAAGGATCTGGCCGTAGCCAGGAACGGACCTGCGGATCATGTCGGGGAAGCAGGCGACGACACGCTCGTCGAACGAAAAGCGCGCTACCTTGTCCAGGGGTGTGGAAAAGATGGCGTCACGGTAAGATGCGTCACTCATGGATTGCCAGTGTTGTCGGGCTCGGGGGCTGTGATTGTACGCGTCCTGGGCCCGCGCTGCACGATGAGGCAGCTGCCGTCGCTGACCCGTTACACCTTTGACCTGGGGAACCGTCGCAGACGTGACATGGATGCAGCCAAGGCTGCCGCTCCCCAGACTATGCCCAAGGAGAGGATAGATGCCGACGATCGACCAAACCCAGGCCTGGCGGTCCCTGCAGGACAAGGCCCAACAGGTGGGACAGCGCCACCTGTGCGATATGTTCCGTCAGGACCAGGGGCGTTTCGCCACCTTCAGCCGGGAAGCGGCTGGCCTCAAGCTGGACCTGTCAAAGCAGCGTTGGGATCAGGACACCCTCGCGGATTTGCTGCACCTGGCCGAGGAGGCAGGGGTGCCGGCAGCCACTCAGCGTCTGCTGGCCGGCGAGAAGGTCAATATCAGCGAGGATCGGCCTGCCTTGCATACCGCCTTGCGCCTGCCCGCCGATGCGTCGCTGGTGGTCGAGGGGGAAGACCTGGTGCCGGCGGTGCATGCCACCCTGGACAAGATGGCCACCATGGTCGAGCGCTTCCACTCGGGGCAGTGGCGCGGCGCCACCGGCAAGCCGATTCGTGATGTGGTCAACCTGGGGGTGGGCGGCTCCGACCTCGGGCCGCTGATGGTGACCCACGCCCTGGCCGACTATCGTCCTCAGGGGACTCATCCGGTGGAGGTCCATTTCGCCTCGACCATGGACGGCTCGCAGCTGGTCGACTACCTGACGCGCTTCGATCCTGAAACCACGCTATTCGTGCTGTCGTCAAAATCGTTCACCACGATCGACACCCTGTCCAACGCCAATACGGCGCGGGACTGGCTGCTGTCCCGGCTGGTGGGCTCGCGCCAGGAAGGCGTCGACCATGAGCTGGTACTGCGTCAGCACTTCATCGGCGTATCCGCCAGTCCCGAGAAGATGGCCGAGTGGGGCATCGCCTGTGACCACCAGCTCGAATTCTGGGAGTGGGTCGGCGGGCGCTACTCGCTGTGGGGGGGCATTGGCCTGCCCATCGCACTGGTGATCGGGATGGAGGGCTTCCGTGCGCTGTTGGCCGGTGCCCATACCATGGACGTGCATTTCCAGAAGGCGCCCTTGGCCGACAATCTGCCGGTGCTGCTGGCCCTGGCCGGTATCTGGAACAACAACTTCCTGGACATCCGCGCCCACTCGATCTTGCCCTACGACGGTCGACTGGAGTACTTCGCCGCCTATCTCGAACAGCTTGAGATGGAGTCCAACGGCAAGTCGGTCACCAATGACGGTGACACTGTGGACTATTCCACCTGCCCGGTGCTGTGGGGACAGCTCGGTCCCAACGCCCAGCATGCGTTCTACCAGCTACTGCACCAGGGCACCCAGGCGGTGGAGTGTGACTTCATTGCGCCCCTGGCGCGCTACGAGGATGTCGAGGATCCGGCCACCCGTGAGCACCTGATGGGTCAGCACCGCCTGACTCTGGCCAACTGCTTTGCCCAGTCGCGCGTGTTGATGCTGGGTGATGACGCCATTGCCGAGGACGGCCCACGGCCCGAGCACAAGCGTTATCGTGGCAATCAGCCCTCTACCACCTTGCTGCTGGAGCGGTTGACGCCGGAAACCCTGGGCGCCTTGATTGCGCTGTACGAGCACAAGGTGTTTGTGCAGGCGACCATCTGGGGCATCAATCCCTTCGACCAGTGGGGCGTTGAACTGGGCAAGAAGATCGCCAACGAGACCCGTGACATCATTGAAGGCCGTCAGGGTCTTGATGATATGGACGATTCCACCCGAGGCCTGATCGAGGCAACCTGGCAGGCCTCGCGGGAGCGCTGAAGCGATGACAGTTCCCGCTGGTTCCCTGCCTCCCGCAGTGGGTCAGCGGGGCGGCCCTGTCAGTAAACTGGCCATTTATACAGGTTTTCCGTTATGCTGAGCCCCATGACGCCTCAGACGTCGCCAGTCGCCACCGGCATCTTGTACCTGCACGGGTTCAATAGCGCCGGGGCGTCGCCAAAGGCACGCCTGGTCAAGGCCGCCTGCGACGCACTGGACCTGCCCTGCGAGACCCCGGATCTGCCGTCACGCGCCGTCGATGCGCTGGCACTGGGCGAGTCCTTGATGTCGCGTCTCGGGCAGCAGCCGCTGGTCATGGGCAGTTCCATGGGTGGCTTTCTGGCCACGGTATTGGCCGAGCGACACGGGCTCAAGGCGGTATTGGTCAATCCGGCGGTGCGCCCGGCGCGGCTGGTCGATACTATGCTGGGCCAGAGCTTTGTGAACGCCTACACCGGAGAACGCTTCGTGGTCGAGCAGGGGCATCGTGACCAGGTGGCCCAGCTGACGCCCGAGAGCGTGACCCCATGGCGTTACCTGCTGCTGCTGGTGACCCAGGACGAGACATTGAACAGTCACGATGCGTTCGAGGCCTATCGCGGCGCCAGAGCGGTGCTGCATCCCGGAGGGGAGCACGGCTTCAATGCCCTGGCCGATTACCTGCCAGCGGTGTTCGCCCACGCCGGGCATCGCCTTGAACCAGGCGTGATGGCGCCGGTGATGGACTAGGCGCAGGCCCTCGCGACTGGCGCCAAGGCAGAAAAGAGACGATTCCAGTCATCCTGATGATGGACCACGCATGACCCAATACAGTGCCAGTTCGATCGAGGTGCTTTCCGGGCTGGAGCCCGTTCGCAAGCGCCCCGGCATGTACACCGACACCTCCCGCCCGAATCACCTGGTGCAGGAGGTCATCGACAACAGTGTCGACGAGGCCCTCGCCGAGCACGCCAACGAGATTCGCGTGGTGGTGCGCGATGATGGCGGTATCGAGGTGTCGGACAACGGTCGTGGCATGCCCATCGACGTGCACCCCGAGCACGGAGTGTCGGGGATCGAGCTGATCATGACGCGCCTGCACGCAGGCGGTAAGTTCTCCTCATCGAGCTATCGCTTTTCCGGCGGTCTTCACGGTGTCGGGGTATCCGTGGTCAACGCCCTGTCCAGGCGCCTGGAAGTGGAAGTGCTGCGCGATGGCGAGCGCCACGCCATGGCCTTCGAGCACGGCGACAAGGTCGAGGATCTGCACGTCATCGGTACTGCGGCCAAGCGGGCCAAGGGCACGGTGGTGCGATTCTGGCCGGACGTCAGCTATTTCGATAGTCCCAATCTGGCCGTGGGCCGCCTCAAGCACCTGCTGCGCGCCAAGGCAGTGCTGTGCCCCGGGCTCAAGGTGGAGCTGGTCGAGGCCGATGGCACCGCCACCACCTGGCAATTCGAGGACGGTCTGCGCGACTACCTGGCCCAGACCACGGACGGCTACGAGGTCCTGCCAAGCTCGCCCTTCGTCGGTCACTTTGCCGACGACGAGCAGGCGGTGGACTGGGCGATCCAGTGGCTTCCCGAAGGCGGCGACTCGTTGATGGAAAGCTACGTCAACCTGATCCCCACCGCCCAGGGGGGCACCCATGTGAATGGGTTGCGCTCCGGCCTGCTCGACGCGCTCAAGGAATTCTGCGAGTACCGCAGCCTGCTGCCCCGTGGCGTCAAGCTGACCGCCGAAGACCTGTGGGAGCGCGTCGCCTACGTGCTGTCGGTGAAGATGCTGGATCCGCAGTTCGCCGGGCAGACCAAGGAGCGGCTGTCGTCGCGCACCGTGGCGGGCTTCGTGTCCGGGGTGGTCAAGGACGCCTTCTCGCTGTGGCTCAACCACCATGTGGACCAGGCAGAGGCCTTGGCCGAGCTGGTCATCAGCGCGGCTCAGCGGCGCCAGAAGAGCTCCAAGAAGGTGGCCCGCAAGAAGGTGACCTCTGGTCCTGCACTGCCCGGAAAGCTGGCCGACTGCAGCGGTCAGGACCCTGCCATGAGCGAGCTATTCCTGGTCGAGGGCGACAGCGCTGGCGGCAGCGCCAAGCAGGCACGCAACCGCGAGACCCAGGCGATCCTGCCGTTGCGCGGCAAGATCCTTAATACCTGGGAGGTCGACTCCCATGATATCTACGGCTCCCAGGAGGTCCACGACATTGCCGTGGCCATCGGTGCCGACCCGGCCAGCGCCGACCTGTCCAAGCTGCGCTATCACAAGATCTGCATCCTCGCCGACGCTGACTCTGACGGGCTGCACATCGCCACACTGCTGTGCGCGCTGTTCGTGCGCCACTTCCCCTCGCTGGTCGACGCCGGCCATGTGTTTGTCGCCATGCCGCCGCTGTACCGCATCGATCTGGGCAAGGAGGTCTTCTACGCCCTGGACGAGAGCGAGAAGGCCGCCATTCTGCGTTCTCTGGAAGGCAAGCGCGGGACACCCAATGTTCAGCGCTTCAAGGGCCTGGGTGAGATGAGTCCGCTGCAGCTGCGCGAGACGACCATGGCGCCAGAGACGCGCCGCCTGGTGCAGCTGACCCGGGAAGATGGCGACGGCACGCTGGAGATGATGGACATGCTGCTGGCCAAGAAGCGCGCCTCGGACCGCAAGAGCTGGCTTGAAGACTACGGCAACCTGGCCGATATCGACGTCTGATCCGGCCGAGGCAGAGCGGCCGGCGCCGGTTGCGCCTGGGAATACCATGTCGTCGCTTGCGGCGACCAGGATGAGAACGAGGGAACATGACTCTGGACATTGAGGTGGCGGAGGGCGACGTCGAGCGACTGTCCCTGCGCGAATACACCGAGAAGGCCTACCTCGACTATTCGATGTACGTCATTCTCGACCGGGCATTGCCCCATATTGGCGACGGCATGAAGCCGGTACAGCGGCGCATCGTCTACGCCATGCGTGAACTGTCGCTGAACGCCAATGCCAAGTACAAGAAGTCTGCGCGTACCGTCGGTGACGTGCTGGGTAAGTTTCACCCCCATGGCGATAGCGCCTGCTATGAAGCCATGGTGCTGATGGCGCAGCCGTTCAGCTATCGCTATCCGCTGGTCGATGGCCAGGGCAACTGGGGTAGCCCAGACGATCCCAAGTCCTTCGCGGCGATGCGCTACACCGAAGCCAGGCTGTCGAAGTTTGCCGAGGTGCTGCTCAGTGAGCTGGGTCAGGGCACCGTGGACTGGGCGCCCAACTTCGATGGCACCATGAACGAGCCGGTGGTGCTACCGGCACGGCTGCCCCACGTGCTGCTCAATGGCGGCACCGGGATTGCCGTGGGTATGGCCACGGATATTCCGCCCCATAACGTGCGCGAGGTGGTCGAGGCCACCTGCCAGGTGCTGCGTAACCCCTCGGTGACGACGGCGGATCTGATGGCGCACCTGCCGGGACCGGACTTTCCCACCCAGGCGGAGATCATCACTCCCCGCGCCGACCTCAGAAAGATCTATGAAAGTGGCCGTGGCAGCGTCAAGATGCGCGCCCGCTACGAGTTCGACAAGGAAGAAAGCCAGGTCATCATCACCGCGCTGCCGTATCAGGTCAGCGGGGCCAAGGTGCTCGAGCAGATCGCTGCCCAGATGCAGGCCAAGAAGCTGCCGATGGTGGCCGACCTGCGCGATGAGTCCACCCATGAGGAGCCGACCCGTCTGGTGATCGAGCCCCGCTCCAATCGGGTCGACATCGAGGCAATGATGGCGCACCTGTTTGCCACCACCGACCTCGAGAAGAACGTCAGGGTCAACCTCAACGTGATCGGTCTCGACGGCCGTCCGCGGGTGATGCCACTGCCGGAGCTTTTGGGCGAATGGCTCGATTTCCGCCGTACCACGGTACGCCGGCGGTTGGAGCATCGGCTGGGCAAGGTCAACGATCGCCTGCACCTGCTGGAAGGTCTGTTGATCGCCTACCTCAATATCGATGAGGTGATCCGGATCATCCGTGAAGAGGATGAGCCCAAGAGCGCCCTGATCGAGGCTTTCGGTCTCAGCGACCGTCAGGCCGAGGCCATCCTTGAGCTGCGCCTGCGTCATCTGGCCAAGCTGGAGGAAATGAAGATCCGCACCGAGCAGAGTGAGCTCGAGGCGGAGCGCAAGCGGCTCGAGAAGCTGCTGGGCAGCGACGAGGCCATGACCGATCTGATCGAGCAGGAGCTCAGACAGGCGGCGGAAGAACACGGCGATGAGCGTCGCTCGCCCATCGTCGAGCGTGGCGAAGCCAAGGCGCTGTCCGAAGTCGAGCTGGTCGGTGCCGACCCGGTCACCGTGGTGCTGTCCGAGAAGGGCTGGATTCGCGCGGCCAAGGGCCACGATATCGATCCGGCTGGCTTGTCCTACAAGGCGGGAGATGCCTTCCATCTCGCCGCCCGGGGCAAGACCAACCAGCCGCTGGTACTGCTGGACGATACCGGCCGTGCCTACACCTTGCCGGCCCATCAGTTGCCCAGCGCCCGTGGCCAGGGCGAACCGGTGACCGGCAAGGTCAACGTGGTGGCCGGTGCGCATATGGCCGGGGTCATGCTGGCACCCGGCGACTCCCGCTACCTGCTGGCCTCCGACGGCGGCTATGGCTTTGTTGCGCGACTCGAGGACCTGACCGGCAAGAATCGCTCCGGCAAGGCGGTGCTGTCACTGCCCAAGGGCTGCAACGTGCTGCCCCCGGTGGAGCTGCCGGCGGCCGAAGAGCTGACCGTGGCCACGGTATCCAACGAGGGGCGGTTGCTGCTGTTCCCGCTGGAGCAGTTGCCGGAGATGTCCAAGGGCAAGGGCAACAAGATGCTCGACATTCCTGGCGCCCGGGCCGCCCGGCGTGAAGAATTCGTGCGTGGACTGGTCGTGTTGGCCCCAGGAGATACCCTGGTGGTCCATGCTGGCAAACGTAAGCTATCGCTCAAGAATGGCGAACTCGACTACTATCGCGGCGAACGCGGGCGTCGGGGCAGCAAGCTGCCGCGCGGTCTGCAGAAGGTTGATCGGCTGGAGCGCGTCGAGGCCTGATCCTCGGTGGGGGTTCACGTTGTCGCCACCCCATACAAGGCGGTGAGGTTACAGGACAGACTACATGACCAGAAGAATCTTGATGCGTGCCACCGGCCAGGCTCGTCCTGGCCAGCTGGCCGGACTTGGCAAGGCGCTGGCCCGCAGCGGGGCAAGACTTCTCGATATCAACCAGAGCGTGACCTTTGGCATCGTCTCGCTGGAGGCTCTGGTGGCGCTGGATCACGAGGCGGACCTGGAAGGTGCGCTGGCCCACACCGGCGACGAGCTCGGGCTCGATGTGCAGGCGATCCAGATCAGCGCCGAGGAGTACCATCGCTGGAGTCAGACCGCGGGTCAGCCGCGCTGGATCATGACCTTGCTGGCGCCGCGACTGCCTGCTGGCATCCTGGCCGAAGTGGGGGCGCTGACGGCAGAGCATGGCCTGACGGTGGAGTTGATGCATCGCCTGTCCGGACGCGAGCCGCTGGACGGCGAGGCACCGGCCCAGGGCAGCTGCGTCGAATGCTGGCTGCGCGGCGAACAGATCGATCTCGAGTCGCTGCGCGAGAAGGCCCTGGCCCTGGGCGCGGCCCACGGGGTGGATATCGCGCTGCAGGAAGACTCGATCTGGCGTACCCACCGTCGTCTGGTGTGTTTCGACATGGATTCGACCCTGATCAAGGCCGAGGTCATCGATGAGCTGGCCAGGCGTCACGGTGTCTATGACGAAGTGGCGGAGGTCACCGAGCGGGCCATGCGCGGTGAACTGGACTTCCAGGAGAGCTTCCGCGAGCGCATGTCCAAGCTCAAGGGGCTGGATGAGTCCGTGCTGGCCGAGATCGCCGCTGAGCTGCCGTTAATGGACGGCGTCGAGACACTGATGGCTCAGCTTAAGCGCTTGGGCTATCGCACCGCTATCCTGTCCGGTGGCTTTACCTACTTCGCGCGCTATCTCCAGCAACGCCTAGGCTTCGATGAAATCCACGCCAATGAGCTGGTCATCGAGAACGGCAAGGTCACCGGTGAGGTGCGTGAGCCGATTGTGGATGCCGATCGCAAGGCGCTGTTGCTGCGCGAGATCGCCCAGCGCGAGGGCATCTCCATGGAGCAGACCATCGCCGTGGGAGATGGTGCCAACGATCTCAAGATGCTGGCGGCAGCCGGCCTGGGAATTGCCTTCAGGGCCAAGCCCATGGTCAGAGCCCAGGCGAGACAGAGTATCTCGACCCTTGGTCTTGATGCCGTGCTGTACCTGATCGGCTATCGCCAGGCGGATTTGGAGCAAGACTGACCGGCCAAGACTGACCGGCCAAGACTGATCGGCCAAGACTGACCGGAAAGGACATCACGCTGGATGGGGCACCATGCCAGCACACTCGAAAGGGGAGTCTTCGGACTCCTCTTTTTCGTTTTTCCTGTGCTTTCTCCCTGCGTGTTCGCCGTGTCTCGGTGCGTTCTCGTATGCTCTGCGCGTTCTCTCATGCTGTGTGTTGTTCTGTTTACGACTTCTTTTGGGCGGCTTTCTGGTGCAGGTGTCTCTTTTTATGGCGTCCTGAGGCAGAGGAGTGGACGTTCGTGAAAGTGCTCAATACTTGACCCAAGTGGTGGTCACATGAGGTGGCTATCGTTGCCGTCCAGGCATGCAGATCAATGATGGGTTGCGGAGCCGCATTTCATGATCGATGTCGAATAAATTCGTCTTACTTCACGCTGTTGATACGAGTCACCGAAGAAGGGAATACCTCGGTTTGGGGCGTTATCGCGGAGAAAAAAGAGCGTAGGCTGAATCGGCAAACTTTTTTCCTGCGAGGAAGCCTCGATGGAAACACCCAGACATAAGCTCGGGCTTTGTGCACTGCTTGCGCTGGTCGTTGGTTCGATGATTGGTGGAGGAATCTTTTCACTGCCGCAGAACATGGCGGCAAGTGCATCTCCCGGAGCGATGCTGATCGGATGGAGTATTACGGCGGTCGGCATGTTGGCGCTGGTGTTCGTCTTTCAGACGCTGGCCAATCGAAAGCCGGAACTGGATGCCGGTATCTATGCCTACGCCAAGGCGGGGTTCGGTGACTACCTTGGTTTCTCTTCTGCCTGGGGCTACTGGATCAGCGCCTGGCTCGGAAATGTCAGTTATTTCGTTCTTCTTTTAAGTACCCTCGGTTTCTTCTTTCCTGCTTTCGGTGATGGCAATACGCCGCTCGCGGTGCTGTGCGCATCAGTGCTGCTATGGAGTGTTCACTGGCTTGTCTCGAGGGGCATTCAGCAGGCGGCGTATATCAATATCGTGACCACCGTCGCCAAGGTGGTTCCGCTGGTGTTGTTCATCGTGCTGGCGTCGATTGGGTTTCGGCTGGACGTCTTCACTCTGGACATCTGGGGGCAGGCCAACCCTGATCTTGGCAACGTGATGGATCAGGTGCGCAACATGATGCTGGTGACGGTGTGGGTGTTCATCGGCGTCGAGGGCGCGAGCATCTATTCCTCGAAGGCTCGGGAGCGTCGCGATGTGGGACGGGCCACTGTGCTCGGGTTTCTCGGCGTACTGCTGCTGTTGGTCATGGTCAACGTCCTGTCCATGGGCATCATGTCCCAGCCTGAACTCGCGGGCCTGAAAAACCCTTCCATGGCGCTGGTACTCAGCCATGTGGTGGGTCCCTGGGGGGGATACCTGATCAGCGCAGGCTTGGCGGTCTCGCTATTGGGAGCCTTGCTGTCGTGGACGCTACTGTGCGCCGAGATACTTCGTGCCGCTTCCAGTGACGGCACCATGCCAGCAGCCTTGAGCAGGGAAAACGTCAACAAGGTGCCGGTCAAAGCGCTATGGCTATCTAATGGCCTGATCCAGGTGTTTCTTCTGCTCACGCTGCTCAGCGAGTCGACCTATCTCAGTCTCTTGTATCTCGCCAGCTCGATGATTCTGGTGCCTTACCTCTGGTCCGCTGCCTATGCCCTCATGCTGACGTTGAAGAGCGAGGGGTACGAGGGCTCCCCGGAAGATCGCCTGAAGGATGCTTGCATCAGTGGCTTGGCCACGCTGTATGCCCTTTGGCTTCTGTATGCGGGAGGTATCCAGTATCTGCTGCTCTCGGCGCTTCTCTACGCGCCAGGCGCGATCCTGTTTATCTGGGCTAAGCGTGAGCGCGGTGAGGCTGTTTTCAAGCGCTACGAGATGATCATTTTTATGGCGACTGTCGGTGCTTTTGCCTTGGCAGTAGCAGGTCTTTATCAAGGGTGGTTAAGCCTCTAGGGGGAGTCGAATAGAGTAGGTGAAAGAGGTTCTGGAGAGTGACTTTCTGATACGAATTCCCTTGTTTATAGGGGAAGGAGAAAAGCGATGAAGACAGGCGGTTCTCGATTGGGTGTGTACTCGGAAGTGGGTAAGCTTCGCAAGGTCATGGTGTGTTCACCGGGGCTTGCGCACCTCAGGCTGACGCCCAGTAATTGCGACGAGCTGTTATTCGATGATGTGCTCTGGACCAATCAGGCGAAGCGTGATCATTTCGACTTCGTGACCAAGATGCGTGAGCGTGATGTCGAAGTGCTCGAGATGCACAATCTGCTGACCGAAACACTGGAAAATCGTGACGCGGTACGCTGGATTCTGGACCGCAAGATCACCTCCAACCTGGTCGGCCATGGACTTGCGGATGAAGTTCGCGCCTGGCTGACCGACCTTGAGCCTCGGCGTCTAGCCGACTTTCTGATCGGCGGGGTGTCCTGGGCCGATATCACCGAGAGTCATGGTGGCGAGACCCTCAAGACCTTCCGTGACTATCTGGGGCGCTCGAGCTTTGTGTTGCCGCCGTTGCCCAACACCCTGTTCACTCGCGATACCACCTGCTGGATTTACGGTGGCGTCACCCTCAACCCCATGTACTGGCCGGCCAGGCGCCAGGAAACCTTGCTGACGTCAGCCATCTATCGCTTCAACCCGAGGTTTGTCGGCGCCGACTTCAAGGTGTGGTATGGCGACCCTGATCAGGACCACGGTGCTGCAACGCTGGAAGGTGGCGATGTCATGCCGGTGGGCAACGGCGTCGTGTTGATCGGTATGGGGGAGCGTACCTCGCACCAGGCCATCGGCCAGGTGGCCAGCGCCTTGTTCCGGGCGGGTGAAGCCGAACGGGTCATCGTGGCGGGCTTGCCGCGTTCTCGTGCCGCGATGCATCTGGATACGGTGTTCAGCTTCTGTGATCGCGATCTGGTCACGGTCTTCCCGGAGGTGGTCAAGGATATCGTGCCGTTCAGCCTGCGCCCGGACGAGAGCAAGCCCAGTGGCATCGACGTGCGACGCGAGAATCAAGGCTTCATCGAGGTCGTGGCCGAGGCCCTTGGTCTGCCCAGGCTGCGTGTGGTGGAGACCGGCGGCGACAGCTACGAGGCCGAGCGCGAGCAGTGGGATGACGGCAACAATGTGGTCGCCCTCGAGCCCGGTGTGGTGGTCGGCTATGACCGTAATACCTACACCAACACCTTGCTGCGCAAGGCAGGCGTAGAGGTCATCACCATCAGTGCCAGCGAACTGGGGCGCGGACGTGGTGGCGGTCACTGCATGACCTGCCCCATTTCCCGCGATGCCGTCGACTACTGATACCGGCTTGTGACGTCGATCGCTGACGTCAGCGGAACCGTCTTTTTCTCTTTTGGCTTCCCATCGACGGCTGCCAGGCAGCCGTCAAGGAGACACTCATGGCGTTCAACATCCACCATCGTCACCTGCTGTCACTGATGCATCACTCCGAGCGCGAGCTGCGCTACCTGCTGGACCTGTCTCGTGATCTCAAGCGCGCCAAGTACAGCGGCTGCGAGACCCAGCGGCTGAAGGGCAAGAACATTGCGCTGATCTTCGAGAAGACCTCCACCCGTACCCGCTGTGCGTTTGAAGTGGCCGCCTATGACCAGGGCGCCAATGTGACCTACATCGACCCGACCTCGTCCCAGATCGGACACAAGGAGTCCATGCGTGATACCGCTCGGGTCCTGGGACGCATGTATGACGCCATCGAGTATCGCGGCTTCAGCCAGGAGGTGGTGGAGGAGCTGGCGGCCTTCTCTGGGGTGCCGGTGTACAACGGGCTGACCGATGAGTACCACCCGACCCAGATGATCGCTGACGTGCTGACCATGCGTGAGCACGCAGAGAAGCCGCTGCACGAGATCTCCTTCGCCTATCTGGGGGATGCGCGCAACAACATGGGCAACTCGCTGCTGCTGATCGGCGCCAAGCTGGGCATGGACGTGCGTATCGCCGCGCCAAGGGCGCTCTGGCCGGATGAAGAGCACCTGGCCAACTGTCGTCGCTTTGCCGAGCAGAGTGGGGCACGACTCTGCCTGACCGAAGATCCCCAGGAAGCGGTCAAGGGCGTCGACTTCATTCACACCGATGTGTGGGTCTCCATGGGTGAGCCGGTGGAGGCATGGGCCGAGCGCATCGACCAGCTGCTGCCCTATCAGGTCAACCAGGCCTTGCTGGCGGCGTCGGGCAACCCACGGGTCAAGTTCATGCACTGTCTGCCCGCCTTTCACAACTGCGACACCAAGGTGGGGCGTCAGGTCGCCGAGCAGTATCCGGTCCTCAAGAACGGTATTGAAGTCACCGAGGAGGTGTTCGAATCCCCGGCCTGCATTGCCTTCGAGCAGGCGGAAAACCGCATGCACACGATCAAGGCGGTAATGGTGTCGACGCTGGGAGATGTGTGAGTCGCTGGCGTCGATGTTGGCCTGAACCTGGCGAGTGGCCTGGTGCCGCTCGCCAACCTGAACCGGGAGAGTAGCGTATGCGTATCACCATAGCGCTTGGCGGTAATGCACTGTTGCGACGAGGCGAAGTCATGAATGGGGACGCCCAGCGCGCCAACATTCGTATCGCCTGTGAGCAGATCGCGCGAATCGCATCGGGCAATGAGCTGGTTATTGCCCACGGCAACGGGCCCCAGGTAGGCCTGCTGGCGCTGCAGGGGGCGGCCTATGACGAGGACAATGCCTTCCCGCTGGATGTGCTGGGGGCCGAGACCGAGGGCATGATCGGCTACATGATCGAGCAGGAGCTGGGCAATCTGTTGCCTGGCGAGGTGCCGTTCGCCTCGCTGTTGACCCAGGTGGAAGTCGATGCCGCTGACCCGGCCTTTGCTCATCCTACCAAGCCGATCGGTCCCATCTACTCGAAGGAAGAGGCCAGCCGTCTGGCGGAGCTCAAGGGCTGGGCCATGGCCAAGGACGGTGATCATTATCGCCGGGTGGTGCCGAGTCCCAGGCCCAAAAGGATCTTCGAGATTCGCCCACTGCGCTGGCTTCTCGAGCAGGGCACGGTGGTGATCTGTGCCGGCGGCGGTGGGATTCCCACCGTGTACGCTGAGGACGGCAAGCTTCAGGGCATCGAGGCCGTCATCGACAAGGATATGTGCTCGTCGCTGCTGTCTCGAGAGCTCGCCAGTGATCTGCTGATCATCGCCACGGATGTTGACGGTGTCTATCTGGAGTGGGGAACGCCCCAGAGCCGGCGGGTGGCGGAGGCCGATCCTGACAGCCTGGAAGCACTCGACTTTGCTAGAGGGTCCATGGGCCCCAAGGTGCAGGCGGCCTGTGAGTTTGTGCGAGCCAGCGGCAAGACGGCGGTGATCGGAGCACTCGCTGATATCGAGGCCATCGTGGCGGGACGTGCCGGCACCCGCATTACCGTCGAGGCGCAGGGCTTGTCTTTCGCCTGAATGGCTGGCCGCAAGTGAGTGCCCCTGGCTGGTGACGGACTTGGCGAGATGGCAGTGCCGCTGGTGGTCCCCTCGTCTGAGGGGGCCTGGGTACCGCCGATGGGGGAGCGCCGCAGCCAGGCAGGGTCGTTAGGATGGAACCCTCGGAATGGCGTTAGGGGCGCCAACGCCACGGAAGGCGTTCTGGCCGGGTGGCTTGCCACCCGGCCGTTTTTACGTGGTGGGCGCTAATCTTCTTGCCGGGAGCCTAGAGCGCCAGCTCGTCTGCCATGCAGTTGGCGTACAGGGTGACCGCCGCGGGCCAGTCCGAGAACACTGCCTTTACGCCGATATCCCTGGCCATGACGTCCAGCGCGACCATCTTGTCGCCATCGTTGTCTACCACGTCATCAATGGTCTGGTGGTACCAGGCGCCATCCCGGGTCAAGGGTGCCGAGCGCTCAAAGGACCAGGCGACCAGTTCGAGTCCCGCCTGCTTGGCCTCTTCGGCGTAGACCGATGGCACGATGGGCTTGTCAGGGTCGTCGCCGGCGGCCAGCAGCATCCACATCGGCGGGGCCAGAATCTTGACGCCCATATCCGCCAGCTCCTGCATGGACGGTTGCCATGTGCTGGGGTCGGTCACGTCAAAGCCTTCCACGTCATAGCGGTCGTCCAGATAGACGGCGGTATCTCCAAACTCGGTGTTGTCGACCCAGTAGCGCACGTCTTCCAGCAGGAATGACTGCGGAAAGACGTCGGCTGGCGCCACGCCTGCCTCGGCGTACTCATCGAGCAGCTTCTGCGCGTAGTCCTGCTGGCTCATGCCGTCGAAGGGCATCTCCACGCTAGGCGTCTTCAGCTCCGGCGTCATCTTGACTCCGAGCTGCTGGAACAGCGCGATGCTTTCGGCATGGCTCATCAGGGTGCCGCGATCGGCGTAGAGCTCTGTGCGCCAGCGTGGGTTGCCAGCCAGATAGGCTTCCAGGGTGTCGGCACTGGTGTCGACGCCATCCATGCGTCCTTCCAGGGTCTTGAACTCGGCCAGGGTGATATCGCTGGTACAACACTGGATATCGCTGGCGTTGCTCAGGGTGCCGTCGGCATTGAAGGCTGGTGGCACGCTGCACTGGCTGGCCAGTTCGGTTTCCAGAATGTTGGTGGTGCCATGCAGGTCACACTGGGAGTGGCGGCACACCAGCTCCTTGTCTTCGGTGAAGGCCACGTCACACTCGAGCACCCCTGCACCCATTCTTGCCGCCGCCAGGTAGGACTCTTTCGTGTGCTCCGGGAACATGAGAGGCGCACCGCGATGGCCAATCGAAAAGTCGCTGGGCTCAAGCTGGTCCAGGGACGACGCACACTGCTGAAGTGTGGCCTTGAGCTCGGCGGACTGAGCGTTGTCCTCATCCATGTCGTCGATCAGGAAGTAGGGCCGCGGGCCGACGCTGACCGGTAGAGAGTTCGATGCGCTGGTGGGATCGGATGCTGCCACTGCCGAGGAAGACAGGGCCATCGTCAGCAGGCTGATGCCAACGCTCAAGCACAGGGCTGTGCTCAGAACGGCGTGACGGGGCCTGTGGGGACTGCGGTCCTGGGGGGCGGTTGGTGTGCGATATCGCGTAATAGCAAGTGGGGTGCTGTGGTTCAGCGCAACCATCTTGTGTCTCCAGCAGTGTAGGAATGACGTGGGGGATTGAATGGCCTTGGGTGCGAGGCGTGGCGTCCCGAAATCGTCCAGATAGGGTGTAGGGACCGTAAAGCCGCGGCCGGGAGACAACCGGTGGCGTGCCGCCTTGTCCATGGCTTGCGGCCGTATCGGGGCCTGTGACCTGACACCTACTCTAGACGGGGTAGAGGACAAATGCGTGACAGCGAGGTAGGTCAGCAAATCAGCAGAAAAGCGTCGTTCGCGCGTACCGCTGGCGCCGCTTCTGCGAGGGATGACAGGGGACTTGGCCGCTGCGTTGCGGGCGGGGTCATGCAGGGGAATGGTTGACAAGGGCAGCCAAGACTGATTTTCTAGGCGCATGAACATGACACTTCGACTCCTCGACCTACGACTACTACTACGCGTGTAAATGCGCGTGGCGATGGCGCCTGCCCTGGCTCTTCCCGAGCCGCCTTCATCGCCTGGAGCTTGTTGCCAAGAGTTAGTCGAATCGAGGTTGAACCATGTTAGTCAGTGTCCAGTCACCCGCCATGAATCGCCCCGGCATG
This sequence comes from Halomonas sp. DP8Y7-3, assembly GCF_019801675.1. Lineage (NCBI taxonomy): Bacteria > Pseudomonadati > Pseudomonadota > Gammaproteobacteria > Oceanospirillales > Halomonadaceae > Halomonas > Halomonas sp. DP8Y7-3. Next base: position 606,681 of record NZ_JAHVIO010000009.1, read on the forward strand.
AGCCGCCTCGGTACCGACCGCCCAGTGATCGGTTGTGCTGGGATGGAACGTCCTGTGATGGATCAGCATGCCCCTGCTCGCTCAGGTGCCTGTGCTCGTCATGAGCCGAGGATCGTCACGGTTTGTGTGGGTGCCGATATTGATGTCACTGCGCTACGACTTATGACGCCCCGCTCTCCTTTGGTGAGCGGGGCGTCGCCGTTTATGCCTGGCCACAGCCCATAAGGCGCACGTCAGGCCTGCCAACAATAGCTCGACAATACCGCGAGCAAGATCGTACCAACGATCGCTAGACACAGCCCGTATCCGGAGAATTCGCCATGATGCTCAACGATCCTTCCAGCAAGTACCGTCCCTTCGTCGCCGTGGACCTGCCTGATCGGCAGTGGCCCAACCAGCGTATCGAGGCCGCGCCGAAGTGGTGCAGCGTCGACCTGCGCGACGGTAATCAGGCCTTGATCGATCCGATGGACCAGGAACGCAAGCAGCGTTTCTTTGACCTGCTGCTGAAAATTGGCTTCAAGGAAATCGAAGTGGGTTTCCCGTCAGCGTCCCAGACTGACTTCGACTTCGTGCGCAGCCTGATCGAAGACAACAAGGTGCCGGACGATGTGACCATTCAGGTGCTGACTCAGGCACGTCCGCACTTGATCGAGCGCACCTTCGAGGCCCTGAAGGGCGCCAAGAAGGCTATCGTGCACGTGTACAACGCCACGGATCCGGTGTTCCGTCGTGTGGTGTTCAACGTCAACAAGGCCGAGTGCATCCAGATTGCAGTTGACGCCACCACCCAGATTCGCGACCTGATGAAGGCGGCGCCCGACACCCAGTGGACCTTCCAGTATTCACCGGAGCTGTTCACCACCACCGAGATGGACTTTGCTGTTGAAGTCGTCAATGCGGTGCGCGAGACCTACGGTGCAAGCGCTGACAACAAGATGATCGTCAACCTGCCGGCGACGGTGGAGTGCGCGACCCCCAATAACTATGCCGACCAGATCGAGTGGTTCTGCCGCAATGTTGAGCACCGTGATCACCTGATCGTCAGTGTGCATCCCCACAATGACCGGGGTACCGGCGTGGCCGCCGCTGAACTGACGGTGATGGCCGGCGCTGACCGGGTCGAGGGCACCCTGTTCGGCAACGGCGAGCGTACCGGTAACGTCGACATCGTCACCCTGGCGATGAACCTCTACACCCAGGGTGTGCATCCGGGGCTCGATTTCTCGAACATCACCCCGATCATGCGCGAGGTCGAGCACTGCAACCAGCTGCCGGTGCATCCGCGCCACCCCTACGTGGGTGATCTGGTGTTCACGGCCTTCTCCGGCTCTCACCAGGACGCCATCAAGAAGGGCATGGCGCTGCGCAAGGAAGATCCGGACAGCGTCTGGGCGGTACCTTACCTGCCCATCGATCCGCTCGACGTGGGCCGCAGCTACGAGGCGGTAATCCGCGTCAACAGCCAGTCCGGCAAGGGCGGCGTCAGCTACCTGCTCGAGCAGGAGCACGGCATCGAACTGCCGCGCCGGCTGTCCATGGAGTTCAGCCTGGTGGTGCAGGAGGTGGCCGATCGGGTCGGCAAGGAGATTACCTCGGCGATGATCTACCAGACCTTCGTCGACGAGTACCTGGCCAAGACCGAGCCCTACAGCCTGGTCAGCCACCGTCTGTCGTCCGAGCCGGACAGCCCGACGGTGACGCTGGAGGCCTGCATCGCCAAGGACGGTGAGCGCCACACCATCAGCGGCGAAGGCAACGGCCCGCTGGCGGCCTTCGTCAAGGCGCTGCGCAGTGAAGGCCATGACGTCGAGATCATCGACTACCACGAGCACTCCCGTGGTCAGGGCGCCGACGCCGAGGCGATCGCCTACGTCGAGGTTCGGGTCAAGGGTGAGGCGGTGTTCGGCGTCGGTACCGACGAGAGCATCACCAGCGCCTCGATCAAGGGGGTGATGAGCGCGATCAACCGATGCCTGTCCACCGAAGAGGTGGCGCCCAACGTCACCGCCGACAGCGTGGCCTAAGCCTAAGCCTAAGCCTAACCGCCGCCAGGCGCGATGACGAGGCCCCCGCCGCAGCTTCCCTGTGGCGGGGGCCTTTTCCTTGGCCTGGGCGCTGGCGCCCTGGTGTCACCGATCCCTGTTCCTTGCTCTTCTCCCTTCTCGCTTTCCTCGCTTTCCTCGCTTTCCTTCCCGTTCGCTTTTCTGTTGTTTTTACAGAGGTGTCTTGCTGGCCTCGCCGGGTATCTCACGCACCAGCGTCGGCATGAGGAAACCGGGGAGTCGAGTGCGTAACTCATCGACCAGGGCATCGGCCCGCTGGTCACTGACATCGAAATGGGCGGCGCCGACCACGGGATCGAAGGCATGCAGGTAGTAGGGCAGGATGCCCGCCTCGAACAGCCGTTCTGACAAGGCCTCCAGGGCATCGACCGAGTCGTTCACGCCCTTCAGGATCACGCTCTGGTTGAGCAGGGTGACGCCGCTTCGAGCCAGTCGCTGGCAGGCGCGAATCACCGCGTCGTCGATCTCGTTGGCGTGGTTGATATGCAGCACCATCACCTTCTGCAGGCGCGTCTTGCCAAGCCAGTCGAGCAGCGGTCCGTCGACCCGATCGGGGATCACTACCGGCAGCCGGGTGTGCATCCGGAGGCGCTTGAGATGGCTGATGGCGTCCAGCCGTTCGACCAGCCAGGACAGTTGGCGGTCACTGGCGGCCAGGGGATCTCCGCCGGACAGAATGGCCTCCCGCAGGCTGACATCGTCGCGCAGGTAGTCGAGGGTATCGTCCCACTGAGAGCGCGAAGGCGCATTGTCCTGATAGGGAAAATGGCGACGGAAGCAGTAGCGGCAGTTGACCGCGCAGGCGGGACTGGTGATCAGCAGTACCCGGCCAGCGTACTTGTGGATCAGTCCGCGTCTGGCGGTGTGCTGCGCCTCCTGCAGCGGGTCCGTGACGTAGCCTGATGGCGTCGACTGTTCGTCGGACAGGGGCAGTACCTGCCGCAACAGGGGGTCCTGCGGGTCAGCGTGACGCATTCTGGCGGCAAAGGCCTCGGGAACGCGCACCTCGAACAGGGAGTGGCCGGCCTCGGCGCCAGGCACCAGGCTGGCATCCAGGCCAAGGCGGCGGCATAGCTCGGCAGGGTCGCGAATGGCTCCGGCCAGCTGGCGCTGCCAGCCACCGGGGGCGGGAAGGTCCGGCTCATCCGGGGCAGAGCAATGCAAAAGCGACGGGCTTCGGGTTATCATGCGGGCCATCCATCGATAGGCGCGAGGGGCTGGCCCTCGTGGAATGTCAGTCGTGTGCCGACCGGGGCCGATGGCCGGGACGGGCACCAAAAGGGAACAGATTTCATGGCGAACTATTCTACCAACGAATTCAAGGGCGGTCTGAAGGTGATGCTCGACGGCGACCCCTGCGCCATCGTCGAGAACGAATATGTGAAGCCCGGCAAGGGCCAGGCCTTCAACCGCGTCAAGCTGCGCAACCTGATGACTGGCCGCGTGTGGGAGCGTACCTTCAAGTCCGGCGACTCCCTGGAAAGCGCCGATGTCATGGATCTGGACATGGAGTACCTGTACACCGACGGTGACATGTGGCACTTCATGAAGACCGATGGTTCCTTCGAGCAGTATGCGGTGGAGAAGAAGGCACTGGGTGACAGCGACAAGTGGCTCAAGGAGCAGGTGGTTTACACCATCACCCTGTGGAATGACAACGCCATCTCCGTTACCCCGCCCAACTTCATCGAGCTGGAAGTGGTCGAGACCGATCCGGGCCTGAAGGGCGATACGGCCCAGGGCGGTTCCAAGCCGGCGACGCTGTCCTCTGGTGCGGTGGTCCGCGTGCCGCTGTTCATCAACCAGGGCGAAGTGCTGAAGATCGATACCCGCAAGGGCGAGTACGTCTCCCGCGCCTGAGGCGGGGCGAACGCCGTCGATCGACAGCAGCGATCGATTGCAGCGATCGATTGCAGTGATCGATAGCTAAACGAGGGCCACGCGATCGCGTGGCCCTTCGTCTTTTACCCAAGGTAGGCAAGCATGAACGATTGGCAACCTTCCGCCACGCTAGACACGCTGCGGCGCCGTGCGGCTCTGATGGCAAGGGTGCGTGCGTTCTTTACCGAGCGTGATGTGCTGGAAGTGGAGACGCCTATCCTGGGGCATGCTGGCAGTACCGATGTGCACCTGGCCTCGTTGTCCTGCCAGGCCCGCACTCCCGCGGGTGCTGAAACGCTGTGGCTGCAGACATCACCAGAATTCCATATGAAGCGTTTGCTGGCGGCAGGGGCAGGCCCTGTCTTCCAGATTGCCCGCAGCTTCCGTGACGGTGAAGTCGGGCGGCGTCATAACATCGAATTCAGCATGCTCGAGTGGTATCGCCCTGGCTGGTCACTGGATCAACTGATCGAGGAGACCCAGCAGCTGATTCGCACCCTGCTGCCAGACGATCCTGGCCCTACCCAGCGTCATCGATACCGAGCGCTGTTTGCACGTGAGCTGTCGATCGATCCCTTCGCGGTCGAGCTGGATGCACTGCGCAGGCTGGCCTCCGCGACCGGCGGACTGGACATGAGCACGGCGGAGCGCGATGACTGCCTGGACCTGCTGATGAGCCTGGTCATCGAGCCGACGCTTGGCCGCGACGGCATCGATGTGGTGCTGGACTACCCGGCCAGCCAGGCAGCCCTGGCCAGGCGCCATCGGGATCCCGAGGATGGCGCCTGGGTCGCCTCACGCTTCGAGGTGTACCTGCAGGGACTCGAACTGGCCAACGGCTACGATGAGCTGACTGATGCTCAGGAGCAGCGAGCGCGCTTTGCCGAAGACAATCGCGCTCGAGCCCAGGCGGGCTTGCCGGAGGTGGATGTCGACCAGCGCCTGTTGGCGGCCCTGGAGGCCGGTATGCCCGAGGGCAGCGGTGTCGCCCTGGGCCTCGACCGGCTGATTCAGCTGGCGCTCGGCAAGTCGCGTATTGATGAGGTCATGGCCTTTGCCACGCCCCGGTGCTGACCGGGGCCACTGCCACTTCCCTTAGTGTCATTCAGCGTCGTCTGTTGCCGCGCCGGGCTGGTCCTCTGCCTTCGCCTCGCTGGCGTCTTCCGCTGCTGGAATTGCCTGCTGGCCGGGGTGTGCCCCCAGGCGCTGACCCATGCGAACCGCTACGGCGTTGCCCCCTTTGCCGTGCAGGGCGTCGAAGTCGACCTTTTCGGCAAAGGCCATCACCACCGTGGAGCCCAGCTTGAAACGCCCCATTTCCGCACCTTTTTCCAGATGTACCGGGCGGTCGAAGCGTATGCGTTCGACTCGGCCGGACTGAGGCGTGACCTGGCCTGCCCAGACGGTCTCGATGGCGGCGACGATCATCGCCCCGACCAGGACCATCACCATCGGCCCCTGCTCGGTATCGAAATGACAGACCAGGCGCTCGTTGCGTGCAAACAGGCCAGGCACGTGGCGGGTAGTAGCGTCATTGACCGAGAACAGCCGTCCGGGGACGTAGACCATCTCGGTCAGGGTGCCCGCCATCGGCATGTGCACGCGATGGTAGTCCTTGGGAGACAGATACACGGTGGCGAAGCTACCGTCCTGATAGCGCGCTGCGGACAGCGGATCGCCCCCCAGCAGCTCGGAGACGCTGAAGCGATGCCCCTTGGCCTGCACCAGGCGACCACGATCAATGGCGCCCCACTGTGACAGCGTGCCGTCGGCGGGACACAGCAGACCGTCCTCCAGCGGGCGAGCGTCGGCGGTCAGCGCTCGGGTGAAGAAGGCGTTGAAGCTTGGGTAGACACCAGGATCGCTTTCGACGGCCTGGCTCATGTCGACGTTGAAGCGCTTGATGAAGGCACGGATCAACAGGTTCTTGAGCCAGCCGATACGGCAGTCGGCGAGACGACCCACCAGCCTGGACAGCAGGTGTTGGGGGATCGGGTACTGGATCAGGGCAAACAGCTTGGCGAGGGTCACGAAATGACGGCTCCGGATAAACGGGTTGGAACAGGCTCAGGCCACCGTGGCGGTGAGCCTGAGCGTGTGAGACGTGCGGGTGGCTCTGGCGCAATGAGGCGGCGGCGTCAGCCCTCGATCGGCGTATCGTCGCGGTTGCCCCATTCCTTCCATGAGCCGGGATAGGCGCGGATGCGCTCGAAGCCCAGTGCCTTGGCCACCAGCCAGGTAAAGCCGCTGCGGTGATGGCTCTGACAATGAGTGACCACTTCCATGTCTGGCGTGATGCCCATGGCGTCCAACTCGGTGATCAGCTCCGCATAGTCGCGCAGACGAAGTGAACGCTCACGATCCATGGCATCCGTCCACTCCATGTTGACCGCACCGGGCAGGTGACCACGGCGCTTGTTGTCGCCTTTGGTGCCCTCGAACTCGCCCACGGAGCGGGCATCCCAGATAGCGAAGTGGTCGCTGCCCAGTCGCTCCTGCAGCTCGAGCCGGTCAATGGCGACCTCCGGATTAAGGATATCGGCCTGGTAGTCGGAGGGAGTGGCGGCGTGCTCCTCGGTGGACTGGGGCAGCCCCTCGGCCCGCCAGGCATGAATCCCGCCATTGAGATAGGAGTAGCGGCGATGGCCGATCAGCTCAAGCGTCCACAGCAGGCGCCCGGCCCAGCCACCCCCTTCGTCGTCGTAGGCCACCACGTGGGTGTCGCGGGTCAGCCCGAGCGACGAGAACAGGGCTGACAAGGCCTCAACGTCGGGTACGTCGTTGGGCACGTCGCCACTGCCTTTCAGCAGTCGGCGGTGGTCCAGGAAGATCGCCCCTGGGACATGGCCCTGGGCGTAGCTGTCGGCCTTGAGCGGCACGTCGATCACCAGAATATCCTCGTGATCCAGCACGCTCGCCAGGTCCTCTGGCTCGGCGATCAGGGGCAGCAGATTGTCTTCTGAGCTCATGGGGGTCTCCTTCTGGATCATCCGGACGATAGCGGCGGCGGATTTAGGTCGGGCTATCCAGACTATCGACGATGCGACGATAACTGGCAAAGCGATCGGGGTGAATAGCGCCAGCATCGACAGCATCGAGCAGCGCACAGCCCGGTTCCTGCCGGTGGCGACAATCGCGGAAGCGACACAGGCCGAGGTAGGGGGCGAACTCGATAAAGCCCTCGGTCACCTGGCGCTCGTCCAGGTGCGTCAAGCCAAACTCGCGAATACCGGGGGAGTCGATCAGCTCTCCCGCGGCAAGGCTGTCGCTGGGTGGCGGAAGGCGATAGAGCTGGGCCGTTGTGGTGGTGTGCCGGCCCTTGCGAGAGTCCTCGGAGAGGGCGCCGATACGCAGCTCCTCATCCGGTAGCAGGCGGTCGATCAGCGAGGACTTGCCAACCCCGCTTTGCCCGACAAATACGGAGGTGCGGTCGGCGAGCTGAGCATACAGATCGTCCAGTCCACCCGCGTGAGCGGTGGTCGTGGCGACCACCTGATAACCAATATGGCGGTAGCGGTCGAGCAGTGCGCGTAGCTCACCGCCTTGCTCGGGCAGCAGATCGGTCTTGTTGAGAACCAGCACCGGCGTAATGCCGGTGGCTTCGGCGGCGACCAGGTAGCGGTCGATGAGTCCGGCGTGGGGCTCGGGCTCTACCGCGAAGACGATCAGGATCTGGTCGATGTTGGCGGCCACCGGCTTCAGCAGCCCGCGCATGTCCGGGCGCTCAAGCACATTGTCGCGCTCGCCCCTGGCGACCACCACACCGCTACCGTCCTCGCCGGCGCGCCAGATGACACGGTCTCCGGTGACCAACCCCTCGAGGTTGGCTCGCAGATGGCAGCGAGTCGGGGTATCACCGGCCCGCTCAGCGACATCCAGCGTGCGTCCGAAGTGAGCAATCACTCGGCCGTCGCGTTCCGCGCCGTATTCGCCAGCCGCCAACTTCTCGTCGTCCCGCCCAGCCTTCTTGGCGGCTCGCTCGGCACGTTCGGCCTGGATCTTCTCGATGCGCCAGCGTTGCTGACGGCTCAACTTGCGTTTGCTCATGAGCACCTGATGGTCGGTACAATGGGCGGCATTGTACCTACCCGGACGCCCCCTGTCCCGACAGCGGGCGCCCTACGACGCAAGGAAACGATCATGGCTGATGCATCTGCCGCACAGGCTCCCACCACACCGCGAAGCGATCTGCTGATCTGGATTGACCTGGAAATGACCGGATTGGATCCGCAGCGAGAGCGGATCATCGAGGTGGCGACGCTGATCACCGATGGCGATCTCAATGTCATCGCTGAGGGGCCTGTCATCGCGGTCAACCAGAGTGAGGCGCTGCTGGCCGGCATGGACGAGTGGAATACCCGCACCCACGGTGAGTCCGGGCTGGTGGAGCGCGTGCGCAAGAGCACCGTCGACACCGCCGAGGCCGAACGCCAGACGCTGGCCTTTCTGGCGGCCCATGTCGCCCCGGGCAGCTCGCCCATGTGCGGCAATTCTATCCACCAGGATCGGCGATTTCTGGAGCGTGAAATGCCCGAACTCTGGGCCTTTTTCCACTACCGCAACCTGGATGTCTCGACCCTCAAGGAACTGGCCAAGCGCTGGAACCCCGAGGCCCTTGAAGGATTCTCCAAGCGCAACGTGCACCTGGCCATGGATGACATCAAGGAATCCATCGCGGAGCTTGCGCACTATCGCAAGACCTTCCTCAAGGCGGACGTCAACAACTGAACCGCTCAGGGGGCTTTGACGACGCCGTCCTGATTCGCTGGTGTGCTCGGCCAACCACAAGGGCGTGCCAGCGGCACGGGTTACTGGGTCGGAATCAGCGCTGGGCGTTGACGGCGCTGACGATCCAGCGCCCAGCGCACATGCTCGCGCACCAGCTCGGAGGGGTAGGACAGGCGTACCAGTAGCGCACTTTCGATGGCGGAACTCCATGGCGCATTGCCAAGCCCCACGGCCAGGTTGCGCAGCCAGCGTTCGTAGCCGATGCGGCGAATCGGGCTGCCGGCGGTACGCTCGAGAAACTCCTCCTCGCTCCAGCCGAACAGGCTCAGTAGCGAGACCCTGTCGAGGTCATGGCGCGGGGCGAAGTCCGTTTCGTGGCTGACTCGGGTGAAGCGGGTGAACGGACAGACCAGCTGGCAGTCATCGCAGCCAAACACCCGGTTGCCCATATCGGCCCGAAAGCGTTCAGGAATGGCACCGTGGAGCTCGATGGTCAGGTAGGAAATACAGGCTCGGGCGTCGACCACCTTGTCGTCGACGATGGCGCCAGTGGGACAGGCGCTACGGCAGGCGCTGCAGCTGCCACAGTGCTCCTGCTCGAAGGGCGCGTCCAGCGGTAGCGGCAGGTCGGTATACAGCTCGCCCAGAAAGAACATCGACCCCGCCTTGGGGTTGAGCAGCATGGCGTTCTTGCCGAACCAGCCCAGACCTGCCTTGCGGGCCAGGGCACGCTCCATCACCGGGGCTGAGTCGACAAAAGCGCGATAACCGAAGGTGCCGACTTCTGCTTCGATCATCTTCGCCAGGCGCTGCAGGCGCTTGCGCATCAGCTTGTGGTAGTCGCGCCCAGTCGCATAGCGTGACACGTAGGCTCGGTCAGGCTGGCCAAGTACCTTGGTGGTCTCGACCTCCGGCGGCAGGTAGTCCAGGCGTACACTGATAACGCGGATGGTTCCGGGCTCCAGTTCCGCAGGCCGGGTACGCTTGGTACCGTGCTTGGCCATGAAGCCCATTTCGCCGTGGTAGCCAGCCGCCAACCAGCGCTCCAGATAGGCCTCGTCTTCGCTGAGGTCCACATCGGTGATACCGAGCTGCTGAAACCCCAGCTCGCGCCCCCAGGTGCGAATGCGGGCTGCCAGCTCGTGAAAATCGACGTCGGCGCGCGGAGACGATGCGGACATGAATGAGGACAACCCTGGCAAGATGGCGTAGCGGCGGGCCACCGAGCTTTGCTCAGCACGGGAACCGCTTAGACTGGAAGAAGGGTCGTCATGGTAAAGCATCCGGATCGTAGGGAGAACCGCATGGATAACGTCGACGTCGGCACGCCTGAGCCAGGTCAGACGCCGCTGTACACCGCCGAACAGGTACGTGATCTCGACCGGCGTGCGATTGCCGGAGAAACGGACGGCTTTGCCTTGATGCATCGCGCCTCCGGTGTCGCCTGGCGCTGGTTGAAGGCGCGCTGGCCAGCCACCAAGTCGCTGAGCGTGCTGTGTGGCGGCGGTAACAACGGTGGCGATGGTCATGTACTGGCAGCCTTGGCGGCCACCGAGGGGCGCCAGGTGCAGCGGGTGTCGATGTGTCCACGTGGGCAGCTGAAAGGAGACGCCTTGCGTGCGGCGCAAATGGCAGATGATGCCGGCGTGGCCTTTGTTGAATGGAATGACGAGCTCGTGGTGGACGGTGAGGTAGTGGTCGATGCGCTGTTGGGCACCGGCTTTACCGGACAGCTCAGGGCCGACTACGCCGCTTGCATTGCCGCGATCAATGCCAGTGGGCGGCCGGTGCTGGCGGTGGATATTCCGTCGGGAATTACCGCCGATGGTGGTGCCGAGCCGAGTCTCGCCGTCAAGGCAGTGATGACCGTCACCTTTATCGGCGACAAGCTGGGCCTGCACACTGGCCGCGGCGCAGCGTTGGCCGGCGAGGTGGTCGTGGAGCCCCTTGGTGTCGATGCGTTGGCTCATGACGACATAGAGCCGACCGCCTGGCGACTGCAGTCCAGCCTGATCGAGTCGGCGCTGCCGCCGAGAGAGCGTGACATGCACAAGGGCGCTGCGGGCTTCGCCGGCATCTTCGGCGGTGCGCCCGGCCTGGGCGGTGCTGCGCTACTGGCGGCACAGTGCTGTGCCCGTGTCGGAGCGGGCAGAGTGCTGCTGGCGACAGCTCCTGAGCATGTCGGTGCCAGTCTGGTGCGCTGTCCTGAGGTGATGGCGCGGGGTGTGACCCATGCCAGTGAACTGGACGAACTGTTGGAGCGCTTGACGGTGCTGGCGGTAGGTCCGGGGCTTGGCCAGGGCAGCTGGGGCCAGTCGGTGCTGCAGACCGCGCTGGGGCGCTCCATTCCGCTGGTCCTGGATGCCGATGCGCTTAATCTGCTGGTCTCGCGCTTCTCCGGTCAGCGCCGCGATGACTGGATATTGACGCCGCATCCGGGGGAGGCAGCACGCCTGCTCGGGTGCAGCGTGGCCGAGATTGAAGCGGATCGCCCGGGTGCCGCACGGGCCCTGCGTGAACGCTGGGGCGGGGTGGTCGTGCTCAAGGGCGCCGGCACCCTGATCGCTGGTCCCCAGGGACTCGCGCTGTGTCCGTTCGGTAACCCCGGCATGGCCAGTGGCGGCATGGGCGATACGCTGACCGGCATCATTGCTGGCCTGGTTGCCCAGGGTCCCTCGCTCGATTGGTCACTCGAGCGTGCCGCGAGAGTGGGAGTGCTGGTGCATGCCCTGGCCGGGGATATGGCAGCGCGAGAGGGCGGCGAGCGTGGTCTGTTGGCCAGCGATCTGGCATCCTGTGCACGAAAATTAGTCAATCCGACGATGGGCGAGGAAGATGCAGCTGCGACTCGATGATGAAGACCGCCAGGTCGCACTGGGGGAATGCCTGGGACGAGCCCTGGATGGGCGTGGGCGTGTCCACCTGTCGGGAGAGCTTGGTGCCGGCAAGACCACGCTGGCACGTGGTGTGCTGCGCGCATACGGCCATCAAGGCGCGGTGAAGAGTCCGACTTACACGCTGGTAGAACCCTACGAGCTGGCGCTCGGGGAGGAGCCTCTTACCCTCTATCACTTCGATCTGTATCGCCTTGGCGATCCTGAAGAGCTGGAATTCATTGGTGGCAGGGACCTGTTCGCCGAGGGCAACCTGTGCCTGGTCGAATGGGCCGAGCGCGGTGAAGGCTGGCTGACCCCGCCGGACCTGGAGGTGGCGTTGAGTCACGCGGAGCCCCGGGGGCGCCGGGCCGACATCAGCGCGCTGACCGCCTATGGCAGCGAGGTGCTCGAACGCCTGGCGCAGCAGATCAGCGGTGACGTGCGGTTGGCAGGGGGCAAGGCATGATGCGTCAGCTGTTGACTCTGGTCGGGGGGCTGGGGCTTGCCGTGGTCTGCGCGGCGACCCATGCCGCCAGCGTCGATAACATGCGTCTATGGGCGGCGCCGGACCATTCGCGTCTGGTGTTTGACCTGTCTGCCGCGGCCACCGCCAATGTATTCGAGCTCGACAACCCGCGCCGGCTGGTCATCGACCTGGGGGATACCAGCCTGGCGGCCGATCCCAACAGCATGGACCTGTCGAACAGCGCGATCAGCGCTGTGCGCACCGGCGTGCGCGAAGGCAACGATCTGCGCGTGGTGCTTGAATTGAGCCGCGCCATTGAGCCGCGTCACTTCTCGCTGGCGCCGAACAATCAGTATGGCCACCGCCTGGTGGTGGATCTCGAATATCCGGGCGAAAGTGCGGTGGAAGACCCCATCGACCCGATCGAGTCGATGATCCGTGAGCAGGAAATCGCCGCGGAACGTGCCAAGACCGTAGCGGTGGCGGAAGGGCGCGATCCGGTGGCCGCTGCGCCGGTGGTGGATGCCGCCCAGCCGCACCCCAAGCGTGACATTATCATCGCGGTGGACGCAGGCCACGGCGGCGAGGATCCTGGCGCGATGGGCCCCAGTGGCACCCGCGAGAAGGATGTCGTGTTGCAGATGGCGGATCGCCTGGCCCGCCAGTTCAACGACACTCCCGGCTTCAAGGCGGTGATGATTCGTGACGGCGATTACTACGTCGGGCTGCGCCAGCGTACCTTGATCGCCCGGGAGCAGAAAGCGGACTTCTTTGTGTCGATTCATGCCGATGCCTTCAATAGCCCCAGGCCCCACGGCAGCTCGGTGTTTGCGCTGTCCCAGAGTGGCGCGACGTCGGAGACGGCGAAGTGGCTGGCCGCTGCCGAGAATCGGTCCGACCTCATCGGCGGTGTCGATGGCAGCCTGTCGCTGGATGACAAGGACCAGGTGCTGCGCGGGGTGCTGCTGGACCTGACCATGACAGCGACGCTGAATGATTCGCTGACGATCGGCGATGAGGTGCTGAGCCGTATTGGTCGCATCAACGACCTTCACAAGCCCCGCGTCGAGCAGGCTGGCTTCGTGGTGCTGAAGTCGCCGGACATCCCCTCGCTGCTGGTGGAGACAGGCTTCATCTCCAACCCGGAAGAAGAGCGGCGACTGCGGGATGGTGCCTACCAGCAGCGCATGATGAGCGCTGTCTTTGGCGGGATCCGCGCGCACTTCGAGCGTAACCCGCCGCCGGCCAGCCTGCTGGCCTGGCAGCGTGACCAGGGGCGCTCGACGGCGTCCAACGAGTACCGTATTCAGCCCGGCGATACCCTGTCGGCCATCGCCTCGCGTCATGGCGTGGCGTTGAATGCGCTCAAGCAGGTCAATGAGCTGTCTGGCGACGTGATTCGTGTGGGGCAGGTATTGAGGATTCCCAGTTCATGAATGATCCCCAGCACGTATCCAGCAACGATGTCGGTCGCCGTGGTGTCCACAACGAGCCCCCAGGCGCTGGGCATCGCTTGAGCGACCCGGAGGCACAGCAGGATGCCCGCCGGCGTATTCAGATCCTCGATCCGCGCCTGGCGAACCAGATTGCCGCCGGTGAAGTGGTCGAGCGGCCAGCGTCCGTGGTCAAGGAACTGATCGAGAACGCCATCGATGCGGGAAGCTCGCGCATCGAAGTGGATATCGAGTCGGGCGGTGCGCGGCTGATCCGCATTCGCGACAATGGTTCCGGCATCGGGGAAGACGATCTGCCGCTGGCGCTGTCGCGGCATGCCACCAGCAAGATTCTTTCGCTGGAAGAGCTGGAAGGCGTGGCCAGCCTGGGATTCCGGGGGGAGGCGCTGGCATCGATCAGCTCGGTGTCACGGCTCGAGCTGACCTCGAATGTACAGGACGACCCCCAGGGTGGCTGGCGTGTGGTGGCTGAGGGCCGCCGCATGGAACCCCGCGTGACACCGGCGCCGCACCCCAGGGGGACATCGGTCGCGGTGCGGGATCTGTTCTTCAATACGCCGGCTCGGCGCAAGTTCCTGCGCACCGAGAAAACCGAATTCAATCATGTGGAAGAGGCGTTTCGGCGTCAGGCGTTATCGCGCTTTGATATCGGCTGGACGCTTCGCCACAACCAGAAGACGATCCACCAGTTGCCGGTGGCACGGGACGATCACTCGGTGGAGCGACGCCTGTCCTCGCTATTGGGCAAGAACTTTCTGGACAACGCCCTGACCCTCGATATTGCCACCGGCAGTCTCAGGCTGTGGGGCTGGGTTGGCTTGCCGACCCATTCGCGTGCCCAGGCGGATCAGCAGTACTTCTTCGTCAATGGACGTGTGGTGCGAGACCGTCTGGTGGCTCACGCCATTCGCCAGGCCTACCGCGACGTCCTGTTCAACGGCCGTCATCCGGTGTTCGTGCTGTATCTCGACGTCGACCCGACCGTGGTGGACGTCAATGTTCACCCGACCAAGCACGAAGTGCGTTTTCGCGACGGTCGCATGGTGCACGATTTTCTGTTCTCGAGCTTGCATCGCGCGCTGGGAGAAGCTCGTGCTGGCCAGCGCGAAGGAGGCGTCGAGGGACACGACCAGGGCTACGCCAAGCGCGATGATGGCCTGGACGTTGACCCGGAGACCGGCGAGATTCGCGAACCAGCTGCGGCATCCTCCCAGGCCAGGTCAGCCGAGGCGTCGTCGCCCTCCTGGCAGCAGCAGCCCATGGCGCTGCACCCCCGCAGGGAAGAGGGAGAGTCGAACGTGACCCCGGATCGGGTGCGGGCGTTCATGGACGGTTATCGCAAGCTCCATCCCGAGCATGAAGAGAGCCTGTTGAACCCGCAGCCTGGTGCCCCAGGCGCAGGGGGGATGGCCGCCGAGACGGCGCTGGCCGAACGACGCAGGCCTGAACCGATCAGCATGCCTCGCGATGGCCAGGTCGCCGGACAGCATGGGATGAACGCCCCGCAGATGCCCGAGGAAGACGCCACCCAGGCGCCGCCGCTGGGCTATGCCATGGCGCAGCTGCACGGTATCTACATTCTGGCGCAGAACGCCCAGGGTCTGGTGCTGGTGGACATGCACGCCGCCCATGAGCGGATTGTCTACGAACGCATGAAGACCCAGGTACACGGTGGGGCGCTGGATGCCCAGCCGCTGCTGGTGCCGGTGTCACTGGCGGTCAGCGGGGCCGAGGCGGAGACCGCGGAGCGAGAGCGTGACGCCTTTGTGCGGCTGGGGGTGGAGCTGGATGCCGCCGGTCCTGAGACCCTGCTGGTACGCCAGGTGCCGGCGCTGCTGGCCGATGCGGATGTCGAGCCGCTGGTGCGTGAAATGCTGTCTGACCTGGAGCGCTATGGCCGCTCGGACAGGATCGAGGCGCATATCAACGAAATGCTCTCGACCATGGCCTGCCACGGTAGCGTGCGCGCCAATCGTCAGCTCACCGTCGCCGAGATGAATGCGCTGCTGCGGGACATGGAGCGCACTGAGCGCAGCGGTCAGTGCAATCACGGCCGTCCCACCTGGACCCAGATGAGCCTCAAGGATCTGGACAAGCTGTTCCTGCGAGGCCAATGATGAGCAAGGACATGGCCGCAGAAGCGGCCGCGACAGTGGATCAGCGGCCGCTGGCAGTGCTGCTGATGGGCCCCACCGCGGCGGGCAAGACCGACCTGGCCATCGATATTCGCGAGCGTCTCGACGGAGAGATCATCAGCGTCGATTCGGCCATGATCTACCGCGACATGGATATCGGGTCGGCCAAGCCGTCTGCGCAGGAGCTGGCGCGGGCGCCCCACCGCCTGATCGACATCTGTGACCCTGCCGAGTCTTACTCCGCGGCGCAGTTTCGCGACGATGCCCTGGCCGAAATGCACGATATCGCGGCCCACGGCAAGCTGCCGCTGCTGGTGGGTGGCACCATGATGTATTACAAGCGCCTGGTCGAGGGCGTGGCCAACTTGCCGGCGGCGGACGACGACCTGCGACGCCAGCTGCAGCAAGACGCTGAGCGTGAGGGGCTGGAGGCGTTGCATCGGCGTCTGGCAGAGGTGGACCCGGCCTCGGCGGCGCGGATCCACCCCAACGACCCCCAGCGTTTGATGCGTGCCCTGGAGGTTTACGCGTTGGCGGGTCGGCCAATGAGTGAGCTGTGGCGTGAACAGCGCCGTGAAACCTTTCCTTTTCGGCTGTTGTCCATAGGTCTCGCTCCTGCCGACCGTTCGGTGCTGCACCAGCGAATCGAGCGCCGTTTTTCGCTCATGCTGGATGCGGGTTTCCTCGACGAAGTCGCCGCCTTGAAGGCACGAGGAGACCTGTCGCTGTCGATGCCTTCGATGAAGAGCGTCGGCTACCGTCAGGCCTGGCAGTACCTGGACGGCGAATTTGATCGTGACACCTTCGTCCACCGGGGCGTCGTCGCCACCCGTCAATTGGCTAAGCGTCAATTGACCTGGCTGCGGAGTTGGCCTGAACTGACATGGGTGGATCCGCTGGCGGGCAAGCCCGCCGAGCGGCTCCTGAAACTCGTGCGCAGCGCTGGGACTTAGCGTAAGATAACGATTTCGTGTGGCCGCTTTCAGGGTCCCGCAGAATACTGTGATGTCCGTCGCCTTGAAGGCAGGAGCGGGCGCCACCATAACCTAAAACCCTAAGACACCTTCAGGGAGAGCAACATGTCCAAAGGGCAGTCCCTTCAAGACCCGTACCTGAACATTCTGCGCAAGGAGCGCATTCCGGTATCGATTTTCCTGGTCAACGGCATCAAGCTCCAGGGCCAGATCGAATCCTTTGACCAATTTGTCATCCTGCTGCGCAACACCGTCAGCCAGATGGTGTACAAGCACGCTATCTCCACGGTGGTGCCGTCACGCAACGTGCGTCTGCCGGCCCAGGATCCTGCGGCGCAGCCGGAGAGCTGATATTTCGTGAGGTATTGATTGTTTTTTGAACGTCCCGACGCCGGTGAAACGGCGGTACTCGTCCACATTGATTTTCAGGACGAGAAGGAGCGCGAAGATCCCGGTGAGTTCCACGAGCTGGTGAGGTCTGCGGGTGCCGAGCCCGCGACGCTCGTCACCGGCTCGCGGAAGCGTCCTGACCCCAAGAGTTTCGTGGGGTCGGGCAAGCTGGAGGAGATCGGCGAGGCCTTGGCAGTGCACAAGGCGGAACTGGTGATCTTCAATCACGCGCTCAGCCCCTCTCAGGAGCGTAACGTCGAGCAGGCACTCAAGTGCCGGGTGCTCGATCGCACGGGCCTGATCCTTGATATCTTCGCTCAGCGCGCGCGTACCCATGAAGGCAAGCTGCAGGTGGAGCTGGCCCAGCTGGAGTACATGTCCACGCGCCTGGTGCGAGGCTGGACGCACCTTGAGCGTCAGAAAGGGGGGATCGGCCTGCGTGGCCCGGGTGAGACCCAGCTCGAGACTGACCGTCGCCTGTTGCGGGCACGGATCAAGTCGATTCACAAGCGGCTGGACAAGGTGCGCAGTCAGCGCACGCAAAATCGGCGGGCACGTTCTCGTGCGGAAATCCCGAGCGTCTCGCTTGTGGGTTATACCAACGCCGGTAAATCAACGCTTTTCAACAGCTTGACGGCGTCTGAGGTCTATGCGGCGGACCAGCTGTTCGCTACTCTCGACCCTACGCTGCGGCGCTTGAACGTCGAGGACGTGGGGCCGGTGGTACTGGCGGACACGGTCGGCTTTATCCGGCACCTGCCGCACAAGCTGGTTGAAGCCTTCCAGGCCACCCTGCAGGAGGCCGCCGAGGCCAGCCTGCTGGTGCATGTCATCGACTCGGCGGACCCAGATCGCGAGCTCAACGTCACCCAGGTGGACGCCGTGCTCGACGAGATTGGTGCGCTGGATGTGCCGTCACTGAAGGTGATGAACAAGATTGACCTGTTCGACAGCTCGCCGCGCATCGAGCGTGATGAGCATGGTGTGCCTCAGACCGTATGGCTGTCTGCCCAGAAGGGGTTGGGGCTGGACCTGTTGACGCAGGCCCTGACCGAGCGATTGGCTGAGGACATCATCGACTTTTCCCTGACCCTGACGCCGGAGCAGGGCAAGCTGCGCGCCGCCTTGCACGAGGTGAACGCGGTGCGGGAAGAGTCCTTCGATGAACAGGGCAGGACTCAGCTGGAGATTCGCTTGCCGCGGCGCGATTTCAATCAGTTGATGGCTCGCCTGGGTGAGCGTGTTAATGATTACCTTCCCGACGCACTCAAGGAGCGTGACGTCTGGGAAGCGTGAACCGATCCGTCAGACGGGTCGGCTAGAGCGTCGCCCGGATGGCGACGCCACAAGGGAAACGCTGGATGGACGTCGAGCGCAGAGGTCTGTGCAGCGTGACCCAAGGATCGCAATCGATGCGCCTCGTGACGCGGGGGCACAGAGTGGAGACGACGTATGGCCTGGAATGAGCCTGGTGGCGGCAACGGCAACCAGCACGATCCCTGGAGTGGCGGGGGGCGTCGAGGCGGCAATGGTGGCGGTAACCGCGGCGGTGACAACCGTGGCGGCGATAACCAGGGACCACCTGATCTGGATGAAGCCCTGAAGAAGTTTCAGGACAAGCTCAATGGCATGCTGGGTGGCCGAGGCGGCAAGCGTGGCGGTGGCAGCGGTGGCAAGGGCGGCGGCAATCGTCCGCGCAACACCTTTGCGCTGCCGGGCCTGCTGATCGTTATCGGTCTGGCTGTCTGGGCGGCCAGTGGCTTCTATCTGGTAGACCAGTCCGAGCGTGGCGTGGTTCTGCGCTTCGGCAAGTTCCAGGAAGTCGTGACGCCGGGTCTGCAGTGGAATCCGCCGTTGATCGACGATGTGCGCATGGTCAACGTGACCCGCGTGCGCTCTGTCAGCCAGACCCAGTCCATGCTGACACAAGACGAAAATATCGTGTCCGTGGAAATGTCGGCCCAGTACCAGGTCGCAGATCCCCGCGATTACGTGCTGAACGTGCGTGATCCGGAGCTGTCGCTGGAAAATGCCCTCGACTCGGCCCTGCGCCATGTGGTCGGCGGCACCGACATGATCGACATCCTGACCTCCGGTCGTGAGATTCTCGGCAGCGCCGTGGCCAGTCGTCTGCAGACCTACCTGGACAACTATGGCACGGGTATCCGTCTGGTGACCTTGAACGTCGAGTCCACCTCGCCCCCCGATGCGGTGCAGGATGCCTTCGATGACGTTATCCGGGCACGTGAGGATCGTCAGCGTACGATCAACCAGGCCATGGCCTACGCCAATGCCATCATCCCGGAAGCACAGGGTCAGGCGCAGCGTATCGTTGAGCAGGGCCAAGGCTATCGTGAGTCGGTGGTTGCCGAGGCCCGCGGTCAGGCCAACCGCTTCACGGCGTTGCTGACCCAATATCGTGATGCGCCTGAGGTCATGCGTGAGCGCCTGTACCTCGACACCATCTCCGAGGTGCTCGGCCAGACCAGCAAGGTACTGGTGGACGTCGATCAGAACAGTCCGTTGATGGTACTGCCGATGGACCGCCTTGGTCGTGGCGGCAGCAGCCAGTCCTCATCCGAAAGCGCCAGCTCGCTCGATCCGCAGGTGCTGGAGCGCCTTCGCGCCGAGAGCGGCTCTTCGAGCGCCAATTCAAGTTCCAGTCGCAGCGGCCGCGACAGTGGTATTCAGCGGGAGGGTCGCTAAATGATCAATAACCGATCCCTGCTCATCGTCGGTGGCCTGGCCGCCGTGGCCTGGCTAGCCAGCAACAGCCTGTACGTGGTCGACGAGACCGAACGTGCGGTCAAGCTGCGCTTCGGTGAAGTCATCGAGGAAAACATTCAGCCGGGTCTGCACTTCAAGGTGCCGATCACCCAGACCATCCGCAAGTTCGATACCCGGGTGCTGACGCTGGATACTGATGCCAGCCGCTATCTGACCCAGGAACAGAAGGCGGTGATCGTGGATTCCTACGTGAAATGGCAGGTGGTCAACCCCACCCGCTACTACGAGGCGACGGCAGGGGATGAGCTGATGGCGGTGCGCCTGATCCAGCCCCGTGTCGACGAGAGCCTGCGTAACGAATTCGGTCAGCTGAATCTGCAGCAGATCATCTCTGAAAAGCGTGATGAGCTGATGTCTGGCCCCACCGAAGAGCTCGATACCCTGATGCAGGACGAGCTGGGTGTTGCCATTCTCGACGTTCGCGTGAAGCGTATCGATCTGCCGGAGGATGTGTCTTCCGCGGTGTACGATCGCATGCGCTCCGAGCGTGAGCGCGAGGCACGGGAATGGCGCGCTCAGGGTCAGGAAGAGTCCGAGCGCATTCGCGCCAACGCCGATCGTCGCCGTCAGGTGCTGCTGGCCCAGGCCAACGAGCGTGCCGAGACACTGCGCGGTGAAGGTGACGCTGAAGCCGCCGCGATCTACTCCCAGGCATATCAGGGCGACACCGAGTTCTACCGCTTCTGGCGCAGCCTCAATGCCTACCGTGATTCCTTCGCGGAAGGCGAGGGCAACATGATGGTGCTGGACCCGTCCAGTGACTTCTTCCGTTACCTGAAAAGCGCCAATCCCGATGCTGGCAGTACGCCTCGGGTGGTGAACTAGATCAGATGGCTGCGACTCGCAGGGGCGAAAGACGCCCCTGCGGGGTTCAACTGGCGGCCAAACGTGATAGAATCCGTCAACCGGGCGTGGCCCGGTTTTTTTGTGGCCGACATTCCCCGACATCGCTGAGTTCAACGCGTTCGCCTGCACGCCGAAGTCCTTGATTCTTGTCCCAAGACGAATCACCGGAATTCACCTGTGCGCGAGGTTTGGCGTGCGTGCGGGACAAGCAAAACGTCACAGCAAGATATCGACCAGGCAGGATATCGACATGACCATCGCTGACCGCTGGCTTCTGCCCGACGGCATGGACGAGGTGCTTCCTCCTCAGGCCAGCCGGATGGAGGAGCTGCGCCGGGCGCTGCTCGACCTCTTTCATCTCTGGGGCTACGACCAGGTGATGCCGCCTCCCGTGGAGTTTCTCGACTCCCTGTTGACGGGTACCGGCACGGACCTGGATCTCCAGACCTTCAAGCTTACCGACCAGCTCACCGGCCGCATGATGGGGGTGACGGCGGACGTCACGCCACAGGTCGCGCGGATCGACGCGCACTCGCTGAAACGCGAGGGGCCGGTACGCCTTTGCTATTGCACCAATGTGCTGCGCGCCAAGGCCGACAAGCATCAGGGCGGACGTAGCCCGGTGCAGGTCGGTGTCGAGCTGTTCGGCAGTGCCAGCCTGGCCGCCGACCTCGAGATTCTGCGCCTGGCGCTGGAAAGCCTGGAGGCCTCGGGTGCCGGTGAAGTTCACCTGGCGCTGGGCCATGTGGGTATCTACCGTAATCTAGTGGAAGTGGCTGGCTTGGATGCGGAGGCGGAGTATGCGATTTCCGCGGCCTTGGCGCTCAAGTCACCCGGTCAGCTGGAGGCCGAGGTCGCGCGCACCGTCAGCGATCCGGCGCTGGCCACCATGTTTCGTACCCTCGGCGAACTGCACGGCGGCCCCGAGGTCCTCGACCAGGCCCGCGAAGCCTTTGCCGAGGCGCCACAGGCCGTCAATGATGCCCTCGACAAGCTCTATGACCTGTACCAGGGCGTGCAGCGCGAGCATCCCGAGGTAGACTGCTACTTTGATCTGGCTGAGCTGCGTGGCTATCAGTACCACACGGGCATGATGTTTGCCGCGTATGTGCCGGGATATGGTCAGGCACTGGCCAAGGGCGGTCGCTATGACGATACCGGTCGTGCCTTTGGCCGCGCCCGTCCGGCGACAGGCTTCTCCATGGACCTCAAGCTGCTGGCTACCCTGGCCACCAAGGATCCGGCCGGAGATAGCGTGTGGGCGCCTGCTGATGAGGGCGCTCCAGGGCTCGACGAGGCGGTACAGAAGCTTAGGCGACAGGGCCGCCGCGTGATCCAGGGCCTGCCGGGACAGCGTGCTCCAGGGCACGACTGCAGCGAGCAGCTGGTCGCTAGAGGACAGGAGTGGGTGCTAGAACCCCTCACCACGTAACGCCAGAGTAAGGTGATGCCTTCTCACGAAGGCCGAATCGGGGCGCCGGGGTCTGGCGCTGACACCGACAGTGGCGCCACGCAAACGCTGTCTCCAGTCGCGATTCGCGAGCTGTGCAGTGTTTCCCCAAGGCGCAACCAAGAGAGACGAGAAGAGCAATGGGCAAGAACGTAGTCGTACTGGGTACCCAATGGGGCGATGAGGGCAAGGGCAAGGTCGTTGACCTGCTGACCGAATCTGCCTCCGCCGTGGTGCGTTTTCAAGGCGGTCACAATGCCGGCCACACGCTGGTGATCGACGGTGAGAAAACGGTCCTCCACCTGATTCCGTCCGGCGTTCTGCGCGAAGACAAGACCTGCGTCATCGGCAACGGCGTGGTGCTGTCTCCTGAAGCGCTGATCAAGGAAATCCGTGAGCTCGAGAGCAAGGGCGTGCCCGTGCGCGAGCGTCTGCGCCTGTCGCCAGCCTGTCCGCTGATCCTCGACTACCATGTGCGTCTTGACCAGGCCCGCGAGAAAGCGCGCGGCATCGCCAAGATCGGCACCACCGGTCGCGGCATTGGTCCGGCCTACGAAGACAAGGTTGCCCGTCGCGGTCTGCGCCTGGGTGATATGCTGCACCGCGAGCGGTTTGCCTCCAAGCTGGGCGAAGTGCTGGACTATCACAACTTCGTGCTGACCAAGTATCACGGTGAAGAGCCGGTGGACTTCCAGGCGACGCTCGAGAGCGCCATGCAGATGGCTGAAGAGCTGCGTCCGATGGTGGCCGACACCGTCAGCCTGGTGCACGACCTGCGCAAGGATGGCGAAAACATCCTGTTCGAGGGCGCCCAGGGCTCGCTGCTGGACATCGACCACGGCACCTACCCCTACGTCACCAGCTCCAACACCACCGCGGGTGGAACGGCCACCGGCTCCGGCGTTGGTCCGCTGTACCTGGACTACGTGCTGGGTATCACCAAGGCCTACACGACTCGCGTGGGTTCCGGTCCCTTCCCGACCGAGCTATTCGATGAGCATGGCCGTCACCTGGCCGAGAAGGGCCACGAGTTTGGTGCGACCACCGGTCGTGCCCGTCGTTGCGGCTGGTTTGACGCCGTGGCCCTGCGCCATGCGGTACAGATCAACTCCGTCTCCGGCATCTGCCTGACCAAGCTGGACGTGCTCGATGGCCTCGAGAACATCCGTGTCTGCGTCGGCTACCGCAGCAAGGACGGCGACGTGCTCGACAACCCGGTGGACTCCGAGGGCTACGAGGCCGTCGAACCGGTCTACCAGGACCTGCCCGGCTGGAGCGAGTCCACTCTCGGCGTCAAGCGCGTCGAAGACCTGCCCAGTGCTGCTCGTGCTTACATCAGCTTCCTCGAGGAGCAGGTCGGTACCTCTATCGACATCATCTCCACCGGCCCGGACCGCAACGAGACCATCGTCCTGCGTAATCCTTTCGGGGCATAAGCAGCAAGACCGTAAAAGGCCGGCAATGATGCCGGCCTTTTTTGTCTTTTTGACCCGCCCATTAGCTGCCGTTAGCCACTTTACAACTCATTGAAGTAACAATGATGGCGTGTCTCGCAACGGGATACGCGGTATTCCAGTGCCTGGTCCTGAATATCCTTGGCAATGCGCCGAATCTCCAGAATAGGTCTTCCTTCCGCAATGCCCAGATGGGTCTGCTCATCCTTGCTTGCCGCCACCGCAAACAGGCGCTCCTCGGCGTGGCTTACGTTGCTGCCAAAGCGCTGCTGATACAGCTGGTACAGCGTGTTGGGCAGGGTTTCTGGATGGCTGTCCAGCGTGGCAAATCGCTCGGCACATACCACCACATCCTCAAGCAGTGCGGGGGTGCCTTCGAGCTCTCGTACCCGTTGAATGTGAATGACCTCAGCGCCATGGGCGAGTGCCAGTGCCTCACGTTCTTGTTCGCTTGCCTGGCGCTTCGTTCTGACCAGGATTCGCGACGTCGGTAGGGATCGCGTGCCGTCCAGTCGTGTGAGGTGGAAGAAGCGAAATAGCGAGCTGTCCTGATCGTGGGTGGCGACCACGGTTCCCTTGCCCTGATAGCGAATGACCACATTGTCGCTGGCCAGGGAGTCCAGTGCCTTGCGTAGTGTGCCCACGCTGACCTTGTACTCGTTGGCGAGCGCGGATTCGCTGGGAATAAACGTGCCGGGCGCCCATTCGCCGGACACGATGCGTTGCAGCAGGACGTCCTTGATCTGCTGATATAGCGGGCGATAGCTGAGGTTGGGTTGTTCCATCGGATGTCCTTTCTTCGTTCCGCGAGGTCCGGTGCTTGCTGGACAGTATAGCGGTGGCCACCTGTAGATGATACTTGACTGTACTATATCCTATGTCCTATACATGAGTTGCGAGGGCGGCAAGCGTCGCCCGAGACCACCCGGCCATGATCAGGCCGTCCGGTCAGCTGGCGATATCACAACGTCAATAACATTCGTTCAGGAGAGCACAGCATGAGCATCGATTTTGTGGTTCACGATGCCGACGACAGCGTCGGGGTCGTGGTGGTGGAGGGAATCAAGGCAGGGCAAACCCTGACCGGCTGGGTGATGCACCAGGACCAGACCGTGACCTTTGCCGTCAGCAATGACATTCCAATTGGCCACAAGCTGGCCACGCGAGATCTGGCCGAGGGCGACACCGTGATCAAGTACGGGGTGGACATCGGTCGGGTGGTCAAGCCGATCAAGCAGGGTGAGCACCTTCACGTCCACAACGTCAAAACCAAGAGGTGGTAAGCATGGAAATCAAGGGACGCAAGTTTCAGGGATATCGTCGCGAGAATGGCCGGGTGGGCGTACGTAACCACGTGATCGTGCTGCCGGTGGATGATATTTCCAACGCTGCCGCCGAGGCCGTGGCCAATAACATCAAGGGCGCGCTGGCGCTGCCGCACCCTTATGGCCGACTGCAGTTCGGTGCTGACCTGGATCTCCACTTTCGTACGCTGATTGGTACAGGCTGCAACCCCAACGTGGCAGCGGTGATCGTCATCGGCATCGAGCCGGGCTGGACCAACAAGGTGGTGGATGGCATCAAGACCACCGGCAAGCCGGTCGAGGGCTTCTGGATCGAACAGAATGGCGATCACAACACCATCTGCGCCGCCTCCAAGAAGGCCAAGGAATTCGTCCAGTACGCCAGCGAGATCCAGCGCGAAGAGTGCGACATCAGCGAGCTGTGGGTGTCCACCAAGTGCGGCGAATCGGACACCACCTCCGGCTGCGGTGCCAACCCTACCGTCGGTGATGCGTTCGACAAGCTGTATGACGCGGGCTGCACCTTGGTGTTCGGTGAAACGTCAGAGCTGACTGGTGGTGAACACCTGGTGGCCGAGCGCTGCGCAACGCCGGAAGTACGCCAGCAGTTCCAGGCCATGTTCGATCGCTACAGCGCCATGATTGATCGTCACAAGACCAGTGACCTGTCCGAGTCCCAGCCGACCAAGGGCAACATCGAGGGCGGCCTGACCACTATCGAAGAGAAGGCGCTGGGCAACATTCAGAAGATCGGTCGTCGCTGCAAGGTCGATGGCGTGCTCGACAAGGCCGAGACCCCGGACAAGCCAGGGCTATGGTTCATGGATTCTTCGTCCGCGGCTGCCGAAATGGTCACGCTGTGCGCGGCTGCCGGTTATGTGGTGCACTTCTTCCCGACCGGCCAGGGCAACGTGATCGGCAATCCCATCCTGCCGGTCGTCAAGATCTGCGCCAATCCGCGCACGGTGCGCACCATGAGCGAGCATATCGACGTGGATGTATCCTCCATCCTCAAGCGCGAGATCAACATGGAAGAAGCGGGTGATCAGCTGCTCGAGATGATGGTGCGCACGGCCAACGGCCGACATACCGCCGCCGAAGCGCTGGGTCATCGGGAGTTCGTGTTGACGCGTCTCTACGAAAGCGCCTGAGACCGCGACACTGCTAGTGCAAGGTCCTCCCGGCAGTGGTCGGGAGGTTCGACGCGTTTGGAAAAGAAAGTTGTGCAAGAACGGCGAGCGATGTGGGCTCGCCACTCAGATCCTGACCACCCCATAACGACAATATCAGGAGTCACGTCATGCGCCTTTCCACTACCTTCACACTGACTGCGATGCTGGCAGCATCCTCCCTTGTCGCTCCGCTGGCGATGGCGGAAGCCGAGGACTTTCCGTCGAAGGATATCCAGTATGTCATTCCCTTTGGTCCCGGGGGCGAGTCCGATATCAGCGCCCGCCTGCAGCAAAAGTACTTTCAGGAGCTGACCGGCGAGCAACTGGTCATCCAGTACATGCCCGGAGGCGGCGGAGCGGTCGGCTGGTCGCAGCTCAATGACATGTCTGCCGATGGCTATACCATCATGGGGACCAACCTGCCCCATATTGTGCTCAAACCCATGGGCAAGGATGCTGGATTCGCTACCCAGGACATCCATAACTTCACCTTCTTCCACTATTCACCGGATGCCATTCTGGTCAATGCCGACAGCCCTTATCAGACCCTTGAAGAGCTGGTCGAAGCGGCGCGCCAGGCCTCTGGCGCCGTGACCTTTTCGGGCAGCGGCACCTACAGCGCCAATGACGTGGCCAATACGCGTTTTCAGCAGCTGGCGGACGTGACCACCACCTATATTCCCTTCAAGGGCACCGGCGCTGCCGTCACCGCGCTGCTCGGTGGCCAGGTTCAGGCGGAGTGGGGCTACACCACGGTCGCCGCCAATCATCAGGACAAGGTGCGCATGCTGGCGGTCGCGGCTGACGAGCGGCATCCGCTGTTCCCCGATGTTCCGACCTTTCAGGAACTGGGCTACGACATGGTAGGCGGTGCCTACCGTGGCATGGCGGTGCCTGCTGGCACCCCCGACGCGGTCACGGCCAAGCTGTCGCAGATCTTCGGCGAGATCAATCAGAACCCGCAGTTCCGCCAGGAAATGGAGGATCTGGGGTTCGTCCTGCTGGATGTCGGCAATGATGAGGTAGCGGATTTTCTGGTGGAACAGAGCGCCCAGTACGAGACCAGTGCACGAGAACTCGGCTTGATCGATTGAGGTTACGATCATGGAGCTCATCACTCATGCTCTCGGCGCGCTGTCGCCGCTGAATCTTGCGCTGGCCTTGCTGGGCGTCACCGCCGGCATCGTGATCGGCGCGCTGCCAGGGCTATCTGCCACCATGGCGGTGGCCGTGCTGGTCCCTGTCACCTTCGGCATGGCACCTGAGTCTGCGCTGATCATGCTGGGTGCCATCTATACCGGCGCCATCTACGGCGGCTCCTATTCCGCCATTCTGGTGAACACGCCTGGGACACCCTCGGCGATTGCCACTACCTTCGACGGCTACCCCATGGCGCAGCGGGGTGATGGTGATCTGGCCGTCACCCTGTCGACCATTGCCTCGGTGGTGGGGGGGCTGGTGGGGGTGCTGGCGCTACTGCTGCTGGCCCCCTTGCTGGCCCAGGTGGCTCTCAGCTTTGGCCCGGTCGAGTATTTCTGGCTGGCGATCTTCGGGCTCACCCTGATCTCTGCGCTGTCCGAGGACTCGACCCTGAAGGGCTTCATGGGGGCTGGCCTGGGACTATTGCTGTCCACGGTCGGCGTCGCGGTGATTGGTGGTGATATCCGCTACACCTACGGGATGCCGGTGTTGCTCGGCGGCATCGAGACCGTGTCGGCGCTGATCGGACTCTACTGTATTCCGGTACTGATCGACCTGGTGGCGACCCCAGCGGCTCATCTTAAAGTCGACGACGCATCCCGCGGCGTACGCTTCCGCGAGGGCCTGGGTGAGGCGATCAGGGGCAAGTGGAACCTGCTGCGCTCTGCGACCATCGGCACCGGCGTGGCGATCCTGCCTGGTGCCGGCGGTTCCATCGCCAGTCTGGTGTCCTACTCCGAGGCGCGTCGCGTGGCCAAGGACCCAGGCTCCTTCGGCAAGGGCAACCCACAGGGCGTGCTGGCGACCGAGTCTGCCAACAATGCCACCGTGGGCGGAGGGTTCATTCCTACGCTGGTTCTGGGCATTCCCGGCACGCCGCCGGATGCGGTGATCCTGGGGGCCTTGCTGGTGCAGGGATTTCGCACCGGGCCGGAGCTGTTCACCACCAACGCCGGCATCACCTACACCTTTGTGGCGGGGCTGTTCCTGGCGACCTGCCTGTTGCTGCCATTGGGCCTGTTGATCGGGCGCTACGCCTTCAAGTCGATCATCGCCATTCCCAAGGCGCTGCTGGTACCTACGATTGCCTTCATGACGGTGATCGGGACCTACGCCATACGCAACAGCGCCAGCGACGTCATGATCATGCTCTGCCTGGGCGTGGTGGGGTGGGTGCTGAACCGCTATGGCTTTCGGCCTTCACCCATTGTGCTGGGACTGATTCTGGGGCCCATCGCCGAGCAGGGTTTCGTCCAGGGGTTCTTGATGGGACGTGCCAGCGGCTCCGTGGTCGGCACCTTCTTCGGAGGGCCGATCAGCCTGACCATCATCGCGCTATCGCTGTTGAGCGTCTTCTACCCGTTGGTCAAGGCGCGCCGCGTCGCCAAGCGGCAGGGCAACAACAGCCTTAACGAGGAGGTGTCGTCATGACGGCTGACAAGTCGATGCGTGCCGTACCGGCCGCCCGCTCTCGCGTCAGTGAGGTGCTGTTGCCCGTGCTGTTTATGGTGGGCGCTGGCCTTTGCCTGTGGGAAACCCGCCAGATGAGCCAGTTGGGTGCAGTGTTTCCTGCGGTCATCTCCGCAGGGGTGATGGTAGCCGCAGCGCTGCGGCTGGCGCAGTTGCTGCTGCGCGGGGTGATCGAGGGGAGCCCGGCGGGGGGAGGCTCCAGGCCTCGACGCCTGGCGCTGGTCGGGGTCATGTCGGTGTGGGCCCTGGCACTGCCATGGCTCGGGTTTCTGCTGACCGGCGTTGGCAGCTTCGTGGCCTTGATGGCGGTGGCGCAGTATCAGCAATGGACGCGCAAGCGCTTGGCCGGACACCTGTTGGCCGGCTGTCTGCTGGTGGCGTTCTTCTACGTGCTCTTCGCCGTGGTACTCAATGTGCCGCTACCTACGGGACGCTGGCTTGCGGCATGACCCCCACCCACCCCCCTGTCGTCCCCTGTGGCGGGCGAGATGTCCGCAGCAGGGGTGGGCAGGCAACAAGGAGAAGATCGTCATGGCCAGGATCGTGATTTCGGAGTTCATGGACGAGCGGGCGGTGGCCTGGCTCGCTCAACAGCATGACGTGGTGATGGACCCTCAGCTGGTCGATCAGCCCGAGCGACTGCGGGAAGCCGTCAGCCAGTGCGAGGCGCTGATCGTTCGCAACCGCACCCAGGTGGATAGTGCGCTGCTGGCGGCAGCCCCCCATCTCAAGGTGGTGGGACGCCTCGGGGTGGGACTCGACAACATCGCCCTGGACGAGTGCGCAAGGCGCGGGATCGAGGTCAAGCCCGCCCAGGGCGGAAACGCCGATTCGGTGGCGGAGTACGTGGTGACTGGCGCCTTGATGTTGAGACGCCGGGCGTACGCGTCCACTGAGGCGATGCTGCAAGGCCAGTGGCCCCGTCAGGCACTGATGGGCTGCGAGGTGAAGGGCGCAGTCATGGGGTTGGTCGGGCTTGGAGTGATTGCCCGGGCGACCGCTCGACTCGCCATGGGATTGGGCATGCAGGTACAGGCTTACGATCCGCATGTGCCGGCCAGTGACCCCGTGTGGCAGACGATAGATCGGTGCGAAACGCTGAACGATCTTCTCGGGCGTGCCGATGTGCTCAGTCTGCATGTACCGCTGGTGGATCAGACGCGCCACCTGCTGGATCGCGAGCGGCTTTTCCGCATGAAACCCCAGTCCGTGCTGATCAATGCGGCGCGGGGTGGCGTGGTCGACGAAGCTGCCCTGGCGGAAGCGCTGACGAGCGGTCATCTGGCGGGCGCCATGCTGGACGTCTTCGAACAGGAACCTCTGGCGGCGGGGTCGGTGCTGGAGGGGGCGCCTAACCTGATCCTGACACCGCACATTGCCGGAGTGACGGAGGAATCCAATCAGCGTATCAGTCAGATGACGGCAGAGAACGTGGCCATCATGCTGACGTCTGAGGAGGTGTCATGAAGCAAGCTGAACAACCCAGCGAGGGCGCGCTGCCGCAGACCACAGCGCTGAGCCGGGAGCAGGCCGGCCACCTCGCCATGCAGGCAATGCTGGCCAGGGGCTTCGCCGAGCGCGAGGCGACGCTGACGGTAACAGCATTGCTGGACGCCGAGCGCGACGGCTTGCCGTCTCACGGCCTGTCGCGACTGCCGTTCTATCTCGATCAAGCCGCCACCGGCAAGGTCAATGCCAGGGCGGTGCCCCGGGTGACGCGAGACGGGGCCGTCGTGCGGGTAGATGCTGATCAGGGGCTCGCCTTTCCTGCGGTGGCTCGCGGCCTTGAAGAAGGCCAGAAGGTGGCTGCCGAGTTGGGGGTCTGCGCTGTCTCCGTCGGACGCTCACACCATTTCGGCGTCGCTGGCGCTCCGGTGGAGAGCGCTGCCATGGACGGCTTCATGGCACTGGCCTTCAGCAACGCACCTTCGGCCATGGCGCCCTGGGGCGGTCACAAGCCACTGTTTGGCACCAACCCGATTGCCTTCGCCTGTCCGCGATGCTCTGGCCCACCGATGGTGCTCGACCTGTCCCTGTCCAAGGTGGCCAGAGGCAAGGTCATGCTGGCCCGCAAGGCCGGGCAATCTATCCCCGAGGGCTGGGCGGTCGGGCCCGATGGCCTGCCGACCACGGACCCGGACCTGGCCATTCAGGGCAGCATGGTGCCCGCCGGAGATGCCAAGGGTGCGGCCCTGGCGATGATGGTCGAACTGCTCTGCGCGGGCCTTTCCGGCAGTCGCTTCGGGTTTGAGGCGGGGTCGTTCTTTGAAGCCGAAGGTGAGCCCCCCGAAGTGGGCCACCTGATCCTGCTGTTCGATGCGGCTCGCTTTGCGCCCAACGTGCTGTCGCGTTGTGAAACCCTGTTTGCGGCGATGCTCGACCAGCCGGGGGTGCGCTTGCCTGGTGACCGCCGCCGCCAGCTTCGGCAGCAGGGTGGAGACCGCATTTCCTTGCCCGCCGGGTTGGTGGCAGAGCTTTCAGACATCGCCAGGAGCTTCTCCGGGGGCTAGGGATGTACTAGTCAGGAACAGGCCCCGTGGATTGGCGCAGCTTCACCTGCGCCTCCAGGGTGATATCCGCTGGTCGATGTCCGTGGCGTATCCACCCCATCAGCGCATCGGCCGCCTGGATGCCGATGTCCTTGGCGGGAACCGAGACGGTGGTCAAGGCGGGCGTCATGAACGCCGCCTGGGGCAGGTCATCAAAGCCGGTGATGGAGAGGGCATTGGGCACCCTGACACCACGGCGCTGTGCTTCCAGCAAGGCCCCTAACGCCAGGGTGTCGTTGCCACACAGCAGGGCGCTGGGTGGGCGGTCGGACGTCAGTAGACGCGCGCAGGCCGCCGCGCCCTCAGCAATGCCATAGTCCACGACCTCTATCTGAGGTGCCGGGCATTCCGCAGCGGTCAGGGTGTCGGTAAACCCTTGGAGACGTGCCCTGGCGCGGTCGTTCTGGCCGAAGGGGGCCGTGATAATGCCAAAGCGTCGGTGGCCCAGGCCAAGCAGATGCTGGACCAGCTGGCGGGCGGCTGCGGCATTGTCAAAGCCGATACAAGGCCCCTGGGCCGTGGTAGAGGTCTGCCAGGAGGTCACGAAGGGCAGTTGTCGCTGCTGTAGCAGTGCATATGTCTGATCGTGATGCTCGTGGCCAATCAGCACGATACCGTCGACCCCATGCTGGACCAGCGTGCGCAGTGCCTGCAGCTCGTCATCCAGGTCGTAACGATAGGTCGCCAGCAGCAGGCGACAGTCATGTCCCTTGAGCTGGCGCTCGAGGTTGTCGGCCATGGTGCCGAAGATCGGGTTGTCGAGCGTGGGCACCAGCGCGCCGATTGCCCCTATGCGCCGCGATGCCAGCGCCCGGGCCGAGCCATCCGGCACGTAACCCAGCCGAGCCACTGCAGACTCGACCTTGGCCTTGAGTCGCTCGCTGACGTGGGGGGCCTGGTTGAGCACGCGCGATACCGACGCGGTGGACACGCCGGCTTCCCGGGCGACGTCTTCCAATAGGGTTCTTCGCTGGCGCTCACTCATCTGGTGTCCTCGCTCGGTGGTATAGCCGGTTTGGCCTTTAGTCCTATAGAGGACTTTTTTCTGGACAGGTCCTATAGAGGAATCTACCTTGAGTAGTACGCTTTGTAAGCGCTTACAAAAATAATCTGACCAAAGTGTAGCACCGAGTGTCCATGCCTGCTGACGTCGTTTGGAGCGCTGGCCAACACTCGACACAACGCCAACGAAAGACCGGAGCCGCCTCTTATGTCCAGGTCGTCATCTGCTGCCAAGCCACTGCTTTGGCTAGCCATTCTTTTATTCGCCGCGTTCTTCATCAACGTTGCCATCCAACGCTATCTGCCGGGCCTATGGACCATGGGGGCGGCGGAGGAGGGCATTCTGCTCGCTGCTGCCACCGCCACCTTCGTATCGGCCTGCCTCAAGTTCGAGGCTGGCATGAAGGCGGAGGCGGAGGCGACGTCTACCGCACAACAACAAGGACAATAATCATGCTTGCACGCCACTTCGACACCACGGCCGACGGAGCGCCCAGCCAGCCGGAACGACGCCATTTCCTGGGCAGCGTTGCGCGTTTCGGCTTCACTGCTGCCATTATCGGCGCGGTGGGAGGAACACTGTTCTCCGAGCGCGCCATGGCGGCCACCGCCAAGGAAGAGTCCGAGCGGGAGTCTGCCGCGGAGATGACCCTGGTCATGGCCACCGGCTACACGCTGGGGGCCTCCCGGGCGTATCCCATCATGCAACTCAACCTCAAGGAGAACCTGCAGAACTTCTCAGGCGGTCGCCTGTACGTGAAGTTGGCACCCGGTGGTCAGCTGGGCGCCGGGGGAGGTCTGATCACCAAGGTCCAGAATGGCACCATCGCCATGGCCCAGCATTCGCTGTCCAACCTCTCCGCCTTTGCCCCTGAGGTCGACCTGATCAATATCCCCTACTGGTGCGGTGACAACCAGCGGCTGGTCAACCTGGTCACTTCTGATGCATGGCGTGAGGTGGTCCATCACAAGGTGGAGGAGCGCGGTTTCAAGGTGCTGTCGTATATCTGTATCGACCCGCGCACCGTTGCCGTGCGTGAGGGCTTGCTCGACGGTCCCGTGCGCGTACCCGACGACATCGCCGGTATCAAGTTCCGCGTGCCGTCTTCCCAGATTCTTCAGCAAGTCTATCGTCTGGCCGGTGCCAACCCCACGCCGGTGGCCTGGGGCGAAACCTCCTCTGCCATCAAGCAGGGCGTGGCCGATGCCCTGGATCCCAGCGTGCAGGCATTGCTGGTATTCGGGTTTACCGATGTGCTGTCGAGCATCTCCACTATCCAGTCGGTACCCGACGCCCAGGTCTACACCTGCAACAAGGCCTGGTTCGATGGGCTGGATGCGGCACTGCAGGAAAGCGTGCTGGCGGCAGCCGATGTGACCTTCCGCGAGAATCTGGCCAAGGTGCCGGCGGCGCGAGCCTATGCCTACGACCAGATGCGCCAGGCGGGAGTAGAGGTCTATATCCCGGATGAGGATGAGCGCAGCCAGTGGAAGGAGAAGTGTGGCCACCAGCTGGCGGCCTGGGATGCGACCAAGCGCGAGCTGGCCGGTTCACTGGAGGCCT
This sequence comes from Halomonas sp. DP8Y7-3, assembly GCF_019801675.1. Classification (NCBI taxonomy): domain Bacteria; kingdom Pseudomonadati; phylum Pseudomonadota; class Gammaproteobacteria; order Oceanospirillales; family Halomonadaceae; genus Halomonas; species Halomonas sp. DP8Y7-3. The sequence continues at coordinate 640,449 of NZ_JAHVIO010000009.1, forward strand.
TTGATTCATTGCTGGAAGCTGCGGAGGTGTCAAATGGCTATTACGTCGACAGCAACGCCTAAGGACAACCGCTGGCACGCGCTCAGACTGCGCTGGGATGCCGTTGATCGGCGCACCGAGCGCTGGCTGCTGCTGACCTTTTATGCGCTGATCATCCTGACTATCGCGGTGGAAGTCATCCGCCGCTTTGTCCTCAACTACTCCTCGGTGTGGGGCGAAGAGCTGGCCCGCTATGCCTTCATCTATCTGGCTTGGCTGGCCGCAGCGGCGGCGGTGCGTGACCGTGCCCATATTCGCATCGACGTCTTGATCAACCTGGGCGGCCCAAGGATGAAGCGATTGGGATGGTGGATCACCGATGTGTGCACGCTGGTACTGGCCGTATGGGCGCTCTACCTGTCTGTCGCACCGGTCCTGACGTCCATCCAGTTCGGATCGGTGACGCCGGGCCTGCGGGTGTCCCAGGCGCTGTTTCTCGCCGCCATTCCCATGGGCTTCCTGCTGATCGCCTGGCGGGTGATCCAGTGCATGCTGGCCGATATCCGTCGGATGCAGCGCGGAGACCCCGTGTTCGATGGCCAGAAGCTCTTCGACTGAGGTGATGCGTCATGGAATTCATGGAACTTCAGCAGGCTGCGGCCTCGCTTGACTGGACCTTCTACGCGCCGCTGACCGCCCTGGTCGTGATGATTCTGGTTGGCGTGCCCATCTGGGTGGCCATAGGGCTCGGCACGCTTGGCATGTTGACCTTCACCGAGGCATTGCCACTGTCCGTCTTCGGTGAGTCACTGTTCGAGGGGATCAATGCCTTCGCGCTGATTGCGGTGCCGCTGTTTATCCTCACCGGTGACGCCTTGGTGCGCTCAGGGCTGTCCGGCAAACTGCTCGATGTGGCGGAGGCTAGTGTCGGAGGGCTCAAGACGGGCCTTGGCAACTCCACCACCCTGGGCTGCGGCTTTTTCGCCTGTATCTCAGGCTCCGATGCGGCAGGCGCGGCGGCGGTTGGCCGCATGACCATTCCTCGCCTGGTGGAGCGGGGCTACCCGCTCCCGGCGGCCTGTGCGCTGGTCGCCTCGGGAGCCTGTACCGGCATTTTGATTCCTCCCTCGATTGCCTACATCGTCATGGGGCTGGTACTTGGCATGTCGGCGTCGACGCTGTTTCTGGCTGCGGCCATTCCCGGGGTTATGGTCATGATCTCGGTCATGGCGACCAATATGGTGCTCAATCGGCGCTATGGCTTCGAAGGCGATCGAGAGCGATTTTCCTGGAAGCGCTGGCTCGACACCGTATGGGATGCCCGTTGGGCACTGTTTGTGCCGGTGGTGATCCTGGGCGGCATCTATACCGGTATCTTCACCCCTACCGAAGCGGCCGCGGTGGCCGTGGTGGTAGTGGTCATCATCGGTCTGCGCCAGGGACGGCTGACGCTGGGAGATATCCCGCGCATGCTGGAAAGCTCGGCCAGGGTGTGCGGCGTCATCGTGCCCATCATCGCGGTATCGCTGCCGCTGGCGCAGAGCCTGGCCAGCCTCGATATTCCCCAGACGCTGGTGAGCGGCATCAGCGGGCTCACCGATGCACCATGGCTGATGATCCTGCTGATGATCGGCATTCTGGTACTGGCGGGATGCGTCATGGAGACCACTCCCAACATCGTCATCCTGGCGCCGCTGCTGTTGCCGGTCGCTCAGGAGGCCGGCATGAACGACTTCCACTTTGCCATCTTGATGGTCACCACCCTGGGGCTTGGCTTTATCACGCCACCGCTGGGGCTCAACCTGTTCGTGGTGTCAGGACTGACCCGATGCTCGGTGCTGGCGATTGCCCGTTACGCGGTGCCCTTCGTGCTCGGCATGTTGATCGTCGTGTTGATGATTGCCTATCTGCCGTGGCTGTCCACCTGGGCGCTGGGATAACGGTACAGCGAAATGGACGAGGGAGGACGCCTGTGCCTCCCTCTTTTAAGGCGTCATTTGTAAGCGCTTACATTGGATGCAACGTAGCGCAGCGCAACGACTTGATGCGTCACAACGTGAGCAACGCCACTGGCTTAGACGGCCGAGCCGGTGGCACCTACTTGGAGCTGCGCATGCCCAGGCAGGCGCGGTGATCCACATTGGCCGATCACATCTAGGAGAAACATCATGGCAATTCATTACTACAAGCAAGCCGACAAGAATGCCTCCAGCAACGACGACCAGACCCGTGAGGTGGTGTCGCGCATGCTCGCCGAGATTGAAGCGGGAGGAGAGGACAAGGCGCGGGAGTACTGTCGCGAACTGGATGGTTGGAGCGGTGATGTGATCGTCGGCCGTGACCAGATCGAAGCGGCCAAGGAAAAGGTGCCAGAACAGCTCAAGCAGGATATTCACTTCGCCTACGAGCGAGTCAGCCGCTTCGCCGCTGCCCAGCGTGACAGCATTCAAGGGTTCGAGACCGAGTTGTCGCCCGGCTTGTTTGCCGGCCAGAAGCTGATTCCCATGGAAACGGCCGGCTGCTACGTACCAGGGGGACGTTACGCCCATATCGCCTCGGCGATCATGAGCGTGGCGACGGCCAAGGTGGCTGGCGTCAAGAATGTGGTGGCCTGTTCGGTGCCCCGTGACGAGAACGGCATTCACCCGGCGATCCTGTATGCCATGGACCTGGCCGGGGCGGACGTCATTCTGCAGATGGGTGGCGTTCAAGGCATTGCGTCCATGGCCTTTGGTCTGTTCACCGGCAAGCCTGCCGACATCCTTGTCGGTCCCGGCAACCGCTTTGTGGCAGAGTCCAAGCGCCAGCTGTTTGGCCGCTGTGGCATCGACATGTTTGCCGGGCCTACCGAGATCGGCATCATCGCCGATGACAGCGCCGACCCCGACATCGTGGTGGAGGACCTGGTGGGCCAGGCAGAGCATGGCCCGGATTCCCCCGCCTGGCTGTTCACGACGTCCCGACGTCTGGCCGAAGCGGTGGATGCGCGGATCCAGACACGTATCGATGCATTGCCTGACACCCAACGCAAGGCCGCGGACGCCGCCTGGCGCGACTACGGCGAAATCATCATATGCGACAGCCGTGAAGAGGCGGTCGAGGTCAGCGATCGCTATGCCTCTGAGCACCTGGAGCTGCAGGTCGAGGACCTGGACTGGTGGATGGCGAGGTTGAACAGCTACGGGTCGCTGTTCGTGGGGGAGGAAGCGTCGGTGGCCTTTGGTGACAAGTGTTCTGGCACCAACCACATCCTGCCGACCAAGGGGGCTGCGCGCTACACCGGCGGGCTGTGCGCCCAGAAGTTCCTCAAGATCGTGACCTACCAGCGTCAGAGCCGTGAGGCCACGCGTACCGTTGCCGCTACCGCCGCGCGACTTTCCCGCTGTGAGGGCATGGAGGGTCACGCGCGTACCGGCGACATCCGTCTGGCCAAGTACTATCCCGACGAGATTTTCCAGCTGGCGGTAGAAGACGAGGTATGAGCATGCGTCCTGACTTTCATCTAGCCGGTCGGGTGGCGCTGGTCACTGGGGGCAGTAGTGGTCTGGGGCGCGCCATCGGTGAAGCACTGGCGGCGAGTGGTGCTCGGGTCGTGTTGACGGCCAGGCGAGCAGAGGCGTTGGCCGACGGTGTTGATGTGATCTGTCGGGAGGGCGGCCAGGCGGCCGCTCTTGCTGCCGATCTGGCCGACCCGCATGGGCTTGACGAGGTGGCGCGGCGTGCCGCTGAACCCTTCGGCGAGCCCACCATTCTGGTCAATGCGGCAGGGGTCAATCTGCGCCAGCCGATGGGCGAGGTCGATCTTGCCGCCTGGGAACTGACGCTGCAGTTGCACCTGGGAACCCCGTTCTTCCTGTCCCGAGCCCTGGTGCCTGGCATGCGCCGGGCAGGCTACGGCCGCATCATCAATCTGGCCTCGTTGCAGTCGAGTCGCGCCTTTCCCGACAGCGCCCCCTATGGCGCGGCCAAGGGGGGAATTGCCCAGCTGACTCGCGCCATGGCGGAGGCCTGGTCGCGGCATGGGGTCAACGCCAACGCGCTGGCGCCTGGCTTCTTCCCCACCGAACTCACCTCGCCGGTATTCGGCGACGCTGAACGATCCGAGGCGTTGGCACGCCAGACCGCCATTGGACGCAACGGGCGGCTCGAGGACATCGCGGGGCCGGCAGTCTTTCTGGCATCACCGGCATCGGCCTATGTCACCGGGCAGATCTTGCATGTCGATGGCGGTTTCACCGCCAAGTAAACCAGGAGAAACAGGATGCAAGCCTTGTTCTATACCGGGCATGAGCGCATGGCGCTGCAGCAGGCGGAACCTCAGCCCCTGGCGCCGGGCGAGTCACGGGTGCAGGTTGAAGCAACTGGTATCTGCGGGTCGGACCTGCATGCTTATCATGGCCATGATCCGCGCCGTGTTCCGCCGATGATTCTGGGCCACGAGGCGGCCGGAAGGGTGGTCGAAGGTGCCTGGAAGGGGCGACGAGTCACCATGAACCCGCTGATTGTGTGCGGACATTGTCGCTACTGTCGCTCTGGGCGCCAGAATCTGTGCGAGAACCGCAGCATGATTGGCATGAACCGGCCGGGAAGCTTTGCCGAGTCGGTCACTATCGCCGACAGCAGCCTGATCGAGCTGCCTGCCACCTTGAGTGCCGAGGTAGCGGCCATGACCGAGCCCGTGGCAACGGCATTGCACGGCATTCACCGTCTTGAGCGAGTGCTCGATCGGCCGTTGGCCGAGTCCAGCGTACTGGTCATCGGTGCCGGAGCCATCGGGCTGATCACCGCACTGGTACTGCGCGGACGTGGGGTGCGCTCCCTGCGCATCGCTGACCTCAACCCACTGCGGCGCGAGACGGCGGAAAGAGCGGGGCTCGAGGCGCTGGATCCACTCTCAGCCGCGCCAGGCGAAAACTCCGTGGAGGCCGTCTTCGACTGCGTGGGGGCGGGGCCGACTCGCCAGATGGCGGTGGCCTGTACCCGTCCTGGCGGAGCGATCATGCACCTGGGGCTTCAGGATAATGCAGGCGTCACCGACACCCGTGCCATCACCCTGAAGGAGCTCAGCTTTCTGGGCGCCTACACCTACAGCCTCGAGGATCTGCATGCTGCGGTAGCGCTGTTGGACGCGTCGGCGCTGGGAGAGCTGAGCTGGGTAGAGCATCGGTCCCTCAGCGAGGGGGGCGACGCCTTCCATGCACTGGCCAATGGGCGCACCGGTGCCGCCAAGATCATCCTGCACCCCTGAGCCGTTCCGACTCGGTGCGGGGTATGCGACGAAAGTCGCATCGTGGTGATGAGGGTACCTCCCGCGGGGTAGCAGGCACTGTCGCAACAGGTGGTGTGATCACGCCACGCCGCCGAACAGGGCGGGCTTCGACGCTCGGCAGGGCATAAGCTTACACCCCGCATGCCGCCGGTTCTCTTAATGGATTCAGGTGCTTGCTTTAACGCTGCACTGCACAATTTACTGTCGTTGCCCTCTTGTGCAGACCGGCCAGTAGAGGTAACACTGGTGCAAACGACAATAACAAGAACCCATAACAAGCAATCGCTATAACGTTGGCCACATGGGAGATCCATTGTGAAGATTGGAGCACCGAGGGAACGGCACAAGGGCGAGGCGCGGGTAGCGCTGACGCCCGAAAGCGCCGGACACATTCAGAAGCTGGGGCACGAATGCCTGATCGAGACAGGCGCGGGTGAGCTGGCCGGATTCAATGATGCGGCCTATGAAGCGGCTGGCGTCACCATCGTCGACAGCATGGAGGCGGTGTTCGAGCAGGCCGATGTGGTCGTCAAGGTGAGGGAGCCTCAGCAGCAGGAATCCGATCTGCTGCGCTCTGGTCAGACGCTGATCAGCTTCTTCTGGCCGGCCCAGAACGAAGACATGCTGAACACCTGCAAGGACAAGGGCGCCAGCGTCATTGCCATGGACATGGTGCCGCGGATTTCCCGCGCCCAGAAGATGGATGCCCTGTCTTCCACGGCCAACATCGCGGGTTATCGCGCAGTGATCGAGGCGGGCAATCAGTTTGGCCGCTTCTTTACCGGCCAGGTGACTGCCGCTGGCAAGGTGCCTCCGGCCAAGGTGCTGATCATCGGTGCCGGTGTCGCGGGTCTTGCTGCCATCGGTACCGCTACCAGCCTGGGTGCCGTGGTGCGCGCGTTCGACGTCCGTCCGGAAGTGTCCGAGCAGATCGAGTCCATGGGCGCGGAATTCCTGTTTCTCGACTTCGAGGACTCCCAGGATGGCTCCGAAAGCGGTGGCTACGCTGCCCCCTCGAGCCCCGAGTTCCGCGAGAAGCAGCTGGAGCTGTTCCGGGCGCAGGCACCCGAGGTGGACATCGTCATCACCACCGCCCTGATTCCTGGACGCCCAGCGCCCAAGCTGTGGCTCGAGGATATGGTCAAGGCCATGAAGCCCGGCTCGGTGGTGGTCGACCTGGCCGCCGAGAAGGGGGGCAACTGTGACCTGACCGTGGCCGACGAGCGCGTTGTCACCGATAACGGCGTTATCGTGGTCGGTTATACCGACTTCCCGTCGCGCATGGCCACCCAGTCATCGCTGCTGTATGCCACCAACATCCGCCACATGCTGACCGACCTGACCCCGGAGAAGGACGGGCAGATCGTTCATGACATGGAAGATGATGTCATCCGTGGGGCCACCGTGACCCACCAGGGCGAGGTCACCTTTCCGCCGCCGCCGCCCAAGGTCAAGGCGATTGCTGCGGCCAAGCCCAAGCCGAAGGAAAAGGAGCCGACTCCGGAAGAGCGCAAGGCTGCTGAGCACGCTGCCTTCATGAAGCAGACCAAGAGCCAGGTCACCATGCTGGTGGTCGGCGGCGTCATCATGGGCTTGCTGGGTCTGGTGGCACCGGCCTCTTTCATGCAGCACTTCATCGTCTTCGCGCTGTCGTGTTTCGTCGGTTTCCAGGTGATCTGGAACGTCAGTCATTCTCTGCACACGCCGCTGATGGCGGTGACCAACGCGATCTCCGGGATCATTATTCTCGGCGCCGTGCTTCAGGTGGGATCCGGCAGCTGGCTGGTCGCCCTGCTGGCAGCCATCTCGGTATTGATCGCTTCCATCAACGTCGTGGGTGGCTTTCTGGTGACACGCCGGATGCTGGCCATGTTCCAGAAGTCCTGAACCGCGGAGAGACGAAATGCTAGGACAACAATTCGTAACCGCCGCGGCGATCGCGGCGAGTGTGCTGTTTATCCTTTCGCTGGGGGGACTCAGCAACCAGGAGAAGGCCAAGCGCGCGGTGTGGTATGGCATCGTCGGCATGGCGCTGGCCGTGTTTTCGGTCATGCTGGGCCCGAACATCGGCAACTATTGGCTGATGATTCCGATGATGATCATCGGTGCCGTCGTCGGCACGCTGGTGGCCAAGCGGGTCGAGATGACACAGATGCCGCAGCTGGTGGCGGCTCTTCACTCCTTCGTCGGTCTGGCGGCGGTGTTCGTCGGCTGGAACGCCGAAATGGAGCGCGCCCGAGTGCTGGATCTCAAGGCCGCAGGCGAGTCCCTCGACGGTCTGTCCGCCTTTGCTGCCACCCTGGCCCACAAGACCGCGGCGGAGCTGACCTTCCTCCAGGTCGAGGTGGTGCTGGGGGTGTTTATCGGTGCGGTAACCTTTACCGGCTCGGTGATCGCCTTTGGCAAGCTGTCCGGCAAGATCGACGGCAAGCCCAAGAAGTATCCCGGTGGCCATGCGCTTAACGCCGGTGCTGCTGCACTCTCGCTGGTACTGGCCATTGCCTACCTCAATGGTGCGGGCTTCTGGACGCTTCTGCTGATCGCTGCCCTGGCGTTCTTCATCGGCTGGCACCTGATCCTCGGGATCGGCGGTGCGGACATGCCGGTGGTGGTGTCGATGCTCAACAGCTACTCGGGCTGGGCCGCGGCCGCCATCGGCTTCACCCTGTCCAATGATCTGCTGATCGTCACCGGTGCCCTGGTCGGCTCTTCCGGTGCCATCCTCTCGTACATCATGTGCAAGGCGATGAACCGCAACTTCGTCAGCGTCATCCTGGGTGGCTTCGGTGGCACTCAGGGGCCGGCTCAGGAGATCGAGGGCGAGCAGATCGCCATTGATGCGGGCGGCGTGGGTAGTGCCCTCAATGATGCCGACAGCGTCATCATCGTACCGGGTTACGGCATGGCGGTGGCCCAGGCGCAGAATGCCGTCAGCGAGCTGGTGCGCAAGCTGCGTGCTGCCGGCAAGGAAGTGCGCTTTGGCATCCACCCGGTAGCCGGACGTCTGCCTGGCCACATGAACGTGCTGCTGGCCGAGGCCAAGGTGCCTTACGACATCGTGCTGGAGATGGACGAAATCAATGATGATTTCGCTTCTACCGATGTGGTGATCATCATTGGCTCCAACGACATCGTGAACCCGGCGGCTCAGGAAGATCCCAATAGCCCCATTGCCGGCATGCCGGTACTCAGGGTGTGGGAAGCCAAGCAGGTGTTCGTGTGCAAGCGTGGCCAGGGTACCGGCTATTCCGGTATCGAGAATCCGCTGTTCTACAAGGAAAACACGCGGATGTTCTACGGCGATGCACGAGCCAGCATTGATTCGCTGGTCCCGTTGATCGATTGATCTGAGAGGCCCCTGCTGCTTCAGGGGCCCGCCGACGCCCCTGTTGCTTAAGGGGCCCGCTGCCGCCCCTCTTTGTTTGAGGGGCCCGCCGACGCCCCTGTTGAAGGGGCGTTGTCGTTTTTCGGTATGGGGTAGGCAAGGTCTGGATGATGCGTCTCGCTGCGGGTCTATTATTCGGTACAATCCTTGTGGACTCATCGACTGCGGAGCGAGCATGACCGACAAGGACACCCGGGTAGCGGTGCTGGGAGGGGGCAGTTTTGGCACGGCGCTGGCCAGTATCGCGGCCGACAACGGCTGTCAGGTGCGCCAGTGGCTTAGGGATGCCTCGCTGGTAGACAGCATCAACCGCGATCATCGCAATCCCCGCTACTTGCCCGACTATGCCATCAATCCTCGGGTAGAGGCGTCCACGCAGCTTGAGTGGGTGCTGGAGGGCGCCTCCCTGGTGCTGGTAGCGATTCCTTCCAAGGCGTTTGCCGACGTCGTGAGACAAGCTCGCACCTTTCTGACGCCGGAGCAGATCCTGGTCAGCACCACCAAGGGCATCCAGGAAGAAGGCTTCAAGCTGATGAGCCAGATTCTCGAGGATGAGACCGGCTTTACCCACGTAGGCGTGCTGTCTGGACCCAATCTGGCATCGGAGGTGGCTCAGAAACAGCTGACCGCCACCGTGATTGCCAGCCACGACGCCGAGACCCGTGCCCGTGTTCAAGCGGTGCTTGGCTGCGACTACTTCCGTGTCTATGCCAGCAATGATCGCTATGGCGTGGAGCTTGGCGGCGCGCTGAAAAACATCTATGCCATCGCCGCCGGCATGGCCGCGGCGCTGGGCATGGGGGAAAACACCCGCAGCATGCTGATGACCCGGGCGCTGGCCGAGATGAGCCGCTTTGCGGTGTCTCAGGGGGCCAATCCCATGACGTTCCTGGGACTCGCTGGAGTGGGTGACCTGATCGTGACCTGTTCATCGGAGCTGTCGCGCAACTATCGCGTCGGCTTTGCCCTGGGCAAGGGGCAGTCCCTCGATGATGCGGTGGCATCCCTTGGCCAGGTGGCCGAAGGCGTCAATACCGTGAAGCTGGTACGTGACAAGGCCGATGCCGAAGGGGTCTACATGCCGTTGGCGGAGGGCCTGTACCAGGTGTTGTTCCGCGGTGTCCCGGCCAGAGACATGGCCAAGCTCTTGATGCGCAACGAGCAGAGCAGCGACGTCGAGTTTGTGCTTCCGCGGGAAGACGTCAAGCAGGACCGTCGTGACACGGAGGCTCGTCATGGCTGAGCTGTTGATCATGCGTCACGGTGAGGCCGCCCCTGGCTATCCTGATCACGAGCGGCGTCTGACCGAGCGCGGAGAAGATGAAGCACGTGCCATGGGTCGCTGGCTGGCTGACCGCAGCGATATCGATGTGGCGAACCTGCGGATCCTGGCGAGCCCGTTCGTCCGCGCCCAGCAGACGGCGGCGCTGGTGATGGAGATGCTACCGGGCAACATCAGCATGGATACCCTGGAGATCATCACGCCGGATGACCCGCCCGAGGCAGCGGTGGACTGGCTGACCCTCAACGCCGGTGAGGCGCCGCTGTTGCTGGTCAGCCATATGCCGCTGGTGGCATGCCTGACGGGGCTGCTGGTCGAGGGTCGAGAGCAGGCCGGAGTGGGCTTTGCCACTGCCGCGATAGTGGAGCTGGAGGCGGATATCTATGCCGCGGGCTGTGCGCGCTTGGTGTCCATGACCCACCCGGCTTCGCTTGCCTGATGTCCTTGCGTACGTCTGCCGCCTTGGGCGGCTCACTTTCTCGCCACAGGAATGACCATGAGTTTTATCGTCAACAATCGTATCTATGTCAACGAGGGTTTCGAGGCGGAGTTTGAAGAGCGCTTTCGCCTTCGAGCCGGTGAGATCGACGCGCAGCCAGGCTTCATTGCCATGCGTGTGCTGCGCCCACTCGGTAACCAGGCGCCATACGTGGTGGAAACCGAGTGGGAAAGCCAGGCCGCCTTTCGTGCCTGGGTCGGCAGCGATGACTTCAAGCGCGCCCACGCCAACCCGCTGCCCGCAGAAGCGACCCGCGAGGGCGGAGGCATCGAGCAGTTCGAGGTGGTCGAGGGCACGCAGGCCAGCCGCTAAGCCAGCCCCTGAGCCAGCTCCTGAATTAGATCAGCCCATTGATCCGCAGGATAAACACGCCTAGCGTCACGCTGATGCTGGCCATCAGGGTGGTCAAGGCAATGATGTTGGCGGTCAGCGTCTCGTCGCCGCCCATGGCCTTGGCCATGACGAAGGCGGCGGCGGCGGTGGGGCTGGCGAAGTACAGAAACAGCACGCCGAGCTCTGGCCCGCGAAACCCTGCCGCCATGGCCCCCAGGGTTGCCAAGAGGGGAATCACCACCATCTTCGCCAGGCTCGCGCTGACGGCGGTACGGTAACTGTTTTTCAGCGCTCGGGTCGAGATGGTGGCGCCGATACAGATCAGGGCCAGGGGCAGCGTCAAGGAAGCAAAGTAGTCACCGCTGGTTTCGAGCCAGGCGGGCAATTGAATGCCCAGGGCCGCCAGCGGTAATGCCGCCACCACGGCCAGGATCAGTGGGTTGGTCAGGATGTGGCGGAGGATGCTCTTCCAGTCGATGGCCCGACGCTCGCCATGCTCATCCAGCTGGTAGGCAGCCAGTACCACGACCGACAGGATGTTGTAGCTCAAGATCACCACGCTCAGCAGCAAGCTGCCCAACGACAGCCCGACATCACCGTACATGCCGGCGGCAAGCGCGAGCCCCACTACCCCGCAGTTGCCGCGGAAGGCGCCTTGCACGTAGACGCCACGCCGATGGCGCTTGACCTTGAGCGCGGCATAGCCCCAGCTGAGGATGAAGCTCGCCAAGGTGGCCAGGCCGAAATAGAGCAGCATCCAGGGGTTGAGGGTCTGGGCGATGTCGGTATGAATCAGGCTGAGGAACAGCATGACCGGCAGGGTGCCGCGGAAGACCAGCCGAGAGGCGGTGTTGACGAAGGACTGGTCGATCCAGCCCAGGCGCTTCAGGCCGATACCGATAAACACCATGGCGAATACCGGCAGGCTGATGTTCAGCGTCGAGACAAAGACGTCGAGCAGGGTCATGGGTGCGCTTGAAAGCCTCCGTGTCAGGCGCTGATTCGTCCATGAGATGTCCCACGACGGAGCTGGGTGCGCGCCTTGAACTTTGGTCTCAATCTACCATAACGCCTCTTGTCAGTCAGGACTCAAGTGTCTAGCTTGTACTTTGTATGATGTATGACTTGAGGGCGTCGAGACCCTCACGTCTCGCCATGTGAAGTGTGATGCGACAGGTGTTGCGAAGACGCAACGACATGAAGACAGGAGGACGTCCCGGTGAAATTTACCCATGCACAGGTCAAGCAGGCGATCAGCGATGGTCTGCTGTCATTTCCCGTCACCGATTTTGATGACCAGGGCCGCTTTGACGCCGACAGCTATCGTCAGCGCCTTGAGTGGTTTATCAGCCATGAGATTTCGGCGGTATTCGTGGCTGGCGGCACGGGAGAGTTCTTCAATCTCTCGATCCAGGAGTTTCGTGAGATTGTGCGTCTGGCAGTGGAAGTGGTTGACGGCAAGCTGCCGGTGATTGCCAGCGCAGGCCTCAGCGTGGCGACCGGGAGTGAATTCGCCCGCATTGCAGAAGAAGAGGGAGCCGACGGCATTCTGCTGATGCCTCCTTACCTGACCGAGTGTCCCCAGGACGGCCTGGTGGAGTATGCCGGACAGATTTGTGCGTCTACCAGCATCAGCGTGATCTACTACAACCGTGGCAATGGGGTGCTGAACCCTCAGTCGGTGAAGCGTCTGGCCGATGCCCATCCCAATCTGGTAGGGCTCAAGGACGGCAAGGGCGACATGCAGGCGCTCAACCGGGTGATCAAGACCGTCGGCGAACGCCTGGCCTACGTGGGCGGAGTGCCGACTGCCGAGATCATCGCCGAGTCTTACCTGGCCATGGGGGTGAATACCTATTCCAGTGCGGTGTTCAACTTCGTGCCGGACATGGCGGTGACCTTCTACAAGGCACTGCGCGGCGGTGATACCGACACCGTGCGCAAGATCTCCCGCGAGTTCTTCCTGCCATTCGTTGCCCTGCGTGACAACAAGGCTGGCTACGCGGTCAGCCTGATAAAGGCCGGCACCGACCTGATCGGCCGTTCGTCCGGCTCTGTGCGTGCGCCGCTCGAGATGCCGACGGCGGACGAGCGCAAGCAGCTTGAACAGCTGATCGAGCGCGCCCGTTCCTTCTGATTCTCCTGGCGGAATATCCGCCCCCGGCCCTGCTTGCAGGGCCAAGCACGAAGCCACCCACAACCATTTCAATCAGGTGACTCCATGAGCATGCCAAGACTCTCCATTACCCTGGCCACCACCGCTCTGGCGGCCTCCATGGCCCTGTCGAGCAGCGTGGCACTGGCCGCTGACGGCCCGCTGCGCGGCAACATTCGCGTGGTCATCGGCTCGAGCTCCACCGGGGGCGATACCTACCAGAATTCCGCCATCGTGGTCGACCAGCTGTCCGAGGCGCTGGACCTGAACATGAAGGTTGATGCGGTGGGTGTCAGCGCCGCCTATCGAGCCCTGGATCGTGACCCCCGTGGCAATACCCTGATGATCTTCCACGATCAGGCCTATCTGGGTAATCAGTATGGTGTCGAGGGCTACAAGGATCCGTTCGAGAACTACATCATCGGGCCGACCATCGCCATCAATCCCGGCAACGCCTACCTGGTACCGAAGGATTCGCCGTACCAAAGCCTGGACGACATCATCGAGGCGGTAGGCAGCGGCGAGACGGTACGTGTGGCCATTCAACCGGGTGGCGTCTCGGAGATCGGCTACACCGCGCTGAAGAATGCGATTCGCATCGAGCACCCCGGCAGTGAGGAGAACCTGGTAGCGGTGAACACCGGTTCCCAGGCGGATAAGAACCAGCTTTTATTTGATGACCAGGCCGACCTGATCAATGGCTCGGTGCAGGCCAACGAGCAGTACACCCGCCTGCCAGAAGATGACCAGAAGGCGATGCGCTTTGTCTGGCTGACGGCGCGTCACGACACGCTGCAGCAAGCCCATGAAGAGGGACTGGGTCAGACCGATCGCGAGACCCTGCTTCAGTTCGTCGAGCCCAACGTCGAGGTGACCATGGGCGACGCCGGGAACTTCGCCTTCGATAAGGAATTCTTCTTCCTTTACAACAAGGACATGAATCCCGAGATCGTCGAGCAGATCGACGCCACCCTGGCCGAGATCTACGCCGAGGGCGAGATCCAGGAAACCCAAAAGCAGTCGTTCTTTATCCCCGACTTCATGCCGTCCGACGAAGCCCAGGCTCACCTGCGCGAAAAGGCAGATCGTTACGCCGAGATCATCGGCAGCATCAAGCCGTGATCTGCTGACCGATCGAGAAGGGCCGGCGGCGACCCGTCGCCGGCGCCTTCACTGTCACCTCATCTTGCAAGGCTCTCCCGACAGGCCTTCACGGAGCCGCTATGGAAACCTCCCCGCTGAGTGTGTCGATCGACTTCGACTCGTCTCACCTGTTTTTTCCCACGATCATTCATTGGGCGCTGGCACTGCTGTTTGCCCTAGTCGTGGTGTTTCGTCTTGTGCCCTTTCTCGCCGCGGTCAAGCGTGGAGAGAAGACGCTGCCGATCATCGGCGAGTCCATGGATGGAGTTCGTTTCTTCGGCACGCTGGTGCTGATTGTCGGCTACTTCGCGCTGATGTCAGTGGTGGGCAACCTGTTTCCCTACACCGGCTATGGCTTCTTGTTCGTGTCCATCGTCTTTCTGTTTCTGATGTCGATGATGTACATGCATACCCGAACCCGCCGCAAGGTGATCACCGCCGCCATCAATGCCGTGGTGGCGCCATCCCTGGCCTGGCTGATCTTCGCCAAGCTGTTCTACATCACCTTGCCGTAGGGGAGCGTTGACCCATGGAAATCCTGTCCTACCTCGATATCACCTTTTTCTTGCTGGCATCGATCGGCACGCTGATTGGTATCATCTTCGGCGCCATACCCGGCATGACCGCGACCATGGCGGTGGCGGTGTGCCTGCCGCTGACCTATGCCCTCGGACTGGAGCACGGCCTGGCGCTGTTGCTTGGTCTCTATGTCGGCGGCATTTCCGGCGGCATGGTACCTGCCGTGCTGCTCAATATTCCGGGAACGCCGTCCTCCATCACCACGACGTTCGATGGTTATCCCATGGCCCAGAAGGGGCTGGGGGAAATGGCGTTGCGCGTCTGCGTGGTGTCTTCCCTGGTGGGTGGGCTGGTCAGTGCGATGGTGCTGTTCTTCTTTGCCCCGCTGCTGGCGGAATTCTCGATCAAGTTCTCCTATGTCGAGAAGTTTCTGATTATCTTGCTGGCGCTGACGGTGATTGCGTCGATGTCGAGCAACATGCTGATTGGCATCTTCAGCGGCGTTATCGGTATCTGGCTCAGTCTGATCGGTACCTACAGCCTGTCTGATGGCGGCAACGGAAAGACCCGCTTGATGTTTGATGCTCTTGAGCCCTACCTGGTGGATGGCTTCTCGCTGCTGCCGGTGTTGATCGGGATCTTTGGTATCTCGACGATCCTGCTGGAAGCGGAAAAGGGCGTGAAAAGCGGCCTGTCTGGCGCCAAGCTCGACATGGGGAAAGGCGGTGGCTTTTCCCTTGGGCTGTTCAAGGGGCGCCTTACCAACCTGACACGTTCCTCGTTTATCGGCACCTTCGTTGGCATGCTGCCGGGAGTCGGCGGCAGCGCTGCTTCGGTACTGGCCTACACCCAGGAAAAGAACCTGTCTCGGGATTCGAGCGAGATGGGCAAGGGGGCGCCCCAGGGGTTGATTGCCTCGGAATCGGCCAACAATGCACTCACCGGTGGCGCACTGATACCGCTTTTGTCCCTGGGGATTCCCGGCGACTCCACTACGGCGGTGCTGATTGGTGCCTTCACCCTTCAGGGGATCCAGGTCGGGCCGCTGTTCATTCCTGAAAACCAGGATACCTGGACGGTAATGATGATCGCGCTGGTGTTTGCCAACGTCGTCATGTTTTTCCTGATGTTCTACGCCATCAAGTACATCGCCAGGGTGGTACTGGTGCCCAAGTACATCCTGTATCCCATTATCGTGATGATGTGTGTGGTGGGCGCTTACGCGATCAACTACGGCATCATGTTCGATGTCTGGACGCTGCTGATCTTCGGCATCTTTGGCTATCTGATCGAGAAGATTGGACTGGAGGTCGCGCCGCTGATCATCGGCTTTATCCTGGGAAGCTCCGCCGAGGTCTACTTCGTCAAGAGCCTCGAGTCCTTCGGCACCTACTCCATCTTCTTTACCAAGAGCCCCATTGCGGTCGTGCTGTGGCTGTTGATCGCGGCGTCGATTGGCTTCTCCATCGTGCTCGGACTCAAGAGTCGTGCGCGCCAGAAGATGGAGCTGAGCCAGGTCACCGGCAGCACCCAGCAAGGAGATCGCCATGACGGCTAACAACCAGGTGAACCAAAGCCGTGTCATCCGCGTCCATCCCAGCGATAACGTGGCGATTGTGGTCGGCCAGGGCGGCTTGCCTGCCGGTACGCGACTGGACGACGGAGTGGTGCTTGGGGTGGATATCCCCCAAGGCCACAAGGTGGCGCTGACCGACATCGGCGAGGGCGAGCGGATCATTCGCTACAACGAGGTCATCGGCACGGCGCTGTCCGCCATTGCTCGTGGTGGCCATGTCAACGAGAACAACGTCCGCCTGCCGATCCCGCCAACCCTTGATGAACTGCCGCTGGCGACCCGTGAAGCGCCCCCCGTGGAGCCTCTGGAAGGCTATACCTTCGAAGGGTTTCGCAATCCCGATGGCAGCGTCGGCACACGCAATGTGCTGGGAATCACCACCAGCGTGCAGTGCGTGGCGGGAACGGTGGATCACGTGGTGGCCAGGATCAAGCGCGAACTGTTGCCGCGCTTTCCCCATGTCGATGACGTGGTCGGGCTCAACCACAGCTACGGCTGTGGCGTTGCCATCGGCGCGCCTGCCGCGATAGTGCCGATTCGCACGCTCAAGAACCTGGCGCGCAACCCCAATTTTGGTGGCGAGGTGATGGTCATCGGCCTGGGCTGCGAGAAGCTCCAGCCCTCGACCCTGATCGACGATGCGCCGGTCAAGATCTTCGAGCGCAGCGCCGATGCCTTGACGCACGACGAGACCAACGACGATGCCAACGTGCTTAGCCTGCAGCACGAGTCCTTCGAGGGCTTCGGCGAGATGGTCGAAGGCATCATGGAAATGGCCGAGCGTCACCTTGAACGCCTGAACCGGCGTCGTCGCGAAACCTGCCCGGTGTCCGAGCTGACGGTGGGCATGCAGTGTGGCGGCAGTGATGCGTTTTCCGGGGTGACCGCCAATCCGGCGGTAGGCTTTGCCACGGACCTGATCGTAAGGGCCGGCGGTAGTGTGATGTTCTCCGAAGTGACCGAGGTGCGTGATGCCATCCACCTGTTGACGCCGAGAGCCGTCGATCGCCAGGTCGGCCAGGCGCTGATCGACCAGATGGCTTGGTATGACGACTATCTCGCCCAAGGCCAGGCAGACCGCAGCGCCAACCCATCACCGGGCAACAAGAAAGGTGGGCTCAGTAACATCGTCGAGAAGGCGCTGGGGTCGGTGATCAAGTCCGGCAACTCCCCCATTGTGGATGTCATCGGCCCTGGCGAGCGACTGCGCAAGCGCGGCCTGACCTTTGCCGCCACTCCCGCCAGCGATTTTATCTGCGGCACCCTGCAGGCGGCGGCAGGCATGAATCTTCAGGTGTTCACCACCGGGCGTGGAACGCCCTACAACCTGGCGATGACGCCGGTGATCAAGGTGTCCACCAACTCCACGCTGGGACGGCGCTGGCACGACCTGATTGACCTGGATGCCGGGCGCATTGCCACCGGCGAGGCCAGCATCGAGGACATCGGCTGGGAGCTGTTCGAGTTGATCCTCGAGGTCGCCAGCGGCCGCCACCAGGTCGCCGCTGACCGCCTGGGACTCTACAACGACCTGGTGCTGTTCAACCCTGCGCCGGTGACCTGAGCGCTTCATCCTTTTCGATTCGAACGACCAAGAGGCCATGTATTCATGTTCCCCAAGATCACCAAGATGAACATCGTGCCGGTTGCCGGTGAAGACGGTTTTTTGCTGAACCTGAGCGGCGGACATGCGCCCTGGTTCATTCGCTGCGTGCTGGTGCTGGAAGACGCCTCAGGCAATCGCGGGGTGGGGGAGATTCCCTCCAGCGACGGTATCCTCAAGGGGCTCGAGCAGTGTCGCTCCCTGGTGGAAGGGGCCCGAGTGAACGAGGTCAAGCAGGTACTGAGCCAGGCTCGCCAGGTGCTATCTCGCAATGGCCCGGAAGAGCGCGGTCGCCAGACCTTCGACCTGAGGGTGGCAGTGCACGTGATCACCGCCATCGAGTCGGCGCTCTATGACCTGTTCGGTCAGGCACTCGGGATGCCGGTCGCGGATCTGCTGGGCCAGTACGGACGCCAGCGTGATGAGGTCGAGGCACTGGGCTATCTGTTCCTGCTGGGGGACCCAGACAAGACCGACTTGCCCTATCCCAAGGTGGCTGACCCGGTAGACGCCTGGGATGAGGTGCGCTACCAGAAGGCGATGACCCCTGAGGCGGTGGCGAATCTGGCCAAGGCGGCTTACGACCGCTACGGCTTCAAGGACTTCAAGCTGAAGGGCGGGGTGCTGCGCGGCGAAGAAGAGGCCGACTGCATCCGAGCCCTGCACGAGGCCTTCCCTGACGCACGTCTGACCCTGGACCCCAACGGCGCCTGGTCGCTGGAGGAGGCGGTACGCGTGCTTGAGCCGATCAAGGATATCCTGAGCTATGCTGAAGACCCCTGCGGTCAGGAAGGCAGCTACTCCGGGCGCGAGACCATGGCCGAGTTCAAGCGTCGTACCGGCCTTGCCACCGCGACCAACATGATCGCCACCGACTATCGCCAATTGAAGCTGGCGGTGCAGCTTAACGCGGTCGACATTCCGCTGGCGGACTGCCACTTCTGGACCATGCAGGGAGCAGTAGCGGTGGGTGAGCTGTGCCATGAGTGGGGCATGACCTGGGGCTCCCACAGCAACAACCATTTCGATATCTCGCTGGCCATGATGACCCACGTTGCGGCGGCGTGCCCCGGCAACATCACGGCCATTGATACACACTGGATCTGGCAGGACGGGCAGCGTATCACCAGGGAACCGTTCAAGATCGAGGGTGGCAAGCTGAAGGTCCCGACCACCCCTGGCCTTGGCGTCGAGATTGATGATGACAAGCTGATGGAAGCCCACCAAAAGTACCAGCGTCTGGATGTCACCAGCCGTAACGATGCCATGGCCATGCAGTATCTGATCGACGGCTGGGAGTTTGATCCCAAGCGCCCGGCCTTAGTCCGCTGATAGTGCGTTGATAGTCCGCTGATAGTCCGCTGACAGCGCGTTGATAGTCCGCTGTCAGCGCGCACGCGACCCATCACAGGAGACCTTTTCATGACTCTGCAAGGCAAGCAACTCATTGGCAGCCAGGCCCTGGCGGCCAGCGGCAAGGCCATCCATGCCATCAATCCGGCCACCGGCGAGACCCTGGAGCCCGGCTACGCCGCCGGCTCGAAGGCCGAAGTCGACCAGGCCTGCGAGCTGGCCTGGGCCGCCTTCGATCGCTATCGCGAGACCAGCCTCGAGGCCCG